>CANQVK010000005.1 GCA_947627275.1 uncultured Ruminococcus sp. | reverse complement strand
TCACACTTACATTATAACTCATTTTGGAGCTGCTGTCCTTAGTTTTTGTGCATTTTTTTTGAATGCTCATTTATAGTTGTAAAATTAATACATGGAGGAAAACAATGATTAAATGCCATTTAAAAACAGTTTTAAAAGAGCACGGTTTGTCCCAGAAGGAGCTTTGTGACCTTATAAAGGCACGTCCATCGACCGTTTGCGATTGGTGCAATAACAATATCGAAAGCGTAAAACTTAAGCTGCTCGATGACATTTGCAAAGCTCTTGAATGTAAAATTTCTGATATTCTTACTATTACATAGCTACAGCCTCTTGATTTTCGTCAAGAGGCTGTTTTTTTACCCAAAGTAAATTTTTTTGTATTTTGCGTGTCACTTTTTTGCGTTTTGCGTGACAAGCAACACTTATTCCTTGGGCATTCAGTTGATTTGTTATTTCGGTTACGGTTTTTCCATTTGCATAGCTTTCAAAAATAAATTGGACGATAGGGGCGGTTTCTGGGTCGATCTGAAATCGTTTGTCTTTGTCCACCTTATACCCTAACGCAATGTTTCCACCCGTAGAAAGGCACTTCTCAGCATTTATATCCATACCTCTGTGAATTTTCACAGATAACTCATCAGTATAGTATTGAGCCTGAGCCATCATCATATTTCGGTAAAATCTGCCTGCTGGGTCGTTCGTAAAATGCTCTGTTGCGGAAAAAAGAGCGACTCCGTTTTGCTGTAGCTTACTTTCATTTACCAAGGACTGCATTAGATTACGTCCAAAGCGGTCTATGGAATATACGATAACTGCGTCAAAAATATTCTTCTTACTGTCTGCTAACAGCCTTTTCAAACTTGGTCTGTTGTCATTCTTGCCAGTCATTGCTCTGTCAATATAGGTATCTATAATAGTATAGTTATTTCTTTCCGAATATTCCGTACAAACCTTAACCTGTCCTTCGATACTTTCCTCACGCTGTCCGCTTGAACTAAAGCGAGCATATATTACCACATTCATTTTTTAATTCCTTTCAGAAAATATTTTGTTGATGTATTTAATTATATGATGTTTCAGCACAGAAGTCAACTGTTATCCGATATTTAATTCCGTATCATAAATTTCAGAATCTCGTTGAACATTCTATCTGGCTTTTTCTTACGTCTGTTGAACTTATAACAGCATTCTGATAAATAGCGTTCACTATGAGCAAGAGAACAACTGCCTTGATGAACGTTAATCAGTTGTCTGTCTTTCAAATAAGTGAAAATTTTATTTGTTATAAGTAGTTTATTGTCCGCACCTATTTTATCAGAAACTTTGTATCTGTAATTATGAGGAAGTCTTTTATCAAATTCGCCGTAGTATCCATAAAAATTCACCTTTGCAGAAACAACGGTGCTTTCCTCTGAAATGCAATTTTCTATAAATCTGCCTATATCCGCTGTGTTATAGGCTTTTTTTAACTGCATTTTTATTCGCAGTGAATTATCCTCCTCCTTTGTCATTGCAATATAAGCATCTCTGGATTCCTTTTTTGTCCTCGTAAAGACAGAAAAATAATCTACATACACATTTCCGCTGAATTTTTCTCTTTCAATCTGTCCCATAACATCTCGTATTTTGTTCAGAACATTGAGAGCCGTTCGGTTACTGCCAATATTGACAGCTTTTTGAAACTCTGTAGCGTCAACAGCACCTCTACAAGATACGATATACCAAATCGCACGAAACCATTGCAAAAGTGGTAAGTGTGAATTCTGAAACATTGTTCCAGTTGTTAGAGTAGACTGATATCCACAGTTTTTACATTTGAATTTTATTTCTGATATGCTCCAGTATTCAGTACAACCGCACCTTGAACAAATAAATCCATTTCCCCATTTCAGCCTTTGGAAATAGTCAAAACATTGTTTATCAGTAGAGAAAGCTTTAATGAGTGTATTCCAGTCAATTTCATATTTTTTCATATATTCATTATACCACTTTTCATTAGGTTCGTCAAGTGCATAATCATACTTATACCAAATTTCCGGTAGTTAAGAGTTCTGCGGCACGGTAAATTATAAAAATTTTTAAAAGTGACGCAGAAAGCGTGATAAAAATGAATGACTTTTTTATGAGTAGCGAACAAACAAAATTATTTGCAGAGAAAATCTTTTCTGAAATCGAATCGTTTGTGCTTGCAAACCAAGAAGAATACGAAAAGTTTCTCAAAGAGGAAGGATATGAGGAGGTATAAAAATGTTTGAAGTGACGATTTGCCGAGATTGCTACAATAACAATACGTTCATCCGTTCATTCTATCTTACAGACAAATGCATAGCCCAAAAGTATAAAAGCCCACAGATAGGGTGTAATCTGACCATTTTGAAAATGCCAAATTTGGCGAGGGCACCTCCTCTGATAAAATGATTTCACTTTTTACGCCTTTGCCGAACTTTTGAAAGGAGATGAGCAAAATTAACATAAATAATATGTGTGCCTCTTCTGACACAATTGACTGTTGGGGCAAAATTGATTTTGACTTAGCAGAAAAGAGCGTTAAAAAGCTGCAAAAGCGTATTGCTACAGCTTACCTCAATGATGATAATAGACAAGTGATGAATCTGCAAAATAAGCTGATACATTCATTCTATGCCAAAGCATTAGCCGTAAACGCTGTTACATCTAATAGAGGAAAACATACCACAGGTATTGATAATACTCTATGGACTACACCTACGGATAAATTCAATGCTATAGATAATCTGAAACGCAGAGGTTATAGACATCGACCATTAAAGCGGATATATATTCCAAAACACAATGGACATTTACGTCCATTGGGAATACCGACTATGAATGACAGAGCTATGCAAACTCTATATAGATTTGCGTTAGAACCTATTGCGGAAATAACTGCTGACATAAATTCCTTTGGATTTCGACAAAACAGAAGTGCAAGGGACGCTATTTTGAAAACAGTTGAGATATTATCTAAATATCCCAAATATGAATGGGTGCTGAAAGCTGATATTAAGTCATGCTTTGATAACATAAGCCATAAATGGCTTATAGATAATATACCTATTGATAAAGAGATATTAAAGCAATTCCTTAAATGCGGCTATGTGTATGATTCTGTCTTTTACCCTACTGATAAAGGAATCCCCCAAGGGTCTTGTATATCTGGTGTTCTATGTAATATGACACTTGATGGACTGGAAAGAATCCTCAAAAACAGATTTGGCAATAAAATAGAAGTTGTACGCTATGCGGATGATTTCATTATCATAGGAACGAGAAAAGCTGTTTCCCTGCAAGTTGTTGTCCCTGTGGTTGAATGTTTCTTGTCTGAACGTGGATTAAGTCTTTCTGAGGATAAAACAAAAATTTCTCATGTTGAAAAAGGCTTTACATTCCTCGGATATAGAATTTATAAGGAACACAATAACATAATCTCTGTACCGACAAGGGAAAATATAGATTCTTTGATAGGAAAAGTTGAGGGAGTTTTTAAAGCCATGCCTCAAATATCTGTCGAGTATCTATATAAATTGTTAGAAATGAAGATAAAGGGGTGGTTGAATTACTATAAAAATATTGCTACAATTCACTCCCTGCATGGTGCAGAATATGAAATTATTTCCTATACATTCCAACGCACAGGGAACAAACAAATTGCTAAATTCATTGGAAAGTTATTTGCCCAATATGACTTATAATAAAGGAGTTTTTAATATGAATATGAAGAATAAGGAATTTTTTGAATACTATGAACCAAATACAATTGAAATACTCGGATATGCGAAGAATAACATCGTTGATGTTAAAGAAAAGGAGAAGAAACTCCCTGCTAAATACAGAACCAAGCTTTCAAAAGCGTATGCATTGCTTGATGAAGTGCAGGACTATTTGTTTGAAAGATAAAATCAAAAGCCATTGACTTTTGATTTTAAGGTCAATGGCTTTTCTTTATATAAAAGTACACAGAATGTTTCTGCAACGGTACTGACAGATAATTCAACCAAAGATTCTCTGACAGCTTGAAGTCAAAATCAGTGATTTTCCTGACTTCATTTATATATAAGGTTTTTTCAAAAATTCATCTGTTATCGTTCGTCAAACTATACAAAATTAAGACTTGATTTAGTCAGAACCTTTGACAGTTATAAAAGGTGGAAGCAAAAAAATTTTTCGAGGAATAATATAAAAAGATTTTAAGTTTAATCATTTAACCCGAGAAGAATATTTACTGCTTTCTGGAGGTCAGTTTTGGTGCGGTATGCCATAATCACCTTTCGCTCTTGTTCGCTTAATTCATCGGGGGATAATCTGACGTCAAGCATTTCACTGGGAGATACATTCAATACTTTGCAGATGTCCGAAAGGATATCCACGTCAGGACGGTTGATTCCTTGCTCCCAGTTGGAAACTCTGCTGTTGCTGACGCCGATTTTATCAGCCAATTCCTTTTGGCTCAAACCTCGCATTTCCCTGTATTTACAGATTCTTGCACCAATTTCGTATTTCATACAAACACCTCCCCATAAATTATACACCATATTTTCTGGTATGTCAACAAATAATTTAAGAAAATCTGTAGAAAAGGCTTGACTTTACAGCTTTTCTGTGATATTATAATAGTACATCCAGAAATTCTTGAAAGGAGTATTTCCGATGAGAATTTACGAAAAAATTAGTAACTACATAAAGAAGAACAAGCTAAGTTCAGAAAGTATCGCAAGGAAGTCAGGTATTCCGCAAAAGGATTTTCAAGCGATAATTAACGGCAAGCAGACCCTCTACCCGGAGGAACTGAGAGCAATTTGCTATGCTTTGAACGTTAAGCCCGAAAAGTTTATGTAATCCTAAAATAAGACGAGAGCGAAAGGTGAAAACTATGGTAAATGAATTTTTAATGTATGCTTATTTCGGCATTACAAAAGCAGACCCGAAAGACATTATCCTCAAAAAATCTGCCGAAAGAGCTTATCTTGACTTATGCAGAACAATCAAATTCAAAACAGATAATGAGGACGTTAAAACAGAGTACAAAGCCAAAATCTGCGGAATGCTCGTCAAGGAGTATGATGTTTTACTGAATGCTGTTGAAAGCTCTGATGATAAACAGAATGCCTTTGACAATGAGCATAAAAGAATATGTGAAGAAATCATCAAAGCATATTCTGAAATTAGTGAACTTACATACGGACAGGCGCAGAAATGGCTGAATATGATGCTTAAATATGTGCTTTTAGTTGAGGGTGATTCTGTACTGAAAAGTTATCTGCATATTCCCGTTGACAGCTACATTATGCAGACGGTTGGTTCAGATAATCCCAAGCTGAAACATTGTCTGAAACTGGAGAGCGTTCCGAAAAAGGACGGTACTGTCGGCAAGTACAGTGAAAGCAGCTCTAAGCCTTGGAGCAAGTGGAACTATCATGAGTATACCGATTTTCAAAATTCTGTAAGAACCGCTGTTTCTGAAAGTGATTACAATTCTCCTATTGAATGGGAGAATGATGCTTGGATTGAAGTTGCGGAATTTAGAAAGTAATCAGGGAGAAAAATGCTTATGAAGCCTATCGTAAAAATCACCTATCAAAAAGAATCAAACGAACTGAAAATCTCCTGTGCTGATAAAACTTTTGACACTTCTCGTATCAAAGATATGTCAATTGAACAATGGATATTTCCATTTTGCTCAAAAGGCATTAAATGGAACGGTCTTTATGAGGAATTAAAGGCATTTACAGAAAGTGAAGATTATATACTTCATTTTGACAGTGACGAAACATCTTTTGAAATCGTAAAATATGCTTTTTCTGAAACACCTGTCAGACTTGTCGGTACAAATAATATCGTTACGATTATTTATAATGAAAATCCGTTCACAACAAAAATCACGGTAAATGGAAATGTGTTTAATACCACTCGCATTCAGAACCGTTCCATTGATGAATGGATTAAGCCAATTCAAATAAGAGATTTACAATGGAACGGTATCTTTGAAGAACTGGAAGCATTTGTAGGTACGGACGTATTTACAGTTTATTTTGTCGGCAAGCAGGAATTTATGAAACTACTGATTGACAAGTGTCCGAAAAGTGTTGACGTATTTTTCCGTGACCCTAAAATTGCAGAAAAAATCAACAAAGGTAAACAAACGATGAAATCGTCATCTAATGCCGCCTCGTCTGCTCTTCCAAAGGTAAATATGGATAGCGTTTCACTTGCGGCAAAGAAAACTGCTGAAAATTTGAAAAATACTTCTTCTGATTCTGAAACCAATGAAAATCTGAACAGAATTCCAATCAAAAATACTTTCATCAGAAATAATATTATGTCCGTTTGTGCATTGATTTCCATTGTAATGGCATTTCTCCCCTTTGCAAGCTTTTGTGCAAAGGCTGGAGATGTAACAGGAAATAAAATCAGTGTAAGCGGATTTGAAACGTTGTTCGGTATAAAAGACATTAAAGTCGGCTCTAACAATTCCGTTTTTGGCTTGATTCTTTTTCTTGTACCTGTGGCTATTATCGTAATGAATTACATCAAACCGCTGAAACCGTTCAAAAAATACATTGCTGTAGGCGCTCCCGTGATTGGAATTATTGGCGAAATTATTACTTTCTTTGATTTAAAAGGTTTGTTTAAGACTTATATTGTGGAAGAAGGTACGGAACTAAAGTCATCTCTCGGAATCGGTTTCTTTCTTCTTTTAGCGTCATTTATTCTGACTGCTATTGTGGGACTTATCGTATATCATGGTATGGAACTGCCGAAAAAGAAAAAAGGATAAAGGAAGTGATTTGCTGTGATATGCCCCAATTGTGGTACGAATCTGGAAGATAATGCTGCTGAATGTTTTCTTTGCGGATGCCACATCAATACGGAACAAAACGCTTACGCCGAAAACCCAAACGAATGTGCAAATACTTGTCCGACTTGCGGTTCTGAAATAAGTGAACAAGATACTATCTGTCCTGTGTGCGGTACACCTATAGAATTATTGACACCAATCGAAAATACGGAAGAAGAATACAAATTAGAAGATGATTCAGACAATAAGAAGTTAGAATCTCATAACAAATCTAATAAAAAACTGATTATTATTGCCGTTTCAGTAATTGCATTAGTAATAATTGGCATTCTTGTATTTTTACTATTGAACGGCAATAAACCTGACGGCAAAAGCTCTGTAACTCCTACAGAACCTACAACAACCACAATAACCACTACTGCCGCAACTACAGAATCAACAACAGAAACATCTATGGAAACAACAACTGCCACAACGACATCAACAAGCACCACTACTACAATTGCTACTACTATTCCGATTGTTGAAAATATTATTGATACAAAGTATTATACATTGAAATTGCCAACATCTTGGAAAGATAAATACGAATATGAAATTCATGATTCTGACGGATACGGATATACTCTTAGTGTATACCATTCAAATAGTAAACAGCAAAATTACGGTGGTTGGTTATTCTCTATTGATCTGCTCCCAACATTGGACGATATAAATAATTATCCGTCTATAAAATATTTAGGTGATTTGTCTGTCTATCGTATCAATACCTTTTATGTATGTGCAACATTTCCTACAGATCTACAATTTGCGACTTCTACTGCAAATGAATATCAGAAGATGCATAATGAAATCGATGATATTCTGGATTCTCTCAGTCAGTGCGGAGAAAGTGTATTCACACCGTCAAATGGCAGAGAATTACCCATTCAGCAAGATACATTTGAACCATATATCATTCAAGTTACAAATCCAAAATTGTATATCTATGATTCACCAAGCTATAGCGCAAATGTTGTCGGAGAAATTACTGATAAGTCAAGATATACAATTGTTGAAGAATATATTGAACCGGGACAAACTTCAATTGGATATATTTGGGGAAAGTTAAAATCTGGTTTAGGTTGGATAAATATGTATGATGCAACCATTGTTGATGATTCTTTTTACATAGACGATTCACCAAATGTCTGGTGTCCTGAATGTGGTTATGGTTTTTATACAACAGGTGTCGGAACCGAGGGACTTAACTGCCCCAGCTGTGGTAATAACTGGATGCCGTAATAAAATCACTATAAAAGAAAACATCTCTTTCCGCTTATAATTTTATACATAGAAAAATCAGCCGTAATCGTAAAAAATTACGGCTGAAAATATAAAAGAAACAGTTGACTTCTTTTCATTTATATCTTATAATATTTACACATTAAATATTATTGAGGTGTGAGCAATGATTTACGGCTATGCAAGATGTTCAACAAACGAGAAAATGCAGGATATTAACAGACAAGTTCGGGAACTTAAACAGCAAGGTGCAACTGATACAACTATCTATTTGGAATACGAAAGCGGAATGAAAGCTGACAGAGCGGAACTTAACAAACTGCTGAATATTGTACAGTCAGGTGATACTATAATTTCAACAGAGGTCAGCCGAATCACCAGAAGTACAAAACAGCTTTGCGATATTATCGAGCTTGCTAAAAATAAGCGAATTAAGCTTGTGCTGGGTAATTTTGTTGTAGATTGCAGTAAAGAGCTTGACCCTATGACAGAGGGAATGCTCAAAATGATGGGCGTATTCAGCGAACTGGAACGGAATATCATAAGTCAGAGAGTAAAAAGCGGTATGGAAAACGCTAAAGCCAAAGGCAAAACTATCGGCAGACCTGTTACTACCGCAGAAGATATTCCAAATATCTTTTATAAGCATTATCCCAAATATAAAAATGGCGAGATAAATAAAAAGGAGTTTTCACGGCTCTGCAATTTGTCTTATCCGACGATTTATAAGTATTTGGGGATTGTGGAAACATAACCTTACATATACAAAATTAAAAAACGGAGGTATTACTATGGAAAATCGAAAGGACATTTTATCAAAGGCAAGTAACGCAGCTAATTTCTTTTATGAAATTCTGCACGTTCATTATTATGCTGATGAAGAAGACGATGAAGCAGAATTTGATATGGAAATGTTCAAAAGTTTTTGCGTACATATTAAAAACACATATCAGATTTTCTATGATGGAACTGACAATCGAAATGAAATTATTTCATTTCTTGCCCCTTATGGTGAACTTGTAGAAATTGCACATTTCCCTGATGTAATTGATATGGAACACGAAATAATAAAATTGCTCGCTTTATTGACAATAGGAGCAATTGATGATATTCGCTGGGCAGATTCAAAGCAAAATCAATTTCATCCCCTCGGAGTAAGTGGAACTATATGGTATGACTTTGATAATGATACAGAAGAAACATTATGGAAACGTTTGAAAGATTTTATACAAACTAATGATGGATTTTGTTCGGCAGATGAAGCTTATGAAGAATGTTTACTTTGCGTAGACATTGAAATAACTAAATAAATGCAAAAGCCCTCCAAGGAGAATTAAACTCCTCCTCGGAGGGTCTTTTTGTATATCAAATTTATATTTGTTCTGTTACTTAGGCTCTCAATGGCTTAGCCGGTGCTTACACTAATGGCAACGACTAATGTGGTATAATTACTATCCCATATTAACAATAAGATAGAACGGTTAGTACAACCGTTAAAACATTGGTCAATATTGTACATAAAGAAAAAACAGAGAGCTAAAAACCCTCTGTTTTTTTGATTACAACCAAACCGTAACGGCAAAGCCGCCTACAAAGATGTAGGGTTTTGTGTAATATTGTATTGGTGGAGGCGAGGGGAATTGAACCCCTGTCCGAAAACTCATTCATGCGAGTTTCTACGAGCGTAGTTTACCGTTTAAAATTCCCTGAACAGACCGCCGATAAACGGGCTGAAAGATCAGGTAGTCCGAATACAATTCAACGGAACGGACACTCCGAGGAATCGTTCACCGCTAATCGATGCCCAACCAAAAGCCGCGGTACTCAAATGGAGGACAGAAGCAGACTTAAGCTGCTACCAGTGCACTATTTCTAGTAACTGTAATATTTCTTCTAGCGTTTATATTTAAACGTGGCGCAGTTTAAGGAGATTACGCCGCAGCTCCGCTCGCTTATCACACTTCAAAATCCCCGTCGAAACCTTTACGCCCCCATAATGGAAACGGGGATAAAACCGAAAAAACTTTTTAACCCCGTAAAGAGACAACCTCAAATTGAAATGTCAGCATAATTATTATACCACATCAGGAGCGGTTTGTAAATAGATTATAAAAAAATTTTCAAAAAAATTAAAGAACATAACGTGAAACCGACAAAAAAAGCTCGTTTCAAACGTGAAACGAGCTTTGCATTTAAACTCACCGCTATGATAAATAATTTAGGCAGTACCGCTCCTTGCGGCGGAGCAGGTAAGCTAAATGATCAAGCGAATGTTAAATGACGTAAGTTTTTGATCTCTCCGTAGTTCTGTCAATGTACTGACGATAAAACGGAGAAACGTATATTTCGTGGACGATCAGCTTAAAAACAGCTTCGATCTGCCGCCGTTGACCTGTCGCGCTGATTGCAGTTCTTCATGCTGAGACCGATCCTGTCAGCGGCAAGTGCAATAAACTCTGAATTTGTCGGACGGCTTTGGAAATTATCTACATTGCAGCCGAAAAACGAACTCATAACTTCTTTGTCTTTTCTGTCCCAAGCTGTTTCGATAGCATGTCTTATTGCACGCTCAACTCTTGCGGGCGTTGTCTGATAAATTTCAGCGACCCGAGGATAAAGCGATTTTGTCATACTTTCCAGGAACATATGACTGTTCAGACATTCAAGAACAGCCGTCCTGATATATCTGTATCCTTTGATGTGTGCGGGGATCCCGAGACTGCGGATAAGATCGGTGACCATAAGCTCCGCATCGCCACAGTCGGGAGCAGTCTTTTTTACTGTAACAAGCTTTATAACATTAAAAAGCTCATCGGCGTCTATAGGCTTTATCATCATGTAAGCCGCCCCGTTTTCAAGCACCTGACGCTCTATAAAGCTGTTATAAACGTCCGACAGTATTATAAACTGGGGACATACAGCTAAAACAGACTTTGCTTTCTCCATAATATAAATAGCATCCGTATCCTGAAGAGAAAGGTCGGTCACTACTACGTCAGGGGTGTCTGAAAGTATCGAATTAAGGATCGTATTGCCAATGGGCTTTCTTGTATACGCAAAGATGTCGAATTCTCTTAGACTTGATGCAATTCTGATACCGCTGTCGGCGGAATCATCGCAAATTAAAACTTTTATTGTAGTATTATTCACAAATAGCTCCTTCTTCCGTTCATAGGCTTTAAATACACAAGTTTTAAATTCTTGATCAAGAGGAACTCTCCGCCATAGAATGACGAACAGCCTCTTAGATTATATTTGAAAGCGAAAAATATGAACAAACTTCAAATAACAATTACCTATTCAGTTTATGATTAAAATTATTAACTGTCATTACCGAATACTTCACTCCTTACTTCTAAATTGTTCCATATTCAGTACGGCAAAAAAATATTAACAAGCAACAGGCAACAAATAATACATACTTATCCTATACAGATCAATAATTATGACCGAAGACTTACGGCAATAAGCCGCCTGTTTATTAAAACAGAGAAGTCTTGTCCGAACAATGTATCACTATCTGATTTGTATTATTCTTCCGCAAAGCATTTATTGTCATGTACAATAAGATCATACTCGAGAATTTGATTAATCCTGATCATATTGCGTTAAAGAAACGCCGACCAAATCCGAAGTGCAGATCGCACAGTCAAATTTTCGTCAGATAAGTTAAAAACTATACCTGAATAATAAGTATTTCAAGCAGTTTTTATCGGATGAGCCGGAAACAAGCAGGTTGTGCTAAACCGACAGGCGTGATTCGATCAGTATTTCTTTAAATGTATTTTATCACAATTTATTAATAAAATCAAGAAAAATCTTTTTTATTCAATCGAAATCAACTAATATCTATATTTATCACGCATTTATTACATTTTTCATCATTATATGTATTAGCAACTATTATACATATTGTTAATACAGCTTAATATATAACACCTTTCGTCCGCAAAACCTGCCGTATTATCCGTGAGAACGGTAGATCCCACACAGAAATACTTTCTATTTCAAGGAGTTTCTGTGCAAAGTGAAGAAAAATTTAAGGCAGACGACGTGCAGCTACGTTATCTGCGCTCAACTGGAATTGCCATAATAACTGATTTTCGTGTCAAATTTAATAAACCCCTTTACAATCAGTATTAAATATAGTATAATAATATAAGGGTAAGCAAAATTTTATGAAAGGAAGTGAAAATATGGAGCAGATAAAGCTTATAGGAGTGTGTCTCTCAACCCTGCATGAAGAAGATCGTTTCAGCTTTGTAAGCGAGCTTAACAAACACGCTGTAAAAAACGGCTGCCGTCTGCTCGTTTTCAATTCCTGCGCAGATATGTATGAGCAAAGTCCCGAAAGCAATAAAGGCTCGTCTGCCGTTTTCAGACTGATACCATATGAAAAGCTTTCCGCACTTATCATTTTCCCCAACATTATGTACGATCCCTGCATAATTGAAGAAATAACGGAAAAATGCAGACTTCATGATCTTCCCGTGATCTCGATGGATAAGGAAGTAGACGGATGTATTGCTTTCTCATTTAAAAACGCCGATATATTTGAAAAGCTCTGCCGCCATGTTATTGAAGATCATGGCGCAAGAAAATTATATATGATCGCAGGATTTGAAGGCAACGTGTACTCAAATGAACGTATAGAAGCGTTCAAACGTGCGCTTGCCGGAAACAACATACCCTTTGACGAAAAAAATATAGGCTACGGATGTTTTTGGGAGCAGCCTACCATTGAGCTTCTGACCCAATGGTTCGTAACCGAAAAAAGAGAAATACCCGACGCTATTATATGCGCAAACGATTTTATGGCTATAGCCGCCAGCTCATACCTGCAATCAATGGGCATAAGGATTCCCGAGGACTGCATAGTTACGGGTTTTGACGGCATAAAACAGACCGAGTATCTTCCGCCGCAGATAACTACCTGCAAACAGGATTTTGACAAAATGGGCAGACTTATAATCGAAACGTTACTTAAGCTGTGGAGAGGAGAAGCTGTCAAAGGTTCGTTTTACGTTGACTTTAATATAATCTATTCTCAATCCTGCGGCTGTAAGCCTGTAAGCTATGAAAATACCTCAAATTCCATTCGCACGCTCCTCGGCAGCCTGAGATATGCGGACGAGCGTCATAGGATGATCTGCAACGCGCAGAACTGTATCCCACAAATATCGGACGTAAACTATCTTTCACGGATACTTGTCAACAATTTTAAATTCAATACATGTATCTTTGCGCTTAATAACGGAATTTTCGAGCCGCCCGATTTCGGCAGCCAATACAAAGACCGTGAATGCTTCGATAAAAATATTGAAATTCTGTATCACCGCTATGATAAGGTAGAGTATGAACGTTGCAGCATTCCCAAAGAAATGCTTCTCCCCCGTTACGATCTGCTTTTCAACCGTGAGCTACCGGTCATAGTCTGCTGCTCCCATTTCAGCGATATGGTCATGGGGTACTGCGCATTCCAAACCGAAATCGACATTGACGAGTACGAAAAAATACACAGTATGATGAATACCGTAGCCGCCGCTTTAGGTACGTTCCACAGCAAAATTCAGATAAGAAGCATTAACGAAAAGCTTCAGCGGCTCTCACAGCGTGATTTTATGACAGGGCTTTTCAATCGCCGTGGATTTTTTGAACAGCTTGACGAGATCATATCAGACGTCGGCAATACAGGCTCAACGCTCGTGCTTGTCTCCGCCGATCTGGACGAACTCAAATATATCAACGATACTTTCGGTCATGCCGAGGGCGATAACGCAATAACTACCGTAAGCAGAGCCTTGCTGAACAGTTCTCCCCGCAGCGGACTTTGCGCACGCTTCGGCGGCGACGAATTTTGTGCGGCAATAATTATCCGCAGAGACGATCCGCGGCTGTTTTTCGAGGATTTCAAGAAGCGTTTCCTTAATTTGCTTCGCAAATATAATGCAACTGCAAATAAACCGTATATCGTCAATGCAAGCATAGGTTATTCATACGCTGCAATAGACGGCGAGTTGAATACGGACGAAATTATAAAAGCCGCAGATGAAAAAATGTACGCCTGCAAGCTTGAACATAAACATTTAAATTCAAAATAATACTAAGGAATCATAATCCCCAAAAATCCGATGTCTATCGTTTTTTTGGGGATTACTATAGTATTAATCAATAAAATCAACGCTTTTCTTTATTTCAGTTTTATGCTTATACATAGCCTTATCGCTTCGGGCAATGAGCGCCTTAATATCAGGCTCATCGGGGTCAATACGCGGATCGTAGTGGGAAGTTCCCACCGCAACGGAAAAAGGATAGCCCTTGTAATCAATATTTTCCCTTGCAAACTCAACATTTATCGCATCGGTGAAATCGGAATCGGAAATGCACATAAACTCATCGCCGCCTATCCTATACACCTTTCCCCTCTTTCCAATGGCTCTCAGAAGTACCGAAGCACAGCGGATTATCGCCTTATCGCCGCTTTCGTGGCCGTAATTGTCGTTTATGTATTTCAGGAAATTAACGTCGCAGGCAGTCACATAAATATCTCTGCACTTTTCGGGCGATTTTTCCAGTTCGTCGATGCGTTCCTCATAGGTATTCCGATTGAAAGCGTTCGTCATTACATCAATGCACGAAGCGCGGATAGCCGCCTTAGTTTCTCTCGTTCTCCTTACGATCATCCTCACAAGAAAGAAAAGTCCCGCAAGAGCAGCTGCCGAAACCGCCAAGTTTATAACGGTATTGACCCTCCGGCTCTTGACCTCCGCCGAGCTGTCAACGATAGAAACGTTGTCAACGTAATACGGTATAAACTGTTGAGAATCTTCATTATCGGTCTGAACGTAAAAATACATGTCCGTAGCGTTTTCGGGAAGAATAAAATCTCCCGATATTTTTGACCATGTACCCTTTTGGAGAACCTTGCTTGCGATAGTGGAATAAACCTCCTCGCCGTCCAGATTGTACTGAAGCTTTATAAAAAACGTCTGATTATCTTCGCATTCATCGTCAATATACATCACACAGGCTGAATATGTATAATTTACCCGTGGCTTTATCATGCTGACCCTTACCATCGGAGCGTTCCAGAATTCAGTCTTGTTTGTAACGTAAAGCGATCTTTCGCCGGAATAACTAAAATCCTTGGAGAGCTTCAATTCCATATCTCCCCTCGGTATCCAGCCGTTCAAGCCGGTCTCAAAGTCATAGCCGACGCTTGAATCGCTGTATTCATCCTGCGGCTTTGTCGTCTGCTGATAACCGAGTATCTCTATATCGTCCACGCAGAAATCCGTAAGACCGCTTTCCGTCTCAAAATACACACAGACATTTTCCGCATCAGACGGAATGACAGCGACGCTTTCAATAAGCTCCCATTTTTCGTTTCCTATGGGCTGTTTGACAACTGTCTCATAGGACTCCGCGCCCGAACTGTCAACATATTTAATTGACATCATTATATTTGCGCCCTCGGGAGCTTCGCTTATCACATAGGCTCTGAAAAGCAATTCGGACCCCGGTACAGCAAGCTCGGTAATATTGAGCGAAGGGCCGCTCCACGCTTCTTCACGACCGCTTGTTATTATCGCAGCATTGCCGCCGTGACTTTTCTCAGTCGTTATGGAGATTTTAGACCTGTTGCCGAAAGCTGTCCAGCCGTCAAAGCTGTTGGATTCAAAATCGGCAGATACCAAAGTGCTGTACTCTCCGCCGCCCACTTTTTCATTATCGGCATACACCCTCACAGGTTCTGCAAAAAAAATCAACAGTAAAAATAATGACAGGAGCGCTGCTGAATACTTTCTTATTTTTACCATAAATTCACCCCTCAAAACACTCCGAAACACACACTAAAGCTGTTTATCAGCTTATCTCTATATAAATATTATATCATGTTATTTAAAAAAATTCTATCTACAATTTGCTTAAATTATAAATTGCATTTTTGTGCATTATTAACAAATATTAACAATATATTAAAAGGATTTGTTTATGATATTACTGTGAATGTGTTAAAAGATATTCCCTCCCCAAACGGGAGGGAATAAATTTATTGTCTCGAAAATTCCTTATTTTCGGATTTTATCTTTTGCTTATGAGCGTACATTTCCTTATCGCACTCGGAAACGATCTTGCTGAAGGTCGGATAAAGTTCGCTGTCATACACGGCAAAGCCGCACGCGACCGCAAAAGGATAGCCCTTGTCAATTTTTTTCTCGGCTTCGGCATTGCGCAGTATTTCGTCCTTTATCGGTTTACGGGACATGCAGACAAACTCATCGCCGCCGGTTCTGTAAATGCTTCCCGATTTTCCGATGATCTTTGTGAGCATTTCCGCACAGCGGATAATAGCCGCATCGCCCTTATCGTGACCGTAATTATCATTGATGTATTTAAGGAAATTCACATCGCAGAGAGCGAAATACATCGTCTTTAGCTTTTCCGTATCGGATTCCAGCTCAGCCGCCTTTTTTTCGTAGGCGTTTCTGTTGAAAGCTCTCGTCATAGCGTCAATGGAAACAAGCTCCAGAGCTTCGCTGTTCTTTTTGCAGCGTTTAAAAACAAGCATTCCGACAACGGTCAGAACCGCAAGCGCAGCAGCCGTGCAGCCGATAATAACGGCAAGTCTGATATTATTATTCTTTTTCACCAAACCTGCCTTAGCGATAGTAACGTTGTCAACATAGTAGGACATCAGATCGTCCGCCGTCAGTTCTGCGTCCTCCTCGATATTGTCGGTCTGTATGTATAGTGAGATATTTTCAGCTCCTTCGGGAACTGTGTAATAACCGTCGATCTCAGTCCACTTGCCCTTTTTTACGTTCTTATCCGCAATAAGATTATAAGTGACTGCGCCGTCGACCGAATACTGAAGTTCCATTCTGAAAACATGTGAATCGCCATATTCCGAACCGTTATACATAACATAAGCCGAATAATAGTAGCTCTCGTTTCTTATGATCTTATCCGAGATCATAGTTGTAGGGCCGTTCCATGTGTTTGTGCGGTTTGTAGCATAAATGGAATGCGTACCCGACTGACTGTACTCATCCGTATGTACTACCCTCATCTCACCTCTTGACGACCACTGTTCAGTGTCGTTTTCAAAGTCCATGTTATACTCGTCAAGATACTCTACTGTCTTTTCCTGTTTCGGAACGGCAGCGTTGCCCGAAATTGTAATATCGTCAATGCAGAAATCAATGTTGGCATCGGAGCATTCAAAATATATCAGCGAGGAAACAGCGTCCTCGGAGATCGCCAAGGAACTTGAAAGCTCCGTCCAGACGCCCGGCTCAACATCGCCGCTGGCTATTTGTGCGAATGATTCATTACCGAAATTATCCACATACTTGACAGTCCATGAAACGGTCTTTACGGAATCGCCCTCATGATACACCCAACCGTTGAAATCATAAGTATCACCGGGATTGAACAGATCGTCGCAGTTCAGAGCCGGTCCTTGATAGGTTTCTTTCCTGCCGGTGACTTTAAGCGAGGTGTCCCCCGAATTGGCAGAACTCGTATCAAGGGCGATACCTCCTCCTCCGAACGTCGCCCATTTTCCCAGCTCCTTATCGTCAAAATCACAGTTGACGATAACGCTGCTCTCTGCAAGCGCAGACGTACACGGAGATACAAAAAACGCCGTCATGCTTATTGCGGCAATTGATGAAAAAAACAAAGCTTTAAAGTTCATATTTATCCACCTGAAAAACATAATAGTCTAAAAATAAAAGTCATAGATCAAACAAAAAACTTAATTATCATTATCCCGTTTAAAGTTACAAATAGTGCTTATATAATTTATTATATCACTTTTCCATAAAAAAGTCTATAGAAAAACCAAAAAAATTTTATTTTCCTTCAAATTTTGCAGTCCCCAAAAAATGATACAAAAAGCCGCCCGTAAAAGAGCGGCTTTTTCTTATTGCGTCTGCGATTCAAGCTCAAGCTTGAACGGAGAGTATCGTCTGTAGGCGGATTTATTCTTTTCGACCGTAAGAGCCTTTGATTTTTCGTCAAGGAAATCGGTAAATTCATCATAATATTTCATTGACTGAAGGCTTTCTATGTAGTCCTCGCTCCAGTAGTCGTCCTCCGTCATTCTCTCTCTAAGGTCGGCTCTCAGCACAACATAGATAGTATCCTCGCTGTACTCGTAAACCTGCGCTTCTCCAAGCGGCAGTTCGTTGAACAGGAACTCATTGAAAAGACGGGTATTCTTAGCGTCGTCCGTTTCCTCGGCAGGCTCTGTTTCGGAATCAGGCTCAGCCGCCTCCTCAGCGGAGGTCGTTGTCTGCTTCTGGATAAGACGTTCGTTAGCATACGGGTCTGCCGTAGTCGTTGTTGTAGTTTCGTCAGAAGCCGCAGTGACCGTAGTCGTAGTAGTCGTCACGGCTTCCGCGCCCTCGGCGGTCGTTGTATTGGCGGCGACATACTCGTCATACTCCTCGCTTACGGCGTCCATTTCGTGCATTTTATCAAGAGCGCTCGATTTTTCGTTTATCTGCTTAGCAAACTTTTCAGCCATATTGCGAAGCTCTCTCTCCTTGTCGGGAGACACCTTTTCTCCCGCCTCGTCCTTAAGGCTGATAGAAACATATTTTACTCTTGCGAAATTCTCATCGAAATAATCCTTAAGCTCGTCCTCAGAGCAGCCCTTATCTCCGTCAAAGCCGTAGTAATACTTGAATATCTCTTTCTCCTTAAAGGTGCTTTCAGCCATTTTCTGCATTGTTTCAAGGCTCACGCCGTTTTTGTCGAGCCTGCTGTCCTGATTAAAATAATAATCAGCCATTTCCGCGGCAGAATCCTTGTCCTCCTGAGAAAGCTCTCCGCCGATAGCCTCGAATTCATTCTGTATTCCGGCATAATCAATGCAGTATTCAGTTGCCTTGTTCTGTATCCAGTCGGTAGAATCTATCTCGTCTATCTTGGCATTTCTGACGTCCTTGAGTTCAGGAGCAGCTCCGTTATTGGTCTCGAGGACGCTTGCCGCCTCGCTGTAGCCCTGCATTGTATAATAAATGAACAATCCTGCCGGTATATCATAGCTGCCTACAGTAAGAGCGTTTTTAGTTCCGCTGCCTATTGACGGCGTACAGCCTGCAAGCGCCGAAGCGATAGATACTGCCGTTACAGCAGCCGTGATCTTTTTTAAGGTTTTCATTTAACTTCTGCCTCCGATATAATAAATTTTAGATTTAATTTCATATGCCCTTTCATTATACATCATTTTTCTTGATTTGTCCATAGGTAAACGAAAATTTTTTTCTTTCTTTCACATTTCCGGCAAATTCATGCACGTTTACAGCGATTCTTCTTTTTTTCAACACGTTATTTTTCGTGTTTTTGCACAAAAACGCCTTGACAAGCTGCCGGAGCTGTGTTATAATTAATATGAATATTTGAAAAATTTGGAGTGTGATCTACCTTGAAGACGATTCACATCGGGACAAGCAGTCCCTACGATGTATATATAGAAAGAGGTTCGCTTGTGAAAAGCGGCGAACTCATATCACAAGTTATCAATTCAAAAAAAACCGTTATTATAACCGACGATACCGTAAATTCGCTTTATACGGATACTCTTGTAAAGTCGCTTGAAAAAAGCGGAATAAGTCCGTCCGTATTTGTATTTCCCCACGGCGAACAGTCAAAAAATTTAAATGTTCTCGGTGAAATATATGACTTTCTCTGTAAAAAGAGAATTACAAGAAGCGATTTTATTATAGCTCTCGGAGGAGGTGTTGTCGGCGATATTACGGGATTTGCAGCGGCATCGTTCCTGCGTGGAATTGAATTTGTCCAGATACCAACAACACTGCTTGCACAGGTGGATTCCTCTGTCGGCGGAAAAACTGCAATTGACATAACCGGCGGAAAAAATCTCGTCGGAGCTTTCAAACAGCCTTCACTTGTAATATGCGACAGCGATACGCTCCGTACTCTGCCGGACGAGGAGCTTTCCTGCGGTATGGCGGAGGTCATAAAATACGGCATGATACGGGACAAAAGGCTTTTTGAAATATGCGAAGCTCACAGCATTGCCGATATTCACGAAGTAATGGACGATATTGTATACACCTGCATCGACATCAAGCGGCAGGTAGTTGAAAACGACGAATTTGACAGGGGCGAACGCATGATACTCAATTTCGGACATACTCTCGGTCACGCCATAGAGGGTTGGCATAACTATACTAATTACACACACGGAATGGGAGTTGCTGTCGGAATGTGCATGATCACAGAACGTCTGTGCAGTCCCGAACTCGCCGAAAGGCTGAAAAAGTGCGTCGTTTCTTATGGACTTCCCACATCAACGGAAGCTCCGCTCGCTGAGCTTCTCCCCTACTGTTCAACCGATAAAAAATGCGAATCCGACAGTATAAGCTATATTGTATGCAATCAGATCGGCAGAGCAGAAATTAAAAAAGTAACTGTTGCTGAATTTGAAAAACTCATGGAGGGATAAATTTATGGATATGCTGATAAAACCCTCCGAACTTCACGGAAAAGTCGATATACCGTCCTCGAAAAGCGTTGCTCACCGTATGCTTATCTGTGCGGCACTTGCCGGAAACTCTGAAATAAGCGGTATAAACTTTTCAAAGGATATTGACGCTACTATTCAGGCAATGAGCGCTTTGGGTTCTGTGATTTATACTGATCAGAATAGTGCGGATATTCCGAACGAAATCGCTCCTCCCGAAAAAGCTGTAATCGACTGCAACGAAAGCGGTTCTACTCTCAGGTTCATTATTCCGATTGCGGCGGCTCTCGGTGTGGAAACAGAATTTCACGGCAGGGGCAGACTTCCTCAGCGACCAATTGATATTTACACAAGAGAATTGACTAAGCACAGAATAACTTTTGACTATAATAACACTATGCCGTTCACGATCTCGGGCAGACTTACAAGCGGCACATACGAGATCGAGGGCAATGTATCGTCGCAATTCATTACGGGACTTCTCTTTGCCCTGCCTTTGCTGGACGGCGATTCTGAAATTATCCTCACATCTCATCTTGAATCACGCCCATATGTTGATATAACAATTGATACGCTGAAACGTTTCGGCATTTCAATTCTTGAAACAGAAAAGGGCTTTAAAGTCAAAGGCGGACAAAGCTACGAGCCGCACGATGAACAGGTCGAGGGCGACTATTCACAGGCGGCTTTTTTTTACACCGCCAATGCGCTCGGCTCAAAGGTTGACATTCAAAATCTGAAAAAAGACAGCGTTCAGGGAGATAAGGCTATCGTTGATATTATCAAAGGCTCGGTGTCAAACGGCGTTATATCGGGATTCAGCGTTGACTGCTCCGATATTCCCGACCTTGTTCCGATACTGTCCGTCCTCGGAGCTTACGGAAATAAACCGTCCGTGATCTTCAATGCGGAACGTCTGAGGATAAAGGAAAGCGACCGCCTTGCCGCATGTGCAGACATGCTCAACAACCTCGGCGGAAATGTCACAGTTACCCCTGACGGGCTGAAGATACAGCCGACAGGAGGACTTCGCGGCGGCATTGTAGATAGCTGCGGCGACCACCGTATCGTTATGGCGGCTGCCATAGCGGCTCTGCGGTGCGACGGAGAAGTTATCATAAAAGGTGCAGAAGCGGCTGAAAAATCATATCCGCATTTTTTTGCGGACTACACAACGCTCGGAGGTAAAGCATATGTCATTGATATGGAACAATAAAATATCTGTTTCGTATTTCGGCGAAGCTCATGACTCCGTTATAGGCGTAACAATAAGCGGTATACCCGAGGGAGAATACATCTCCTCCGAGGAGATCATGAAGTTTCTGGGCAGGCTGTCTCCGAAATCTCTCGGTACGTCTAAAAAGCTCCCGACTCCGAGGATAATGTCGGGACTTATGAACGAGAGAACAACGGGCGCGCCTCTCTGCGCCATTCTCCAGAATACAAAGTCTCAGGCAGCTTCGGCTGAAAAGCCCGAAAATATACGTTACGGTCACGGCGACTATACAGGGGCGGTCTGCTGTCGGGGATACTGCGACGCAGAAAAAAAATCCCGTTCTGCGGAAAGGTTCGCAGCTCCTCTTTGCTTTGCAGGAGCTGTGTGCGGTCAAATACTGGAACGGCGTGGAATTTATACAGGCGGTCATATCGCAAGGATCCATAACGTAAAGGATAATCCCTTCGATACGGTAAGGCTGTCCCGTGATGCGGTCCTCAGCGTGCGTTTCAAGGATTTTCCCGTAATAAACGACCGCATCGGCTGGAATATGCTTGAAAATATCGCTATGGCCCGTGAATCAGGCGAATCACTCGGCGGTATCGTAGAATGCGCTTCGTTGAACGTTCCCTCGGGAGTTGGCTCGCCTGTTTTCAACGGACTTGCGAACTGCATTTCACAACTGCTTTTCACGCTCCCCGATATTACAGGAGTTGAATTCGGCGACGGTTTTTCGGCTGCGGAAATGCCCGGAAGTCAATACGCCGACGTTTCCTATATAACCGAACAGGGGTACTCCATGACGAAAACCAACAGCCACGGCGGAATGATAAACGGTATATCGTCGGGTATGCCCATAACGCTAAAAGCCGCTTTCAAGCCGCCGAAAATCGGTTCTGCCGACTGCTGTACGATACCTCAGGCAGTTGTATACACCGAATCGGCGGTGAATATCGCATTGCTTACGGCAATGCTCGATTATCCAAATTTTTGTTAGAATTTTAAGCGTTCTAATATTGGGATTCCAAAGGGACGGTGTCCCTTTGGCGGAGTCCAGAGGCAGCGCCTCTGGCAGGGTGTGGGACAGAGTCCCACATAGCGTTTAAGCGCTCCGCAAAGGGTGAATTTCAAAACAGTCCAATGGACTGTTTTGAAAGAGGGAACGCCCTGCAAGAGAGGGCGTTCCCTCAGTGCGGACACTGCACGCCGTGTCCCTACTAAAGTCCCACTGCTTAAGTTGTAAATAATGGTTTCTTATCCGTCCATTAAGCCTTAGAGCCTGTTTAGTATCTCAGCGTATGCGGATTTTCGAGCATAATTTTGCTGAAGACAAGGAAAAATACGCAGGCATACCGTCGTATGGCAAGGAGCTTTGACGTAGTATTCAGCAAAATTTGCCGAAAAGACGTGCGGGGGGAGATACTAAACAGGCTCTTATATGCAGAGGTGGTATTTATGCTGGATGAAAATATTTTTAAAATGTCGGAAAAAGCAGATACGGAGATAAAAGACGTTCCTACGCTGAATATCCTTATCTGCTATCTTCTCAATAAGATCGGCAAGCCCGTAAATACGGAGCATCTTTACGATATTCTTATAACAACGGGACTTATAAATTATTTTTACTATCAGGATTCTATCGGATTTTTGCTTGAAAATAAGCTGATAAAAATTGAATCCTATGAAAACGGAGAGGATCGCTACGTACTTCTGCCAAAGGGCGTGAGATGCGCTAAGGAGTTAAAAAAATACGCTCCGAAATCCTACCGTGACAAGCTTGTTCTGGCGGCTCTCAGATATTTTGCACGCTTAAAAATGGAACAGGAGATCAAAGTCGAATACTCGGAAGCCGAAAACGGCTGCTACATCCGCATACGCTGCCTTGATACGAAGAACGACCTCATGGATCTGAAGCTGTTCGCTCCCGATATGACGCAGGCTAAGCTTATCGGAGACAAGATACTCCTTAATCCGGCAGGCTTCTACAGCAAGGTAATCGAACTTGCACTTTCAAACAAGGAGATCGCTTATGACCTTACCGATAACTGAATTATCCGTGTATCTTGCCGAAAACGGCGCTTCTTCGGACGTATCGGCAGGTATCGTTATACTTGTTTCCGCCGCGATCTTTATAGCCGCAACAGCTCTCGGCGGAATATTGTCATACAAAATAAAGCTTAACGCCCTGAGAAAAAAATCAGCCGAAGAAAAATCCGCTAAAAAAGATAAGGAAGGGTGATCGCCATGCTTCCTTACCGATGCCGCCAGATACGAAGCGATACAGACCTATACATCAACTCACGGTACGCAGGCTTTCAGAAGCTGGAGACTATCGAGGAGTATTTTAAGGAATACCGCCGCTTAGCCATAGAAAAAGCAAAGCTCGCAAAATGGAATTCTGTTGTACTTTATGCCGTATATGAATACGATCTGCCCAATCAGACGCTTATTTCCGCCGACTTTGTTTTATTGGAAATGCCATACGATGTATATGTTGAATTTGCACAAAAGCTTACGGACAGAACACGTTTCTTTTTTATCAGAGGAAGAAAGGAGTACTATGAATATTAAAAAACGGCTTCTCTCAGCATCCGCCGCACTCATGTTCACCGCTGCATGTATTCCCGTTTATTCGACTGCGGAGGAAACTCATACAGTGACGGTGATGGGATATAACGATGACGAACCTCCGATCGCCGTACTTACAGTACCTCACGGAAATTCCGTCGATCTCAGCGAATATGAAAGCTCCCAAGCCCTTAATTACCATGTCGATGATTATACTCAGGTCGGCTTCAGTCAATGGAGCGAATATCCCGAAACCGTTACCGAGGACGTCACCATACATGCGCTGTCTGTGAAAATGACAATAGAATGCAGCAGCGAGCCGTCTAAAACCGAGTATTTTTCAAAAAGCGGAAAAGTAAATACAAATGGTCTGAAAGTAACGATCACGAAATATACGCAGCTCCCAGAAAAGGACAAAAACGGCAGCTTTATTACGGATATTGAAGTTACAGATATATCGGACGCTTGTACGACCGTCCCCGCTGTAATAGATAAAGCTTTCCTGACAGACAATACGGCCTCTGTAAGCATAATTCCGCCCAACAGCAACAGAGCCATAGTTACATATGACATAAATTATTTTGAGGGACTTGGCGATGTGGACGGAAACGGCTCTGTTGACGCCTCCGACGCCTCGGAGATACTTAAGTATTACGCCATGTTTTTAACGGGCAACCCTCCGACGCTCACGGAACAGCAGAGACTTACCTGCGACGTTGACAGAAACAATGTCATTGAAGCCTCCGATGCCGTGGTAATACAGATATATTATGCCGCCTCCCTGACTTCCTACGAAGAAATATCATGGGACGACATACTTTCATGACAATATTCAGAACTTACGCAGAGAACTGCGTATAAGTCGTCTGTAAAAATTAAAAATGGATTATGTTAAGAAACTATTGCAATAATTTGTAAAATAGTGTATAATTAAAGAAGCTTTATGCAATTATTATTAAGGAGTAGATTAAAATGTATAACGATCTTATGGATTCAATCGGATTTGTATCCCAGTACGACCCTGCTGTCGGCGAAGCTATGAACAAGGAGCTTGCAAGACAAAGACGCAATCTGGAGCTTATCGCAAGTGAAAATATAGTCTCCCCTGCTGTTATGGCGGCTATGGGAAGCGTTCTTACAAACAAGTACGCCGAAGGCTACCCGGGAAAGAGATACTACGGCGGCTGTCAGTGCGTTGACGAGGTAGAAGTCATCGCTATCGAACGCGCAAAGGAGCTTTTCGGCGCTAAGTTCGCAAACGTTCAGCCGCACTCGGGCGCACAGGCTAATACTGCCGTTTACTTTTCACTTCTTCAGCCGGGCGATACGGTTCTCGGTATGAGCCTTGCAGACGGCGGACATCTTACCCACGGTTCGCCTGTAAATATTTCGGGCAAATATTTTAACTTTGTTTCATACGGTCTTGACGATGAAACAGAGGTCATCAACTACGACACTGTACAGGCTCTCGCAAACGAGCATAAGCCGAAGCTCATCGTTGCAGGCGCAAGCGCATACCCCAGAGCTATCGACTTCAAGAGACTCTCTGAGATCGCTAAATCGGTCGGCGCTCTGCTCATGGTAGATATGGCGCACATTGCGGGCCTTGTTGCGGCAGGCTGTCATGAATCCCCTGTTCCCTACGCGGACATCGTAACGACTACAACTCACAAGACTTTAAGAGGTCCAAGAGGCGGTCTTATCCTCACAAACGACGAGGCTCTCGCAAAGAAGATAAATTCGGCTATTTTCCCCGGAACTCAGGGAGGTCCTCTGATGCACACCATCGCCGCTAAGGCTGTATGCTTCGGCGAAGCTCTCAAACCCGAGTTCAAGGAGTATCAGAAGAAAATAGTTGAGAACGCCAAGGCTCTTGCCGACGGACTTCTCAAACGCGGATTCAATCTCGTATCAGGCGGTACGGACAACCACCTCATGCTTGTTGACCTCCGTCCTTTCAACATCACGGGCAAGGAGCTTGAACACCGTCTTGACGAGGTTTACATCACGGTAAACAAGAACGCTATCCACAACGACCCCGAGAAGCCGTTCGTAACAAGCGGTATCAGAATAGGTACTCCTGCCGTTACAACAAGAGGCTTAGGCGTTGAGGAAATGGAGAAGATCGCCGAGTATATCTACCTCTGCGCTACCGATTTCGAGAACAAGGCTGACGAGATCCGTGCAGGAGTAAACGCTATCTGTGAAAAGTTCCCTCTTTACAAGTAAGAGATTATTGAATATAAGGGACGGATTTTTGTCCGTCCCGATATTTTTATATGATATGCAAGGAGAAGCTTTTATGAAACCTTACGAAAGAAACGAGATCACTAACAAAGAACTTAAAGAAATGCTCGCAAATACCGCACTTAAAATACTCTCTCACAAAGAGGATTACAATGATTTAGCAGGTACTACTGTACAATTCGGTTACTTATTCGATATTGACGATCACGGTATTGAAGCACTGTTCAAGGTCATTACAGACAAAACAACCGCTTATTTTGCAGTACAGGGAGAAAAAATGATGCGACTAAACTTCAATGAAGAATTATTCCAGAGTACAACAGATGCTTTTTTAAGTCTTCATCAGTAACAATAGAAATATATCCATATTAATAAAGAATAAATATGCGTTCCTGCAACGGTTCAAGAGAGTTCAGTTTTTTCTGAAACGTCATATACCTAAATCGTTTGAAGAATGATCTTTATATAATGGTGATAATATGAAATATTTTATAACAGAAGCAGAAAGAAAAAAGATTCACAGCACTTGCTTTTTTGAGTTTCAGGAGGGTCAGAAAAATAAAGAATACAAATTTTTCTGCTGGAAAGATAACTCAATGCTTCTGCACGCAGATTTATTTGATGAAAGCAAGCTGTACAAAATAATTCCTGACCTTAAATATTATGCAGTAACTATTGTAAACAAGGAAAACTGGAATATCATAAAAAATGCTGAAAAAAGTCAACTCGCAAAGGAAATCATAGACGAGCTTTCAGAATGGGTTGAAGAAAATTTTAAAAAGTATGATTATTTTGCAATTCTTGGAATATAAAAGGGAGTGAAATTATGTCCTCACCATTAGCAGACAAAATCCGCCCGAAAACCCTTGACGACGTTGTAGGTCAGGAGCATATATTAGGTCAGAATAAGCCGCTTCGTAAAATAATCGAGAGCGGAACAGTCCCGAATATGATATTCTACGGGCCGTCGGGAGTGGGCAAAACCACGGTCGCCCGTATCATTGCCGAAAACTGCGGAATGACCCTGCACAAGCTCAACGGTACAAGCTCGTCTGTCGGCGACATTAAAGAAGTGATCGCTCAGATAGGCACGTTCGGCTCGGAAAACGGCATTCTGCTCTATCTTGACGAGATACAGTACCTTAATAAAAAGCAGCAGCAAAGCCTCCTTGAATATATTGAAAACGGCGATATTACGCTTATTGCCTCGACTACGGAAAATCCGTATTTTTCCGTTTACAATGCG
The DNA here is from genome assembly GCA_947627275.1 of uncultured Ruminococcus sp. Lineage (GTDB taxonomy): Bacteria > Bacillota > Clostridia > Oscillospirales > Ruminococcaceae > Ruminococcus. The sequence continues at coordinate 77,308 of CANQVK010000005.1, read as the reverse complement.
GTGATAAGCCGAAGCACCGTTTTTGAGTTCAAACCCGTTACCGCCGAGGAGCTTATTCCGGCAATAAAACGAGGTTACAGGCTCTTGTCGGAAGAATCGGGAGACGAAATAGAAGCGTCAGATGAAATATGCCGTTCTATCGCTTACGGCTGCGGCGGAGATGTGCGCAAAGCCATGAATACGGTGGAGCTTTCCGTACTCTGCGGCGAAAGGTCGGACGGCAGGGTCGTAATTACCGAGGAATCCATGTCAATGCTTGTTCAGCGGAGCAACATGCGCTACGACCGTGACGGCGACCAGCATTACGATATACTTTCAGCTCTGCATAAGTCTGTCAGAGGTTCGGACGAAAACGCCGCGCTCCATTATGCGGCTCGCCTTATCGAGGCAGGAGACATTATCTCGCTTTGCAGACGGCTTCTGTGCATTGCCTGCGAAGATGTGGGACTTGCCTATCCGCAGGCTATCGTAGTGACCAAGGCTTGCGTAGATACCGCCTTGCAGCTCGGTCTGCCCGAAGCAAGACTTCCCATTGCGGAGGCAATAATTCTTCTTGCGACCGCTCCGAAGTCCAACAGCGCGTACATGGGTATCGCGGCGGCTTTGGAGGACGTAAAAAGCTGCGACGCTCTCGATTTTCCTCGGCATCTGCAAAACAAGCATTTTGACGGAAAGGGCGCAGCCGTTGTCGGACAGCATTATTTGTACCCACACGATTTCCCGAATCATTATGTCAAACAGCAGTACCTCCCCGACGCTTTGGCGGACAGAGTGTACTACGAATTCGGAGATAACAAAACGGAACAGGCGGCTCTTATGTACCGAAAAAAACTTTTAAGCGATCTGAAATGAGGTCAACTATGGTGATAAAACGAGATAATTGCTCGGTGCGGTTTTGACCGATAACGCCGAACCGAGCTTAAATCACGTTATCGGATAACTGCACCGAATCGTAAAAAATTAAAACGAAAAGGAGTAGTTATAATGAACAAAAATGAACTTTTAAGAGAATGGCTGAATGAGGAAAAACTCGCTCACGTACATGGCTGGGATTTTTCTCATATTGAGGGACGCTTTGAATCAGACTGCCTGCCGTGGGACTATGAAAGCATCGTGAGAAACTATCTCGGAGCTGACATGAAACTGCTCGACATTGATACGGGCGGCGGAGAATTTCTGCTGTCCCTCGGTCACTCATATCGAAACACAGCGGCAACAGAAAATTATCCGCCTAATGTTGAGCTGTGCCAAAAGGTACTCTCCCCTCTTGGCGTTGATTTCAAAAAAGCTGACGGAAACGGCAGACTTCCATTTGCGGACAACTCGTTCGACCTTGTGATAAATCGCCACGGCAGCTTCAATGCAGAGGAAATTTACCGTGTTCTTAAGCCAAATGGACATTTTATCACTCAACAGGTCGGAGCGGAAAACGACCGTGAATTGGTTGAAACGCTTCTCGGGAATATCCCTCTCCCCTTTCCTAATCAGTATCTATCCGCCGTACAGAAAAAATTTGATTCGGCAGGATTCACTATACTGCGCGGCGAAGAAGCATTTTTCCCTATAAGGTTTTGGGACGTTGGCGCTCTGGTATGGTTTGCACGGATAATTCAATGGGAATTTCCGAATTTTTCAGTCGATTCATGCCTTCCGAGACTTTATATGGCTCAGGAAATTCTTGAAGAAAAAGGCGTTATTGAGGGAAAAACTCATCGTTTTATATTAATTGCAAAAAAATAAAATTAAGTTTAAGCTGTCGGAAATCTTCGGCAGCTTTTTTGTTCACATCATATTTACAGAATGTTTACAAATTCAGCCGCACATTTGGTCTTTATTTCCGTTATATATTACAGAAGCACATTTCGTAAATTATAGCGTCAAATGATCAGGAGGAATCACCATGAAAAAGAAACTACTATCAATTGCTTTAGGTATTTCAATGACGGCTTCACTGACGGCTGTCTCTCCCGCAAGCGCACTTGACCCGCCTATATTCGGCGACGTCAACTGGGATTGGCAGCTTTCTATTGCCGACCTTGTATGTATGAAGAATTATCTTCTCGGTAATTACGAGCTGAATGTAAATCAGCTTTTCTACAACGACCTGAATGAGGACGGAACTGTTGACGTTTTCGACTACATTCTTCTTGAAAAACTCATCACGTCAGAAACAGGTCAGGTGCAAAAGACATTCACACGCTGCGCCGTTTCAATGGTTGACAGTACGCAGTACAGCAAGCACTATGGCAGTGAAGCGGTAATTCATTCTGTTGATGAACTGGAAGAATATTTTCAGTCTACAAGCACTATCTCCACAAGCGGAGAATGCTATATTTTCGATGTAGCCTCTCAGGACGTTATCGACGATTTTCTCAAGCGCTATGACGAAAGCTTCTTTCAGCAAAATGTTTTGCTGCTCAACTTTCTTGGCGGCGTTGACCAATATACATATAGATCCGTACAGTACGAGGGCGACGATCTTGTTATCGAATACTATGATTCATCCGACCCAAATCTGCACTGGTTCAATCCCCTGCCGCCGTACATCGCAGAAGTCGCTGTACCGAGAAGCCTGTTCATGGACGGAAATGTAATATGGAAGGAGGTTGACCGACCGCTGAAAACGATCGTTAAGACCGATTCTACAAACGCAGTTGAAACAGAAGCGGTAAGCTGGGCAATATCCGATAATGACCCTGTTGTCATTAAGTCCGCCGGAGAGTTTGACGAATTTATTTCTGATAAATTCAAATCCGGTGTGATACAGTCCCTTAAAAATACATATGACGAGGCTTACTTTGAAGAAAATGTTCTTATTCTCGACATTTTTCAGCATGGCTATCATGACGATTACGAAGTATCGGTAACTGCCGAAAAAAGCGAATACGGCGGCATTGTGCTGAAATATGACCGTGCTTTTATAAACGGATACGTCGATAAGCAAACAGTCATTACTCAGGTCACAATTCCGAAAAAACAGTATTATGATACGTCTGTCAAACGTGAAAAATCATGGGAAGCTCGCACAAGCGTTAAATACAGCGAATACGACATTCATGCTGTTCCGGAAGATGTGGAGCTTGTCAATTGCTATGATAAAGAGGGACAATGGATAAGTTCAGCAGAGGAAATGGACGAGTATCTTGCGGAATGCTTTACCGAAAGGGGACTTGAATTTTTCGGCAGCGCAGTTACAGACATAGACTGGAATTCCAAAGCCGCTTATGTATGGCTCGACGGCGATATTATCGGTTCGACGCACAAATTAGCGTCGGCAAATCAAAACGACAACGAGCTTATTCTTAACTTTAAACATCGTCAGCCGCTGAGCTGTATGGGCGGTTCATTCCTGCGTATTGCAGAGGTTGATAAATGGCATGCCGGCAAAAAAATAATTGAACGTAATTTTAATGTGGAGGACAGCTATCCAAGCACAGACGGCGAACAACTCATACTGGGATTTAGACACAACAACGACTACACGTCTATCCTTATAAATCAATACAGCTTCGGCGGCGTTGATACGGCGGACATTTACAAGCTCAACCCCGGCGGAGGCTCCGCTCAATTCTACGGATATGAGCTTATCGGAACTATTGAGCTTGAAGGCGGATCCATGCCGTTTAACGAGGACAGTTCTACTGAGTATGCCGAAACCGAAAACGGCACGGTCGTCTGCACAGCCGATAACTTCCGTGCGGAATTAACTCAGAACGACACCGAAAAAAAGCTTAGCATAAGCTATACCGTTGATCAGACCGAAAAAACCTACGATTTTAATTTTTAAGGAGAAATTATTATGAACTTTAAACGAATTTTAGCGGCGGCTATGTGCCTTTGCGTTACTGCGCCTATGGCGATCGAAACGCCTGTAAATCTTGCTTCGGCGGTCACTGTTGACAACAGCGTCAAGACGGAAATTTACGATATTTACATGTACAAAAATTACGGCGACCATGTGGAGATATGCGCCGTATCTACTACGGCTGAGGGCGATATTATCGTTCCCGAAACAATTGCCGGAGTAACTGTGACCGATGTGGGGGAACACGGTTTTGCCGGAACTTCAAAGATAACCTCCGTAACTCTCCCCGATACGGTGACAGTTATCGGAAAACAGGCGTTCTCAGGCTGTACCGCCCTTAAAACGATCAACATACCATCGGGAGTTACGGCTATAGGCGATGAAGCGTTCCTTAACTGCCTTTCCCTTGAAAGCATCAAGCTGCCCAATAATTTAACGTCTATAGGAGTACGCAGCTTTTACAACTGTCAGAAGCTCACAGAAATAAACGTTCCCGACAGCGTTTCATTTATGGGCGAGGGTGCGTTTTCAAGCTGCACAGGACTGAAAAGCTTCAAAATACCTGCGTCAGTTACGGCTTTGGAAAACAGCGTACTCAACAACTGCAAATCCATAACCGAGCTTACTCTGCCAAAAAACGTCGAAAAAATCGGCATGATGTCCCTGCCGTCAAGTCTTGATTCTCTTACAATAATGAATCCCGATTTTGAGACGGATAATCTGCTTATGAATCTGAACAAAAATTGTACGCTGTATCTCCCGAAAAACAGCAGCGTCATTGAATTTGCGCATGATAAGGGTATTACATTTGATATTATCATGTACTGTATTCCGATTCCCGGCGATGTCAATTTTGACTCGGAGTTTACCATTGCAGACCTTGTAATGATGTCGGAATATCTGCTCGGCAAAAGCGAGCTGCAAAGCTATGAAATGGGCGATATGAACAACGATGGAGACGTCGATGTTTACGACCTTGTTTTAATGAGACAGGAATATAATATCGATCAGCCTGTGACATATACTGCGGTAAATCTCAGCAAGAACGTCCAGTCAGCCGAGGTAAACGGTAAAGATGCAGACGAGGAATTTATTATCAGTCAGACAGATTTTGCCGTTTCACTTTTCCAAAAGGAAGCCACAGAGGGCGAAAATGTCATGATCTCCCCATACTCCATTATGCAGGCTCTCGCTATGACGGCTAACGGCGCAGACGGCGGCACAAAGACCGAAATGGAAAACGTCCTCGGCGGTATGCCAATAGATACGCTGAACGAGTACCTCTATACTCAGAGGATCACTCAGCCCCAAACTGATAAATGCAGTCTTAAAACCGCCAATTCCATATGGGAAAGAGACGGCAGAATCAAAGTTTATCCCGAGTTCCTGCAAAAAAACGCCGACTATTACAGTGCGGACGTTTTCAATGCTCCCTTTGACCTCACTACCGTTACGGACATCAACAACTGGGTGAATACAAATACCGACGAAATGATCCCCAAGCTCATCGACTGTATTTCTGACGATACTGTTATGTACCTTATCAATGCTGTCGCTTTTGATGCAGAGTGGGAAGAAAAGTACGATGAATACTCGATAGGCACTTACGATTTTACCGCCTTTGACGGAACGGTTCAATCTTGTGAAATGATGAGTTCCTCCGAGAATTGCTTGATAACAGATGCAAACTCCATAGGATTTGTTAAGAATTACAAGGGCGGAAAATATGCCTTTGCGGCTATACTCCCCAATGAGGGAATTTCTGTCAACGATTATATTTCGGGACTAACGGCTGAATCATTCAATTCGCTTCTGGCAAACAGAATGTACACTGACGTTTACGCAAGACTTCCCAAATTCAGCTATGATTATGACACCTCTCTCAAGGATCCCCTTATTGAAATGGGAATGCCATCCGCTTTTACGCCCGAAGCTGACTTCACAAAACTCGGAGAAACCCTCACAGGTAGGCTTTGCATAAGCGATGTTCTCCACAAAACATTTATTTCAGTTGACGAAGCGGGAACTAAAGCCGGAGCTGTTACGGCCGTTATAATGAACGACTGTACGGCAGTACCTATACCTCCTGTAGAGATCGTACTTGACCGCCCCTTTATTTACTGCATCTTTGATACGGAAACAAATATTCCCGTATTTATCGGAACTGTAAACAGCATTCCCGAAAAATAACCATTGTCGGCAAATTAAGCAATCCTCTTGAATTGTGGATAATGGATATTATCAACGATATTAAGCAGATAACTGCACGATCTGCTTTAATATATATTCCTTTTGGGTGACAAATCAGAAAAAACCGTATCACATGTGATACGGCTTTTTCATTATTAAACGTTCATTATACTAAACGCTATAGCAAATCACGCATATCTGACAGCATATTTTACACACAGCATCGTTGTCGTCCTTGCCATACGACAGTATGCCTGCGTCCTCCGCCTTGCTATGTGCAAAATCTGCTTGTCATTTATTGCGCGTTTTGCTATAGCGTTTAGTATATTTGTCAACTTAAACTCATATCATGCGAGACACAATATAAATTTAAGGTAAATTTTTCCGACAAACGAGGTTCTTTCGCAGATCCTTTTTGACATGTCAGCAACAAAGCTTTGGCATTTTGCCAACTCATCCTTTTCGGGAGGAATATCCGAGAACGCCGCGCGCAAAGAAATGTCCATAAATTCTATGAAGCTGTCCTTGGGGAAGTATACTCCGCCGCATCTTGCTTCGGTATATTCTGCAAAGTCCAGATACTTCATTTCGTCACGTTTTATCTTCACAAATCCAAGCAGCTTTTCCGCATAGGCGTACATGTGACCTGCCCGTTCAGCCGCCGGACCCTCGCTGAAACGTTTTTTCCTGATATACAGCGTCAGAGTGCGCCTGATAATTACCAGCATTACTAAAGCAGCCGCCGTGAGAACCGAGTATATAACATACTTTACGGACTGCGGCAGTTTAGCTCCGCCGCCTCTGCCGATGCCTCCCGGAAGTCCCGTACCCGGCGATGTAGCCGGAATCGTGGTATTGACCGCCTCGTCTTCGTTTGCGGAGGTCGTTGACGCAGGGGAATTATCGTGTGTTGTACCCGGATCGGGCTGAGCCTCGGGAGCTGTGGTAGTTTCGGTATTTTCCGTAGGAATTTCCGCTTCTGTAGTCGGCGTGGTATCTATGGACTGACTTGTATAGCCTGCCGTAAATTCAAAAGGGACCCAGCCGTATCCGCTGAGATAAACCTCTATCCATGCGTGGCTGCGATTATCCTTTACTTCTATCGTATATGAGCCGTCGGCGTTCTTGTTATCATTGCTGAAATCGTCCCCCACAAGCACATAACCCGTAGCATAACGCGCGGGTATCCCTGCCATTCTTGCGAGAATAACTCCCGAAGTTGCATAGTGCGTGCAGTAGCCCTTGTTGTTTTCAAGGAGGAAGTAATTGACAAAATCCCTGTTTTTCGGGGTTTTACCCGGGTGCAGAGAGTACTCCGCCATTTCTGCCACCTGCGCTCTCAGCGCATAAAGTATTTGCAGCTGGTCTACCGCTATCACCGCCTGATCAGAGACGGAAAGTATGTCTGCAAACGCTTCACGAACCTCGTCCATATTCGTATCATCGGGGAGCTGAAGATAATTGTCGTAAACGAAATTTTCATATTCCTCCTGTATCAGTTCCGTCATGATAAGGGGCGGATTACTGTACATAAACTCCATATTCGGCGGCAGTTCGGAATCTATAGAAATATAATCGTCATAATCCATTATCCCTTTAGCCTGACCGTAGCCTGTAATGGTATCTCTCCATTTATCATCGGTGATATTATCGAGGGCATATACGTTTCTTACGGGCTTATCGAGCATCTGAGCGACCAGTTCCGCGTCTACATGGCTGAATTTATAGGAGAACTCGTTTTTATTCCGATTTTTTGAAGAAACGTCGCTGTCATGATTATATACAAGTCCGCCTATATTGTCCGAACCGTATGGAGCGAAGCTCCTGTTTCCCTTTAAAGAGGAATCTATCCAGATAGTATACTCCGCATCGTTTACGTCAAATATTTTATTAAAACGATAGGGAAAATCCTGAGGGTAAATATTATAGGTCTTGAAATCCGAAAAAACAGGGTCGCTGTAAGCTGTTTCGGGAAGCGGCAGCCACTCGTTATTGCGGTAAACGGAGCCTGTGTATTCCTTAAGATATATAGCTCCGCTGAACTTTTTGTCAAGGGTGATAGTCATGTCCGTTCTGTCCTTGTATTTCATTGAAGCTATGTTTCCAAGCTTATGCGATTCCATTTTGAACGTGAAGCCGAAAGCCGCAGTAAGGTTGGAAATGCTGTCGGCAAGATTTTCGATAGAAAAGGAATTTACGGCGTCTCTTATTTCGATACGCCTCTGATTGATCTCCTCGCTTCTTTTGTAGCCTGTAAGCTTCATTCCGCCTGCGGCAAGCCCTGCCGAGAGCATGACAAGAATTATAAGATATACTCCGCATTTTTCCGTTACCTTGAGCCGCATCTGCCTTTTGGGGAAAAACAGATTTTCCTTGCGGACGAATCCGCCGTTTCCGCCCGAGTATTCGCCCATATCAATGGTACTCATGCCGAAACATGCTATAAGGAAGCCTATCGCCATCATTCCCCAGAAGATATTGACCTCCAAGCCGTTATACATCCCTATTTCAAGTATGGGGAAAACCGCAATAAGCGGCGGCAGCGGATGAGGATGGTATATAGTGAATATGTATATCACCAGAGCAAGCAGCCATGCGCCGAGAATAAAAAACGTCGTTACCGAATCCTTTTCCAGTCTGCCGTCAAGAAATTTGTAGTAGTCTATTTCGGTGTGGTACGAAGCTCTGTATATGATGTTGTAAACGAATTTATAACCCATAGCCACAGAGTCCATTACTCTCCAGAGAGCCGCGCCTCCTGCGCCTATAGTTATGATCATGAGCCACAGAGCATTTTTTCCCATAAGAGACAGCAGAATGTATATCGCAGAAAAAACGGCGGCTGAGGTCATAAGAGCGGTATGGCTGTACTTGAAATCAAACATGCACAGAAATACCATTATAGTCGAAACATAGCCTGCAAGAGCGATAAACACAGCTTCGATGCGTCTTAGGTTTATATGCTTTGTTTTGACGGACATTACAATGCTGTCGCATACTGTAATACCGCTGGTGTTCGGTATCTTTTTTTTCTTCATACTGCACTATACCTCTATGTCTTTGATAGATGATGTAATTCTGCCGATAACAACGGGTATTACGCTGACGCCCAAATAGCATGAGGGAAGCTCCTCCGCCTCATGAGGTGAAGTAACGACCACTATAGCGTTTTTTATATCAGCGTCAATGTTCTCGTCGATAAATTCCATGACCGAGTTATCGGGAGATGATGTTACAAATATGAACGATGACAAAGAAAGATTGTTATTCTCGATAAAGTAATTCTCAGGCGGTTCGCATAACAGATTGACGTTAAGAGAAAGTATCAGTTCACGAACTGTCTCCGCAAGAGAATCGTGATCGGAAATGCTTTTTTCAATAAAAGACTCCGACTTTCCATCATAGTATATTATCGTATGGATACGTTCATTGTCGATCATAAAACGAGATACGGAAACAAAGGTTTCCACAAGAGTATCGAATACCGGCAGAGTCAATTCGGGTCTGACAGAACATTTAAGGTTAAGAAAAAGGGTGCAGGGAATATCCACCGGCAGACTGTAATCCTTTACGATAAACTCGTCCTTTTTGGAACTGAGCTTCCAATGTATCCTGTTCAGCTTGTCGCCGGGATTGTACCCTCTGAGGTCGAAAACCTCCGAAGGGTCGTCGCCGGGCTTATGTTCGGAAAACACGCTGCTTTCTTCGTTCACCCTGTCCGTAAAGCATACCTGACCGCTTATTTCATGTCCCTCGGGCATGACTGCAATTTCGGTATGGATATTTTTTCCGACGTTGAACCTGAAAAGCCTGAGAGGATCGTAAATACTTATCCCCTTGCATCGTACTGTAACGATACCGCAGTACTTAGAACTCAGTTGAAAAGAGACGCTCTGTTCGTTTCGTGCCTGTATGGGCATAAGAAGGACAAAGCTGCTTACCTCGCTGTTGAAAATGTTGCAGTATTCGATATGCGCTTCAGCCTTGCCTATAGGGAAAAAGCTGCGGTTGACAATCCTTATCTGAACGGGAAAACTTTCGTTTTTTGCGACCGTATCGTTTTTCAGCGCAAATTCCGCCGATATATTCTTTTTTGTTATGTAAGTTGTCAGGAACATCACTACGGGGATCATAAGCATGGCAATAAGAAGCACAAGCGCAAAATCCCACAGGTACATAATGTAAAAAACGGCGCATATGATTATAATAACCGCAAAAAATATTTTTACCAGAAGCATAGCTCGCCTTAACCCTCGGAGATTCCCGGAGCGGGAACATTCTTGATAATATCGCTTATAATATCTGACGCAGAGGCGTCGGAAAGCTTCGCCTTGGAGCTGAGTATAAGACGATGCTCAAAAACGTCCTGACAGATATACGCAACGTCGTCGGGAATAACGTAATCACGTCCCATAGCGGCGGCAATACCCTTTGAGATCTGCATCAGCGCAAGAGTACCCCTCGGACTTACGCCGAGCTTTATCAAAGGATGATTTCTTGTAGCGGCGGAAAGCCGTACAATATATTCGTAGACCCTGTCGTCCACATAAACAGAAGCGATATGCTCCTGAAGCTCGCTGATCATACGGGCGTTTGCCACAGGTTCTACAGATTCCAGCGGAGCGGCGTTGAATTTCGCCTTTAAGATCGAAACCTCATCGTCAAATTCGGGATAGCCCATGCTCAGTTTAAGCATAAAACGGTCAAGCTGCGAATCGGGGAGATTATGAGTACCTGCCGAACCGATAGGGTTCTGCGTTGCTATGACCGTATAAGGCTCGGGGAGCTTGTATGTATTTCCGTCGACCGTAATGCTTTTTTCCTCCATAAGTTCAAGCAGAGCGGACTGCGTCTTGCTGGAGGTACGGTTTATCTCGTCCGCAAGAAAGAGGTTGCAGAAGGCAACGCCCGGACGAAACTCAAATGTATTTTTGATTTTATTGTATACAGAAAAACCCGTAACATCGGACGGGAGAACGTCCGGCGTGAACTGCATACGGTTATGCTCAAGAGACAGCGTCTTCGAGAAAGCAAGGGCAAGAGTAGTCTTTCCGACGCCCGGTATGTCCTCGATAAGGATATGCCCCTTGCAGAGGATAGCGAGCAGGGTCTTGATAATTATAGAATCCTTTCCTATAACTGCCTTTTTTACTTCTGAAACTATGTCGTTGATTTGCTTTGCGTAATAAGAATTGTTCATAATGAATCTCCTGTACTTTTGTCATAGTATTATGGCAGACAACTGCACATACATTTATATTATATCATTGATATAGCATTTTTGCAAGTACAAATTGAAAAAAATCATAAAAAACATTATAAATATCCCCTCCTGCATGATAAATTATACTAAACGCTATAGCAAAACGCACAATAAACGGCAAGCAGATTTTGCACATAGCAAGGACGACAACGATGCTATGTGTAAAATATGCTGTCAGATATGTGTGATTTGCTGTAGCGTTTAGTATATACAGGAAGGGACATTAAGGAGATATTAAGGAGGTATTAAGGAGTTTTAATATTGTAGGTTGCATTATTTATACTCGGCAATATTGAATTATTTGCAACAGAGGCGAGTATAGCTTTGGGTATTTTCTGAAAGATATTCAGAACCGATCAGTCGTGGACGATCACAGGAACTCCGTTTTCAGTCATGTTATACAGTTCTTTCACCTTGTCGAGCGGCATATTGATACATCCGTGAGAACCGTTGTACATATAGACCGTGCCGCCGTATTCGCTTCTGTCAAGGTCATGGAAGCCGCAGTCCATGTAGTTGAAAGGCATCCAGTAGTTTACCAGCGTCTCATAGCCCTGTACTTCCATCGTACCGAGCACTCTCTGCTCCTCATGCGACCATATGCTGCCGATACCTCTGGGGGTACGGCAATTCGGATCGGTCTCGGTACCTGATACTATGTCAGATTCCAGCACGATCACATTATCCTTATACAGCCACAGACGCTGTTCGGAAATATCCACCTCGACATATGTTGTGCCGATGTCGTCCGTTGCGCGGCAGTAACCTCTTATATTGTATTGCGGTTCAACCGTCACAGTCTCGCCCGCACACAGCAGACCGATCAACTGATCGACTGTCGCTGCCTGATCGATCTGCCAGCCGTAGATACTTGCATAATCACTCCACGGCACCGTGATCCAGCCGTCAACCGTTGCATAGAACGAACGGGAAATGCCTATCGTATCTGTCTCAGCCGCCATCTGCTGTACAAACGCAGAGACTTTCTCACGGTCAAACAGCGGATTACCATCAGCATCCTTCGACACAGAGCCATCATGAAGCCTCATTACCCAGTCGGCGATCATATTGCTGTCAACCGTTTTGCTTCGATCCTCAAAGTCAAAGGTAATGGAGAAGTCGGCATAACTGTTGTTCTGCTCCGTCTCACTCTGGAGAACCTCGGTACTGCTCGTTGTCTGATTTTGTTCATAGCTGTCGGAAACTTCCATGTTGAGCGTGATCTTGTCGTTTTGGAGCTGCTGCTCATTTCTATCAAATTCCAACTCGGAGATCGTCTGTATATTTATATCTTTAGAGGAACAGCCGCAAAGAGTTAATATAAAAAAACCGTTTACAAGAACAAAAATTTTTTTCATATGTAATTTCTCCTTTCAAAATAAAGGTTCAGACACTTGAATACAAAGAAACGGTAAAAGCGCTTTATTTCTGGACAGTTCCTTATATATTATCCGTGTTTCCTTTCATTGTTCTGATATACCCGCCGATATTGAATTATCGGCGAGTATAATTTAATCAAAAATTAATTTTGCAGGTCAGTAATTGTGAGATCGTGATTGTAAAAATACTCTGTACTTCCGTCTGCCCATACAAGGGTCAACATAACTTGCCCTCTCGGGTCATTGTCAGTGGAACTCAATTTTCCCGTTGCTATGTCAGAACCTCTGTAAACCATAATTTCGTTTCCATTTTTTGTATATGTGAAATATATTAGCAAAGGATCTTGTTTGGTATAATCTTCCGGAGGTGTTATATAGTGTCCGCTGAAACCGTCATTACCGAACTCTATAGAATGTACAGGAGTACCGTCGGGTTCCTCATCACACCAATATGTTCCGTTTAAAGTAGTGTCAGCAATCGGAGGCTGTGCAGAATAGTCATTGTCGGATGGTAAATAATATTTAAAGCTGCCGTCTGGATTGATTGTGATATTGTAAGTGTAAAGATACTCTGTACGTCCACCTGCCCATACAAGCGTCATCATAACCTGCCCTTTCGGGTCATTGTCAGTGGAACTCAATTTTCCCGTTGCTGTGTCAGAACCCATACGGATAAATATTTCATCTCCATTTTGTGTATATGTGAAATATATTTTCAAAGCATCTTGTGTTGTATAATCATATGGGGGTGTAATATAGTGTCCGCTGAAACCGTCATTACCAAACTCAATATAATGTTCAGCAGAAACGTCGCTTTCATACTCATGCCAAAAGGTTTCGTTCAAAGAAACAGAATCAAAGGAAACAGTATTATTAACAGTCGTTTCTTCTGTGGCTTCTGTCGTTGTCTGCGATGTCTCGTTCTTATTGTCATTGCCTGGTGAAGTAATCGGGGCATCATTGTAAAAATACTCTGTATCTCCATTCGCCCATACCAGAGTCATCATAATTTGCCCTCTCGGGTCGTTGTCACTGTAACTCAATTTTGCCGTTGCTGCGTCAGAACCCATAGAGAAGGTTATGTCATATCCATTTTTTTCATATGTGAAAGGTATTTTTGTACTCTCTGTTGTCGTTATATCTTTCGCGGGTATTACATAGTGTCCGCTGAAACCGTCATAACCGAACTCGATAGATTTTTCAGCAGGACCGTCGAGTTCATATTCATACCAATATGTTCCACTTAAAGAAACTGGATCATTATTTGCGTCCGATGCCGGCTTAGTTGTCTCCCACGAACCGATATTGTCGCCTTTTGATGCTGTAGCCGTAGTTTTACTCGAGTCGCTGTCAGTCCACGAGCTGGAAATTATCAGTGCAGACGTCTTTTCTGTTTCCGAACTATTGTTTCCGTAGGGATTCCTGTTAAGCATAAACACGCTTGTTATTCCTCCGACAGCTACAACAAAAGCAGCGGCAGAAGCGGCAAATCTGTATAAATGCCTGCGTTTATAGCGTTCGATTCCAGAAACAGTAACCGCTTCATTGCCGTCGCTCTCTATCTCAGCAGAAAAACCGTTTTTTTTCAAGCACTTCTTAAAAATACGTTTTTTGATTTTTTTGTTGATCGCAGGATATTTTTCAGCTATTTCCTCAACAGAAAGGTCGTTAAGGTTACTAAGCTGATTCATAAGATCCTTGTCATTTTTATTCATGATAACCGTCCTTTCTAAGGAGCGTACCTATTTTCTTTCTAGCACGCAGGCTTCTCTTCTTTACAGAGTCTGATGTCATTTCAAGAATTTTTGCGATTTCGTGTACCTTGTGCTTGTAAAAGTACTGATACACTATTATTGAACAGTCGGGTTCTCCAAGAGATTTAACTATATTCCAGAGTTTCTGACTGAACATGCGTTTTTCGGTTTCTTCTTCGGTATTGTCCAAGGCGGGAGGAACAAATATGCCGTCATCTTCCATATCCGAACACATATTATTCCTTGCTGAAATCTGTCTGAAAGCGTCAATGGCTCTGCACTTTGCAATTGTGCTTATATACGACTTTAAACTTCCGCATCCTGCCGAATACCTTTCGGCATTCTTGAAAACCTCAACCATTATATCGCTCACACAATCCTCAACGTCTTCTCTTGACCCGCAGTTTCCGATTTTATTGAGAACTATGGCATATATAAGATTTCCGTACTGATCAATAAGCGTTTCGTAAGCTTTTGATGGAGAACTGCATAATAACTGCTCCCATTCCGAATCCGTCATATTTTTCACCTCCTGTCTGAATTTCAATCGAAACATGCTTCATATAGTACATTCGCCAATTGCGACAAAAAGGGACAACTTTATATAAATTTTATTTTTTAACATATAAAACAACGCCCCTATCGAGGGCGTTGGTAAATTATAGTGAACGTCAAAATATTTTGTCGTTTGCTATAACAGATGCCTGAATCGGATCTTATGTCAGTATTACTTTATATACTAAACGCTATAGCAAATCACACATATCTGACAGCATATTTTGCAATAGCGGCGAGTATATCAAACTACCATACCGCCGTTTACAGCTAATATCTGTCCTGTTATATACTCTGCGCCCCGAGACGCAAGAAAAGCAACGGCGTCCGCAACATGGCGAGGTTCGCCGAATATTCCGAGAGGTATTTCCTCACGGATAAGCTCCAGCTCCTCATCGGAAAATCTGCTGTTCATTTCGGTCATTATAAAGCCCGGAGCAACGCAGTTCACCCGAATCCCCGAGGGAGCTACCTCCTTTGCCAAAGCCTTTGTAAAACCTATAAGACCTGCCTTTGAAGCGGAATAGTCCACCTCGCAGGACGCTCCGACCTGCCCCCACATAGAGGAAATATTTACAACGCACCCCGATTTTCGGCGTATCATCGCAGGCAGCAAAGCCCTTGCGCAATTCATCGCGCCGACAAGATTTATTTCCATGATACTGCGGCTTTTTTCTATGGAGATACCTGTAAACAGATCAATTTCGGAAATGCCTGCATTGTTCACCAGCAGATCGGCTGTTCCGACCCTTTCCGAAACGGACATAACGTCCTCCAAAGAAGAAACGTCAAGCTTTACCGCCTCTCCGCCTGTTTCTGCGGCGATCTTTTCGGCTTTTTCCTTGGACGCCGAAAAACCTGTATAAACATAATATCCATCTTCGGCAAGGCGGCGGCATATCGCTTCTCCTATACCTCCTGAACCTCCCGTAACGACCGCTTTTTTCGTAATTATCTCCCCTTATTTAAATTATAAAATAATTATAGCATATAATTATTAAAATTGCAACAGGCGCGGAAAAATTTGAGCTTCGCAAAATTAACGAGCTTGCGAGGGTAACGTGAATCGGGTGCAGCGACGCGCTGCTTATATACTTCACTCTATTGCAAAGCGGACAATAAAGGGAAGTATAGCATATTTTGGAAAAAAATTTAATGGTCACAATATACAAATTGCATTGTATATTTCAGTACACTATTACCAAAATAACGAAAATAATGACAGAATTATGAAAATAGTGATTTCCTCTTGAAACTTATCCGAAAATGTGCTATATTAAATGTTGCGGAGACATAATCCGAAGGAAATTTCTTTAATCGGAGGCTGAAACAAAATGACAGATAAAATTAAAACAAAATTTAATTCCTTCCTTGACCATGTAAAAAAATACAACGAAAAGCGGGACAAAAACAGCGAACGCTTCAAAGTCCTCAACATTATCCTGATGATAGTATTCCCGATGTTCATTGCCTGCATGGCTGAGATAAATCAGTTCAAGCATGTAAGCGCATTCATGAGTTTTGCGGTCGAAAGACCGTCGGTACTGCTGTTCAACTTTATAGCTTCCGGAATAGTTTTTATACTGCTCCTTGCCGCTTTCAGAAAGGGCTGGCTTGCGGTACTGGCGCAGAGCGCAATATATATGGCTCTCAGCATAACCGAGCTGTTCAAGTACGGTACTAACGGAAACCATCTCATTCTTTCCGATATGAAGCTTTTCAAAAGCATCAAGAGCCTTAAATCCTTTGCATACATAAAAATAACGCCGAGACTGATAATCTATTGTCTCATTGTGCTTGCGTTTATAGCGGTGGTTTTCCACTTTAACCCCAAGCTTCCGCGCCATAAGCCTTTCAAACGAGCTATCGCTGCTGCGGCATGCGCCTGCATAAGCATGTGCATGATCGTTTTCCCCGGATTCTACACGCCGATATACAACTTCTTCAAGCTCGACACGACCGCGGCAAGCAACGCTTTTCTGCTCAACGAAAAATTCGACAACAACAGTTTCCTTGCGTTTATTGTGGAGACCGCTTCCGAAAGCTTTGAAAACCGCCTTGTAGAACCCGAAAACTACAACGAGGAATATGTTTCAAAGATCATTGACACGGATATTGACGAAACAGAGGACTTCAACGGCGGAGTCAAACCCAATGTTATTGTTGTTATGAGCGAATCCTACGCCGATTTCCGAGTATTTGACGAACTCGGCATAGACGATTCCTACTACGAGGGCTTCGATAAAGCTTGCGCAGAGGGCAAAAGCGGCATTGCTATCACCCCAACATATGCAAGCTATACCGTTCGTTCCGAATTTGAACTGCTTTTCGGACTTCCCGTTCGAGGATTGAATACGCCCAATATGCCTCAGCGTGAACTTGCAGACCGTGAACAGCCTGCATTCGCTCAGTATTACAAGAGTTGGGGCTACAAAACGGCTTACGTACATCCTTTCCAAGGCTCATTCTACAGCAGAACACGTATTTACGGCGATTTCGGTTTTGATACAATGATTTTCCACGATGACATCGAGGGCGTTACGGATTTTACCGTACCTGTTGAACACTTCGGTACATACGTTGACGATAATACGGTCTTTAACCAGCTTTTAGACCTTGTCAAGACTACGGACGACCCCATTTACATCCACACAACTACAATGCAGAACCACCAGCCGTACAACCTCGGCGAAGACCCCGATGACGAGATCGGAAACTACCTCACATGGCTCAAGCATACAAACGAAGGTCTGGAGGCATTTCTGGGAGAACTCAAAAAGCTTGACGAGCCTACTCTTGTATTTTTCGTAGGCGACCACTTCCCGTCCCTGAGAGGCGAAACAAGCGTTTACAATCAGCTCAATATCACAGGCGAAAATTGCAGTACGCTCTATGAACAGAAGTACTTCTTCTGGAGCAACTATGATGCGGATTTCTCCGCTGTTCCCGAAGAAAAGTTCTCTTTCTTCTATGTTCCCTACATCATAGCCGATATTATTGACGCTCCCCATGATTCCTTTATCGAGAGCATGGACGAATACATGAAAGAGCTGCCGATCTACTCAACCGACTACAACGACGGAACTCCCGATAACGAAATGCTCGACGTGCTGACATACGACCGTGTTATCGGCGATGTCATGTCGCCCTGTCCCATACCCGACGAGATCCTCGAAGCAAGCAAAGGAGAAGATTAAATGAGAAATGCAGCCGTAAACGCCAAAGGCTCGGCAGAAACTACAGTTACCGAGGATAAGCTCGCCGTTTCCGTCGGAAGCGGAAGTCTCAGAGTTTTCGCTACTCCGGCAATGACCGCCCTTATGGAATCCGCCGCATGCGATTGTCTCTCCCCTTTTCTTGAAGAAAATGAAACTACCGTCGGAACAGAGCTTTGCATTAAGCACAATTCGGCTACTCCCGAAACTATGAAGGTCAGAGCCGAGGCAGTTCTCACAGCGGTAAACGGCAGAGAATTTACTTTCGATGTGAAAGCGTTTGACGAATGCGGCGAAATAGGCAGCGGTACTCACAAGCGTTTTCTTGTGTACAGTGAGAAATTCACCGCCAAAACCAACGAAAAGCTGAAAAATAAATAAAAATTTTAAGATGCGCCGTGTTTTTTCATACTAATCTCTGATCGGTTTGATGAAAAGATTTGCTGACAGGCGCTTGCTGATTTAGGAAAAATCCCTCCAAGAGGTTTTGACAACAAGCAGCGAGTGGATGGCGGTGAAGATTTTCATCAGTTCGGTCAGAGATTAGTATTAGCATGGCGCATTTTTATTTTATTTTTTCCGTAGGTTATCATATAATTATCACATAACTGCTTATAATATATAATGTAATGAAATGCGAAACGAGGTAACGCATATGTCGGATATGTATAATAATTATAACAATGATAAAAATAACGGCGATGAATATAATCAGTCCGAAGGAAATTTTTCCTATTATTCGGGTAATACACCGCCGCAGAAGCCTAAAAAGCCCAAAAGCCATTCTGCCCTGAAAGCCATAGCCCTTATCCTTTCCGTCGGCATAGGCTGCGCAGGAGGAATACAGCTCTATCGCTTTATGGACGACAGCAATATAAAGCTTACCGATGAATCTGAAAAAAGCAACAGGGAAGAATCCTCCGATTCTGTAAGCGCCTCCAAATCCAACTCCGAAAATACTCCGTCTGTTCCCGAACCGCAGAACCTCCCGGGACTGTTTGATATTGCTTCACGAACAGACGCAAAATATCTCCCCGATATAGTCGATGAAATTATGCCGTCAGTTGTAGGCGTTTCATCTACCTTTGAGGTGACCTACAATAATTCAAACACTATTTCGCCGTGGGGCTGGGGTTTCCAAAGTCAGCCCGAAACTCGTGAAATGGTCGGAACGGGAACGGGTATCGTTATGACCGAGGACGGCTACATCGTCACAAACGCTCACGTAGTTTATTCCGAAGAATATGACGCCGGCGAAGCTAAGGAAGTATCCGTCCTTTTCAGCGATGAAAAAGAATACGATGCGAAAATCATCGCCTTCGATGTTGAAACAGACCTCGCCGTGCTGAAAATAGACGCTTCGGGCTTTACTCCCGCAACCTTCGGAAACAGCGACGAACTGCGTGTCGGCGAAGTCGTTATTGCCGTCGGAAATCCTCTCGGCTTCGAGCTTTTCGGCTCTGTCACAAGCGGTATTGTTTCAGCTCTCAACCGTCAGATCTCAATTAACGAAAAAAATATGACGCTTATTCAGACCGACGCCGCCATTAATTCGGGCAACTCGGGCGGTCCGCTGCTCAACAGCTGCGGTCAGGTCATCGGTATAAATTCGGCGAAAATGTCGTCAAGCTACGGTACGGCTTCCGTCGAGGGTCTTGGATTTGCTATCCCGATAAACGACGCAAAGGCTATCATTGACGACCTTATTAACAAGGGCTACGTTTCGGGCAGACCTCAGATAGGCGTTTCCACTGTTGATATTACCGAAACCTATTCAAGCTATCTCGGACTTCCTATGGGAATCTATGTCCGTATGGTAGCCGAGGGCGGTGCTGCCGAAGAAGCAGGCATTAAAGAGGGCGACGTTATAATCGGAATAAACGATGAAGCTGTTGCTACCGCAGACGAACTGAATAATATCAAAAATCAGTTCAAGGCAGGAGATACCGTAACTCTTAAAATATACCGCAACGGTCAGGATCTTGATATTCCTCTTGTACTACAGGAAGCGCACGATGAAATGAATCCCGAACAATCCGAAGGCAAAACCGAAGCTCCAAAAGATTAGACCTCCTCGGGAACTAAAGTGCAGCCGTATGACTAAAGATTTTGTCATATGGCAAGGCAGACGACGAAAGCGGGCTGACGCCCTCTGAGGAGGATAACGCAGCCATATGGCAAAAGATTTGTCAGACGGTGTGCGTTAGTTTCCGAGGAGGTCTATTAATAACGAGCATAGAGCCTGTTTAGTATCTCAGCGTGTGAGGAGATACTGAACAGGCTCTTAATTTCTGATCAAAAAGACTAACAAAGGAGAATTATCATGGGATTTACGCATATATACTGCGGAAACGGCAAGGGAAAAACCACGTCTGCTCTCGGTCTTGCGATAAGGGCGGCAGGTGCGGATATGAAAGTTCATATCGTACAGCTTATGAAAGGCGCAGAAACTTCCGAGCTTGCAAGCCTCAAAATGATACCGAATATTTCCGTAGACAGGCTCACGAAAGACTTCGGCTTCACTTTCACAATGAACGAAAGCGACAAAATCGAGATCGCCGACTGTCACAACGCTCTCCTAAGAAACGCATACGAACAGATGAAAGAGCATAAGTTCGATATGCTTATTATAGACGAATTTTTCTGCGCATATAATTACGGTCTGGTTGACCGAAGTCTCGCGGAAAAAATCGTCTTTGAAAAAGAAAAAAGCTGCGAGCTTGTTCTCACGGGACGTGACCCCGAAGAAAAATTTCTCGCAGCAGCTGATTATATAAGCGAAATAAATGCCTTAAAACACCCGTACACAAAAGGTATCAACGCAAGAAAAGGGATAGAATATTGAGAGCCTGTTCAGTATCTCGGCGTGCGTGAGGAGATACTGAACAAGCTCCAAAATAAGTTCATGATATTAGCATTTTTCTGAGCGCTGTCAAGTCAAATACGTCAACAGCTCCGTCCGCAATAATGTCGGCAGCGGAACATTGCTCCTCCGTAAACATTTTTCCGCCCAAAAGATGATCGCTCAGCAAAACAAGATCTGATACGCCGATTTCGCCGTCAAGGTTGACATCGCCCTTTTCCTTTCTTATATTTTCAAGAAGCGTGAGCGAATCCATACTTACGATCTCACGGGAATTCTCCTTGTAGCTGAACGTTACCGACACAACGTCGCCGACCTCATAATTAGCAAAATTCTTTGATTCGTCCGACCCATAGTAATTATCGCTGTAGCTGAATCTTCCGTGGTCGGCAAATACGATATATCCGTCCCCTGCTTCGGTAATAGCGTCGTCAAAGGTTTCGGTCAGAACCGCCTCTGTCGGAACAACGGGAACTGTAGGAGCGTCTGTTGAAGGTTCGGTTGCAGACGGCTCGGTAGTTGGCGGAGCTATCGGAGCTTCAATAACAAAACGTCCCTCCTCGTCCTTTATATGCGACCACATATATCTCAGCATCCAGCCGTCAAAATCTGTAATTTTCGCCGCAGACCCTGCCATCATAAGCGAATTTTCTCCGCCGGGGAATCCTCCGGGAGGGAATCCGTCGAGTTCTCCCTCGCCGCCGTAAAAATCGGTCATACCGAATCCGTGTCCAAGCTCATGTTCGAGAACGTGAAGTCCCGTACCGTCAAGCATATTCAGGTAGGCGTCATCGGAAAGTCTCTGACCCCAGTCGCCTCCGCAGCCGCCTATTGACGGGAAGCCCTGAGTTGCCCATAAATACATATCAAAACGCTTATCAAGTCCTCCCGGATACTGATACGACGTATCGGCAAAATGATCGAAACGTGAGATCGCGGACGGCGCATTCGGCAGCCTGTCAGGGATCGTTTCATATCCGTTGGAGGTATCATTCCGGGAATCATAAAATTCCGTATCGGTGTAAACGACCTCGTCATCATGAAGGTCAAGCAGACAATTCTTATCAATAACAGCCCAACCGACAATTTTAACGTCTATATGGTCATATGGCCAGTTTTCATATCCGACAAGCCACTTTGTCCATGCGTTGATACTGTCGCTGACAAGCGTTTCAAACTGTTTTCGCTGCTCATAGGTTATTGTTTTATAGGATTGCCACCTTACCACATAATTGATAGTTCCATTGCCTGCAATGATCTGGTCAAAAATCGTATTGTGGCGTGCGGTGGACTGCTCTCTTACGATACGGTTGTTCCATATCCAGTCGGCGGCGTCCCTGTACTCCTCGGGGAAATCCCCTATAGTGAGATTTTCCGCAGCGCTTGCCGAAATTACCGCCGTATTATCCGTAGCTGACGGTGTAAACGCTGTAAGAGCCGAGCATAAAACCGCTGTGCTCATTGCTGCTGCGCCTATGCCCTTTAAATATTTTCCGAACATAATTAAATTCCTTTCCGATGATTTATGGCGATTTCGATAATCTGTTATTTGTATTATACTACTCATTTTTTTAACTGTCAATTAACTAAAGCATTCAGATTTAATGATTTCGGAAAACTAAATATACATATTAACTATAATCTCTTAAGATTCAAGATATAAACAGATTATAATGCACACAAACTCTTAGGATTCGCTGTACTGCTCAGTCCTAAGAACATCGGATACTTCCGTAATAGTTACATAGGCATGAGGATCATGTTCATGGACTATGTTTCTTACCTTATTTATCTGAAAACGATTTACCACAAAATAAATAAGAGTTTTCTCCTTATCGGAATAATATCCCTTTGCGCCTATCACGGTTATTCCGTTTCCAAATTCAGCCGATAATGCGTCGCATATCTCAGCGGACTTATTCGTTATTATCATTGCCGACTTTGCCTTATCCAAGCCAGAAGCTATGAAGTCTACCGTTTTAAGGGCGGCAGCGTATGTAATTATTGAATACAGCGGCAAGATCCAGCTTGACTTTATAAATCCAGCCGCAATGTAGAGGATAACATTATATCCCATAACGAACATTCCGACAGATAAACTCAGTTTTTTAGCAAACAATACCGCAAGTATTTCTATGCCGTCTATCGCTCCGCCGAAACGTATAGTAAGACCGCTGCCGATACCCGAGATCAATCCGCCGAATATTGCGCAAAGCAGAAGATCCTGTTCAGCCAGCGGAGATGCAATACTTACATCTACTGGAAAAACGTCCGTTATCAGCCACGAAGTCAGAGAGTAAATAAATACCGAATACACGGAGTAAATCGTAAACGGCAATCCCATTTTCTTATAGCCGTACAAAAAAAGCGGAAGATTCAGCAGGATCAAAAAAAGCGACAGCGATAAAGTCGGCGGCGTTATCTGAGCCAGAAGCATAGACGTTCCCGATATGCCCGAATCGTATAAGTTTACGGGATACAGGAAAAAAGTTATCCCAAAGGCGTTGATTATCCCTGCTGCCGTCAAAGCTATAAAATTACTTGCTTTCAAACATTTCATCTCCTTATACTAAACTCTATAGCAAATCACGCATATCTGACAGCATATTTTACACACAGCGTCGTTGTCGTCCTTGCCATACGACAGTATTCCTGCGTCCTCCGCCTTGCTATGTGCAAAATCTGCTTGTCATTTATTGCGTGTTTTGCTATAGCGTTTAGTAGAAAATATTATTGTGTTTTCCTACACATATTTATTATAACATATTTTTAAGGAATTTGCAATAGAGGGAAGTATAACTACCACGCAAATCAATTTTTGAAATTTTATTTGTCAAGATTGTATATGTGTAGGGACACGGCGTGTCGTGTCCCTACGAAAGCAGGAATATCACAATTTTTCTCAAAATTGATTTGCGCGGTATAACTATACGCTGTCCTTTATACGTGCTATTGCGCTTTTTTCAAGACGCGATACCTGCGCCTGAGATATTCCTATCTCATTAGCTACTTCGACCTGCGTTTTGCCCTGCAAAAATCTCAGATACAGGATATTCCGCTCACGGTCGCCGAGAGACTTTATCGCGTCCCGAATAGCAATAGAACCCATCCAGCTGTCCACATCATTCTTATCGCCTATCTGATCCATGATATACATGTTATCATCAGAATCCGAATAAACAGGCTCATACAGCGAGATAGGGTCGCTTATGCTTTCAAGCGCAATGACCACATCCGCACGCTTTTCACCTATTTCATTGGCAATTTCCTCAATATTGGGTTCTCGCTGATTTTTCAGTATAAGCCGTTCCTTTGCCTGTATAGCCTTGTATGCAAGGTCGCGGAGAGAACGACTGACTTTTATTTGACTGAAATCCCGAAGATGCCGTCTAAGCTCGCCCGTTATCATAGGCACGCAGTAGGTGGAGAATCGCACCTCTTTTGTTAAATCAAAGTTATTTATTGCCTTGATAAGTCCCACTACGCCTATCTGAAAGAGATCGTCAACGTCCTCTCCCCTGCCTGTAAACCGCTGTATCACGCTGAGAACAAGCCGCAGATTGCCGTTGATAAGAGCGTCCTTTGCGGCTTTGCTGCCCGTTTCCTTGTACTCCTTAAGCAGCCTGATCTTCTCCTCCTCTTTAAGCACGATAAGCTCAGATGTATTTATTCCGGAAATCACAACCTTATTATATGCCATAATATTATCTCCCAAAAAATTTGATGATATTATTATGGACAATATTTCCGAAACTAATCATTGGAAATTTTTGTCTTAATTCTATTTAAAAATAATAACAAAATAATCGGAGCAGTTGCGCTTGCCTGCTCCGATTATATTTGGTTGCCTTATGAAAATATCCCTGTAAAGAAGTTTTCAAGCTCCTCATGAGAAATAAAGACCGCATCGGGATTATCATGGACAAATCGCCTGCAAAGCTCGGTCTGACGGGAATCTGCTGTGTAGTTCACCAGTATTGCGCTTCTTCTTCCACAGCCCTTCTGCATAAGATATTCAAGCCGTCTTTCAAAAAGCTTATCGTCGGCGAAAACGGGCAGTACAGTAACGTATGGCGGCGCGCTGTCAACAGGCAGAGAGAAAAATACCGTTACTATTTCGATAATGGCTACGACCGCAAGAATTACAGCAGCCGTTATAATTAATCCGTCCATGATAAATATCTCCTTCGGCATTTTGATTTTGGGTCGCTATAACACGTAATTCAATTTTTAAAGTTTTACAGTAAATTTATACAGCGGATATTGCTTCACTTTACCTTCTGTTAAAGAGGCATCTCTTGGTGTCCGTTCTCGTGAATTGGACTGTGGTAATCACGGAGACTAACAGCGTCGTGCTGATTTCGGGATTGCCACAGTCCAATTCACGACCACAGAGATTCCAAAGGGGTCACCCCTTTGGCAGGGGGTGCAGGGGGACAGAGTCCCTCTGCGTAAATTTACTGTAAACCTTAAAATTGATTTCCGTGTATAGTATCATATCATATTGTATGCCGGAAGCTGAAAAAGGGTTATTGCCGTAACCGCGCTTTTTTCTTTTTGATATTCAGCAGAATCACAAAAAGAGTTATCTGCACCAAAAATGTCATAGCCCACGAGATAAGGTATGAGATATACAGAACCTCAAGAGAATGATACTGCGGCAGCCTGAAAACAGTGCATATCCACAGCACTCTGAATCCGCATACGCCTGCGATCGTTATTATCATCGGGAGAATACTGCTGCCCAGTCCTCTGAGAAGTCCCGTTGATACGTCCATAAGACCGCATAAAAAGTACGGCACGCAGATGTAAAGCACACGGACGATACCGTATTCAATAGCCTCCGCAGAGTCGGAAATATATATCGACAAAAGCGGTTTGGAAAAGAAATACGCTGAAAGTCCAAGACCTAAGCCAATGCACAGGACAAACCCAAGACATATGAACATAGTTTTTCGTATGCGGTCGAACTTGCCTGCGCCATGATTCTGTCCGGCAAAATTCAATGCGGACTGACTTACCGAGTTCATTGAGGTGTAAACGAAACCCTCGATATTTTGTGCCGCAGCATTTCCAGACATTGCTATAGAACCGAATGAATTTACCGACGACTGTATGATAACATTCGATATCGAGAACAGAGAGCCTTGTATGCCGGCAGGAAAACCGATCTGCATTATCCTGAAAAGCTGCCGTTTATATATGTGCATTTTCTTTAACTCCAGCTTGCACGCATCGTCACGGCGCATGAGCGCACGAATTATAAGCGCTGCTGATACGGTCTGCGATAATGCCGTAGCGAGCGCAACTCCCGCAACGTCCATTTTAAATACGGTTACAAAAAGAAGATTGAGCATCACGTTAAGTATTCCCGCCGCTGTAAGATAAATAAGGGGAGACTTGGTGTCCCCTGCCGCCCTTAGTATCGCAGAACCGAAATTATACAGCATACTTGAAACTATTCCGCAGAAATATATCCTCATGTAAGCGGCTGACAAGTCGATAGCGTCGTCTGGAGTATCCATCAACTGAAGAATAAACTTCGCTCCGGCAATTCCTATTATGGTCAGAATAAGTCCGCATATTGCCGCAAGCGGTATAGATGTACGCACCACTCTGCGAACGTCCTCGTCTTTCCCAGCCCCTATTCCGTGCGCAACTGAAACTCCCGAGCCTACCGAGAAACCGATAAACAAATTTGTTATAAGATTGATGACCGGACCTGTCGCTCCTACTGCGCCTACGGAAATGCTTCCGCAATACTGTCCGACAACTACAAGATCAGCAGCATTGAATAAAAGCTGCAATATGCCCGTAAGTATTATCGGTATGGTATAGAATATGATCTGCTTTAGCAAAGGTCCTTGCGTCAGGTCGGCTGATCTGCTGTTCATATTATTTTCTCCCCCTTAATAAATAAATCTCCGATTATATATTGTACTCCAATGATCTCCATTTGTAAAGCATAGTCAAGATATTCTATGAACTGATAAAAAATTCTTTGACAAGTATGGCTATTTATGTTCATTTTGGCTTGCGGTATTTTAATGTGCATTTATCCACAAATTATCACATGACTTTTTGTGCAAATTGCCGTTTGCTTTGCTATTGACTTTTTGTTCTCAATATGATATAATTGTATAGTAGTTTTATCGAAGTACGAGAAGCTTCTCTATTCATCGCTCTGTCTACAGTCCGTTGAAAGCTTCTCTCTCTTATCCGGGGCATTAGCGCAGTTGGGAGCGCACCACACTGGCAGTGTGGGGGTCAGGGGTTCAAGTCCCCTATGCTCCACCATTTAAAACGACGTAAAATAGGCGTTTTCCTGTTGTGGGAGAACGCTTATTTATTTTTACTAAATACAAATTGTGCGCTGCTTACGTCATTATCGCAAGCAGCGCCACATATAAACGTCCTCACGGACATATTTTCAGATTTTATCTTACTTCATAGCCTCTTCAACAGCAACAGCGCAAGCAACGGTAGCGCCGACCATGGGGTTATTTCCCATACCGATAAGACCCATCATCTCAACGTGTGCGGGAACGGAAGAAGAACCTGCAAACTGAGCATCTGAGTGCATACGTCCCATAGTATCCGTCATACCGTAGGAAGCAGGGCCTGCTGCCATGTTATCGGGGTGGAGAGTACGTCCCGTACCGCCGCCGGAAGCTACTGAGAAGTACTTCTTGCCTGCGTCTGTACGCTCTTTCTTGTATGTGCCTGCAACGGGGTGCTGGAAACGTGTGGGGTTAGTGGAGTTTCCTGTAATAGAAACGTCAACGTTCTCTTTCCACATGATAGCAACGCCCTCGGTTACATCGTTTGCGCCGTAGCAGTTTACCTTTGAACGGAGACCTTCGGAATAAGGCTTGCGGAAAACTTCCTTGACTTCGCCTGTGTGATAATCCATTTCTGTCTCAACATATGTAAAACCGTTGATACGAGCGATGATCTGAGCAGCGTCCTTGCCGAGACCGTTAAGTATAACGCGGAGGGGCTTCTGACGAACCTTGTTAGCCTTTTCAGCAATACCGATAGCGCCCTCAGCAGCAGCGAACGACTCGTGACCTGCGAGGAATGCAAAGCACTCTGTCTCCTCCTCAAGGAGCATTTTGCCGAGGTTTCCGTGACCGAGACCTACCTTACGCTGATCAGCTACAGAACCGGGAATGCAGAAAGCCTGAAGTCCCTCTCCGATAGCAGCGGCAGCATCAGCAGCTCTTGTGCAGCCCTTCTTGATAGCGATAGCGCAGCCTACCGTGTAAGCCCACTTAGCGTTCTCGAAACAGATAGGCTGAATGCCCTCAACGAGCTTATAGATATCGAGACCTTTTTCCTTGCAGACGTCAGCGCATTCTTCGATTGTATTGATGCCGTAAGCCTTGATAACGTCAAGGATCTGCTTTTCACGTCTCTCATATGATTCAAATAAAGCCATTTCAGTAGTCCTCCTTATTCTTTTCTGGGATCAACGATCTTAACTGCGTCAGCAACTCTGCCGTACTGACCCTGAGCCTTCTCAAATGCAGTATTAGCGTCGTCGCCTGCTTTGATAAAGTCCATCATCTTGCCGAAGTTTACGAACTTATAGCCGATGATCTCGTTATCCTCATTAAGAGCAAGACCTGTAACGTAGCCGTCTGTCATTTCAAGGTAACGGGGACCCTTTGCAAGAGTACCGTACATTGTGCCGACCTGTGAACGAAGTCCCTTGCCGAGATCCTCAAGACCTGCGCCGACAACAAGACCGCCCTCTGAGAATGCGGACTGCGAACGTCCGTAAACGATCTGGAGGAAAAGCTCTCTCATAGCTGTATTGATAGCGTCGCATACGAGGTCTGTATTAAGAGCCTCGAGAATAGTTCTGCCGGGGAGGATTTCCGAAGCCATAGCTGCGGAATGAGTCATGCCGGAGCAGCCGATAGTCTCAACGAGAGCCTCCTGAATAACGCCCTCCTTAACGTTGAGGGTGAGCTTGCAGGTACCCTGCTGAGGAGCGCACCAACCGATACCGTGTGTGAAGCCGGAAATATCCTTGATCTCCTTAGCCTTCACCCACTTTGCCTCCTCCGGGATCGGAGCTGCACCGTGAGCAACGCCCTGTGCGATAGGGCACATTGTTTCAACTTCGTGAGAATAAATCATTTTTAATACTCCTTTCGGGATAATTGATAATTGACCGCCGAACTGACTTAACGCAGCTCCGCATACATTTATCGGATATTGGAACGGGCATTAAGCCGTTCCGCATACAATAACATTATACTACATTTTCAAAATTTAATCAAGGGCTTTTGACAAATGAAGACCGGCTACACGTTAGTTTTTGCTAACTACATCTATCTTCATTATTTTCGTGCGCTTTTCATGAAGATCAATTATTGAAAAATGCGAACCTCAGAAATTGTAGGCGTTCCCTTTGGAATCCGATGTTAGTTCACTTAAGTTACTTATACTAAACGCTATAGCAAATCACGCATATCTGACAGCATATTTTACACATTGCATCGTTGTCGTCCTTGCCATACGACAGTATGCCTGCGTCCTCCGCCTTGCTATGTGCAAAATCTGCTTGTCATTTATTGCGCGTTTGGCTATAGCGTTTAGTATAAATTCAATATTGCAAATTCCCAAAAAATATAGTATAATAAAAATTAAGAAAAAATCCGAAGGATGATAATATGATAACCGATAAAAACTGCCTGTACATTCTTGAAAAACTTGAAAGCTCAGGTTTTGAGGCATATCCTGTAGGGGGCTGCGTCAGGGACATGCTCATGAAGCGTATTCCTCATGATTTTGATATTGCAACAAACGCCCTGCCTGATCAGATAACGGAAGTATTCTCCGCAGAAAAGGTCATCCCTACCGGCATAAAGCACGGCACAGTGACCGTTCTGAAAAACGGTATGCCTTTTGAAGTCACGACATTCCGCATAGACGGCAAATACAGCGACTCCCGCCGTCCCGATAACGTCAGCTTCACTAACGATCTGAAATCCGATCTTGCACGCCGCGACTTTACGGTGAACGCTGTCGCCATGGATTCCAAAGGAAATATATTCGACCCGTTTAACGGCAGAAAAGATATTGAAAACCGTATTATTCGTTGCGTAGGAGACCCCGAAGAACGTTTTTCCGAGGATGCGCTTCGTATTCTGCGAAGCCTGCGTTTCTCGTCCGTTCTTGATTTTCAAATAGAAGAAAATACCGCCGCCGCCGCTATCAGGCAGAAAGACAGGCTCGGCAGCATTTCCTCGGAACGCATTTCGGCGGAGCTTATCAAGCTTCTGAGCGGTGTGAACTCCGTTGACGTAATGCTTCGGTTCCGCGATATAATCGGGCAGATGATACCGGAGCTTATCCCCTGCTTTGATTTCGACCAGCGTTCACGCTATCACAAATACACTGTCTACGAGCATACCGTGCGTGCCGTAAATGCGATACCTTCGGGAGTTGACGGGGAAAATACGCTCAGGCTCGCCATGCTTCTGCACGACGTCGGAAAACCGGAAATGTTCACCCTTGACGAAAACGGCTACGGTCATTTCAAGGGACATGCAAAAGCAAGCGCAGACAAGGCTCGGCTTATCCTCAAACGCCTGAAATTCGACAACAAGACCATTACTGCGGTATGCGAAATCATTTTCCGACACAGCGACAAAATAGTATCCGAAAAACAGATAAAACGCATTATGAGCAATATAGGACTTGACGGCTTTCTAATGCTAATTGAAGCCAAGAAAGCCGATAACGCCGCAAAACAGGAGTTTGTACTTGCCGAAAACGCCGAATTTGACCGATTTGCCGAAACAGCCCGACAGCTTGCTGCGGAGAAAAGCTGCATAAGCCTTGCGGAAATGGCAATAAACGGCGCCGACCTTATTTCGCTCGGCTTCAAGGGCAGAGAAATAGGCATTTGTCTGAAAGAATTACTGGAACTGATCATTGACGAGGTTCTTCCAAACGAACGAACAGCTTTACTCAAACGTGCAAAGGAGATGAAAAAATGACGGGATATATTCATTCTACTGAAAGCTTCGGGACTGTAGACGGTCCGGGAGTACGGTTCGTTGTGTTTTTTCAGGGATGCCCTATCCGCTGCAAATATTGCCATAATCCCGATACGTGGGAGTTCCGGAAAGGCAGAGAGGTCACGGTAAAGGAGCTTTTAGAGGAATACGATTCCTACAAGGAGTTTCTGAGATCGGGCGGAATTACGGCAACAGGCGGAGAGCCTCTCGCTCAGCCGGAATTTCTTGCGGAGCTTTTTGAGGGCGCAAAAAAAGCAGGTATACATACCTGCCTCGATACGTCTGCGGCTGTTTACGACCCTCGGTCAACTGAAAAAATTGATAAAGTCCTGAAATATACCGATCTTGTAATGCTCGATATAAAGCATATGGACAGCGATAAGCATAAGTCGCTTACAGGTATCGGAAACGAAAACATACTGCGGTTTGCTGAGCGTCTGCGTGAATTGGCTATCCCCGTATGGATAAGGCGTGTCGTCGTATCGGGGCTGACCGATTCTCCCGAGGAACTTTTCCGTCTCGGAAAATTTCTTGCGTCTCTTGATAATCTTAAGGCTCTCGACGTGCTTCCGTACCACGATATGGCGCGCCACAAATACGCCGAACTCAGATTTGACTATCCGCTGCCCGATACGCCGCCGTTATCCAAAGAAGAAGCTGTAAAAGCAAGGGATATTATCATGTCAGGGATAAAAGCAGGTCTCAGAAATTAAAAGCCTGAAGAATCAACCAGCCAAGCAAGCCTGTCTGCCATATCAGACCGAGGATATTCACAGCCCAGAAGTACCAATGCTTTGTTTTATGGCGGAACAGCTTCATGCCGCTCAATGCGCCTATTGCTCCGCCGAAAAAGCCAAAGCAAAGCAGGACTCTTTCCTTGATACGCCATTTTCCCTTTTTTGCCTTGACCTTATCGGACTTATAAAGTATCACGGAAACAAAACTCATTATCGCAAGAAAGACTGCATATACAGCCAAAATCTTTATATTCATCAATTATTCTCCCGTTTCAACCGCACGGACAGTTACCCTGCTTCTTCCGCCGAGAGTGCAGGTGAACAGTGTCAGATCCCATGAATCCGCCGAACCGAAATCCATACCCTCGATGTCCTTGCCGTCAAGCTCGGTTATCTGAGATACTTCATAGTTATACACTCTGCCGTCCGCCGCAGTGAATACTATCGTTTCGCCGCCGCTCAATTCCGACAGTCTGCCGAAATGCGAACGGTAATTATGCGCGGCGATTATCATATCTCCGCTGAACACGCTGCCCTTATAGCGGCACGGCGATATTTTCAGATTCGGATAGCTCCAGTCGCTCATAACGGGCAGCTCCAGTCCCAGATCGGGAATGGAAATAATGCCGATATACCCATGTTCATCAACCGTCATTGTGGTGTCCTGAACGGCGGTTTGCGGCTCTATATTGTATTCGGAATAAATATCGTCCCCTGTAGCCGTTTCCGCAAGAGCTTCTGTCGGCGGTTCGGGGATATTTTCTTTCAGCTCGGAAAGCGCCTCCATAGCCGCTTTTCCGCTTTTTTTATCTTCCTGAGAATTGTAGAAAACAAGGGACAACGCCGCAATAAGCAGAGCTGTCCCGAGAAATATACAAAACAAACCGTGTTTTTTATTCATTATCTTCCCTCTTGCAGCCGAAAATGATCCTTGTACCCGCCGCAATGAGAACCAATCCGACGATCGCCATTACAGGGACGGGCCACCATAGCTGACCTGTCTGCGGCAGTTTTGATTCGGCGGTCGTAGTCGCCGAGGGAGAATTGCCGCCTTTTTTCGTGTTATCGGGGGTTTGGTCGTTTTCTTCGGGAGATGTGGCTGTAGTATTTGCGGTGACTGTTGTTTCATCTGCGCCGCCTACAGGAAATTCGGAAGTCCCTGTTGCCGTGCCGTCCGATGACGGGGTCGTATCGTCGCCGTCCCCCACGGGAAACGATTTCGCCGTAGTCGTATTCGTTTCAATTATGCCCGAGACTTGCCCCGTGACAGTAGTCTCTGCTACGACAGGCGGATATTCAACGTCCCAATCGAAAACGAACTCGGGATTATACGTATTTACCACGATATACCGCCGTCCGTCGTTGCGGTAAACGACAGTGCAGTTCTCGGGGATCTTGCGCTCTATCATAGTCCATTCCGAGCCGACAAGCTCCTCCCACGAATAATTCCAGTCGTTATCGGCGGTCAGGGTGACAGTCTCGTAAAATTCATAGTCCCTGTAAATATCCACAACTATCTCGGTAGGCTTGACGAGCATGCCCTCGTACTTCTCCCAAACCTTGCGAACGTTGAAACGCTCGAATTCGTCGGCGAGGGTACGGATAGACGAAATTTTCGGATATATCGTCAATTCCTGCGATTGTGCGGAGTTCACCTCTATAATGGCGGGAGTGGGGAGGTACGTTTTATCGCCCGATTTATGATTTTTAGCGGCTAAAAGGTACACGCCGTCCTCCAGAGCATCAAAAGTCACCGTACCGTCCTTGCCTGTTTTTTCCTTGGCATAGGGTTTGAGCTTATAGGTGAAAGCGTACTCTTTAAGGGTAGAAGCGGCGTCCGCAAGACTTGCCGCGGATAAGTCCGACATATCGACGGGGTAGCTCGCAAACTCCCCCTCGAGGACTATCTTTCCGCCGTTGAGAGAACCTATGCGAAAGACCGACCACGGCATTCTGTCAACAAGCTCGTTACGGGCTTTGCAGACAAGCGTCAGCCTGACAGACCCCTCCGCCGAAGCGGCGGAACAAAGACAGCTAATACAAAACAGAACAGCCGCCCCTATCACGAAAAAGACCGCGCCGATCTTTTTACTGATCCCTGTCATCTCTATCACCCTTTCTTTCGTTTGCAAGGTATTCGGCGATTTCCCTCGGTTTTCTGTGCCTGCGCCTGCCGCCGAACATCCAGAAGCACATCAGGATAATGAAAAGCGGCGCGGCTATAAACGGTATAACAAGCATGGGATCGACCTTTACCATATCGGCAAAGATCCGCACTTCATGCTTTTCAACGTTATCCGTACGGCGTGAACGTATAAGCAGTCTGTGGGTATTTATACCGTAGGGGGTACAGGTCATAAGCGTTACGTAATCGCCGTTGGGGATAACCGCAAGTTTATCGACTTCCTCGGGCTTTACTGTGAGTATTTTCTCCACCTCGTAGGTAAATACGCGGTCGAGAACGGTTATTGTGAAAAGGTCGCCCTTGTCGAGCTGGTCGAGGTCGGTAAAAAGTCTTGCGGAGGGCAGTCCTCTGTGCGCCGATATTACCGCATGTGTGTTCGCTCCGCCTACGGGCAGGGACGAGCCTTGCAGATGTCCTGCCGCTATATTCAGTACCTCGGGGCTTGTGCCGTGGTATATCGGCAGCTCCACCTTTATGCTCGGTATCGTGATATAGCCCATTATACCCGTATTCGAGATATTCAGCGCGTCTTCGTAGCCCTCTACCTTGTCGGCGTCGGCAAAAGGCGCGGCTAACCCCAAAAGCCGTCTGTTGTAATCCTCGGCTTCGGCGAAGTAGCGGCTGTAATCCTCGGGGGTCATGTTTTTTACGGCTTCTTCGTAGCCTGCGACCGCCCGGCTCTGCACCTTTGAATTCCACCAGTCGCTTATTGTCGGGTAAAGCATTACGGAGAGACCCACCAGTAACATCAACAGAAGAAAAATCGTTGAAAATATTCCTTTTTTCTTTTTGCTCATGAGTCCCTCCCTAATGCCTGCCGCCGAATCTCTCCGGCGGCAGATATAGGTGTTGTTAGATTTGCGTTCGCTAAATTTGTTTACAAATTTAGCGATTTACCAATATTGGTAAATTTTGCGTTTCAGTTTTCCTTTTTGTTCATTCTCTTCTTTGTGATAAGGAATACGCCTGCAACGGCTACCATTGCGCCGCCGCCTATGTAGAACATCGTTGTACCGATACCACCAGTGCCGGGGAGCGCTGAACCAGCATGGTTGATGATGTCAGCTTCAACTATACCGTTTTTGCTGCCTGATTTTGCAACTTTCTCATTCGTCATATCGCCATATTTAATGGTCAGGTTCTTAAGAGGAGAATTAGTTGTGTAATTTTCCTCTGTATTAGGAGTGTTATAAGCCTGAGTAACGATGTCTGCCTTTGTTTCAGCACCTGCCGTACTGCCGTAAGCTTCGATTACAATCTCAAGATCTTCCATTGTGTTGTAGCCTGTAGGCGTTACTGCTTCTTCA
Organism: uncultured Ruminococcus sp.; assembly: GCA_947627275.1. Classification (GTDB taxonomy): domain Bacteria; phylum Bacillota; class Clostridia; order Oscillospirales; family Ruminococcaceae; genus Ruminococcus. The sequence continues at coordinate 42,018 of CANQVK010000005.1, read as the reverse complement.
AGGTAGTAAGTTCCGTCCTGCAAACCGCTGAACTCGAATTTACCTTTGTCCTTTGTTGCAACTAATGTACCTTTTTCAGTCTCAGATTCGGTAATCCATTTTACAAACTTCCATGTATTTTCTGAATTTTTTTGCAGTACAGCATACTGCTTATTCGCACCAGTACCCTTGTAGAGTTTGAAGCTCGCATCATTCGTGCCAGCTTCTTTACCTTCTTCTAATGCATCCAAGTACTTAGTAACGTCAAGCTCATAGGTAAATACCACGTTGTAGTCCTTGGGTGTTTCACTTTTTTCATCATTCTCTCCGCCCTGTGCCGTGTTGGAATTGTTGGAGTACTTAAGAGAAACATCATTCGGGTTACCAATGTTTCCGATCACTGCATTTGCGTTAAGCTTAGCATTATACGCAACGGTTATAACAGCGTCTTTCGACATAGCCTGCACGCCGTCCTGAGTGTCATCCATATCAATTAACTTCAAATCATTAATAGTGATAGTGAAGCCTTTGCTTGGAGCTTCTAACTTTGCAAAAGTAAATTCAGCTGTCTCGCCTGCATTTGAACCGTTTTTAAGAACTTTCGTAGTTTCTTCATCTTTAATAGTAACAGTAAAGTCCTGTGTTGAAGCTTCGTCTCCTTTAATAACAAGGTCAAGACCAGAACCCATATTATCGTTAAACTGATAGTAATAACCGTCGTAGTTATCAAAGGTTGAGGGAAGCGAACCGTAAAGCTTGAAAGGAATCGTCTCACCAATACTGTAATCGGCAGCGTCGTTATAGCCTGCTTCCAACGGATAATCTTCTGAATCTGCAAAACCGACTTTAGCCTGTGTGGTATCCTCGTCCTCATAAACCTTCTTCATTACCTGAGGAGCATCAGCCTTGGGTGCAACCGTTGTATCGCCTGCAACCTGAAGAATGTACTTGGAAATAGCTTCGCCATTAGCCAAACCTGAAGTAGAATCTTTTGCTTGGTCAATTACAAGATAGTAGCCGGGGTCAGAAATTGTTGCTTTATAACCGCTCTGGTCACCATTCACAATTTCATCCAAATTCTTTGACCAGTTACCCATTTCAACGTTGTTGGAAGAATTGATGTAATCCGCAAATACCCGTGCTACCTTGTCAATGGCTGTAAAAGAATTAGCTGTTCCTTCGGTCAAAGTCTTAAGAGCCTCTGAAACTTCCTCAGCAGACTCCAATACTACGGATTCATTAGCGGCATTCTTTTTGGAGAAAAGATTTGTTGCATTCATTACTTCTCCTGTCGTTATATCGAGATTTTCCAAAGCCTCGTAAATAGTTACTTTATTGCCGTTTTTTGTTATCTCAGGATGACCGTCAGCATTCTTTGTTAATCCGCTGCCCCACTCAACATTAGAAAACGTTATTGTTACTTTTCCGGTCTCACTGTCTGTTTTCTTTGAAAGGTCACCGTCAAAAATCTGATAAGCAGAATAATTATGATCATTTTCTGCTGTACTAATTGTAATAGAACCGTCATTAACTTTTTCAGTTGTTATCTTTGCAAATGAAGCCAACGGAGCAACGGCGCAAGCTGCAAGAGCAACAGCCGAAACCATAGCCGCAAATTTCTTAAATTTTCTCATAAAAAACTCCTTTTCCCTCATAAATTCAATGAGTATCTCGATCTACTCTACCGAACTGCCGTGAACGGGGCCTATTACCTCCCACGGCCATAAACGGAAGATAACCTTGCCTATGATATACTCGTCGGCAATACAGCCAACGGAGCTTGAACGGCTATCCACCGATACCGAACGATGGTCGCCCATAACAAATATTCTGTTGTCGGGCACCTGATAGGGCAGATCAATGTCGCATTCGCCGAATGCTTTCTCGCTTATATACGGCTCGTCAAGGGCTTTACCGTTGACATAGACCGTACCGTCCTCACTTATATCAACAACGTCCCCCGCCGTGCCTATAACTCTTTTAAGAAGGACTTTGTTGTTAAAATAGAAGGCAACAATATCGCCGCTTTTGAAATCCGCCCGTTTATTGCAGATCAGCAGATCGTCGTTATTCATAGTAGGGGTCATACTCGAACCCGTAACTCTGAAAACGGGAAGAAAAAGCATGGATATTAGGACAGCTACCGCCGCGACCACGATAAGTGAGGAGATCGTGTTGTACAGCATTTTCGCGTAGCTTTTCCTGTAACGTATACGCTCTGTAGCGGCATAGAGCTGGTCGGCTGTCGGCAGATCTTTTTTAACATCGTTCATAGCCGTCACTTCCCCGCCTTGCCATTAGGAGCGTTTTTCCTGCCGGGCGGAGCTTTGCCTGCAAGGCAATCCTCCACAACGCTTCGGACGCTTTTGAGAAGCTCGTTCCGGCTCTCCTCCGAGATAACGACCTCTGCCCCGTGTGACGATTTAGTAAGCTCGTCGATTCTTTCAGTAAGGGCGGCGTTCTCGGCTTGAAGCTCGTCAAGCTCCTTTCTGAGATAAAACAGTATTTCCAACAATTCAGCTCGTTTAAGCTTCCGAAGTTCCTTGTCAGTCATTTCTGCTCCTTTCCAAAAACGCATTCGTTAATAAATCACAATATTATTATACCTCCTTTTGCCCGTCGTGTCAAGACTTTTGAAGAATGTTCACAAAATATCATTAGAAATTACAAACTTTATATGCAACTTTTATACACTTTGACGATTCCTCTTTAAATCCTCGGGACTTTTTGTTAGGACACGGGGTTATAGGGTTTTATATATAGTTCCTAAACACCCTATATCCTTTTCCATATGCTTATTATAGCACTATTCCACTGAATTGTCAATAGTCGGAAATGAATTTTGTGAAACTTATACAAATCGCCGTATCTTTATATGCTCCAATCTTAAGCCCATTTTGCCCCGAAATGTTCATATGGCGTTCATAAGGACGTTTTTTATGTTAAATGAAAAACTTTTTAAAACCTATTGACAAACCCGATCCTCTGTGATATAATATCTGTAAACCGTTGATGCGGAGATAACGTTGATCATGCTTTCACAGAGAGTCCGCGGCGCTGAGAGTCGGGCAAAACACAGGTCAGCAAATGGACCGCTGAGGGTACGGTGAAACGGGGTTTTTTAATAGCTCCTCCCCGAAGTATTCCGTAACGTGAGACGTGCGTTAAACGTCGGGGATATGTTTGTATCCTGCAAAGCGCATGAGTGTCATACTTCTCATGAATCAAGGTGGTACCGCGGATTTTTATTCGTCCTTGGCAGTTTTCTCTTCTGCCAAGGACATTTTTTTATTTCTAACGGAGGTGTTATTATGAACTTTCTGCCCGATTTTCAGACGGTCAGGGACATCGCTGACAGCGGAAGATACGATATTCTCCCCGTGAGCTGCGAGATCCTTTCCGACATCTGTACGCCGATCGAGGCTCTTATGACTTTGAAAAATATCTCGACCCACTGCTATATGCTCGAATCTGTCGCAGAAAAGGAAAAATGGGGACGGTATACTTTCCTCGGCTTCGACCCCAAACTGCAAATTTCTGCCGTCGGCAATAAGCTCACTACGGGCGGCATGACCGTCGAATCCGATGACCCGAGCGTTCAGATACGTCAGCTTCTCTCCAATTACAAAAGCCCCAAATTCGACTATCTGCCGTCCTTTACAGGCGGACTTGTGGGCTATTTTTCCTACGATTTTCTCGCCTATACCGAGAAGTCGCTCCGCCTCGACACCGAGGATACGGAGCAGTTTAAGGACGTTGACCTGATGCTTTTCGATAAAGTAATCGCTTTTGACAATTTCCGTCAAAAGATAATACTTATTGCGAATATGTCCCTCGAGGACCCCGAATCAGGCTACAACAAGGCTAAATTGGAGCTGGAACAGCTTGCTTCCCTCCTCCGCCACGGTGAACGCCGCCATGAACCGGCAGGCCACCTCACCACAGACGTCGCTCCCCTTTTTAATAAGGAAGCATTCTGCAATATGGTCAACACCGCTAAACGCCGTATCTACGAGGGGGATATTTTCCAGATAGTTCTCTCCAACCGCCTCAGCGCAGGATTCGAGGGCAGTCTGCTCAACACCTACCGCATTCTCAGAACTATCAATCCTTCGCCGTATATGTTCTATTTTTCCGGCACTGACGTTGAGATCGCAGGCGCGTCTCCGGAAACTCTCGTTAAGCTTGAAAACGGCGCGCTTCACACGTTCCCCCTCGCCGGAACTCGTCCCCGAGGCAAGACCGAAGCCGAGGATAAGGCGCTCGAAGAAGGTCTGCTGAAAGACGAAAAGGAGCTTTCCGAACATAACATGCTGGTTGACCTCGGCAGAAACGATCTCGGAAAAATAAGCAAGTTCGGTACGGTAAAGGTCGAAAAGCTCCACAGCATCGAACGCTATTCCCACGTAATGCACATAGGCTCGACCGTTTACGGCGAGATACGTGACGAATTTGACGCTCTTGACGCAGTAAGCGCCGTACTGCCGGCAGGAACGCTCTCGGGCGCTCCGAAGATACGTGCCTGTCAGATAATCGCAGAGCTTGAAAACAACAAGCGGGGCATATATGGCGGAGCTGTCGGATACATTGATTTTACCGGCAACCTCGATACCTGTATCGCCATACGCATTGCCTACAAGAAAAACGGCAAGGTCTTTGTCAGAAGCGGCGCAGGAATCGTTGCCGATTCTGTCCCCGAAAACGAATATCAGGAATGCATCAACAAGGCGGCGGCTGTCGTCAACGCCCTGAAAATGGCTGAGGAGGCGGACTTATGATACTTTTGATAGATAACTACGACAGCTTTTCGTATAACCTTTTTCAGCTTGTCGGCGAACTATGCCCCGATATAAAGGTCGTCCGCAACGATGAACTGACCATATCCGAAATCGAAACGCTTGCCCCTGAAAAAATCATCATCTCGCCGGGACCGGGACGCCCCGAGGACGCCGGAATTATAATTGAAGCCGCAAAAACTGTCTGCCAAAAAATACCCACGCTTGGCGTTTGTCTCGGTCATCAGGCGATCTGTGCCGCTTACGGCGCAAAGATCACCTATGCCAAGACCCTTATGCACGGCAAGCAGTCGGTCATCCGCTTTACAGGCTCATGCCCGATTTTTAAAGATATTCCCGAAAATTCGCCCGTCGCACGCTATCATTCGCTTGCCGCCGACCCCGAAACGCTCCCCGACTGCCTTGAGGTAACAGCTTTGGCGGACGACGGTGAAATTATGGCGGTACGTCACAGGGAATACGACATTTTCGGCGTACAGTTCCACCCGGAGTCGATAATGACTCCAAACGGAAAAACAATGCTTGAAAACTTTATCAATCTTTAACCTTGGAGGGATCAATTATGATAAAAGAAGCAATAGTTAAGATCGTTGACAAACAAGACCTGACATATGATGAAGCGTATGCTGTAATTTCAGAGATCATGTCGGGAAAATCCACACCTACTCAGAACGCCGCATTCCTTGCCGCTCTGTCAACAAAAAGCGCCAAATCGGAAACGATAGACGAAATCACAGGCTGCGCGGCGGCTATGCGCGATGCGGCAATTAAATTCGAGAACGATATGGATCTGCTTGAAATCGTCGGAACAGGCGGCGATAATGCCCACAGCTTCAATATTTCCACCACTTCCGCAATGGTGATAGCCGCCTCGGGCATACTTGTCGCTAAGCACGGAAACCGTGCGGCTTCGTCTCTTTCGGGTACTGCCGACTGCCTTGAAGCTCTCGGGATGAATATAGATCTCGAACCCGAAAAGTGCCGTGAACTTCTGGAAAAAGCAGGCTTCTGCTTCTTCTTTGCACAGAAATATCACACTTCCATGAAATACGTAGGCTCTATCCGCAAGGAACTCGGCATCAGGACTGTGTTCAATATCCTCGGCCCTCTGACAAACCCTGCGTCCCCGAAGCATCATCTTCTCGGCGTTTACGATCCGTCCCTTATCGTACCCGTTGCGCAGGTGCTTATGAAGCTCGGTTCGCAAAGAGGAATGGTAGTCTACGGAAAGGATAAGCTTGATGAGATCTCTCTTTCCGCACCTACCATAATATGCGAATATAAGGACGGCTGGATGAAAAACTACGAGATAACTCCCGAGCAGTTCGGCTTTGAACGCTGCACGAAGGACGATCTTCTCGGAGGTACTCCTGCCGAAAACGCCGCCGTCACAAGAGGCATACTCTCAGGCGAGATCAAGGGTCACAAGAGAAACACGGTACTCCTCAACGCAGGCGCAGCTATTTACACGGGCGGCAAAGCATGCTCTATGGAGGACGGCGTAAAACTCGCCGCAGAGCTTATCGACAGCGGCAAGGCTCTTGAAACGCTCGATAAAGTAATCGAGCTTTCCAATAGCTGAGGTGCGGGATGACTATACTCGAAAAGCTTGCCGACTATGCAAAGCTCCGTGTAGTATCGGCAAAAGAAAAGCTCTCATATGAGGAACTGAGATCAACGGCTCTTTCTGTTCCGAAAGGTTCGTTTGAATTTGAAAACGCGCTGAAAAAGCCCGATATTTCATTTATCTGCGAGTGCAAAAAGGCGTCTCCATCAAAAGGAATAATTGCAGAGGATTTTCCTTATCTCCGGATAGCAGAGGACTACGAATCGGCAGGAGCTGACTGCATTTCCGTTTTAACGGAGCCGAAATGGTTTCTCGGCAGCAATGAATATCTGCGTGAAATAGCGGAAAAAGTAAGCGTTCCCTGCATACGCAAGGATTTCACCGTTGACGACTACATGATCTATGAAGCTAAGCTTCTCGGAGCCAAGGCGGTTCTGCTGATATGCTCCATTCTGACAGCCGAACAGATAAGAGCCTATATAAAGGTATGCGACAGCTTGGGAATGTCCGCCCTTGTCGAGGCGCACAATGAAGCGGAGGTCAAAACTGCGGTAAACTGCGGAGCAAGACTCATCGGCGTAAATAACCGCAATCTGAGCGACTTTTCCGTTGATACGGAAAACAGCCGCCGTCTCCGCGAGCTTGTTCCTCACGACGTGCTGTTCGTTTCGGAAAGCGGAGTGAAAACGGCTGAGGATATTGCCCTGCTCCGTGAAGCCGGTGCGGACGCTGTACTTATCGGCGAAACGCTAATGCGCGCGGAAGATAAGTCCGCTAAACTTGCTGAACTCAGAGGATATAATATAGCGAATACCAAAGTTAAAATGTGCGGACTTCGCCGTGAAACTGACATCGAGTATGCAAACAAGCTGCTTCCACATTATGTCGGCTATGTGTTCGCAAGGAAAAGCAAGCGTTATATTTCGCCCGAACAGGCAGCAAAGCTTACAAGGCTTCTTGACGAAAGGATAACGCCCGTCGGAGTGTTTGTTGACGAGCCGATAGAAAATGTTATCGGTCTTGTAAAAAGCGGTACGATAAAAGCCGTTCAGCTTCACGGAAACGAAAACGAGGAATACGTCGCCCGACTGAAAAAGGAAGATATTTTCGTCATAAAGGCGTTTATCGTCCGTTCTGAAAGCGACATCCTGCGTGCCAATGATTCGCCTGCCGATCTTGTTCTGCTTGATGCCGGAATGGGCGACGGAAAACAGTTCGACTACAGATTGCTCGGCGGAATGAAAAGAAAATATTTCTTAGCAGGCGGACTTGACAAAAATAATGTGAACGATGCAATAAGAAAACTTGCTCCATACGCTGTCGATGTAAGCTCGGGCATTGAGACTGACGGCGTTAAGGACTTTGATAAAATGAAAGAATTTATGGATTCAATTTACTGAAAGGACAGATCTACATGAAATCAAAAGGACGTTTCGGCGTTCACGGCGGACAGTATATCCCTGAAACGCTGATGAACGCCATAAACGAGCTTGAAAAAGCATATGACCGCTATAAGAACGACCCCGAATTTAACAGGGAGCTTACACAGCTTTTCAATGAGTATGCAGGCAGACCGTCTCTGCTCTATTACGCAGAAAAGCTTACAAAGGAGCTTGGCGGAGCAAAGATATACCTCAAGCGAGAGGATCTCAACCACACAGGCTCTCACAAAATAAACAACGTTCTCGGGCAGGCTCTGCTTGCCAAAAAAATGGGAAAAACACGTCTTATAGCTGAAACGGGCGCAGGTCAGCACGGCGTTGCCACCGCTACCGCCGCAGCTCTCCTCGGCATGGAATGCGTTGTGTTCATGGGCGAAGAGGACACTAAGCGTCAGGCTCTCAACGTTTACCGAATGAAGCTGCTCGGCTCTGAAGTTATACCCGTCACCACAGGTACGGCGACCTTGAAAGACGCCGTTTCGGAGGCTATGCGTGAGTGGACAAAACGTATCAGCGATACGCACTACTGTCTCGGCTCTGTCATGGGACCTCACCCGTTCCCTACGATCGTCCGTGATTTTCAGGCGATCATTTCACGAGAATCGAGACAACAGATACTCGATAAGGAGGGCAGACTTCCCGATGCGGTCATCGCCTGCGTAGGCGGCGGCTCAAACGCCATAGGAAGCTTTTATCACTACATTCCGGATGAAAAAGTGCGTCTGATAGGCTGCGAAGCCGCCGGAAGGGGCATAGATACTTTTGAAACAGCGGCAACCGTAAATACGGGAAAAATAGGTATTTTCCACGGTATGAAGTCCTATTTCTGTCAGGACGAATACGGTCAGATCGCTCCCGTTTACTCAATATCGGCAGGTCTTGACTACCCCGGAGTAGGCCCTGAACACGCATACCTGCATGACATCGGACGTGCGGAATACGTTCCTGTTACAGACGACGAAGCCGTAAACGCTTTCGAGTATCTTTCAAGAGTTGAAGGCATAATCCCCGCAATAGAGTCCGCTCACGCAGTTGCCTATGCTATGAAGCTTGCTCCGACTATGGATAAGGATAAAATAATAATTATTACGATCTCGGGCAGAGGAGACAAGGACTGCGCCGCTATCGCACGATACAGAGGGGAGGATATTTATGAGTAATATAAGAAAAGCATTTGAAAACGGCAAGGCATTTATTCCCTTTATTACATGCGGTGACCCCGATCTTGAAACGACTGCAAAGGTCGTCCGTGCGGCGGCTGACGCAGGCGCAGACCTTATCGAACTTGGCATTCCTTTTTCCGACCCGACCGCAGAAGGTCCTGTTATTCAGGGGGCGAACATACGTGCGTTGGCAGTCGGCGTAACAACAGATAAAATATTTGACTTTGTGACCGAGCTTCGCCGTGATGTTAAGATACCGCTTGTTTTCATGACATATGCAAACGTTGTTTTTTCCTACGGCGGCGAACGTTTTATGTCACGCTGCAAGGAATCGGGAATTGACGGCATAATACTGCCCGATCTTCCCTATGAAGAAAAGGACGAATTTTCCGACGTATCAAAAAAATACGGCGTTGAAATGATCTCCCTTATCGCTCCGACCTCCGAGGACAGAGCCGCTATGATCGCCAAAGACGCCGAGGGATTTATTTACATCGTTTCCAGTCTGGGCGTTACCGGCGTAAGAAGCGAGATAAACACCGATATAAGCCGCATAGTTAAGGTAATACGTGAGAATACGGACATTCCCTGCGCTGTCGGATTCGGTATTTCCGAGCCTCGTCAGGCTCAGAAAATAGCGGGTATTTCAGACGGCGCTATTGTAGGTTCGGCAATAATTAAAATCATCGAACAGTACGGAAAGGATTCCCCCTACTATGTAGGCGAATACGTCAGATTAATGAAAGAAGCAGTTATAACTGCTTAGAGCCTGTTTAGTATCTCCTCGCACACGTATTTTCGGCAAAATTTCACATGGACACGGCACGCCGTGTCCCAACATTTAGAAAATTGATTTACGTGAGAGGATAAAAAGTCTCCTTGACATTATAAAAATAATATGATATACTTTTTCTATATTAAAATTACTATCCGCAATTTAACGAGAATTTTGTTTTCTTGTATTCTCTGTTAAAGAGTTAACTCTTGGTATCTGTATCATTGGATTTTCCTGCATAATGTCATGTTATACTATAATCTCAAATAAATGAGGTGACATTATGCAGGAAAATTCACTAACACAGAGATTCCAAAGGGGTCACCCCTTTGGCAGGGGGTGTGGGAGACAGAGTCACTCGCTAAAGTTGTAGACAGTGATATTGAAACAGAGGTGAAACATATTGAAAAACACTTTCGGAAGCAGCGTTGCTATCACACTTTTCGGCGAAAGCCACGGAAACGCTATAGGAGCCGTTCTTGACGGTATGCCTGCCGGTATTCCTGTTGACGAGGACTTTATCGCACGTCAGATGTCTCTCAGAAGATCCGCAGGCGCTATTTCAACAGCACGGAAAGAAGCGGACGAGGTAAAGATCGTAAGCGGCGTTTTTAACGGTAAAACTACAGGTACGCCGATCACATTTATAATTGAAAATCAGGATACGCGCAGCCGTGATTACGGCGAACTTGCATATAAAGCGCGTCCCGGTCATGCGGATTTTACAGCAAACGTAAAGTACGGAGGTTCTCAGGATTTCCGCGGCGGCGGACACTTCTCGGGACGCATCACCGCAGGAATAGTCGCCGCCGGCGCTGTGGCGATCTCCGCCCTTAAAGCGCACGGTATCACTATAGGAACTCATATCCTCTCGTGCGGCGGCGTTTACGACAGGGAATTTGAGGATATTCAGGCAGACATCGACTTTCTGGACGGACGGGAATTTGCTGTCCTCGATACCTCCGCAGAGGAAAAAATGAAAGAAGCTATAATGGCTGCAAAAGCTGACGGAGATTCTGTCGGCGGAATACTTGAAACAGCCGTATTCGGTATGCCTGCCGGAGTCGGAGAGCCTTGGTTCGACACTGTAGAGGGCGTCCTCTCTCATGCTCTTTTCAGCATACCTGCCGTAAAGGGCGTTGAATTTGGCGCAGGCTTCAAATATGCCGAAATGAGAGGAAGTCAGGCTAACGACCCGTTCAGAAGCATCGACAATAAAGTAACTACGTCAACCAATAACTGCGGCGGTATTCTCGGCGGCATAACAAACGGAATGCCTGTTACGTTCCGCTGTGCCGTAAAGCCTACGCCGTCCATTTATAAGGAGCAGCAGACTGTTGACCTTACAAACGGCGAAAATACGACATTGCAGATACAGGGCAGACACGATCCGGCTATAGTACACCGTGCAAGGGTCGTGGTGGACAGTATTACGGCTCTCGCTCTTATGGATCAGCTTGTACTCCGCTATGGAAATATTAATAATTAAAAGGATTGATATATTATGCCAATGAAATTAATACGGGAACTTCCCCGTCCTTCTGAGATCAAGGAAAGCTACCCCCTGTCCCCCGAGCTTGCAGAGATCAAGGCTCGCCGTGATGAGGAGATAAAAGCTATATTCCGAGGTGATTCGGACAAATTTCTTCTTATTATAGGTCCTTGCTCCGCCGATACGGAAGAACCCGTACTCGACTATATCACGCGTCTGCGGGAGCTTCAGGAAAAGGTAAAGGATAAGATCTTTATTATCCCAAGGATATACACGGGTAAGCCCCGTACAACAGGCGACGGCTACAAGGGCATGCTCCACCAGCCAAATCCGACAGGTATGCCCGACCTTTCAAGCGGAATCGCAGCCGTTAGAAACCTCCATATCAAGGCTCTTGCTGAAACAGGCTTTACCGCTGCGGACGAAATGCTCTACCCCGAAAATTACAGCTATCTTGACGATATTCTCGCATACGTTGCCGTTGGCGCACGGTCAGTAGAAAATCAGCAGCATCGACTTGTTTCGAGCGGAGTTTCTATCCCTGTCGGAATGAAAAATCCTACAAGCGGCGACATTTCCGTTATGATGAACGCAATTACGGCGGCTCAGCACCCCCATGCGTTTATTTATAGGGCTTCCGAAGCCAAAAGCGACGGAAATCCTTACGCTCACGCCATTCTCAGAGGATATGTAAACGACAGGGGTCAGTCCTTCCCCAACTATCACTATGAGGACCTTTACCGTCTTGCACAGGTCTACAGCGAAAAAAATCTGCTGAATCCTGCTCTTATAGTTGACACTAATCACTCCAACTCAGGAAAGCAATACCTTGAACAGATACGAATTGCTAAGGAAATACTCCACAGCATGCGCCACAGCTCCGACATTAAAAAGCTTGTCAAGGGTCTTATGATAGAAAGCTATATTGAGGACGGCTGTCAGAAAATCGGCGAGGCAGTCTACGGCAAGTCCATTACTGACCCATGTCTCGGCTGGGAAAAGTCCGAAAGACTTGTACTTGACATTGCAGAACTTTTGTAATTTATGAGTAAATATTATGAAACAGTTGACCAGATAAATTCCAAAATCCAAAAAAACAACGAATTGTATGATAAGATTTTCAAGGGATATTTGGTAATGTGTACTGTCTATGTGATACCATGTATTATTCAGCTTTTTGTCTCTATTAACATCTTTGCATTCATTGATATAATCACAGTTGTACTCGTGTTTTTAAGCGGATATTTCAGCTATCGCCTTAAAAGCAACAAGTGGTGTATCGTCACTTGGTTTTGTATGATGTACAGTATAGCCTTCGGCGATGACAACGATACGTTTATCGAAACGTTGATACATCGTTTGGGGTGTACGAACTTTGATATAAATTCGCTTATGTTTATTCCTACTATTCTTTTGATGCTACTTACCATATACTGCAATCAGAAAGATAAAGATTTAAACGTACAGCGCCGCTGTTATATAGACCGCTATCGTGAAAAGGAGCTCATCGCACAGCATATGGCAAACGTTGAAAAAACACGCAGCGACACCAGTGAGCAGAATAAAAAAATATATGGTACTAATATGGCATCTACAGACATCGAAAAAAATGGCTATATGGATGAAATATGATTAATATTTATGACAAATATAACAAATGCCGCACCATATTGTGCGGCAATTATATACTCACCGCATTTTAATAAACAGAAAAAAATTATTGTTTTTCGATATTTAAGTATTGACAAATGGCAAATAGTGTGTTATACTATATTCAGAAACATAAAGGAGCTCTATTTTATGTGGACTAAAACTAAATCTCTGTTCTTATCAAGAATCCTGACGTATGCTGCCGGAGGTGTATTTCTTATACTCACATTTTTTGTGCCTGCCCTTTCCAGATACTATGAGTCTGTTTCCGAACCGCTCGGACTGCTGAAAGGCAGCATTTTCCTCCCTGTGTGTATAGGACTTTATACTGCGGAAGTTTTCGGATTTATCGCTCTCGGTTCTCTCAACAGGCTGCTTAAAAATATCAGCAATGAAGTTGTTTTTGTAAAGGAAAATACGGTATGCCTGAGGATCATCTCATGGACGTGCATGTTTGCAGCTATCTCTTTTGCCGTAATAGGCTTGTGGAGAGTTGTTTTCCTTATGCCTGCGCTTTTCGCCGCCATGCTTGGACTTATTCTGCGTGTTCTCAAAAACGTCTTTGAAAAAGCCGTTGAGATAAAGTCCGAAAATGACTTTACAATATGAGGAGGTCTAATATGCCGATCATTGTAAATCTCGACGTTATGATGGCTGTACGGAAAATGTCCTCGCAGGAGCTTGCTGAAAAAATCGGGATAACTACAGCGAATCTCTCAATATTGAAAACAGGCAAAGCTAAAGCAGTCCGCTTCTCAACGCTGGAAAAAATCTGCGAGATACTCGACTGCCAACCGGGAGATATTTTAGAATTCAGAAAGGATAATGACAGAAAATAAGGAGTGTTCTTTATGTCTGAATCGCCTGAAATTGCCGTAAACGAAAATATCCCAGCAGAAAAACGGCGCATAAGCTTCACTAAAACCGAAAAAATATATGCCGCCGTCATTGCGCTTCTCGCATTTCTTTATGTGGAATTCGAGATCTTCAACCCTGCCGGATTTTTCACTACCGCTGTGAATTTTATTATTATCACAGCCTCGATAATTTTCTTAAAAAAGCACGACTGTAAACTAACCGTTTACAATAAAATATTTGCAGCTGTTCTATACCTTTTTTCATGCGTATTTTCGATCACTGACAACGGATTTATTAAATTTCTTGACGGAGTATTTCTATTTTTTGCAGGAGCGTATTTCGTTTATTCAGCCGCTGAGGGAAAGAAAAACATTGAACAGTATCTCCCCTTTGCGCTCATAAAAGCTGTTTTTGAATTTCCCTTTTCACAGTTCGGCGCAGAAGCTAACGCTGCTAAAGAAGTTGTCGGAAATTCAAAGTCTGCCGGAAATATCAAATATATCGTCTGCGGACTTCTGCTTGCTCTGCCCGTAACGACGCTTGTTGCGGCTCTGCTTATTTCGGCGGATAAGGGCATGGAGGACTTTTTCACAAACATTACCTCGAATATGCTCTCTGCTGAGAGTGTGAGAGTTTTATGCCATTTTCTTGTATCAATTCCCTGCGGTCTTTATCTTTACGGTATGCTTTACGCTAACTGCAAGCGTAACGATCTTAATATTCTCGACAAAAATTTGTGCGAGTACACACTGAACGGAGCAAGAGTAATACCGAATATAATTCTTTATACTGCCGTTACACCTGTTCTTCTGCTCTATATCATGTTCTTCATATCGCAGGGGAGTTATTTTCTCTCGGCATTTTCCGGCGATCTTCCCGAGGGCTACAGCTATGCGGAATACGCAAGGAGAGGTTTTTTCGAGCTTTGCGCCGTTACGATAATCAATCTGTTCGTGATATGTTTTATCAGTCTGCTTGCACAGAAAAGCGGAAAAAATAAACCGGCAGCTCTTAAATTCTACTCGACTGCTCTTTCATTTTCAACTTTGATACTCATTGCAGTTGCGGTCAGCAAAATGGTCATGTACATCTCGGAATACGGACTTACCCGTCTGAGATTCTATACCATGTGGTTTATGGCTCTGTGCGCGCTGATTTTTGTTCTTATTATTGTAAAACAATTTAAGTTTGATTTGAACTTTGCGGCGTGGAGTTCAGGCGTTTTTACGGTAATGTTTGCCGTACTCTGCTTTTGCAGTCCCGATTACGTCATTGCCAAGTATAATGTAGAAATGTACAATGCAGGCAATATTGAAGAACTCGACCGCAGTCAGATATGCTCGATGTCCAATGACGCTGTTCTTTACGCATTGGAAGAAGGGGTAATTGACGAACAAATGGCGTATGACGCCAATTACTCGTCGTTTTTCGGAAAAAATAAAAAAATTATCAACTTTATGAACGTTCCCTCTGCTATTATTCATGAAAAGCTTAAAAAAACCGATTTTTCTTAAAATCTATAGTCCTATAGTCAAACAGGCTGACGTCACGAAATATGTGACATCAGCCTCTTTTTGCGTTATTCAAATGAAATGGTTTCTTTAAGATATTCCTTATCTGAAAGCCAACCTGTAACTATAATTTCGGCATCGGACATATCATTTAATTTATACGCCTTTGTAACTGTATATGAAGCTCCCGGCTGGACATCGTTCAAGACTTTGGTAAGATCTGTGTCGCTCTCTAATCCCATAATCACGATGCTGTCGCATTCAACACCATTCTGAAACGCGGCTGCACTAAATTTAGTCGAGAAATTTATATTCTTATCTTCGCCATTGTAAAACTCAAAATCAACCAATACAATATCTTTGCCCTCGTAATCCGTGCTAAGAGAATAATCTACGATTTTAACCGTAGTCTTTTCTTTGCTGTCCGAAACATTACTTTTTTCCTTTTCGTCATGCGAAAAAGAATCGGATTCATCGGAAACGCTCGACATGCTTATATCTTTTTTTGATTTCGCATCATCGTCATCGGAAACCATAGTCATAAGCGACGAGCCTGTTATCATTATGATTATCGCAGGTACAAGACTTATAATACCTGTTACAAGACCCGATATTGCCATTCCTTTTCCTCCCATATGCTTGGAAATACTTATTGCCGCTAAAATTACCGCAATTACAGCCGCCGGAATCGTAACATACCAAAAGCAGCAGCCAAAAAGCAGCGACACAATTCCCAACACCATTGAGGCTACAGCTAACCCCACACTTTTTTTCTCATTCATTTTTTTATTCTCCTTATTGATATTTGCACCTATATAGGTGCAATATTATTATAACAAATTATTATAATAAAGTCAAGCACTTTTGTTCCTATATAAGTGCAAAAATTTACAAGGAGAATTTATGCAATATGAACAAAAAAATTGAAGCTCAAATCGGAAACAATATCCGAGCTTTACGGGAACTTAAAAAAATGACTCAGGATGAACTTGCGGCAAAGCTTCAAATCAACGGGTGCGATATAACAAGAAGCGCCGTTGCCAAAATTGAAGTCGGACAGCGGCACTTATATCCCGATGAAATAGTACTTATAAAGAAGATCCTGAACGTAAGCTACGATGAGATCTTTGAGCTGACATAAAAAATAAAACAGGCTGACGTCATGAAAGTTGAGACATCAGCCTTTTTATTATTTAATTCCAAAAGCACAATAATTCTTCAAGATTATAAAGTATATTCGGAAAACGCTTGAAAAGAGCTATGTTTTGGAACGACAAAAGCTCCAGACAAACCAGAACAACGGTAAATACTGCCGTAACAGAAAAAGCGCAAACTAACTTGCCTGAAATTCCCCTGCATTCCGCAGTCTGCTGCTGAGCGTCAAGAAGAACAAGCACAGACAAAAGCGTCAACAGCGGCAGAATATCACAGACATAGCTGAGTATAATGCCCGCAACGCAGTAGTTGAACAACGCAATAAATACGGAAAACAGCAGCATCATGATATAAGTTGCCTTGCGAACGCTTACTCCGTTAAAGCTCAGCTTTTCACCCTTGCGCCGTCTGAGATGATACATGAGGAACGGGAAAACAGCCAAACCTGCCGCAATTAACGGTACAGTCAGTGCGCCAACGGCAAAATCGCTGTAAATGTACGCCTGACGGTTCGCAAGATAAAGACCGCTTATTTCCACAAACGGGAAACTTCCCGACATTCTTACGGGCTGGATAAAATAATGCAGTATAGCGTTCGGCAGGAAAGAAATTTTCAGATTGCCTGCATTTACATTGCTGACGGTAAGCTGATAAACTGCGCCAAATTCAAAGGGCGACTCGAAACGCGCGTTATTATACGCCATTAAAGCGCCGCATCCTACCGCTACAGGAAGCAAAAATGAAGCCGCAGAAACGATCTTGCTTTTGATCCTGATCTTTTTACTGAATATCAGTTCAAGGAAGATCGGTGCAAGTATCAAAGCGCTCAAAGCTCTTGTTGGCTTTGACGCAAGACAAAGTGAAAAAGCAAGTCCGCATAATACAAAAAGTATCGGCTGCTTTTTTTCGCCGTCACGTATACATGCCTCGAAGCCGCACCATAGGCAAAGCATCAGGTAACACGTTCCCGTGATTCCCGGCAAAGCGTACATGTCCGAAAAATCCACATTGAAGTACATTCCCGAAGCGAAAACGCTTGCGGTCAGACACATTATAACAAGCAGAAAATTCGGTTTTTCTATGAACTTCCTGATAAATGCCATTATTGCGCCGAACATGAATATTACCGAAAGCATTCCGAAGAACACGCATGCGCTGTTTATAGACGGCAGCTTGCCTCTCATGAAATAGTACGGATAATAATACGTCAGCACAGGCGCAATACCGTAATAGGAATAATACTTGCCCTTGTAGAACGCTCTGTCCCATGCGCATTCAACGCCCTGAGACGAACGAAGGGACGCGTCATAAGGATTCTCCATTGCAAGCAGGCTCTCACTGGGAGTGATGCCTATGCTTGTACGACCGTTCTCACATGCGTCAAACATCTGAACATAGGGGTTCTGTCCGCTTACGTCCATATCCTTTTTATACTCTATATCCGATGCGTCAGGGTCAACAAAACAGAGCATCGTAAGTGAACACAAAGCAGTCAGAACGATTATGACAATGCGGTGACGAGCATTTTTGCGGTCATAAACGACCTTGTGAAGCTCGAAGGCTCTTACGGCTGCGATCGCCGTCAGAAGCAGAAAGAGCGCATAAAAGCGTATTTCAGAAAATGCAAACGGCAGAGCTTTGGCAAAGCTTAAGCGTGTGATCGTAACAGGATCGGATATTTCGTAAAATTCCAGACGCACGGACTTCAGTTCTTCATAGGTGCTGAATGCAAAATTGCATTTTCCGTAGTCGGCAGATGTTTTTTTCTCGCCGATCCCCACATATTCCTGTGAAAAATTACCGTCCATTATTCCGGCACAGCATCTGAACCTTGAACTGCCTTTGCCGTCAAATTCAAGCTCCAAAGCGTTTATATCCTTGGAATTCAGTTCGATATACAGCGTTGAATCTCCGGCAATTTCAATTTTATCAGCCGATATTCGGGCATTGTCGGGATTATTTGTAGTTATCGAAGAATAATCCCCTATAACAGTTTCGGTATTGCCCTTAGCGAACGATTTGAAATTGAAGATCAGCGTTTCCGTTCCGAAAGCTATCAGGCAAGCGGCGGCAGTTCCTTTCAGAAAACGTTTCAGCCTGTCATTCTTTACTTTCTCCGACATCACATATCCGCCGAAGCATACGGCAAGTATTACGAGAGCAGTCAGAATAGAAACATGCTTGCGGCATATGGTGAACGAGGCGGTCAAAACGCCGTATATCACCGCTGCGGCAGCTATAAATATCAGAAAATAAATACATTTTCTTTCGACCGGCGATGATTTTTTTACCTCGGCAGACTTGTCCGCAGCTTTTGGCGCTGTCTGCTGCTCCGATGCCGACTTTTCTTCGGAAACCTTTTTCTCAGTTGCTTTTTTCTTCATGATATTCTTTTTCCGTGTTTACGTTCCAGATATTTTCCTTGGAAGTCTTTCCGCTTATGATATTCTTTACAGTCTCAAATGCCGTGACCATGGAATGATCCATATTATTGTAGCGGTGCTGACCGTTTCTTCCGACGCAGTAGAGGTTCTCGAAAGTATCGAGATATTCGATGATCTCGTCCATATGCTCATATGTGTCGAAATAAGCGGGATACGCTTTCTTGACTTTTTCACGGTGGCAGTCCTTGACGCTCTTGCCCGAACTTATAACGCCCATTTTGATAAGCTCCTTAACGGCAAGGGTAATGCACTCCTTGTCCGACATGTTCCAGAAGCTGTCCCCCTCGGTGCAGAAATATTCAAGACCTATCCATACGTAACGCTCAGGGTCTGTGACCATATACGGCGACCAGTTGTTGAAGATCTGAATACGTCCCAGCTTAACGCCCGTGTCCTGAACATATATCCAACAGTCGGGAACGATATTTCCGAGAGTGCGTATATTTGTTTCATTTTTCAGATTGAGACGGTCAACAAGAAGTCCAACCGTAACAAAATCTCTGTAAGGAAGTCCGGCAGACCACTCGGCAATATTTTCGGGAACGTCGTTCATTCCGCCGATCAGATCCTTGACAGGCATAGAGGATATAAAGATGTCGCCCGCTATTTCCTTTTCAGCGCCGTTTTCCTCAGCCGTAAGAGAAACTATCTTTCCGTTTTCTGTTTTTATGGACTTTACGCAGCAGTTTTTAACGATCTTTCCGCCCATTTTCTCAATGTGAGCGGCAACGGTCTCCCAAAGATGACCCGGACCGTACTTGGGATAGTAAAATTCCTCGATGAGGGAAGTTTCCTTCGTCTTGCTGCTGCCGCCCGGAACGATCTTTGAAACCATATCCTTAATTACTGCGGTAATGGAAAGTCCCTTAACGCGCTGCGAACCCCAGTCGGCTGAAATTTCTCTCGGATGTCTGCCCCAGAGCTTTTCCGTATAGCCTTCAAAGAACATGCCATAAAGAGTTCTGCCGAAACGGTTGATATAGAAGTTTTCCAGCGAATCCTCCGGCTTTTTTACAACGCAGGAATGCAGATAGCTCATGCCCGATTTTACTGTTGCTGTAAGTCCCATGTTCTTGAACGTCTGAGGCTTCATTGTTACGGGATAGTCAAAAAATTTATGTTTATAATAAATTCTCGAGACTCTGTTTCTTACAAGCATTACCTCGTCCGTCTTTTCGGGGTCGGGACCGCCTTCCTTCAACTTCTTCTGTCTGTTCAGCTTAATATCGTCAAACGACGGCTTTCCCTGTGTGGGCATTATCTCGTCCCACCACTTTGTTACCTCGGCATCTTTGGAAAAGAAGCGGTGTCCGCCGATGTCCATACGGTTGCCGTGATATTTTACAGTCTTTGAAATACCGCCGATCTCGCCGGATTCCTCCAAAATAGTTACCGAATACTTATCGGGGGCTTTTTTCAAAAGCTCATAAGCCGCTGTAAGTCCCGCAGGACCTGCACCTATGATAATAACATTTTCCATTATCAGGATCTCCTTTACATTACAGCCTGTCTTGTCTGACGGCTTTATTTTGAATAAAGTATAAGCTTTCTTGCAACATAATTGTAAACAAGAACTATCAACGCAACAATAATTTTGGCTATATACCGGTTCATGGACATTATCCATTCCGTGAACAGAAGCATAAGCAGAACGTTAAGTCCCGCGCCTACGATACCGATAATAGTATACCAAATAAATTCGCCTTTTTTTGAGACATTATTCGCGTCCTCGGTAAATACAAATTTCTTGGATATAAGGAAATTCACAATAAGTCCGCATATAAAGCCGGCAATAGTTGCAACAGCGGTAACGACTTCTCCCTCGCCCAAAAGCAGGCAGACTATTGAGAAAACCGCATAATCGACCACAAAAGCTATTCCGCCTACAAAGCAGTACCGAAAAAACTTTATAAGTCCATTATCTGTTTTTTTAATAAACAATCCTTTAAAATCGAACTTGAATATAAGTCCCAGTAATTCTTTCATTGCTTACGTTCTCCTGTTTGCAGCCATATTTTTGTATTGTATGACGTTTTTTCCGTCATAGCTGCAATAAAATTATGCAAATTAATTATAGCATATATTTATAAAATTGTCAACAGTAAAATTAATTTCCTCCACGCAAATCAATTTTGAGAAAAATAATTGGGATATACCTGCTTTCGTAGGGACGCGGCGTGCCATGTCCGTGCGAAATCTCAAGAAACACAAGGTGGACACGGCACGCCGTGTCCCTACACATACACAATCCTGACAAATAAAATTTCAAAAATTGATTTGCGTGTATTTCCTCCATAATTATAGACGAAAAAAACTGTGTTTTTACTCTTATTTTTTCACTATCCGCAGCTTAAATGGGGACAGCATAAAAAAATAAAAAAAGTACTTGACATTTTTCGGAAAATGTGATATACTGTTTGAGTATCGTGTTTACGATAATATTATCCTTGCCCGCAGTTGGTTGTCGGGCGGAATCCAGAAGGAGGTGTACAGAATGGCAAAGGTATCCGCAAAATATGAGGTAATGGTTGTATTCAGCCTCAAGAACGGCGAGGAGCCTATGAAGGCTCTCATTCAGAAGTTCAAGGAGAGAATCGATCGTCATGCCGAGGCTGTTGAAGTCAACGAGGATTGGGGTAAGCGTAAGCTTGCATATCCTATCGAGGACGAGACAGAGGGCTACTACGTGATTTATACGTTCACTTCAAAGCCTGATTATCCCGCTGAGCTTTCAAGACGTCTCAACATTGCAGACGGTATTCTTCGTTCTTTGGTAACAGTTGTTGAATAATTCCGTATTTCATTTATTTAAGGAGGACGTCGTATGAACAAGGTTATTTTAGTTGGCAGACTTACTGCTGACCCTGAGTTGAGACAGACTCAGAGCGGTATTTCTTCCTGTCGTTTTACAGTAGCTGTTGACAGAGGTTTTGCCGATAAGACAACAGGCGAGCGTAAGGCTGATTTTATCACCTGCATTGCGTGGCGTCAGACTGCTGAATTTGTTTCACGCTATTTCAACAAGGGAAAGCTTATCGCTATTGAAGGTTCCCTCAGAAATAACAACTATCAGGACAGAAATCATCCCGATGTCACACATTATACTTTGGACGTTATGGTCAATAGTGTTGAGTTCGTGGGCGGTAAGGGAGAAAGCGGCGGAAACGGCGGAAATAACTACAATAACAATAATTACGGCGGCTATAATGATAATAATTATCAGGCGGCTCCTCCCCGGCAGACAGCTCCTCAGCAGCCTGCCGCACCTAATAATGACAGCATGTCTTACGGAAATGCAGGGGATTTTGAAGAGATCCTCAGCGACGGCGATGTACCGTTTTAATGAATGAAACTGAGCTGATACATTATTACGAAAGGAGAAATTGTCATGGAAAGAGAGAGAAGTTCTCGTCCCTCAAAGAAGCCCCGCAAGAAGGTTTGTATGTTCTGCGCGGACAGAATTGAGAGAATTGATTATAAGGATCTCGCAAGGCTGAGAAAGTGCATGACTGAGAGAGCTAAGATCCTCCCCAGAAGAGTTACAGGCACTTGCGCGTTCCACCAGCGTGAGCTTACAGTTGCCGTTAAGAAGGCAAGACAGATCGCACTGCTTCCTTACGTCAGCGACTAATAAAGAAATAAAGAGGCAAGAGACAAGCACATTTACTTGTCTTTTGCCTCTTTTTGTTATCCCTGCGGCATCTTGTAAGGGATAAGCTTATTGATTGTTTGCGCTGACTGCAAATTCCTCGTTCTTTCTGAAGAGGAGGGAAATACACCAAACAGCTGAGATAGCTACAAGAATGTAGACCGCTCTCGCTGCAAGACTTCCTGCGCCGCCAAGCATCCATGCTACGAGGTCAAGCTCGAAAATTCCCACGAGACCCCAGTTGATTCCTCCGATTATCAGGAGGATAAGCGCAATTTTGTCCCACATAAAGTGAACACCTCTTTTCAAGCGTTTTTTTAACGCCTAAATGTATTATTGCAGAATTACCGATAAATATACAGGAAATTTTTACAAAAGAAAAACGCCCCATAGGAGCGTTTTCGATGTAAGCGTATATGTGGGCGATTACTTTACGATGTACTTGTCGATCTCTGCCATGAACTTCTCGGCGTCGTCTGTGTGAGCGTTAAGCTCGATCGGCTTGGAAAGGTCAAGGCTGAAAATACCCATGATAGACTTTGCATCTACTGCGTATCTTCCGGAAACAAGATCAATGTCGAATTCGTACTTCATAACGATATTAACGAAATCTTTAACATCATTGATAGCCTGAAGTGAAACTGTAGTCTTAGTCATTTTCATTACCTCCTGAAAGTGTGTGGGTGTTTTTTCTTGTTTATCTTTTCTTCCTTTGCGGCTTTTTCCGTTCCGCAAGTATATAATAACACGGAAAAACGTCTGTGTCAAGGGATTTTTAACATTTTCGGCGTTTTGGCGGATTATATCATTCATTCTTTTACATTTTTTGGAGATAAAGAATAATTATTTAGACTGCACAAAAACCAACTTTGCGATTTGTGCAAATTCAACATGATAATTTTGTTGAAAACTTGTGATAACAGGGTGAAATATGTATAAAGTATATTTTATAACTTTTGGCTGCAAGGTCAGCCAATATGAAACGGAATGCCTTAAAAGCTGTTTTTCCTCAGCAGGCTTTGAAATTACCGAAAACGAGGAGGAGGGTGACGTTTTTGTTGTAAATTCCTGTACCGTAACAGGAAGCGGAGACAGCAAATCTCTGTACGCTGTGAGAAAGCTCCGCAGAAGTTACCCCGACTCGGTAATCGTTCTGACAGGCTGTCTGCCGCAGGCTTCCCCTGAAACGGCTGAAAAATGCCATGAAGCCGATATTGTAACAGGTACAAGAGAGCGTGAAAAACTGCCGTCCCTTGTTATGCAGATCATTGAAAACAGGTCGCATATTGTGGATATTCCCGAATACACGTCTAACGACGCCTTTGAGGACATCTCAAATCAAGGAGTTTCCGGCAAAACAAGAGCTTTTCTGAAAATACAGGACGGCTGCAACTGCTTCTGTTCATATTGCATAATTCCCTATGCAAGAGGCAGATGCAGAAGTAAGCCTATGGATTCGCTGGTAAAGGAAGTGACGGCGCTTGCACAGGCGGGTCATCGGGAAATTGTGCTTGTGGGAATAAATCTTGCTTTTTATGGGCAGGAATACGGTTTGCGGCTTATTGATGCAGTTGAGGAATGCTGTAAGATAAACGGTATAGAACGTGTGCGTCTCGGTTCGCTTGAACCTGAAATGATTACAAATGACGATCTGGTTAGATTCTCACGTCTGCCGAAATTCTGTCCGCAGTTTCATCTTTCTTTACAGAGCGGATGCGGTTGGACGCTTCAAAGAATGCACCGAAAATATACGCCTGATGAATATTTTGCCCTTGTGGAAAAGATACGGAATATTTTCCCCGACGCCGCATTCACTACTGATATAATGGTCGGATTTCCGCAGGAAAGCGAGGAGGACTTTGCCGAATCAATGGCGTTTGCAGAAAAAGTGGGATTTGCGAAGATACATGTGTTCCAATATTCGCCGAGAAAGGGAACGCTCGCGGCAGGATTTCCCCAACTACCTAAAAGCGTAAAGGCTGAGCGTGCGGACAGAATGAAAGCTCTGGGTGAAAGGCTTACCGAAAAATACATGGATAGTCTTGTCGGAAAGACAGTGCCCGTGCTGTTTGAACGTGAAAGCAGCGAGGAGTTTCACCAAGGCCATGCGCCGGATATGACTTTAATAAAAATTTTTCGGGAAAAATCAAAAAAAAGTTTGCGTAATTTGATTTTTTATGTTATAATAGAAGAAAGCCGAGGCGATCACTGCATCGGCAGAATTATCGACCAAGAATGGAGATAGATAAATTATGTCCGTATTCAGAATTTATTCAGAAAAAAAGCCTGAGTTTGCCGTTGAAGCACAGTCGATACTGAGCGACATCAAGACGGCTCTGAGACTCGATGTAAAAAGCGTCCGAGTGCTTAACCGATACGATGCAGACAGACTTTCGGAGGAGGATTTCAAGGCGGCAATAAGTACCGTATTTTCCGAGCCTGCCGTCGATGTGGTTTACACCGAGCTGCCAAAGCTTGAAAACGGCGAGAGAATTTTTGCCGTAGAGTATCTTCCCGGTCAGTTTGATCAGCGTGCAGACAGTTGTGAACAGTGCATACAGATTCTCCGTCAGGGCGAAAGATGCCGTGTTAGAAACGCCAGAGTTTACATAATAGACGGAAATCTTACAGATGATGAATTTGCAAAGCTGAAATCATATATTATCAACCCCGTTGAAAGCCGTGAAGCTTCTTTGGATACTGTTGACACACTCGATACAAATTACGAAATACCTACAACAGTAGAAACTCTTGACGGTTTTACCGAACTGGACGAAAAGGGACTTCATGCTTTTCTGGACAAGCTCGCTCTTGCCATGGATTACGATGATATTAAGTTCTGCCGCGATTATTTCCGCAATACGGAGCATCGTGACCCTACGATAACCGAAATACGCATGATAGATACGTACTGGTCGGATCACTGCCGCCATACCACGTTTCTTACAAACGTTGACGACGTAAGCATTATTACTCCTTATATAAAAGATACATACGAAATGTATATCGACGTCCGCAAGGAGCTTGGCAGAACAAATAAGCCCGTGACCCTTATGGATCTCGGTACTATTGCCGCAAAGAAGCTCAAGGCGGACGGTCTGCTGCCCGATCTTGACGAGAGCGAGGAGATAAACGCCTGCTCCGTTAAGATAAAAGTGGATATTGACGGTCAGCTTGAGGACTGGATACTGATGTTCAAGAATGAAACGCATAATCATCCGACTGAAATAGAACCTTTCGGCGGCGCTGCTACTTGTCTCGGCGGAGCTATCCGCGATCCGCTTTCCGGACGTTCCTATGTATATCAGGCTATGCGTGTAACGGGTGCGGCTAATCCTCTTGTTCCCGTTGAAGATACCATTGCCGGCAAACTGCCCCAGAGAAAAATTACCGTTGGCGCGGCTAACGGCTACAGCTCCTACGGCAACCAGATAGGTCTTGCGACAGGTCACGTTTCCGAGGTTTATCATCCGGGCTATGTTGCTAAGCGTATGGAGATAGGAGCGGTGCTTGGCGCAGCGCCCGCTGAAAATATCCGCCGTGAAAGACCCGTTGCAGGCGACGTTGTTATACTCCTCGGCGGAAAAACAGGACGCGACGGCTGCGGCGGCGCTACAGGCTCTTCAAAGTCCCATACTCTTGAATCCCTCGAAAACTGCGGAGCTGAGGTACAGAAAGGCAATCCCCCCGAGGAAAGAAAGCTCCAAAGACTTTTCCGCAATCCCGATGTTACAAAGATGATAAAACGCTGCAACGATTTCGGTGCGGGCGGCGTTTCCGTTGCCGTAGGAGAGCTGACGGACGGTCTTATTATAAATCTTAACGCAGTTCCAAAGAAATACGATGGACTTGACGGTACTGAGATAGCTATTTCCGAATCTCAGGAGCGTATGGCTGTTGTCGTTGCCCCCGAGGACGCGGAGAAATTCATGGCTGAGGCTAAAAAGGAAAATCTCGAAGCAACTCTTGTTGCCGATGTTGTGGACGAGCCTCGTCTGAAAATGAACTGGAACGGCAAAACAATTGTTGACCTTTCAAGAGAGTTTCTTAACTCAAACGGAGCTTCAAAGCACACAAATATCGTTATCGAAGAACCCGACCGCAGCCGTGAGGAGGAGCTTACCGATAACGCCGAAGAATGGACGAAGCTCATGGGCAGCCTTAATGTATGCTCGCAGAAGGGACTTATCGAAAAATTCGATTCCACTATCGGTGCAGGAACTGTTCTTATGCCTTTCGGAGGCGTATATCAGATGTCGCCATCGCAGGCTATGGCTGCAAAGATCCCAGTATTAAAGGGAGAAACTAATACATGTTCGCTCATGGGCTGGGGCTACAATCCTGATATATCCGTAAAAAGTCCTTACCACGGCGCAATGCTTGCCGTCGTTGAATCTATTGCGAAGGTGGTTGCGGCAGGCGGCACTTATAAAAAGTGCTGGCTGACATTCCAGGAGTACTTCGAGCGTACTCAGAATGACCCCAAGCGCTGGGGCAAGCCTATGGCGGCGCTTCTCGGAGCGTTCAAAGCTCAGCTTGAAATGGGCTGCGGCTCTATTGGCGGCAAGGATTCGATGTCGGGTACTTTTGAAAATATCGACGTTCCGCCTACTCTTGTATCTTTCGCAGTTTCTACCGCAAAGGCGGACAAGGTGGTTTCTACGGAATTCAAGAAAACAGGTGACAAGGTAATTTATATCGCCCCCGAATATGATGAGAACGGACTTCCCGTATTCAGCAGCGTTAAGTCCGTGTTCGATAAGGTTGAGGATATTATTTCAGCAGGACGCGCGGCTGCTGTATGGACGGTCGGTTACGGCGGAATCGCCGAGGGTATCGCTAAAATGTGCTTCGGAAACAAGCTCGGCTTCGAGTTCGCTGAGCGTCTGACGCCTGAAATGATGTATAAGCCCTGCTACGGCGGATTTATTATCGAGCTGACAGGCGAAGCTTCCGACGACGAGCAAGTTATCGGAAAGGTTCTTGACAGCTATAGGGTATGCACTATTGATTATATCGTAAGTCTTGACAGTCTACAGAGAGTATGGGAGGGCAAGCTTGAGCCTGTATTCCCGTGCAGAATAAAGACAACAGACGCTACTCCCGCAACCTACAGCTTCAAGTGCAGCGCAAAGCTTACTTCCTCCGAGAAGTTTGCAAAGCCGAGAGTGCTTATCCCTGTATTCCCCGGAACGAACTGCGAATACGATACGGCGAGAGCCTTTGAGAAAGCAGGTGCGGCGGCTGAAACAGTCGTTATAAGGAATATGTTTGCAGGAGACATAGAGCAGTCTATAGACTATTTTGCTCAGGCTGTGAAGCAGTCTCAGATAATCATGATACCGGGCGGCTTCAGCGGCGGCGACGAACCCGAGGGCAGCGGCAAGTTTATCACTGCATTCTTCCGCAACCCCAAAATAAAGGACGCTGTTCACGAGCTTCTGAAAAACCGCGACGGACTTATGCTCGGTATCTGCAACGGTTTTCAGGCGCTTGTGAAGCTGGGTCTTGTACCGTATGGAGAAATAGTTGACATGAATGACGATTCTCCTACGCTTACCTTTAATACTATCAATCGTCACCAGTCCATGATGGTAAACACACGCATTGCTTCAAATAAGAGTCCGTGGCTTTACGGTACGGAGGTCGGAGACATACATTGCATACCGATCTCACACGGCGAGGGACGTTTCGTAGCTCCCGAAAGCCTTGTTCAGCAGCTTGCGAACAACGGTCAGATAGCTACGCAGTATGTTGACCTTGACGGAAATCCTACAATGGATATACGTTATAACCCGAATACTTCTATCGAGGCTATCGAGGGTATTACATCTCCCGACGGACGTGTACTCGGCAAAATGGGTCACTCCGAGCGTAAGGGCAGCTATATCTGCAAGAACGTTGACGGTGAAAAGGATCAGAAAATATTCGAGAGCGGCGTTTCATATTTTAAATAAAACATAATACTAATCCCGTCAAAACCAAAAGTTACCATGGCTTTGACGGGATTTTTTCAGTCGACCGTCCTCACGATCAAGTTTCAAGCAGACCTTGTATGCCGTCCTCTTTAAAGCGTTTCTTGTAGTATTCAAGCTCATCCTGTATCAGGTCGTCAATAACGCTCATGCCGAGCAGTTCAACGGGAGCTTTGTCATCGGTGAGTATCAGATCTCCCGCCTCATATTTGGTCAGACCGTCATTTATGCTGCTCATAAGGGAATAAAGCTCGCCGTTTTCAAGAGCGGCTGATTTTTCCCGAAAACGCTCTATCATTTTCGGATCGTTAGAAGCGAACAGCTCACGATTGGTAGAACCGCTTACGTCAACGGTGTAAACCTCTGAAAATACGCTTGCTGCTGTATCTGAAAGATAACTGTTTATGCCGTCGTTTTCTTTAGAGCGCATGTTCATATTGCATACCATAACGCCGCCGTCGTTAAGACGATTGCGCACCTGTGAGAAAAATTCCTTTGAGGACATCTGAAAAGGTATCGTAATATCCTGATATGCGTCAACCATTATCACATCGTATTTCTTATCGCATACATTGAGGAACGCCCTGCCGTCATACGCAGTTACCTTTACTTCGTCAGGCAGCTCGAAATAATCGCGAGAAAGCTCGATTATCTTTTCGTCTATTTCCACACCCTCGGCAGTCACGCCGTCAAAATATTCCATACATTGTTTGGCGTAAGTTCCCGTACCCATGCCAAGAATGAGTATATCTACGGTATCGTCGGTATCAGCCATGACCGGAGCAGCCATTGCGTAATCATAATACATGCCCGTAAGCTCGCCCGACTTCATATATACCGACTGTACGCCGAAAAGCACATTTGTTGAAAGCGCGGTACGGCGGTCGTTGTCTTTGACCTGCAAGTAATTGTATACCGATTCTCCCTCGTAGGCAAGGTCTTTTTCCCAGAATGCGAATCCCATAGACGGTGAAAGTCCGCAGCATACCACAAAAAGAAGCGCACTTGCAGTCACTCTTACAACGCCTCTTTTTGAGCTGACAAAGTAAACTATACCGAGAACGAGCAAAATTCCCGAGAAAATAAGGAATGTTATAGCTGTACCCACCGTAGGAATGGATATGAACGTCGGAACAAACGTTCCTATAATACTGCCTATAGTGTTGGAGGCATTGAGCATTCCCACGGTTTTGCCGCTGTCGTCAAGACTGTCAACGGTATATTTTACCAGCGAGGGCGTAACTGTTCCAAGCAGGAACAGAGGAAAAACGAACACGACCATACAGGTAATGAACGCTGCCCATATCAGAAAATTGGTGTTGACCGTAACTACAAGAAGCGCTGAAATTCCCATTACAGCGAACTTTCCTACAAAAGGTATCGCCGCTATCCATACTCCGGCTATCAATATTCTGCCGTATAGCTTATCTGGGTTCGGGTTCTTATCCGCGCTTTTTCCGCCGAAAATATTTCCGAGAGCCATAGCTATCATGATAGTGCCGATGATAATAGTCCACACGATCTGCGATGAGCTGAAATACGGCGCAAGAAGCCTGCTTGCTCCGAGTTCCACCGCCATGACCGACATGCCGGAGAAAAATTCCGTAAGGTATAAATAGAATTTGTTTTTCAGTATTTTGGGGTACGGCTTTTGAACAGCCTCTTTTTTGTTTCCAGACATTTTTTACCTCCTGCCAAAAATTTGCAAATATATTCACTGTCTACAACTTAAGGCAACACCGCACAGAGATTGTGCGTCAGATGCGCAGTCAGATTTTTCGTCAGCTTGCATAAAAACGACGCAGACATACTGTCGTATGTCAAGGAGTTTTTGTGTAAGCTGACGGAAAATATGCAAGCAGATGACGTGCAAAGGCATTAGCCGGTCTTTGTGCGGTGTTGCCTTAAGCAGGGGGACTCTGTCCCCCTGCACCCCCTGCCAAAGGGGTGACCCCTTTGGAATCTCTGTTGTCGTAAATTTACCTGTATAAAGCCGTTTTATTTATTTTAAATTTAAGTTTACATTGCTTTATACAGGAAAATTTACGATATTGGTTTCTAAGAGTTACCTCTTTAACATAGAGTAAAGGGCAGCAAATTCCTCTTAAGTTGCAGATAGTGCAAGTATATTATACCACATGATATGATTTGTTGTAAAGTCCAAAATCTGAATTGTAATAAAATTAACGGAATTGTAAAGCGGCTGTTTTAGCAGCCGCTTTTTTTGAACTATCAGACTTCCACGGAAACTTCCGAAGAGGTCTATTCTGTTGCTCCGAATTTTTCGGTTTTCATATCCTCTGAAATTTCGGAATACATATCCTGATTTTCGGTGTAATAGACAACTCCGCCTCCCATTCCGTCGCCGAGCTGAAAATCGTAAAGAATAACGGTTTCTCCCGTATTATTATCTGTTCGCTCCACATGGGCATATACCATATTTCCGTCAGCAATATTAAGTGAAATAGATATAAGATCGGTTTCGTACAAAGTTGCATCAATAGAAAACTGAATACAGCCGGTATTTTCATCGTATCTGAAATCAGTGACGGGTACGCTTTCGGACATTTCATAAATATCGCCTATAAGAGAGCAAATATAGGTACATAGGTAGTCATAGTCAACAACGCATGAACCCATACCCGTAAAGCCGCTGGAAGATGATCTCGGAACGCTGTCGGTATCAGAGACATACTCCGAATATAAAGAAACTGTATTTCCTTTTTCTATCAATATCCAGTCACGGTTTTCTTCCATATATTCGGCGGAATATCCTCCGTCCGGACTGTTGAGCATGAAATATTCGCCGCAAGAGCTGTCGTGGTAGAGCTTTCCTGTTCCTCCTCTGTAAACGTACTGAATTTCCGAATTGCTATCAACAGAACCTGCCGTATCGGAGTAATAATAGCTGATGTCGCCGCTCATTACTGTGCCGTTATTTCCTGAATACGCCAACAACGACATTATATGATTACAGGGGTCGGATTCGGGCAGTTTATCAACAGCGTTGATGAGGTCGGAGAAAGAATCGTCGGCAGGTTCGTACATATTGCCTGTCTGCTGGTCATATATCTCGCCGCTTACGGTCAGCAGAAGATTTCTCGCAATATAGAAGCCGTTTTCAGGATAGCTTTTTTCGGAAACTTTCCAGTTAT
Source organism: uncultured Ruminococcus sp. (assembly GCA_947627275.1). Classification (GTDB taxonomy): domain Bacteria; phylum Bacillota; class Clostridia; order Oscillospirales; family Ruminococcaceae; genus Ruminococcus. The sequence continues at coordinate 10,407 of CANQVK010000005.1, read as the reverse complement.
GCGATTTAACGACTTTGGTAAATTCGTTCATGTCAACGTTTTTTAAGTCGAAAGAGCCGTCAAACTGCCCGGTACCGATCACAAAACGCAGATCCATAGGCTCGCCTGTAATATTTTCGTCTATTATTTTGTATACGTATTCGTTCGTAGAAAGAACCTCGGTCGTTGGCGTTGTTGCAGGCTCGGTAGCGGTTTCTATTCCAAGCTCTTCACCAAGCTCGTTGACTATTTCATTATACAGCTCGGGAGATGAGCTGAATGAAATGGTGTTGCTGCCGCTTCCGCCGTAGCTTGAAGCGTAGAAAACCGTTATTTTGCCGTATTGGTCGATATAAACTGTATACAGATCATTCGACATAAGCATTATCCAAGAATCAAAGCTGTCAACTTCGTTTTGCGTCCGTTTTATCTCGCTGATATGTTTCTTAAAAATGACATCAAGCTTTTTTCCTGTTTCTCCTCCGACCATGGAAACCCAGTCGCAGTAAGGCAAATACTGTCCAACAGCGCTTACAATTTTGAAATAGCTGTTTCCGTTGTAGTAAAATGTCTGCACACCCTCATGTTCAAGCATAGCGTAGCCTTCCGAGTTGACTGTATAAACAAATTCCTCTGTGCCTGTGCAGGAAACGCTCATTCTTGTCTCTGAATCAAAATTATAAAAATTGTCCGCTTCCGCAGGTTCCCAACTGCATTTTTCAAGTCCTTTTATTATCTGATGTGAAGCTTCCGCAGGGATATTCGCAATATTAAAACTCACGGAATCGTTAGTGAACATTATAACATCCATGCTGTAGTTTTCCGTAATCGTCTCTACTTCGATATAGGGTAGGCTTTCATCATGAGAAATGTCAGACAGCATGGTTTCGGACGGTGGGTCGCTGGTTTTCGTAAGGTACATGGCAGTTCCGCCGATACCCAACACAAGCGCAGCCGAAGCTGCAATAGCTGTCCAGCGGTGATAATTTATCTTTGTCACACGTTCTACATCGCTTACGCTGTCGGCATATTCGCCGTCCTGTTCGGCTGAAAGACGTTCCTCCATTTTTGCTCGAAATTCAGGGCTGCATTTTATTTTGTCAAGGTGATTCTTATAATCATTTTTTTTCATAATTATGTCCTCCTGTCATGTTGATCTGTGAAATTTCAAGTCTTAGCTTTTCCTTTCCCCGCTGTAGAAGCGAACTGACTGTATTTGGATTTTTCCCCAATAATCCGGCAATTTCTTTAATAGTATACCCCTCGTAAAAATGAAGATATATTACTGAGGAATACTTTTTTGGCAAAGCTCTTATTAGCTCACGGACTTCAACATCAGTAACGTCCATATTGTATATGCCTGACCTTTCCTCATCAATAGATCCGGTACGGCTTATGCGAAAGCTTCTGTTAAGGTTTTTGCATTTATTTATAGTTACCCTCAGCAGCCACGCTTTCATATGTTCATCGTCGGTAAAGGCGACGGGCTTTGTATGAAGCAACAAAAAAACGTCCTGAGCAATGTCCTCTGCCTCGGCATAGCAGCCACAGCAGGCATACGCAGCTCTCAGCACCGTATCGCCGAATTTTCTGAAAGCATACAACGACGCATTTTCATTTTCCAAATAAAACCACCGCCTTTCTCAAAAAATGCAAAAATCAATTTTTAAAGTTATTACAGGGAACTTATGCAGGGGGACTCTGTATAAGTTGACTGCAAGCTCTAAAAAATATATCTTATACTATAAACACAGATGTAACCGCTTTTTTCGTGCATATATAAATATATTTTTTTATTTTAACAAGATCACCCCTTGACACGGACTGCAAAAAGTGATATAATATTTAAGTAAGTTTAGCCGGTGTGGTGGAATTGGCAGACGCGCGGGACTCAAAATCCCGTTCTGGCAACAGAGTGCGGGTTCGACCCCCGCCACCGGCACCAACGGCACCAACGGCGAGTATACAAGACGATTTGCAGGCTTTCTACGGAGAGAGCCTGTTTTTTGTGGTGTATCAGACCTGTTCAGTAACCTGAAAAATGCTGTCGGGAGAGTCTTCTGAACGAAGAATATCTCCCGACAGCATTGTACAGTTGTTGTTTGCAATAGGTCAGATAATTTCAGGAAGAGCTGAAAGTACTTTAGCGTCTATTTTCTGGATAGCAAGCGCATCTGAAGGAAGAACGCCGTCACCCGGGTTACAGCAATCGGCATTTACAGCGCCCTGCTTTGAAAGACCGTATTTGTCGGGATTTCCAAGAGCCTGTAAGATCGCCGTAGAATCGGCGATAGATACTTTTCCGTCGCAGTTTGCATCGCCGATGAGAGCCTTTTCATCTGCCGCAGCGGACGTCTGCTCCGTTGAGGGGACTGTTGTAGACTGTGGGACAGGTTTATCTCCCTCGTTTATGGGATAAGCCTTAAGGTCAGGAAGCTCGTCAAGAGTGATACAATATTCGCTCTGATAAATTTCCACAAGATTTTCTACGGGATTATTCTGCTCGCTTGTAAGATAATTCATATACCACGGACAGAAATAAAGCCATGCCGCTTTATCGTTCACAAGATTTTCAAGAGAGGGTATCGAATCGTTTTCTGACATTGTGACCATTTTTTTGCCGTCGGTACTCTGCACGAGACTGTAGAAAGTCGAAGAAATAGAGCTTAAATTCGGCATACCGTCTACTGCGTTATACTTGTCGTAGCCGACAATATCAACAACGTCGTCACCGGGGTACCATGCGGAAGAAGTCGGGAACGTATATCCCGTCCATACCCATATCAGGTTGTCAAGTCCGTATTCGTTGGTCAGCTTGTCGTAAAGAAGCCTGTAAAGCTCTTTGCACGGCTCGGGACCCTCAGCTCCCCACCAGAACCATGCGCCCTCCGCTTCATGAAGCGGTCTCCAGAGTATCGGGACATCCGCTTTTTTCAGCTTTGTAAGCTCCTGCGCAATCAGGTCGATGTCAGCCATAAGGACTTTGTTTTCCCATGTTCCTTCGGTAAGCGCATTGGAAACGCTGAACGTAGTATATGTCGCACTTGCAGATTCAACGTAAAAAGCGGTCTCCGTGCTGCCCTCCTCGGTCGGCACATTCCAATGCCACGTTACGGTAGCTATACCCTTGTATTTGTTTGTCCACTCAATACAGCGTTCGGGAGCCATATCACGCCAATCCGAGGTAGTATTGTAAGCTAAGAAGTCGATCCCTCGGATAGCAGGCTGCTTTCCGGTCTGCTCCTTGATATATTCGAACTCCGCCTCGTTGTCTTTTATGAAGGTATCGGGGTCGTTCCACGAGTTGTAGTTGTGAGAGCCGCAGTATTCCTGCTGACCTGCGATAATATGATTTCCGTAAGTATCGCAGAGATAGCTGTAGAGCCGCTTGGCGGAATCAGAGGCATTGGGATTGGATAAGGTTCTCGTTGGCGAAAGATTCGTAAGCTTTTCGTCAGCAGGTTTAAGAGTGAGATAATCGTAATAGGTATAGCCCCAGTACGCTTTCAGCTCTATTGTGTTTTTTCCCTTTTTAAGGTTCACAACGCCGCCGGAGGTCTCCTCAAACGATGTATTATATGGGAAGCTTACCTCTCCCTGATTCACGCCGTTGACATTTAAATACTGCACCTTTTTATTTGGGTCGCTGGGTTCGCAGTAGCATATCCCAAGTTCATACAGACCTGCCTCGGGTACGTCAACTTCTACGCTCAGAGATGTGCCCTTTTGGTCGAGGTAAGCGAATCCGTCTCCCGAAAATCCCGAAAAATCCGCACCTTCCGGCATTTTGTCTGCGGGTATATCAGCTTCGCTTGAATAAAAAGCGCCGCCGCTTGTAGTACCCTTTTCAAATTCATACTTCAAAACGTCCGTTTCAGCCGCCGAGACAGCAGGTAAGCTTCCGACAGCCGAAAGCAGCGCAGCAGCGGCAGTTATCAGGGAAACAGACTTCAAATTATGAAATTTCATGTCTTAACCTCCATTTAATTAAATTATCAACACTCAGAAAGTTCAAAACAAATGTTAGCAACTTTATTATAGCATATTTAAACGAAAAAATCAAGCTTAATTTTTAAGCTGAAATGAAACAGAAACTCGAGGTGATACAATGCAATATATATCTGAATATCAGTCTCCGATCGGGAAAATCCTTCTTGCTGCCGATGAAATGGGACTGACAGGACTTTGGCTTGAAAATGAAAAATATTATACTTTGGGTCTCGATACCGAACATGAAGAAAAAGAGACCGCCGTTTTAAAAAAAGCCAAACGTTGGCTCGATATTTATTTTTCAGGGAAAAAGCCGGATTTTACGCCGTCTATACACATGATCGGAACGGAATTTCAAAAGGAGGTATGGGAAATTCTGCTCCGCATTCCCTATGGGCAAACTGTCACATATGGAGAAATAGCAAAAGAGCTTGCCGAAAGGCGTGGGATTCCGAAAATGTCCGCACAGGCAGTCGGCGGAGCAGTGGGGCGCAATAAGCTGTCCATCATCATTCCCTGTCATCGTGTTGTGGGAACAAACGGAAGTCTGACAGGCTATGCCGGCGGAATAAATAAGAAAATCATGCTTCTTGAACTGGAGGGTGTCAATCTGGAAAATTTGTACATTCCGAAAAAAGGCACAGCCTTATAAACTGATTTCTGAAAAAATAAGCCGCTTTCGGCTCTTTACGAGTCAAAAGCGGCTTTGAACAAGCTTATTCGTTATTTTTCCGCAGTAATCTCAGGAAGTGTCTTGAGAACCTTGGCGTCGATCTTCTGAATAGCAAGCGCATCGGAGGGGAGAACTCCGTCTCCGGGATCGCAGCAATCAGCGTTTGCCGCGCCCTGTGTAGAAAGTCCGTACTTGTCGGGATTTCCGAGAGCCTGCAAAATAGCCGTAGAATCGGCGATAGTAACCTGTCCGTCGCAGTTTGCGTCACCCAAAAGGGTTACCTCAACAGAACCTGTTGCAGGCTCGGACGGCGTAGGAGTTGTGGTAACAGTAGTTGAACCGTTTTCCATAAGGTAAGCGTCAATTATCTTAACGCCCGAAGTATCGGTAAGAGCAGTTTCACCCTTAGCCGCGTACCAGATCTGTCCCTCATATTCCTTGGAAGTGCCGAGCTGAGCCTTTATTTTTTCGATAAGCGCTTCGTCTTCAATAACCTCAGTTCCCAGCGAGCAGTTGAGGAAATTATCAAATACGTTTACCTTAACTGCGCCGCTCTGCTTAGCCTCCCACTGAATGTTGACCCAGTAATATTCGCCGTCAAGCGGAACAGTTACGCCGAGTCCTCCGTTCGCATAAGTAACTCCGTCAGGCAACTCGATATTGAGGTAGAACTCCTCGGCTGCTTTGGGGAGAGTTACCTTGTAATTCTTTTTGGTCTTATCAAATACGACTTTACCATAATCCTTGTTGGGATCAGCATCGGTAACAGCGCGGGTTGTCGTAACAGGCGGCGCAGTCGTAGCCTTTGTGGTCGTAAGCGCAGGATCTATGGGCTTAATATCCTTCTTGTAAAGATCAGCCGGAAGTTCGTCAAGGGTAATACAATAATCGCTCTGATACATTGCGATCGTATCTTCCTTAGTGTTGAAGTTCGGGCTTGTCAGGAAGTTTGTATCCTCGCTTCCGCCGTCGTACCATGTGCAGAAATACAGCCATCCGGCTTTTTCGGATGTAAGATTTTCAACAGTCGAGAAGCTGTCATTCTCAGCCATTGAGACCATCTTCTTGCTGTCATACTTATTCATGATACCGTAGAATGTAGAGCTTATCGCACTATTGTTGTGCTTCAGAACAGGCGAACCCGTAGACCAGTCGGTGCAGTTGTATTTATCATATCCGATAATATCAACGTACTCGTCTCCCGGATACCAGTCCTGAGAATACTCGTAGTTATAACTGTTCCACTCCCAGATAAGGTTATGGCAGCCGAACTTCTCCGTAAGAGTTTTGTAGGTGTATATCCAAAGCTGCTTATAAGCTTCAGAACCTTCTCTGCCCCACCAGAACCACGAGCCTGTTTCACCGCCGCCGCCTTCCGCTTCATGGAGCGGTCTCCAGATAACAGGAACGCCTTGTTCTTCAAGCTCATTAAATTCCTTAGCCAATGTGGTAAGAGCCTGCATATAATATTCGTTTTCCTTAGTGCCTTCCGTTGCAGCCTTTGAAGGCGAGAAATCGGTATCCTTAGCGCCGTAGGTCGTATTTGACCAGTCGATCCTGTCGCCTATTTTATAGCTCTCAAAGTCCTTGGGAACATTAAGGTGGAACGATGAAGTTGCAATGCCGTTTTTATTTTTTACCCAATCAATAACACGCTCCGTTGAACCGTCATCGCTTCCGAATGCCGGACAACAGAAATTACCGTAGTCAAAGCCTCTGATAGCAGGATAATGTCCTGTGAGGTCATTGAGATATTCAAATTCATACTCTAAACCATGAGGACCGTTTGAATAGATCTCCTGCTGACCGGAAATAATACCGTTTCCGTAAACGCTTGCAAGATACGCCATAAGCGAACGAGTCTCGGCAGATGCGCTTATATCGCAGCAGTTGGTCTGAGTTGCCTTTATCTCGGGCAAAGTCGCCGATTCAACCGTCAGGTAATCAAACTTTGTCCAGCCCCATGACTTTGTGATAGTGACCGTATTCTCACCCTTTTCAAGCTTAACAGTCATAGATATGGGGTTATAACCATCCTCTCCTATGCTGATCTGTCCCTGATCAACACCGTTTACGCCGAGGTTCTGGATCTTGGAGCCGCCTTCGCCCTTAGCATAAATAGTAAGGTCGTACATACCTGCCGAAGAAGCGTCAACCGATACGCTGATCGTACCGTCGTCCTTCATAAAAGCGACCTTACCGCCGCTTGCGTCCGCGTCATCAGCCGAAGCCACCGTACCTGTGAACACAGCGTCCTCAAACTCATACTTTACGCTGTCGGCAGCATTGACAGCCGTTGTGATAACAGCTCCGTTGACAGCCATAGCAGCAGCCATCAAAGCAGCTCCCGCCCTCGTGAAAAATCTTTTGTGCATTGTTAATTCCCTCCATAAATCTGATTCGATCGTTGTTATGACGTGCCGCCTTATCCCGAACAGCAGTCTTTATCAGATACTTTAATTATACTATCCCTTAAGATAAAAATCAAGTTTTTCCCATTTTTTTTTGAATTGGGTATAAAAATTTGTACGTATGTACAAAAACGAAATATGTTTTTTGTCACATAAGTAAAATTCCGCTTAAACATTACTTAAATTATAGTTTGGAATTTCAGGCGAAAACTCCCAGAACCTTTCCGTCCGATTTACGCATTATAACATACGGCGGCATGGCAGGAGTATCAACTCCCCTGCCGTCCTCCGTTATTTCTGACGGAGCATTCGGCACAACACGACAAGCATCGTATTCATCATAAAATGTTACTGAATACGGCTCGTTTCTTCGCTGATACCTTACTTTTTCCCCGTCGATCTCAACAAATTCGGATTCTGTTCTCTCTATCCAGTCAGAAAGCCCCAGTTTGATCAGAACACTACTTGCCTTTTCTACAGCGTCCTCCTCAGAAATGATTTCACCCAATACTCTTTCAGATAATTTCTCCGCCCTGTCTGTCATATAATCAACAGTATTGTCAACAAGGGATTGCTCATAATGACCGCCGTATATTGCTTTTTCGACATCTTCAACAATCTTTCTTTCAGCCTGTATATCTGTTTCAGTCGGCTTGATAACGGTTGTGGAAGTCGTTGCCGTTTCGGGTGTCTGAATACTGCTTGCGGAAGTTGAAGTTTCAGTTGTGATATTTTTCTCCGTATGGCTGACAGATATTTCGCTTTCGGACGTTTCCGCACAGCCTGTCGTCATCAACATAGCAAGCGACAATAAAACGATTTTCCTTTTCATATTGCACTGAATACCTCTCCTATATTTTCGCAGATAAGCAAATCAGCATTATCGTCGTACTGTGTAGGCGATTTATTGATAATCACAAGATTCTGTCCCCTGAAATACCGTATAAACCCTGCCGCAGGATAAACGTTCAAGGAAGTTCCGCCTATTATCAGAGTATCGCATTCGGAAATTGCCTTAACAGCTCCGCTGACGGTACGGTCGTCCAATCCCTCCTCATAAAGAACCACGTCGGGCTTTATCACGCCGCCACATTCGCATTTTGGAATCCCGTTCTGCGAAAAAACGTATGAACCGTCATAGAATTTATGACACCGCATACAATAATTACGATGCACGCTGCCATGAAGCTCATAAACCCTCCTGCTTCCTGCCGCTTGGTGAAGTCCGTCTATATTCTGAGTGATCACCGCCGTCAGCTTACCTGCTTTTTCAAGCTCGGCAAGCTTAATATGAGCGGCATTCGGCTTTGCGTCAAGGCAGTTGAGCTTTGCATGGTAAAATCGGTAGAACTCCGATAAATTCCGCATAAAAAACGTCCTGCTGAGGATAGTCTCCGGGGGATAGTCCCACTGCTGATTATAAAGCCCGTCAACACTTCTGAAATCAGGTATTCCGCTTTCGGTCGAAACGCCTGCGCCCCCGAAAAAGACGATATTTCGGGAGCTTGCAATAATTTCATTTAATCTTTTTATTTTTTCCATAGCTTATATGATTTTCACGTAAAATTTTCTGTTTCTCGGCCCGTCAAATTCGCAGAAATAAACATCCTGCCAAGTTCCCAGAAGCGGACGTCCGCCTGTTATGATAACCGTCTCGCTTGCTCCCACCGCAGAGGATTTTATATGGGCATCGGAATTTCCCTCAGAATGCTCAAATTCATTCAGGTCGGGGAAAAATCTGTCCATTCCCTTGATAAAATCGGTCTTAACATCGGGGTCAGCGTTCTCGTTGATCGTTACCGCCGCTGTTGTGTGCGGGCAGAAAACAATACATACGCCCTCCATAACTCCGCTTTCTTTAATAGCCTCACGTATCTCGGGGGTAATATCAATAAGCCCCTGAGACGGTGTTTTTAATTGAAAAGTAAAAAGCATTATTTCTTTCCTCCGCTGTAATACTTACAAAAATAATTAAGAGTACACTCTCCGCATTTCGGATTTCTTGCACGGCAGACGTCCCTCCCGAACTGCACGGTCTGATGACAGAAATGGCTTGAAATTTCGGGAGGTATAAGCTTCACAAGATCAGCTTCGACCTTTGCAGGCTCTTTGTTTTTTGTCAGACCGAGCCGTCCCGTTATCCTTATACAATGAGTATCGGTAACTATGGCAGGCTTGCCGAAAACGTCTCCAAGCATGAGATTTGCCGTTTTTCTGCCGATTCCCGGGAGCGTCAACAGTTCCTCCATAGTATCAGGAACTTCTCCGCCGAAGTCGTCTAAAAGCTTCCGAGCCATTTCCTTAATACTTTTAGCTTTTGTGTGATAAAATCCGCACGGCTTTACGTCCTGTTCAAGCTCGGCAAGATCGGCATCGGCAAACGCCTGTAGATCAGGATATTTCACAAAAAGAGTTTTTGTTATGATATTTACCCGAGCGTCTGTGCATTGAGCCGCCAGACGAGCCGCAAACATCAGTTCATAAGGCTTTGAGTAGCTGAGAGTGCAGTCTATGTCGGGATATATCTTTTCAAGTTCTTCGCATGCAAGTCTTGCTATTTCCTTTTTAGTCATCGCTTTTCTCCTCAAATTTCCGGCGCATTTCCAGCATTTCATCATATATCACGTACATTTTCTGCACAGTGTTTTCAAGAAAATAATAGTGCTTTATGTAGAATACCAGAAGTACCATTATAATTGCGACAAGAAGCAGCAGCGCAGGATTTTCGCAAAAAATAAAAGTGCAGATAAAAATTGACAGCACGATAGCAAACATCATAGTCACCAAAAAATGCACAAGCCGCTCATGCTGCATAAACGCTATCTTATCGCAGTGTTCTGAAAATATTGCTTCAAGCTCCTTACGGTCTGCGCATTCCTTAAGCCTGCGTTCGGTTTGAAGCATGTATTTTTTCAAATATTCAGTCATTATCCCACCGTCTCAAAGTGATTGTACACTTATATTATACAACATTTTTGAAAAAAAGTAAAGATTTTTTCTGCATTTTTGTATTATTTTACCACTATCCACAACTTAAGGGATTATTTTTCCTTTAGTAAAATCGTGTTCTTGATAGGGAACGCCCTCCCTTGCAGGGCGTTCCCTCTTTCAAAACATTCCACGGGACTGTTTTGAAATTCACCCTTTGCGGAGCGCTTAAACGCTATGTGGGACTCTGTCCCACACCCTGCCAGAGGCGCTGCCTCTGGACTCCGCCAAAGGGACACCGTCCCTTTGGAATCCCGATGTTAGTTCGCCTTAATTATCAACAACTTAGCAAAACTCCCCCTCGGCTAAGAGGGGGAGTTTTGAAACGAGTCAGAAGTCAAGGAAGGGATAGATCATACCTTGTCA
>CANQVK010000004.1 GCA_947627275.1 uncultured Ruminococcus sp. | reverse complement strand
TCGATATTCTCCTTGTGGCTGATGAGGGTAACGCCCTTTTCGGTGAGGGCGTCGATGATGTTCAGCAAGTCCTTTGTGGAGCGTCCTAAACGGCTGATACTCTCGATGTAAAGGGTGTCGCCCTCACGCACATAGTCAAGCATAGCCCTGAGCTGTGGGCGGTCTTTGTTCGCTCCCGAAATCTTCTCGGAGAAGATGCGATCAACCTGATAGCTGTCCATGATCTCCTGCTGTCTTGCTGTCTCCTGATGTTCTGTGGATACTCTGATATATCCGATTTTACTCATAAAAACTTCCTTTCTTTATTCAAGCTGTCCTTTCTTTCTCTTGGCAGCCTGTTCGTTCTGTAAATAGCGTTTTACAGTCCACTGACTGTCACGCTTCTGCTGTGCAAGCCTTGAAAGCCTGTCCGCTTCTTTCTTATATGCGGTACGCTCCGCACTTAGCTCGGCATATTCTTTTCGGGTATTTTCAAGCTCCGTTTTCAGCTTGCTGAGTTTCGGTATATGACCGTCGGGAAACAGCTCGATCAGCTTCTTGTAAGCCTTATTATACTCGTCAAGCTCGTGGCAAAAATCGCTCTTGTACTTGGTTTTTTCCTTGCCCTCCAGAGAAGTATATTTCTTGTGATACTCCACAAATTCATGATACTTCTCGATAGCCGGAATTTGATCCTCCAATTCATGAATACGACGGCTCATGGTCATTTGCGGAGTTGACATAACGGTGAACTTCGCAAGAGCCTTATGAGCTGCACTCTCCAATTCTTCGAGGGTGGAGTTGCTTGCGTTCATCTCGTTGAGTGCTTTGCTCGCCGCCTTCATATTCTCCCTATCTGCCCAATTCGTCAAGCCCTGAGACTGTTGGAATTTCTCGGCTGTGGTGCGGATAATTCTTGCTGTCGGACGGTGCGACATTTGATACTTGTAGCTTATGATACGCTGTGCGATCTGCTTGCTCTCATAGAAGTAGCCCAGCGTTTTCGCTCTTGTAAATTTCGCCCTCGGATTGCGCTCCTTCTGCTCGGCAAGCATAAATTTCAGGTCAATTTTGTGGTCGGGATTGTAGTCCACCAATATACCGAAATCTGCACACTTTGCAAGGAAATCCTCAAAGTCCTCACTGACCTTGATAACCTCGTCAATGGCTCTTTTAAGCTGTTCTTTCCACGAAAGATTTTGTTTGTCAAGCTCCCATTCCCAATGGCTCTTGCCCTTTGAAAGATGCGGATTTTCGATGATAGAAAGTCCATGTTTCCTGCATAGTTCGTCCGAAATCGTGCGGAGTTTGCTCCACGCTCTTTCGGGAATTTTTCCTTGATTATGTTCAGTCTCAAAGGTCTTGCCCGTGTAGAAGTTCACATTGTTCACGATGATGTGATTGTGGATATGTTCATGGTCGCAATGGACGGCTAAAACATACTGGTATTCATCATTAAAAAGTGCCTTGCAAAGTTCCTGTCCGATAAGCAAAGCCCGTTCGGGAGTTACCTCTCCGGGGGCGAACGATTGTATTATGTGCTGGCATTCGCTTCGGCTTCGTCCTGTGCCGACACACTCTCGGATATTTTTGAACTGTTCTGATGCTCCAGATGGAGAAGATACGCACAAGTTGCTAACAACATATTTGCCGTCTGCGGTTTTGTCTGGGTTGCAGATATAAGCAATTGCACCGTATGTTCCCGTGTGGATCGTATGGATACGAGTAACTGCCAAACTTCTTCTAACCTCGCTTTCATATCGGCAATATCTTCATCGTAGAGCTTGCCTCCTTTATTCACTCTATGGGCTACCTGATTGAACGAATTGGAGATAGACGAAATGCACCTCGCTATCTGCTTTATGTCCTCGGTATCTTCTTCCACGTTCATTACAGTCAATGCAGAATATCTGCAAAAATCGCCCCTGCTTCTGAACGATGTTTCAGCATATCTGCGGTTGATTGCTTCAAGTTCCATATCGTTCACACGGAATGTGATCAGGTGCTTGCGTACCTCGCTCGGCTCGGTGTCCTGCGGTGGGGATTCGCCCTCGGTGGTTTCGGGCGGTTCGGTGAAATCTACCTCGCCCGATTCCGTGACTTCCAACATTGGAACAGGCTCGGCAGCGATGTCCTCGGCGGTATCTGTTTCGGGATTATCGGACAGCATATCCACCTGCATTTCGTCCGCATAGGTGTGGGCAAGTTCCTCCGCAAGTTCCTCGACTTGCTTGTGCTTGAACAGCTTTGCAAGGAAACCCTTTTCGGGCTTTTTGAATATTGACATTGTGTCTCCTTTCTGTATCTCGGTCGGCTGTGCCGACCTCTCAGGGGTCTTAGGGGATTTTTCCCCTGACAAGCCGTATAAAGTTTACGATTTTCCATAATCGTAATACTTTATACCGTGCTTGTGAAAATTGATCGGGCGTTTCACGCCCTCGCTTGTATTTCGCCGTTCTACGGCTATTTTTCACGCTCCTGCGTGTTTGGAGCTATGCGACTTTTCTCTGTATCTGCACGGCTCTGACTATATGATACTTGAGTTCGGCGCAGTTATTATGCTGGGTGGGCGGCAGTCTGGTGAAACTATTTTTTCGGCTCTCCCTGAGCTGATTTTGAATGTCGATATGCTTATCGTTACATTCAAATATTACCCTGCGTGACTGCTCATGAAAATAACCCTCTACTTATCTACCGTGAAATTTGGGGTTTTGGGCATGATTTTCTGAAAAGTTTACAATTCGTTCATGACGATTCTCCATCTTGCATAGTTTCAATACGGGATTTCTGTTGATGATGACGGCAATTTCGGAGGGTGGATTTCTCGGATATGGGATTGCTTTTTCAGGAACGGTGTGGTATAATTGAGGAGTAAAAGGATATAGCCTAATGTTACGATCAGTAGTTGAGATTAAGGACGATGTTATGGAAGAACTATTTGTCTATGCTGTGTTGTATGTAGTAGGATATGATAAATATAATGAATATCAGGAAACATTAGATAGGCTCTTTATCAACGAACCTTCAAATAACGAGCTGCTACACTTAGAGGAAATGGAATGCAAAGATGCGATGCTCCATTTGATTTTTTTAATGCAAAGCTCTTCATTCGATCAAAATGCTTTTGGAATGCATTTGATGCATTCGCTGAAATCAATTTACTTTGATAGTAACATTTATGATTTTGCCCCTCGAATGTATAAGTTGTGGAATTATCTTCCCTCTCCTATGGACGAAACTGAACCATTCCATACATTCTGTTATGCTGATGATTGCTTATCCTATGGAGATGAACGGCAATGCAGAGTGTTATATGAGACTGCATTGAATTATTATGAGGAAAGACCATACTCAAATAACAATACCTAAAATAAAGATACCCACAAGCTGTGTGAGCGAACTCCGCTCCGCAGCTTTTTCTTATGCCTGCCTGATTAAAAATTCCCCATAACATTTTCACGATAAGAAAAGTTTTATGGCGCACTCAACTTCATGCGCACTGCGAATAGACTTTTGGTATCTGAGCGCGCTATAATATTATCGTGGGGCTGAGTAGTTCGGCTCGATTAAAATTTTTGAATGGTGGTGATGATATGGCTACAACTTCTATCGCTGACAAGCTGGCGAAGCTCGAAAAGAAGATCGCCAAGCGACAGGCAACGATTGCTGAGGAGCAGAAGCAGCTCGACAAGGAAATGGAGGAGTACAACAAGCTCTACCTGATGGCACTTGCCAACAAGTACAAGCTGAGCGGCAAAGACCTGTTCTCCGCTATTGAGCGCGAGCATGATCAGCTTGAAAAGCTCCGTGAGGGTGAGCAGTCCGATGATGATACTGACAGCACTTCCACGGTCGGTGATACTGCGGTCAAGCACAGCAGTTTTCCCCGTAATAACATGATTGAGGGGGCATTGAATGAGTGATTACATCTATCATATCGGTGACGATTATGATTGTATCAATAAAGAGTATGTTATCCTGTCCACGGATAAGGGACAGCAGATAACGGTTGCCCTCACTGCAAGCGGAGTGCCTTTCAAGGGGCGCTACGATGAGGAGAGTATCATCTTCGATTATGATGGTGATTACAAGGAGTCTGTTGATGAGATCATTGAAAATCTTACCTCTGATAAGTGTGCGGATATTCGCCGTGAGATCGAGGAACATCGCAGGGATAATGACTATCTGTTTTTTATCCCTGTGGTGGCAAAGCTCCTGCGTATGACAGAGGGTACGCTCCGATGCAGACCTATGGATATTCAGTTCGCCGTGTGCAAGCGGTATGCGGATAACTGGGGCTGTGATACTTACACGATGCAGCATGAGCTGAGAGATGCTATGATGCTGACAACAAAACCTGAATCCTAACATAAAATGATAGCTGTGATATGGGACGGCTCTGCTGTTCCGCACGGCTGTCATCATAAGACCACAAACAAAAAAGAGGGGCAGATAGAGAAAGCGATCCCCTCGCTCTATAAGCGTAGAGAAAGACAAGCTAAAGGAGTAACAAGCTATGAATAATAACAACACTGCCGCAGACAGAGAGAAGGCAGAAAACGGCAAGACAATGCAGGCAATGAACGAGCAGTATAAAAACTGCAAAACCGAAAGACGTGAGTACCAGGTCGGTAAAGAGAGATGTGTTATCGTCCGGCACTTCTGCGGTGATAAAGACCTCAGTGAAGTGCTGTATCGCAACGCTTTTGAAAGAGCGTTTTCCGAAGTTATGTCGATGAACCGTACACCTCAGACAACCTGAAAAATTTTTCCATAAGTACTTGCTTTTTTCGGCATTGCGCGCTATACTATTTACTGTAATGTTGATTAAAGCTGCTTTGGAGGAAAGGAGTAGTAATGATACCAAAGCAGACTGAATACAAGGTGGGAATGTATCTCCGCCTTTCAAATGAGGACGAGAGAGCCGGAGAGTCTCTCTCGATTGAGAATCAGCGTAAGATTCTCAGCAACTACATCAGCGAACAGGGCTGGACGCTCTATGATGAGTACGTCGATGACGGAATTTCGGGTACTACATTTGACCGTCCGGGTGTGCAGAGAATGCTTGACGATGCCAAGAACGGCAGGATCAATCTGATACTCTGTAAGGATCTGAGCCGTTTCGGGCGTAATTATATCCAGGTAGGTCAATACACGGACTACATATTCCCGATGTACAATATCCGTTTTATCGCACTGACCGATAATGTTGATACAGCTAATTCGGAAAGCACGGGAATGGATATGATGCCGATCATGAATGTCTTTAACGAATGGCACGCCGCCAATACTTCCAAGAAGCTGAGAGCTGTTATCAACTCAAATGCAAAAGCCGGAAAGTATCGCACAACATACTGTGCCTACGGATATTTCAAAGGCGATGATGAGAAGAACACTCCTGTTATTGATCCGCAGGCTGCACCTGTTGTCCGCCGTATCTTTGAGATGAGGGCAGAAGGAAAAAAGCCTAAACAGATTGCTGATGCACTTAATGCAGAACAGATACCAACACCTATGGACTATCTGTATCAGCGTGAAAACAAGGTAAATCCCCACGCTTCAGTACATCTCTGGAGTTCTTCGATAGTACTTCGTATTCTCGGCAATCCGATCTATATCGGTACGCTTGCACTGATGAAAACAACTACTGTGAGCTATAAGAATCACAAGAGGATACGCAAGGATTCATCTGAATGGCTTATGCGTGAAAACAATCATGAGCCTATCATTACTATGGAGCTGTGGGAAAAAGTCCGTGAGATCGAGGCTTCGGTGAGCCGTGGCAAGCGAGACAAGATCGGTGAGTTAGCTCCGCTTTCGGGACTTCTGTACTGTGATAGCTGTGGGAGCAAAATGCGTCAGGTCGGTTCAGCCAACCGCAAGTATATGGCTTATATGTGCGGTTATCATAATCGCTTCGGCAAGGGCTGTTGTACGACACATTATATCCGCCGCCCGCTGATTGAGCAGTATATCCTTATGGATATTCAGGATATGATCGAGAAAGCCACTGACGAGGAAAAGGCAAAGGAAGAATTTCTGAAACGCAAGCACGGTGTGCTTGATGCTCAGAACAGTTCCGATAAAAAGCGTATGCAGAAAGCTACAAGTCGTATTGCAGAGCTTGACAACCTGATCCAGACCGTCTATGAAGATAAGGTTATCGGTAAGATTCCCGAAGAAGTATGTATCAGCCTGCTTGAAAAGTATCAGGCTGAAAAGAAGTCTTTGCAGGCTGAGTGTGCTGAATACAAGAAACGCTCCGAAATGCAGCAGCAGGACGAAAAGGACGTTGACGAATTTATTGCCCGTCTGAAAAGCTATGCAGGAGCGACTGAGCTTACACGCCAGATGTGCCTTGACCTTATCGAATATGTGACCGTAGATGATCTCAACAAGAACGATAAGAGCCGTCCGAGGGAGATTCACATCTATTATAAGCTCATCGACAAGGAGCTTGCCGACAAACATAATGCCCTGATGTGATTATCAGGGCAATTATTTGAAAACACTTTTATATCCATTTTGTCGTTCTATAACCGTGGGGCTTGTATAAAACGCATCATTTACCGTTGAACGTGCCTGAGCGTATTCCTGCGGAGTCAGCAGCTCGGAAAGCTCCTTATACTCTGCGGCCCACTTCTCATCATTCTTATCAAAAGCCTTTGCCAAAGCTCCCCAGCCGACATATTTCGACAGGGTTTCCTTTTCCTCAGCAGTCGCAGAACGCTTCTCCCGTTCAAGTGTTTTCAGCGTTTTGATCGCATCGACATTTGCACGGAATTTCGCCTTTGCACCACCCTCACCGAGAGCATCATCAGTGATCGTGAAGTTTTCGCCCTTATCGGGTGCAGTTGCTTCCGGTGCAGGAGCATCGACCTCGGCGTTATCGCTACCAATCTCATCGACCACAGGCGCAAGCTCAGGCTCTTTCTCAGCCTGAACAGTCTGCTCACGCTCCAAGCTGTCAATGAAATGAAAGCTCATGAGCATATCGCCGTTGTCAAGCCGAGAAGTCAGCTCACCGCCGTCAAAAGTCCAGTTCTTCGCACGGTCAAACTCCATGTGGAGGTCTTTGCCCGTAGGTTTGCCGTTTTCATCGAGCTTTCGGGAAGTAAAATCAACGGTGCTTACACCCGTGACGATTCTGCACTCTCCGATACATTCAGGACGGAGATGATCGCTGATTTCAAACATCATACCCGGCTGAATAGCCTTTTTGAGCTGAGACAGGTTCTTGACCGTTGGAATTTCAGGTTTATCGGGTGTGACCTCTGCCTTTTCGGGCTTCACGGGTGCAGACTGCTCCTTTTCTGGTTCAGCCTTGCCGATATACTCATACATACCGCTGTTCAGGAGCTTATCGTATGAGATATTCTCCGTCACAGCAAAACCGCTGCTTTCACGCTGAATGGTGCAATCGTCCGAATAGAACGGAAGTGCGCCTGTCAGCGAAATAACCTCAGAAACTTCGCCAGTAATCTTGTGACGAAATCGGTCTCCAACCTCGACGGTATGGGGAGACTGTTTCTCAGCGGACTGCTCTGCTTTGAGCGCCGCCCTCTCTGCTTTCTGTTCGGCAGAAAGGTATGTATCGTCCCTGAGCCGTGATTCTGTCATTGTTGCGACATTGTACCACGAATGACGGAACTTCTCACCATTCTCAAAGCTGAAAGTAATACCCTGAGAATTATAGTCAACGAGTGAGATCTTGCCCTCACCGCTGTGACCGCCCGTGCCGTATTCCTTTTTCAGAAAATCGGCTAACTGCTGGATAGTCGAGTGCTTTTCCTCGTAAAAGTCCTGCACACGGAGTTTTCCGTGAACAAAGCCAGTACCACGGTCAATCTCGGCGGCAAGTGCTTCATAGACCTGAACACCGTCAACCACCGGACCTTTGGCAAATTCAGACTTCGGCTTTTCGGGCGCAGGCTTAGAAGTGGTCAGCGGTTCGGGATCACCGAAAAGAGAGAGCTGTTCACCCTGTGCTTCGGGCATTTCCCAAAACGGAACATCAGCATTTTCATTACGCTGAATTTCGTCAATGACCGCTGCGTCCGTAAAGAGAGGACGGTCAATGGCCTCAGTCTCCGCAGTTGGAGTCTCCACCGCAGGAGCATCATCGACCGCCATAACGCCCAGCTCATAAGCAAGACCGTCAAGCTCTGCATTGTGGTTTTCATAGGTGTCGATAGAGATAACACCATCGGCATTGTCGATAATAACCGTAGCACCGAGGGAAAGTGCCTTGTCTTTGATCTCGTCAAGGCTTTCAGCATCACCCTTATATTTCAGCGTGACCGCAGGCACATCTTCCACAGAAGAAATATCCTGAACCTCAGAAGCATCGCTCATAAGCTCTACCGTCTGTTCGTCCTTGCTTTTATGCCTGTCGATAACATCATCGGGAACGGAAACAAGGTCAGAGAAATCAAGCCCCGTCAGACCGTTCTCGATCATATCCTCGATATTATCATACTGCTCCGTATTATAAACCTCGCCGTCAAATTCATAGGTGATTTTGAAGTCCACAAGGTCAGCCGTTACCTGAATCGGCAGCTCATCATCGGTCAGCGTGGTAAACGCAAGACCGACATTGTGCAGATCATCAAAATCAGCACCCTGACGGTATTCCGCTTCACAGAAGTCGTTGATAAGCGACTTTGCCTTGTCAAGCGGAGTTTCAAAGGTACGCTGAAAATCCATGATCTCCACAGGCTTATCGGGATTATGTTCAAGCATTGCAGTTTGCAGGAGCTTCAGGAATGTGGACAGCTCACGGTACGGCTCGATCTCCATTTTATCGCCACGGTTATAGATACCGCAGACAGGTTCGCCGCCGTAAAACAGTTCACCGACCTTATCACCGTCAGCGATAGCCAGTTTCCATGTGCCGCCCTCAGTTTCCGCAGACTCGCAGTCAGTGCCGAAGAACTTGTCAACGACCTGCTGTAATGTCTGGAGCTTCTCAGCCTCACGCTTCGGAGGGTTCAGCTCAAATGCCTGTTCGATCAGGACGGTATATCCTGCTTCACGGAGCTTCGCAGAGTATTCGTCCTTAACATGATCGGGAAAACCAACCATAGGAGAACCGTTCTTTGACAGCATACGCAGTCCGAGGACTTCTGCACCGATCTCTGCATTTTTGCCGTACATCTCGTAAAAGTCACCGACCTTGCAGAGTGATACCGAACCTTTGTCCTCCGGCTCTGCCTTTTCAGGAGCTTCGACCGCAGGTTTTTCAGCCTTAGACAGAATTTCAAAGCCCTTTTCCTCCATATCCTGCTGCCAGCCGTCATAGGCAAGCACATCGGAAGTGCCGAGCAGAATACCGCCGTAATTGGGTGCATCAAGGTCTTTCAGGGAAATGCTCTTGTCGCTGATCTTCTCGACCTCACGACGAGCGCCGTCATACATTATAATATCACCGACAGCAAGATCGGACACCTTTGCAGTTTCGGGCTTCTCCTGCACAAGCTCCTTTTCACGGAAGAACTCAGGCATTTCGGTAAAGCCGAAGCTGTCACAGAAATACGCTGTATCCTTGCCGTCGACGGAAATGACGATCACATCGCTTACAGAAAGCGAATGACCACGGAAATCTTCGGGGTGATCAATATTGAACTGCGTATAGAGGGCTTCAAGCGTAGCATTGCCCCTGAACTCTCCGACTTCTCCCTCATAGACAAGCGCATAATCGTCCTTGTTGAGCTGTACGCCGTCAGCTTTCAGCCTGTCCATACTCTCAAAGCGGACACCGTGATATTCGTCACCGCTGGGAAGCTGATAGATCTGAAACTTACCCTGTGCCTTTTCCACATCATCAATGGTGCGGATAGGATTTTTCTCTTTGAAATCGTCAAGTATCTTCTGTTCCTCAGCGGTAAGCGCAGAATGGAATTCCAGATAAGGAACAAGGACATTCAGCATATTTCGGGGAGTTTCCTTGCTTTCAGGTGTATTGTAGGGATAATTCGTCGAAGCTACGGCATTTTCACAGATAGTGCGGATATGGTCAATGAGACTTCCACCGCCCGAACCCTTGCCGTCACCGATATCAAACCTATTGGAGAAATTGAACTCCTGTCCGTCCACAACAGCCCTGATCTCAAAGTTTGTTTTCTTGTAGTAGCCTGCATTAAGGTCGGGGATCATACGCTCCTTATGCTGTTTATCGTCAAGATACTCCATAAGAGCATTTGCAAGCGCAAAGCTGATCTCGCCGTGTTCTTCCGCAAAGTCACTCAGCAGACCGCTTTCGGTAAACCAGCGGTCATTGCCGTCCTTAGAATAGCCGAATTGAAATTCAAGGCTGTCGGGCTTTCTTTCAGGCTCAAAAGTAACATTATACTTTTTCTTTGCGATGATAGCAAAAGCGTTTTCGGTCTGCACTTCATCACCGAGAATATCATAGAGAGCCTTTTTGATACGGTTGAGCTTCGAACGGTTATCTCCCTTTTCCCAATCAGCCATAGCAGCACCGTCAAATGCAGTGAGAAGATCACTGATCCTTTCATCGGAAATGTCAGGAACAGCCTCCTGCAAATCGTCACGAACCCACCAGAAAGCGAGATCGTCAAATTCCTCATGGATACGGTCAATGAAAGCCTGTCCGATTTCCTCAAAGGAAACAAAACGTTCCATACCGCCGAAACTGCACTTGAAACCGTCCTCAGTCCTCTCCGTATGCAGGGAGTGGCGGAGGTTTTCAGCATAATAATAGGTACGGTCTGAGATCTCACCCTGTTCAAAGATAAACTCAATATCTGCGGCCCCACTGCCCTCTAAAAGTCCGAGAGCAAGCTCACGGCGAATATCCTCTCCGTCATGATAACGCTGGGCGAGGTCATAAAGCGCAGGCTCAGAAAGATGATAGCCGAAAGCAGCCTTGTCGCTGGGCTTATGCTTATCAAGATAACCGCTGTCAAACAGCGGATACGCCATATCCTCCCACTCATCAGAAGAAAGAGTGCGCTCCGCAAGGAATTTCGCAAGGTCAGCCTTCGGGAACAGCACTTCTTCCTCAGTCGGAACTCTGCTTGCATTCTCACGGTCAATAACTGCCTGCTTATGGGCAGTCAGAAAGTCAGCTACATCGGATTCCTGCAAAGCGTTATGCAGAATCTCGTCATACGCCTGAATATCCTCAGCCGTGAAAGTCTCGTCAATGCTGTCGATCTGACCTCTCGTCACATCACCGACAAACATAGCGGTAATAGCCGCCCTTTGTCCATCGGAGAAATCGTGCTGAGAAAAGAAGTCAGAAAGCTCAATACTGCGGTCAAAACTCGACTTTGCTTCAAGCATATCATGGAGCTTGGAGTGTTCGCCGTAACGCTCCGAAAGAGCTTGTGACAGATACGCATTAACAAGAGAGAGCATTTCACCGAACTGTGCATCATCATAACGATTATCGAAAAAGTCAGCAAGATCGAGCTTTACATCTTCCACCGCAAGGCGATGAACCACGGGAGAGAGTGCCACATTCTGCTCCATAGGCAAACCGAGGTCAGCCATACTCCTGAGCATATCTACCTCACGGACAGCGTTTTCCAAAGCCCTGTGAAATGCAGGAGCGTTCTCTTTATCCACCGCAAAAGCGACCTTGCCGTCACGGACAACAGCATGATAGCTCACACTTGTTTCGAGGAAAGGCTTGACCTTTCCGAACTGTTCGGGTGTGAGCTTGCTCATATAATAATGGGTATCACGGTTCGCACGATAGTCACGGTTGCCGACTTCCTGCGCCTTATCGGTACTTGCAAACTGATTACGCATATTCACAACTTCGTCCCTGATGTTGCGGACAGCAAAGAGGTCAGCGTGAGATACCGTCAGCGTACCCTTGCCGGACGGATAGACTCTGCCCGAAAACTGCATACTGCGCTTTGACATGATCTCAGCCATTTTCAGGACTAAATCACGGTCAGCCGAAAGATACTCTTTCTGCGGAATATAGCGATACTCTGTTGAACCGAAGATGTTTTTTTCGGGCGGAGAATATGGTCTGTTTGATTTGTTCGGTACAAGATCGGGAGTGCCTGCAATCTGCCTGAACCACTCCACATCTTTATCATTGATCGCCATAATGACGGAATTATCACGGGCATAGGCATAGTAGTTAATGCCCGAATTATCAAGCTGTTCCTGCAATCTTGCAAAATCCGAAGCCTGAATCGTCACAAGGCTCTTATCTCTGTTATCTGTTGCCTTGTGCCACATTTGGTTGCCGTATGTAATAAGGTCAGCCATGCTGTCAACCTCCTTCTTTTCAGTCTCTTGTTCTACAACTTTTGGAATACCCCTGAGCATATCATTCCAGTCTTTATATGTATCTGGAGTGATGATACGCTTCATATCGGGATACTGCTCCTGCAAACGCTGGGCAAATTCATTGCCTGCCGTATCGTTATCGGAGCATAAAAATACGTTCTCAGCAGCGATATTATGACGGAGCATCGTATCAAGGACGATACTTGGCTTCACGCCCATCATGGAAACAAGCCTGCAATTATCAAGCTCTTTGCTGTGCATTTGCAGATATGAAAGCATATCTATTGCCGACTCAAAGAAAAAAGCCTTTTCTCCGGTGCCGCGTACTACCTCAAAGCCGTGACCGCCAACCGAGCCTGTTGCAATGCCTTTGAATTTATGCTCCGTGGAAGTGCCGACCTTTTCAGCACCGATAACTTTTCCGTCTGTATCGAAATATTTGAAAAGCACATTGCCTGTCTTTTCTTCCTGAGAAATAACGCCTTTCTTTACAAGTGCGGAAAGCATATCATAGTCAAGTCCTCTGGTCTTGCACAGATACGCAAACACACGCCTGCAATTATCAGCTTCGGCAAGGGAAAGCTCCCTTGCCGTTTGCTGAACAGGTTTGGGTTCGTATGTGTGGGACGGAGTATAGGTGCGGTCAATATGCTCACCCGTGAGGGCTTCAACAGCATCAATAAAGGACATATCCATATATTCACGGAGTAAGCCGATATTATCGCCGCCCTTGTTTTCGCTGAACCTGAACCATTGACCACGTTCGCCCGGACCGTTGTCCTTGATATGCAGGCTGTCATGTTCCTTCCACACATACTCTTTGCCGACCTTTTTCAGGTCAAAGCCGTGAGACATGAGAAACTGAGGAAGATTGACGAGGTTCGCCCTTTCTTTCTGTTCATCAGTAATTCTCATCTGTTATTCCAACCCCTGATTATTTCTCTTTTTGGGTGTCTGCTGTCTCTGCTGAGGGTTCTGCTGACCTCGACCGCTGATACGCTGGGCATCTCTATGCATTTTGCCACGGGAAAAGAAAGCTCTTTGGGAATCCTTCTTTGCGACCGTGACCGCAGATTTCTCACCTCCGAACACAGCGGAATGCTCCACGCCCTTAGCTGTCAGCTCTGCCGACTTCTTACGAGCCTGCCCCTCGTCCATACGACGAGTGAAACGCTCCTGTTTCGGGAGTGCCTTGAAAAGCTCAGAATTTACAAGCTCAACGGCTCTTTCACCCTTGACATCACTCTCGATCTGCTTATATGCCTGAGCGTTTTCCTTAGAAACGGTAATTGCTACCGTATCATTCTTGCGTACTACCGCAGAATAAGGGGTATTCTGTTTTTGCAGTTCTCCTGCAATTTTCCTTGCGGTATCAATCGGCTCAACACGGGTGTGTCTCTGCTCTTTGGAAAGAGAAGCATAGTATTCGGGATTGACAGTCTCATACCTGCCTTTCTCACCCTTACCGGCGTTCTCCTTTGCAGCTTCGGTATGTGCGATCTTTCTGATAGAAGCATACATCACATCATTCAGCACAGGAACGTCCTGCTTGGAAACGGTAATGCCGACCTTATCCTCGCACTTAGTAGCAGCGGAGAACTTTACTCCTGCCGACATTAGAGCCGACATGACCTCTGCCGCCTGAACCTCTGTCATGGTCTCCACATGACGGTCATTTCGGGGCAATTCCTTGTAATAATCAGGGTTCACCTTGAAACCGCCGTCATCTGTAAAAACGGCATCACCCTTATCAAGCATATCCGACAGCCAGCTATCTACCTCGACTTCTTCGTGCATATTGAGAAGCTCAAGCTGACTTTTCATTTTTGCAAGCTCCTCAACAGCGTTATCCCTCATTTCCGGCGGAACAAAGGGGTTTTCTGCAAGGCTCTCCATAGACTTAATACCCTCAGAAAGCTCTGCCTTTGCCTTGTCTATGTCCGCTTTAGAGCCGTTGTTGATGATACCGTCGATCATGTTGTAATCATCTTCAAGCTGCATCTCCACATTGACAAGGGGCTGAATATTGAACTGATCTGCAAGTTCAGCGACCTTAGAACGGTCAAGAGTTTCGACCTCCTGCGCCGCCTGAACAGCAGTCTCAGCAAGTGTCGGCATATCCATAGTGCCTTTCTGAACCATTTCACCGAGCTTATCTCCGGTCAGCTTCATAGAAGCATCAAGCTGATCGTTGGTCTGCTCCTCATAGTGCGTTTCAGGACGGGCGAGCTTCATGATCTTATCATCAAGTTCTGAAATACGCTCATTCACATCTTTGAGCTGTTCGGAGAGATTATACTTGTCAACAACACTTGTTGCAGGATCATTATAGGTATCAAGGATTCTCTGCTTTTTCGCTTCAAGTGTTGCTTTCTTATCGCTCAGGCAATCAACAGTCGCACCGTTCAGCCGTGTCAAAGCATCGGCAAAGGCTTCACGGCGTTCCTTATTAAAGCCGATAGAAAAGCTCTTGATCGTGTCATTCAGAGCAATCACACGATTGAGCTTGTGTTCTATACGGTCACGCTTTGCGGTAAATTTGTCGATCTTCTTCCACGCTTGGTCGATCTTCTGCTGTCGCTCAGGAATCTTCTCCTCACGGATAGCCTGAATACGCTTCTCGTTATTGGCGATAACAGCACCGATACCCGGCAGATTGCCGATAGTAGCTTTCAGCATACGGTTGGTATCTTCAAGCTTATCAGCCTTTGCACTGAGGGCTTCAATATTTGCCTTGTTGCGGTCGATCTTATCAGTTTGATTGGCGATTTTTTCATCAAGAGAGTCGATACGGCTCTGATGATGTTCCGCCTTTGCGTTAAGTAGAGGAAGAAGTTTTCCCGGATTCTGAACGCTGTTCTCGTCCTGCTGCTGGTCCAGAGACTGAGCCTGCTTTCTCCTCAGTTCTTCCGCATCGACCGCAGGCTGGTCGGCGGTTCTCTTATCGTCATTATCCTGTACGGGCATAGGCTACCTCACTTTCTGCGCTTGATGAAGATGATAATCTTCTTCATGGTCTGAACTTCCTTTCTCTTTCTTCGTTCTGAATGATACGCTCCTGTTCGCTCTGCTGTCTGCGACGGGCGATCTCAGCCAAGTGTTGATGTCTTTCTCTTGAAAAATGCGAATGACTGTTACGGCGAAAATAATCGTCAAATAGCTCATTCAAAGTCGGAACTGTATCCGCTGCACTCTGTTCAGGGACAGAAGGAGCTTTCGCTTTTTCCTTGATTTTCTCATGTTCCTGAATATCCGAGATCGTTCTGCCGTTCACGGAGATCACACGGTCAAGCTCACGCTGAAGCGTGGGAGTATCGCAGAGCCAAAAATCCACATAGGTCTTGCAGAGTGCAAGCCGAACCTCATCGGGACGGTTTTTCAATGCTCCGATTGTTGTGTTCAATAGCTCTGCAACTTCTCCTAAGAGACGATAATAACCGTCAGGCTCTCCGCAGACTTGCAGTTCACGTAGCAAGGCTCCATAATCGCCGGACTGCGCCTTTGCGATGATCTCCTCGACCTGTTCCTTGTAACTGCCGTCATAGGTCAGCACCATTTCGTTTTCACCGTATCGGGCTGAAAAAGGAATACCGCTTTTGTCGAGTGCTACGCATATCTCCTGCGCCTTATCCGTATCAATGCGGATAAACTCTTTGTTGGCAATAGAAGCAATATCTATGCCTGCGATATATAGAAACTCTGTCACGGTGCGATCATCTCCCTGATGTGGTCGATCAGGTCAATGTTTGTGCTGTCGACATCGTACTCCATTGTGTACGCACCGCAGATATTTTCCTGAATACGGCGAGGGAGCGACCTCAGCTCACGCACAGGAACACCGATCAGCTTTGCAACATTGCCAAGCTCTGAAACTGCAAGTGCCTTGTTCACAAGGTCATAAAAACGCTCTGTATGCGAGCTATCCATCATGAACTCATAAACGATAGCCTGCTGAGTATCGTAATCAAGGCTGCGGAGTGTCACAAGCAAAATGCCAGTTGATTTTGCAACCTCATCAAGTCCGATATATACCGAGCCTTTCTGCCACAGATTGTCGAGTGCTTCAAAGACTGCCTTCTTGTCCTCATCGTTCCTGACAGAGATAGTCTCAAAGACCGCTGTCATACTCTTTTTGATCTCATCGTCCATAGCGGAAATGCTGTCCTCGGAGACACCGAGGATCTTTGCAGCTTCCGCAAGCTGGTTGTTATCCATTCTTATTACCCCTCTCCGTTTTCCACTGATAGTACATCTTCCCGTTGTACGGATTCTCCACGATCTCAGGGCGGACAATAGTCTTTTTGCCCTTAGATGTGTAGCTTGTGGACTTGCCGTCAAACAGTCCCTTGACCTGGGTATCGGATAGCTCCACGCCGTACACCTTTGCGATATTCATACCGCACTTACCCTTGCAATACCAGCCAAACTTACCCTTGACAACATCAGCACCGCACTTCGGGCATTTGCCAACAGGCTCATTGCCACCGTCCGAAAGAGAAACGGACTTATCGACAGAGCCGTATTTTCTGCACATATCAGTGATAAAATGCTGAATACCGGACATGAACACAGTTTCGGGCAGCTCACCGTGTTCAATCTGCTGTAACTTCGATTCCCATTCAGCGGTCAGCTTTGCGGACTTGACCTCATCGGGAACAACTGTCACAAGCTCTTTGCCCTTATCCGTCGCCCTGAGTTGTTTGCCGTCACGCTCCACATAGCCGTTTTTCACAAGTGATTCAATGGTTGCGGCCCGTGTCGCAGGAGTACCGAGTCCCTTTTTCTCCGTATCATCGTCATAGTCCTCGTTGCCTGCACGTTCCATAGCAGATAACAGCGTATCTTCCGTGTAGGGCTTCGGAGGACTTGTGAAATGTTCGCCATTGCTTGCTGCTACCGTGAAAGTCTGTCCCTCAGATACCGCAGGAAGAGCTTTTTCATCGGGCTTTTCCTTGTCGGTCTGCCTGATAAAGCGTTTCCACCCCATATCAAGGACGGTTCTGCCTGTTGCCGTAAACTCCGTGCCGTTGCAGATACCCGTCAACTTGACAGCATCGTACTTATGAGCCGGAGCCGTTGCACAGATCAGCTTAGTGGCGATCAGGGTAAGGATATTCTTTTCACCTGTCGGCAGAGAAGAAAGATCAGCCGTGGCGATACCGCTTGTGGGGATAATTGCATGATGCCCTGATACTTTGCTGTTATTGATAACCTTCTGTATGTCAGGCGTATGGGCAATACCAAACCCGAAATAGCTGTCACAGAGCTTCGTCACTTCAAGAGCTGTCTGAGCCATATCATCGCTGAGATACTGGCTGTCGGTGCGGGGATAAGTGACGAGCTTACCCTCATAAAGTGACTGAGTATAGTCAAGTGTCTGCTGCGCCGTGTAGCCAAAAGCCTTGTTTGCTTCACGCTGTAAGGTTGTCAGATCGTAGAGCTTTGGTGCTTTATCGGTCTTGACCTCACGCTTGACAGAGCTGATAGTGACCGTACTGCCGTCACAGGCAGATACAAGCGCATCGGCAGACTTCTCATCATCAATCCTTGCAGATGATAACGTAAAAGCACCGCAGTTGAGGTCAGCTGTAAAATACTTCTGCTTTACAAAGCCGTTTACCTCCGCATCACGCTGAACGATCATTGCAAGAGTAGGTGTCTGCACTCTGCCGATATTGAGCTTACCGCCATATCGAACGGAAAACAGCCGAGAGCCGTTCATACCCACAAGCCAGTCTGCTCTTGCACGGGCATAGCCTGCATTGAACAGGTTATCGTATGCGGACATAGGCTTCATATTAGAAAGTGCCTTGCGGATAGCGGATTCCTCAAGAGAAGAAACCCATAAACGCTTCACAGGCTTGCGGCACCGAGCCATGTTATACACATAGCGGAAGATACATTCTCCCTCTCTGTCCGCATCGGTCGCACAGATGATCTCTGTTACCTCGTCCTTATTCATAAGGTTTTTCAGAAGATTGTACTGAGCCTTTGTGCTGTCCGTAATCTGAAACAGCCAGTTGTCGGGAATCATAGGAAGCTGAGAAAAGCTCCATTTCTGATTCCAGCCGTTGCCGTAGTCATTCGGAAACTTCAAGCCTACCAAATGACCGACACACCACGATACAATATATCCGTTGCCTTCGGTGTAACCTTTCTTTGTAGCGTCCGCACCTACTACGGAACTGATTGCACGGCTTACACTGGGCTTTTCGCCCACGATTAGAATTGCCATATATCGACTTCCTTTCATTTTTATTTCCCAAAATCGAAAATCACTTGATTTCGGGAAATAGATGTGGTATAATAAACACATACACCTTGCTGACGCAAGGCGAGGGGCTTGCGCCCCTTTGCGGACTTTCGTCCGCTGTGCTTATTGACGGCTTCGCAAAAATGCCCTTGCAAGCAAGCATTTTTGCTTCATGGTATAATAAGGTTAAAGGAGCGTGAGTTCTTATGAAACTGATTGAACGAAAAGACTATCTCGAAAAAGTGATAAATGTGATCGGTACTCCTGATATAAAGGTCATAACAGGTGTCCGCCGAAGCGGTAAGTCCAAACTGCTGGAAGCATTCAAAAGCCATGTGAGTGCTAACATCGAGACTGCCAATATCATACACATCAACTTCAATTTGCCCGATTTTGATGATCTGACAGAATATAGACCGTTGTATGACTATATCAACGCAGCCTACAAGGAAGGCGCTGATAATTTCGTTCTGATAGATGAAATACAGATGTGCAATAATTTTGAAAAGGCAATAAATGGCTTACACGCATCAGAAAAATTCGATATTTATATCACAGGCTCTAATGCGTTTCTGTTAAGCTCCGATCTTGCAACACTGTTCACAGGAAGAACTTTCGAGATCAAGGTCTATCCGTTTTCCTTTGCTGAATATGTAAAATACTTTGCATATACTGACCTCTACACTGCCTTTGATAAATATGTCTGCGAAGGCGGTATGGCTGGCTCTTATGTGTATAAGGACGCCCAAGCGAAATATGACTATATTGCAGAAGTCTTTAATACTCTGATCATCAGGGATATTCGCAAAAAGTATAAAATTCGCAATACGATTCTTATGGACAGACTTGCTGACTTTCTCATGGATAATATCTCGAACCTCACATCTGCCAGATCCATTGCTGATACTTTTAACAGCCATAAGGACAAGATCAACCATAAGACTGTCAGCTCATATATGCAGTATCTCTGCAATGCCTTTGCATTTTATAAAGTACGCCGATATGACATCAAGGGAAAGAAATATCTCTCGACAAATGAGAAATACTACCTCAGCGATCATTCCTTCCGCTATGCAAAGCTCGGAACGAAGAATATGGACTACGGCAGAGTGCTTGAAAATATTGTAGCTATTGAACTGCTTCGCCGTGGCTATGAGGTTTATGTCGGTGTCCTTTACAAGAAAGAGGTTGACTTTGTAGCGATCAAGCGTGATGAGAAGCTGTATATTCAGGTTTCGGATAGTATCACCGATGAAAAAACTTTTCAGCGTGAGGTATCACCGCTGCTGTCCATTAAGGATGCTTATCCCAAGA
The DNA here is from genome assembly GCA_947627275.1 of uncultured Ruminococcus sp. Taxonomy (GTDB): domain Bacteria; phylum Bacillota; class Clostridia; order Oscillospirales; family Ruminococcaceae; genus Ruminococcus. The sequence continues at coordinate 87,464 of CANQVK010000004.1, read as the reverse complement.
TGCTGATCGCAAGGACACGCCACGATGCCTATCAGTATGAAGGCATAAAGATCATCGACTTTTCGGACTGGCTCACAAACACATAACACGTTCTGTTTCCCAAAATCAATAAATTTACAAGTTCGGGAAACAGACAGCAAACACCTTTCTCCTACATTTCATATCATAATAGGAGAAACCTTTTTTGTAGGAGAAAAAATAGGAGAAAAGCATCTGATTATCAAAGCACATTTCCTGATATGTGGGAGTGTGCTTTTACTTTTTAGAATTGTTGTACGACCTGAGTCGAAAATACACCTCAGTTGTGATGTTGACCGGAATTATATAGTTGGAATACTCCTCACCGATATATCCTGCCTTTCTGAGAGCAGAGATAACCTTTGCTGCGGTATCCTTGTCTACCTCAAGCCACTCACGAATCTGCTTGTTCGAGGTATATTTGTCATGCGAGATATGATAGATAAGTATATCCATATCTTTCTCCGAAATGCCGTCAACCTTAACGGAATCAAGCGGAGCAAAGTTATGTATGCTTACAGAGAAAGAAGGCTTATTATCCTTCTTAGGCGCAAGGCACTCATCGTCAGGCTCGATCATATTATCATAGAACCTGAACTCGTCCTCATCATCGTCAAGCTCAATATCGTCCCCGTCATCGCCGTACTTCTCACGGAAACGCTCGTTGATCTTGCCTTTGCTTTCACCGAGTTTATATGCAGCGTAGGCAACACCTGCCATAGCACCGAGTCCGACAATTCCCTTGATGATCTTCTTTACGTTCATAATAGAAACCTCCACATTTTTCAGTATTCTACGGGTTCACCGTAGTTGATTTTCTTGATTGATTTGATATTCGCTCCGAGGTCAAGACCGTTCCAGTTGTAATAGCCCCAAGAGCCTGAGAAAGCTACGCAGGACGGTAAGTTATAATCATCGTAGATAAACTCCACGATACACTTACCGCTGCCGCCGAAGTTGTGATACTTGCCCTCGCCATCGTCAGCCCAGCCCTTGCTGTCGCATTGTTTCACTGTGAACTGTGTGCCGTTTTCAAGCTCAATGCAATATCTGTCACCGTCCAAGCCGTAAAACAACCCTAATGCTCCACAATAGTCACCGTACTCATCACGGCGTATTCCGGTATCGGTGATAGGATCAACGATAGAGCCATATATCGCATCAGACGCAGGACTAACTCGAAGTCCAGAGGCTCTTTCTCCTGCAAAACAGTTTGTCCAACCGTCCTCATAGGGGAACTCATAAATGACCTCTACCGTTTCCGTCTTGCCGTCAGCACTTGCGGAAACTGCGGTATAACCGTCCTTTTCATCATCTGAAAGAATAGGCTCGACCGTTACCGTGTACTCTGTACCCTCACGCAGACCAGTTATGTAGCAAAGGTCATTGCCCTTAAAAACAAAGTACATATTGTCGGCGTAGGCGTAATCATCATCGTGCGCCGTGCAGCTCACATAATAATCACGGTTAGGCTCACCGTCCCAAGCCACTTTCAGGCAGGAAACAGAGATTGTCGAAACATTCAGGTCATTGACCGAAAGCTCCTGCACTTCGGGTTCTGCCGGAGTTTCTGAAAACTGCATGATAAAGCCCATTACAAGGCTCAGGGCTTTTCGCTGAAATTCAGGATCGAACATCGCTGTCACGCTCCTTCTGTGATCTCAGGAGCATTATTGTCAGCAGATACGGAACTCCGATTAAGAGAGCAAGCACCGCCGTCACCACCAGTAACACAGGCAGATATTCCATTAAGGCTAAGTAGTCGATCATGTTTCTTCTCCTCTTTCTCTTTTGCTTTCATTTCCTTGACGAAAGCACGGTATTTCGCTGTGTATTCATAGGATTTGCCGAAAATATGGACTGCCGCCTTATACAGATTCGGCTCATATTCCTCGATGATCGCAAGCTCCTCGGTGATATGCTTGCTGAAAGGACACCCGACACAACCCGTCCTACGCAGTCCGTATTCGGTGTAGCAGCGAGAATGCGTCACGCCGAACATTTCCTCATAGTTACGCTTGTCGCCGTCTGTGTACCAAAACACAGGACGGAAGGTATTGCAACCCTTAGACTTGCACTCGGAAAAGCAAGTCTTATACGCCGCCGAACGGATACCGCCCTCAGACTGTCTGATACCCGTAATGTCAAGGTCTGCATCGTGTTCCTTAACGATACGCTTCGCAGGCTTCTTCTTGCTGTATTCACAGCACTTGTTGGATATGGGAAAATCGGGTGGATTCGCCATGATGAACTCTTTGAGGAAACGGTTGCGATAGATTGAAAAACGACTTATCTTCTGGATACCGTCCTTGTCGGAGTATCGCTCACCGCACCACCATTGCAGAGCCGTCTTACACCGAGGATATTTCTGTAACAGCACTTCAAGCGGTTCATCTTCCCATTGAAAGCCATGAGCCTGCAAACGCATCATCTGTTCGGAAACATATTTCGACAGGAAAGGAACACCATACTCCTTAACGCAAGTCGGGATAGGCTTATCGGGCTTGACACGCTCAATGGTGATACCGTATTTCTGTTCAAGAAAGTCCAAATGCTCCTTTGTAGCAGAGTATTCAAGTCCTGTATCTATCCAGAAATACTTGACCTTGCCGTCCTCATCGACCTTGTGAATCAGGTCAAGGACAATATCGCTGTCAGAACCGCCGCTGATACTGCACACGGCATCATAAGACCGCATCAGGATACGCTGTGCCTTGCACATACTTGTGTAAATGGTGTAGTTATTGTTATCGGCACACTTGTTCAGGGCTTCATCAAGCATTTTGCAGCCCTCCCAAGATGTGGGCGATCACATCGACTGTCCAACCGTTCCCGATACACTTGTATCGCTGGGTATTGGAAATGCCTGCGGTATAGTTGTCGGGAAGAGTCTGCAAGCGTTCCGCTTCAACAGGAGTGAGCTTTCTGATGATATAATCACCATCGGGCAGATCAATCTTATACAGACCTGTCTTAGCACCCTGACCGCCGCCGTTGGCAGAAAGTGTGACAGACTTGCCGACCACAGAGTAAATACGCTGTCCCTGTCCGCCCTTGCCGTAATGACCGATACGGACGGGAGTTGCGACCGCAGTTGTACCTCCATTGAAGCCCGGATTTTTGATGATAGTCGCTTCACCGTACTTGTGATAGCCTGCCATGACTGTGCGGGACTTGTCCGTACCCTGATATGTATTGATCGGGATAGGCTCTGCGACCATAGTCCGCTGCTTGCGTTCAAGGGTGTTATACAGCACAGCACCGTCATAGGAAGCGGTCATACAATAGGACTTGTCCTGCCAAGCGACACCGCTTTCAAGCACATCTTTCAGCAGGATACCCTTGTCCGCAGGAAAAGAAGTAAACGGAATATTCGTCCAATAGCAGCGTTTACGGTTCTGAGCCGATACAAGTGCCGAGTTTATCATGATAGGCTCAACACCGAGTGTTTTGCTGATCTCGTCCTTGATGTTCTGGTGGACGGAATAGTTGTTTTCGTAGAGAAAATACTTACAGCCGGATTCCTCTAAGGCTCTCACATACTCCTTAAAAAGCCTGAACCCTTCGCCGTTGCAGTCAACCTCTCTGTCCTTTTTGGCGATAGACCAATAAGTGCAGGGCGAACCGCCAAGCAGAAGGTCATATCCTTGAAACTTCGTAAAATCGCCGTCATAAACATTCCCGTGATGAACGATTACGGGGAAATTGCGCTTTGAGACTGTGACGGCATACTTGTCGATCTCAAACGCATCATAGCATTCCACGGGAATGCCAGCCCTTTGCAGAGCCAGCATACCGCAGGAGATACCGTCAAATAAGCTGAGTACCTTCATTAGACAAATTCTCTCTCTTTTCTCATTGTCTTATGTTGTTTGTTTTGTTGTCGGGAACTTTGAATCCACTGGGTTCAAAGTTGATTATTCTTCGTAGTAGTCCTCAAAAGATCGTTGTAGTTCTCCTGAAGCTCCTCAAACTCCTCGCAGAGCTTGTCATACTTCTGCTGGATTACGGTCTTTTCCTGAGCGAAGTTCTCCGCAGCGGTCAGATTGCCGATGAACTGTCCTGCTTCAAAGCCACGGAGAAACCACTTCTTTCTCACGCCCTCAACTGCCTTAGCAGAAATGCCTGCAATTCCGGCGGTCCCTGCCACCGCTGCCGCACATAAACAGATCTTCTTCATCTTTTCCATTCTTTTGCCCTCTCTTTCTTATTCTTCATCGTCCTGATTATCGTAGAACCTCATATCGTCCTCAGATTCTTCGGTGATCTCTGTATCATCGTCATACTCAGGCTCAAACTGAACCGCTGTCTTATTGCCGCCTTTCTTTTTCTTCATCAGGAAGAAGCCTGCGACACCGACACCGATCAGAGCAACCACACCGAAAACAAGAATCATACTATTCTTGTTCATAGGAACAGACTTTGCCTGAGCTGCTGACTCAGATGATTCCTCGCCGTCCTCTGCGGTATCTTCGGCATAGTCAACATCGTTACTGTCGCCGGACTGCACTCTGCCGTTAGCCTTTTCCGCTTCCTGAGCTGCCTGTTCGGGAGTGATCTTGTCCTTTTCATCATCGTCCTCATCTCCTGCGTAAAGCAGAGCATACAGGTCATAATCGTCAACTTTGTTCAGGAAATACACGTTGTCCTCGCCATTGCCTGCCGTGTAATTTATAAGCACATAGAAAACGTGACCGTCCTTTGTGGTCACAGCGATGAACTGCATTTCCTCTGTGTTGTAAATGATTTGTTCTGACTTGATAAGAGTAGCGTTGCCGTCTGTATCATAGTAGGGATCACCGTCATAGTCGGGGGCAACATCGTTTGTCTCTGCCTCGGCAAGCTCACTCATGACCTCACGGAACTTTTCCATATCATCGGAGCTTTCGTCCGCAGGCTCAGAAGCGGTTGTTTCCGTAGTCTCTGCTGTTCCTTCTTCGGCAGAAGCGGTAATACCGCCAACACTTGCTGCTGCAAGCATGAAAGCAGCCATCACAGCACTAATCATTCTTGTTTTCATCATCGTCCTCCTCAGAGTAAAATCTCATTTGTTCTTCATATTTGCCGCCTTTGCCGAGATCGTCTATCTCATCATCGGTCAGACCACGAGCCTTCATATTCTGAATCTGCTCATGTTCTCTGGCAAGCACGGTTTCTAATTCCTCTCCATCACAATTCAGCTTTTCGCAGAGTGAGAGGTAACGCAGCCTTGTGATTTCGGAGAGAAGCCGTCTGCGTTCCTCTGTATCCCGCTTGATATTTCTTTCAAGCTGCTCTGCCTTTTTGCTGAATTTCTCTATTTTTGCATCATATAAAGCCATTATGTACCTCCGTTAATACAGCACGAGCCGAGGATCAATATAGTCCCAGCCGTAGCCGTCGGTGTCTATATAAATATGGAAATTAACATTTCCGGCTGTTGTTTTGGCAAATTCCTTGCCTTCCTTGATACTGTCGCCCTCCTCGTAGTCATTTATAAGCACCGCATTTGCAATGGTGACTTCCGTATCACGCTTAGTACCGCCCGTGCCGTCATACCAATACTGTACATCGTCCTTGCGGATAGTGATTTTGTTGTCATCGGTATCAACATCGGTTATCTTACCGCTGAAAGGCATTTTGAGCTTTGTACCGCTGTCAGCATACACCTTGATACCCTGGTACAGACCGTCACTTTCTTCATTCCAGCCTGTCATTTCATATCCGAACTCTCTTTTGAGGGAATAGTCACGGATAGACGGCTCGGGCAGAAGATTATGCAAGGTCTGATGATTGCCATAGAGTGTATTTCCGTCCTCGTTGCCGACAAGCAGATTGTAATACTGCCAGCGTTCTGTCTTGTGGGACATTGATTTTAGCTTGTCCTCTATGACCTCATCAAAAGTCTTTTTCTGCTTGACGTTGTAGTAGAGATTGCACTCCGTTTTCCAATACTGTTTCTGCACATAACCATACAGAGCTGAACAATTGCTGTCGCCTGTCCACGATCTCGCATCGGATTCTGTAATCATGAACCAAGCATCATCGTTCTCCCAACCGTAGAACGAACGGTACTGATTATCTCCGTCATGATTTTGGAAGAAAAATTTGCCGTTATCATCTATCCAATAGAACGGTGGCTTTGTATGTGCGCTGTCTGCATAATAGCGGTTATCAAGAACATAATAGCCCGTGAGAGCATAATCTTCGTTTGGGTTCAGTACACGATAATTGCTGTTCATATAACAATAGCCGTCACCGTCAAGATACTGACCAAGCTCTGAGGTATAAGAAGTCGGCTTGAATTTGTAAGTCCAAGCTCCGTTGCTTTTACTTGCTGATTGCTCGCAATAATAGTAACTGCCGTCGGTACTGCTTCCACCGCCGAAATATACATAGGTGTCAAGCTCCTCCCAACGGGATTTATTGTCATACCAATATACGAACTCATACTCCGCATTGAAAATGTACTCAAGCAAATCCTCTGTATCGCTTTTGAATTTCCAATACTTAATATCGCCGTTATCATCGGCATCAAAATCATAGTAATACGCACTCAGAAAAGCCCACAGTTTGTAGCAATCGAAATCATATTGCGGTTTCCAATCGTAGATCGAAGATTTGCCCCAGTACCAGTTGTCGGGTTTATCTTTAAGGTCTTTTTTATTAGCACCAAAAGCAGTCAGACCTTTTTTCCAATCAGAAGTATCGCTGACTTTAAGTATTTTCTGATTGAAGTTATAAACAAGCTCCGTGTAATACTTTTCAGCTTCGGAAAGGTCATAGTCCTGCGCCGCATAAGTGCCGAGAGTAAAACCACCGCCTGAAACTATGGAGCTGAAAATCATGATGATAAAAGCAAACACAAGAAAGATAATAAGTATCGGAACAGCTATTGCTGCAAAGAACTTTTTGACTTCCTTTTCATAGACATTTTTCACGAATTTGAAAGCCGACTTGAATCTCTCAGCCACCGTTTTTTTAGTTTTCTTATTTTTGGGTTTACGCTTCTTTCTCTGCTTGTATTTATCGTGATTTTCATTCAGCTTGTTTTCCTGCCGATTGAGTTTTTTATTGGATTTCGACTTTTCATCGGACAGGCGATCACGCTTTTTTTCTTCTCGCTGTAACCACTGAGGCTTACTTATCTTATCTTTGACAGGTTCAGCTATTCTGCGTTTTGCAGAGTCAATGGCGTGAAGCATATCGTTATCCTGATCTTCATTGACAGCTTTCTGCCACGCAGAAGCCTTCATTCGCTTTACCGAATATGAGGCAGGCTTTAATGCAAGCAAGCCGGGACGGGAGTTTCTGGTGATTTTTTTCTGATTACGCAGTTCCTTAACACGGAACTGCTGTTCTGTTTTTAGCTGTTTACGCTCAAAATTCAGCTCACGCTTTGTCTGCTTATATGCCTGCAATCGGCGCTTGTTCATCGCCTTGCGGAGCGTATTGCCCTTATCTTTTACAATTCGGGCTTTATACTCCGCCTTTGCTTTCTTCAAATCGGCTTTTGTCGCAGCCATTTTCGGCTTCTGAGTTTTCGCCTTATAGAGCTTGTTATCAGCTTTCTTTAGCTGTAACTTCGCTTTTTCGAGCTTATACTGCTTCTTTGTTTTCAGGTGATTGTGCGTACCCTTGACAGCATCGACCGCCGTGCGACCCACAAGAAATACGCCACGATGATAATCGTCCACCGCTTCACGGGTGTATTTCTGTTTGAGCTTGTTGCGGACTTCACGCTGGGCGGTGTCGGCGGTTTTGATACCGCCAGTTTCCGCTGCGAGACCGGTATCGACCGCCGTCTGAGCAACATCATGTACTGCGAAATTCACAGCACGGACGTTTGCCTTGAACAGCTTTCCCTTGAATGTCTTTGGCTGCCATGATTTGATCGTCCGTGTGACTGACGGTTTATCGCCCTGTATGCGGTATTTTGCATTTGCAAACTTATGGACGATACCCCGACCGCCGTGATGCGTTTTCTCACCACGGACGATATATGCACGGGTATGAAAGCGACCTCTGCTGTTTGCTTCACGGCGGAAGTCTATCTGAAACTGCTTCGACCGTCTGCTGACTTTGTCGAAACGAGCCTGCGCTCTACGGAGGTTATTCTCTTCTCTCTGTAAGCTCATAAATCCTCCAATCTGCGCAGTTTACGCACCCTCAGTAGGTTTCGTGGTCATAAGTTTATACATCTCTGTATCCATCGGAAAATGGTCTGTAAACGGCAAAAGCACTTTATCATAGCGGATAAGTCCCTCGCCCGGACCGCTGTTTGTTACAAACTTCATCTGCTCCTTTGAAATATGGAGCTTTTCAGCGAGAATGTCTCTGTCTCCGGCTGCCTGGTTCAGCATATATACAAAATCCGAGTTATCAAAGATGTTCTCAACCTCCTGAGAAGAAAGCAAGTCCTTGACATTTTGCGTGATGCCTGTCGGCACACCGCCCCACTTACGGAAACGCTTCCATATTTCTGCGCTGTACTTCGCTGTCTGTTCCTCTTTCAGAAGGAGGTGGAACTCATCAATGTAGTAGCGAGTGATTTTTTTCTTTTCACGGTTAGCTGATACTCTGTTCCATACCGTATCCTGAACGATCAGCATACCTACTTTTTTTAGCTGATTGCCAAGCTCCTTAATATCAAAGCAGATGATACGATTACTCATATCAATGTTGGTGCAGTGATTAAAGAGATTCTGGCTGCCGTTTACGAACATTTCAAGAGAATTTGCTACACGCAGAGCGACTTCGCCTTCATTATTAAGCTCCTGCTGCAAATCGGAGAGAAGCGGCATCTTTTCAGGCGTCGGCTCATTTTCGATAAAATGCTTGTAGATGCTCTGAACACATTTGTCGATAACAGAGCGTTCCTCAGCGGAAAGACCGTAGCGACCTCCGACAATGATCTCACAAAGCGAAATCAGGAAGTCGGACTTATTTGCGATCACTTCCATAGGATTGCTGAACAGATAATCGTCAATGGTAATGTCCATAGGGTTGATATGCTGTTCGGAATTGCTTGCAATTCTGATAAGCTGTCCGTGCAGAGCCGAAACAAGCGGAAAATACTCTCCTTCGGGGTCGCAGATGATTATGTCATCAACTGTTGTAAGAAAGCAGTCGAGTATTTCACGCTTTACGCTGAAACTCTTGCCTGCACCCGGCGTACCGAGGATAAGTCCATTCGGATTTTTGAGCCTTGACCTGTTGGCACGGATCATATTTCCCGACAGCGTATTGATTCCGTAATAGGTAGCCTGTCCGTCCTGAAACAGCTCTTTAGTGGTAAACGGCACGAAGATAGCGATACCGCTTGTGTGCATCTCACGGCGGACAGGAATCTCGTTATAGCACAGCGGAAGTGTGGAAACGAGTGTCTGTTCCTGTCGATAATCATAGGGAAACATCGTGCAGTTATTCTTCTGGCAGACACGCTTCAGCATTTCAGAAAGAAGTTTCAGCTCCTTTTTACTTTTTGCATAAGCTCTCAGTGAAATACTGATATGAAAAAGACGCTCATTCTTGCTGTTCAGATCAGCGAGGAGCTTTTCAATGTCCTCGATATACATCTTGATCGCAGGAGGAAGAATATCGGGATCATAACCCGATTGCGAAGCCTTTTTCTGTTCGTCGATTTTCATCTGCTCCACATTGGTGAGCTTCTTTTTGACGAATTTCAGGGCATCTATCTGGTCCAGCGGATCAACATGAATATTCACGCAGAAAAGGTTCTGCATTTCAAGGAAGTCCTTTAATATCTCGTCCGACAGCTCTCCGGCAAGGATATTCATACCCCATACAGCACCGTAGGCATTGCCGATCTCAAAATCTGCCTTGTTGAATTTTAGTGATGGAGGACTGATAAAGTCCTTCGTGTCCATTCCAGCTTTAAGCATAGAGTCCCAATTGAAAATGAAGGGGGAGTTTCTGTAGGGATTGAGAGCATAGTACAGGGCTTCGAGCCTTTGCTTGCCGTCAAGTAATTCAGCTTCAACACCAAAAGCCTTAAATCCTTTGATAATATCATTCTTTATGCTCATCAGCTTTGCCCTTGCTGCCTTGTATGATGTGGACTCGATACCGAATGTCAGGAACTTTCTTGCCGACTGACCGTTAGAGCCTTTCATCAGCTTATCGGTCAGCATTTCGCTGTACTCCTTGCGGATCGCATTGAAATCATCGTCCTGTTCGGGTATCTGCACCGTTTTTACGAGCTTTTCCTTTGATCTGTTTTGATTTTCAAAGGTAAGCTGGAATTTGATCGTATTGTCAAAGAGATTGATAACATCACAGTATTTACTGAAAATATTGTTCTGTTCCTCAAACTCCGAAATAGAGTAATTGGCATCATAAAACTGTACCGTCATAGAGAAGAAGTTCTCCGATACCTGGCAAACACCGTCCTTATACATACACATATATGGAATCGTGTTCTGCACCGTAGTCTTACCGCCATTAGCACTCTTGATTTCCGCTATTCGTGCGGAAAGTATTTTTTTGTCCTCTTTTGTAAGCTGAGAGGCTGGCTTGCCCATGACAACCTTTGCTTTGCTGCGGTTATCACTTTTATTGGCATTTCTCTTTCTAAAGCCCATTGGTAACCTCCGTTTGTATTCAAAAGCGGAGACACCGAAAGTGTACTATATAGTAAGCCGTATCAGCCTTTTCTTTCGGCATCTCTCAGCTTTTTCTTGATTCTTGTGTATTCGATATGCCTTTCAAAGCACTCAAATATGTTTGTTGTGCGGTAATACCGCTTTCGAGGTCTTGTAAAGTATTCACGCATATATTTTGCCTGTTTTTCCAAGAAAACACCATTTTTCTTATAAAGTCCACAGAGTATCGCAGGAGCAGCGACTGCACCCATAGCGAATATCGCCCCGGACATTCCTATAGCTGTTTTCGTCAGAAAGAAAACAGGCGCTCCGAGAACAAGACCGATACCAAAGCATATTACCTGTCTTTTGGTAAATCCCATAATGAACTTCTCTTTGATGTCGTTCAGGTCTTTAGGGATTTGTACATAATGTGCCATAAATCCTCCAATCTTGTTCAAGGTCAATGTGCGTTAAACACACTTTTGCTGATAGCTCCTGTACGCAGAATGGTAAAGATAAGTGCTGCCGTGTATCCCATTAGCATTGCCATTTGCATTATCACACCGTCCTTGCTTGAATTGAGCGTAGCGATCATATTGCTAAACAGCGTTTTGAAGATACCGAGTGCGACTACGATAAAGAAACCCTGGAAAGAAAGAGCTAAAAGTTGCTTTATCCAGTTTTTACCGATGCTCGCCCATTCTCCGCTGTCCATCATTGTTGCCATAGGAATAGGTGCAATGCTGAGATACATAAACACCTCGATGATACGGCTTGCAAGTGTAATTACGATTGCAACAATAAGTATCATCACTCCCAGATGAACAATAAGGGATATGAACCACACCGTCATCAGTTCTCCCAAGCCTAAGCTATTGAGAGCTGATTTCTTTATCGCAAGACTTTTAGATAGATAGTCACCGCTGCCGAACAGCGTGGCAAGTCCGTTAGAGCATACATTTGTGCCAAACGAAAATAGTGCGGAAGCGATGTAATATGTGTTGGCTACAAGTATTACACCGCATAAGGCTTTGATGATCCATTTTATAAAGATCGAATCGTCGAAGTCCTTGAAATTGTTTCCCCGAATGACCATTTGACAAAGCTCATTCAAGAGGATGACTGTAAGAATGAAACCTCCAATAGGGACTACAACATTGTTACAGAGCGTTTCGATAGTTGCCCAAATTCCGTAGCCTGTCGGCGCACTTCCGGCAGTACCCGTAAACTGAGCAGGGTGCTTTGTTAGAAAGTTTGATACAAGGTTTCCCTTTGCTCCCGAACCTGTTGTCTGAGCAAATGTATCAGTCAGAAGATCGGAAATTCCGTCAAACTGAGATTTTATGCCGTCCTTGAATAAGTCACAGCACCAATCCTCCAAAGCATCAATCGCATCGCTGATTACTCCCATTTATTCATCACCCCTCTCCGAGGAATTCATCAATGGTCTGTCATATTTCACAAGCTGACGTAATTCCAGTTTTGTGGGGAGAAGGTTTCTGCAAAAATACGCAGATCCGAAATGATTGCCCTTTGTTGTAAAGAGCATATTCTGCTGTGTGTGATAGTCAACCCGACTATCAAAGCAAAGCATCTGAATCTCATTGTTGAATATCTTGTATCGTGCCTTACCCTGAATACTGTTCACGGGCAAGAGCAGAGCAAAAGGCTTCTGAAAAGCAAAAGCTCGTTTCAGGACTTCATTCTTCTTAGAAAATGGGGGATTGCTTACGAGAATATCCCATTCGTCAGGCTCAAAGTGAAAAAAATCCTTGTCATCTTTCAAGCTGCTTCGTTCCACATAAAACCCCTGTTCGGTAAGATACTGATAAAACGCACTCCATTCTTCATCGAACGGGCACCATATTTTCTTGTCTTTCGGCAGAAATTCCATTAACGGCTCTACCGCATAGAATGGAGTGTACACTTCATCTCCTGCACTTGTTTTATTGGCAGTTAAATATCCGATATTTATTGCCATTTATATTTTCACTCCCTTTCATATCTGAGAGTGCAGATTGCTTACCCAAAACCCATTATTGCAATGCAAAACCCACCGCTATGTAGCTAATCTGCTTATATTCAGGTCAGAACGTCACTTAAATTGCGCCCGTCATCATTGTTTCAAGAACAGGAACAAGGACGATTGCAAGGAGAATCAGACCAAGACCTGACATGAGCTGCTTCATGCCCTGGGATTTAGCACCGGGGTTATCATTACCGTAACCTTCAAGAAGGTTTACAACGCCCCATACACCAACGCCTGCACCGATCAGGCAGATAACGCTCTTGAGAACGGTACACGCAGTAGAAATGAAAGAAGAAGTATCAACAGCACCCGTGCCTGCTGCGAATGCCTGAGTTGCACAGGCAGATGCCATAACGCCTGCGATTGTGCAGAACATGGTTGCCTTCTTTGCACCACGGGTGAGCTTAGAGAGCCACTTGTGCTTCGGTGCAGAGGTAGTGGCTGCTGTCTCCATTGCGGTTGCATCGACCGCAGAAATATTCAGTTCGTTCATAGGTAAAAAGTCTCCCTCAAAAAATAAAGTAAAAATTGTCCGCAGCTTCAACCGATTCTCTTTTTATTCGGTTTCTTCACTGTCTGAGTTAAAAGCCGACATATATCTCTTTTTCTTCGGTTTCCTCAGATATTGCAGTATCAGCGGTATCTGTTTCTGTTGCTGATGCCGTTGTAACTTCCTGTCCGGCGTTGGTCATATCAACACCATATCCCATAAAACTTTCTTCTCTGCGCAGTTTCAAATGCATCTCTCTTCGGTCACTCACATAGTTTTCGATGTTGAACTCCTGCGCAGGATTATCATCTAACAGCATATGGTATTGCTTATGACGGGTAATATCAAACTTGTCCGAGAAGAACGGACGCACTCCTCGCACCTGCAAGATACATTTACCGCCGTCCATGACCGCCAGTTCATCCTGAGATTTCAGCTCTTTTCCGAGCTTCTGATAGTTCATTCCGTAGCTTTCCGATTGTCCACGGTTGGTAGAGGTATTGAAACTGTCGATAGTTTCCTTACCGAGACTTTCGGATATTTCTTTCAGCGTGGACTTCTCCTTACCGCCCAAAAACAGCATCGTATCACAGTTGCCCTCAATCGTATCTGCATTATCTTTATAAATAGCCTTTAGCTGGCTCTTAGCTTGCAAGATGATCGACGCACTGATTTCACGGCTTCGGATCGTCGCAATGAGCTTCTCAAACTGCGGAATTTCGCCAATATTCGCAAACTCATCTAACAAACAGCGTACATGATAGGTCAGCTTTCCGCCCTTTGAATTGTCCGCTTTGGTACACAAAAGGTTGAATAGCTGGGAATACATGATAGCCACAAGGAAGTTAAAAGTGGCATCAGTATCGGAGATGATTATAAAAAGTGCACTCAGCTCGTCACCGAGCTTGTCAAGGTGCAGCTCATCGTAGGAGGTGATCTCCAAAACCTCATCTATTGCAAAAGGCGCAAGTCGGGTGCTACAGCTAATAAGGATAGACTTAGCTGTTTTTCCTGCCGCCAACTTATATGCCTTGTATTGTTTGAGTGCAAATGCACCCATTCGCCGTTGTTCGGCATCGGGTTCAGCTTCAAAAACATCACCGTAATCAGCCATTACATCGGGATCATCGTGCTTTGTATGGTTCAGCCAGCACTCCACGATCTCAAATTCAAGGTCAATGCTGTTTTTGAACTCCTCATCGTCCTCACGGCACTCCGAATTGTTTATCATGTCGATAAGAGTTTCAAAGTTCCATTCATCTTCGGGGTACATAGCAAAGATAAGGGCAATATACGCAGTATAGAGCAGTTTCTCCGCTTTAACCCAAAAATCATCGCCGGACGGCTGCTGAGAGGAAGAAGTGTTCTTGATAAGCACTTCCACGAATTTCAGAATGTCTTTCTCACGGTTCTTTTTGCTGATGTAGGCAAACGGATTGTAGTGCATCGACTTCGCAAAATCAATGGTATTGAATACCTTGATCTTGTACGGCTCATAGACAGGGATATATTTTCCCTTATCGTCCTTTTTGTACTTGCCGTCAGGTGTTTTCTGATACACGATTTTTCCGTTCACACGTTTCGGGCGGCCCCTTTCAAGCATCTTTCCGCACTCCACAAGCACCGTGCCTTTGGGATCGGTGACAACGTAGCTGCTATGCATCTGCATCAAATTCGGCTTCACGAAAAAGCGAGTTTTACCCGAACCTGAGCCACCGATAACGAGGATGTTCTTGTTTCGGGCGAATTTCGGTGCAGAGGGTTTGCCCATAGTCAGAGATTCCGTCTTTGTGAGAATCACATTGTTTTCGGGGCAGGATAAGTCCATATACGGCTCAATATCCTTTTCACCGCCCCATACGGCAGAGCCGTACTCCTCACCCTGGCGGAACTTCTTCCTGTTTTTCGACTTGACATAGAGGACTAACCTCATTACTCCCGCAAGAACCAAGCCGATAAGAAGATCAAACGGGTGTAAACTTGGAAAGATTCTTGCAAATGCCACACCGAGATTACTCATGAAAGGCAGGAGCTTTTCTTGAAAGCCGTTGCCCTCAGCGGTTCGGTACGCAAAGCCGATAAGGTTACCCACATAAGAGAAAGCTACATAGGGGATAGTCTTGATGATCAGCTTTTTGAGTTTTCTCGTGTCGATCTGCAATTTGCAGACCTTTCCTTTCTGTTGGTATCGGCATCAAAAACCGCCGTAAAAACATCATCGCCCCTTGCCCGTGGAACGGGTGCAGGCATGAAATAGCCGTAGATCATCGTCTGTTCTCCCTTGTTTTCTCTCTCTGTTTCTGTTTGCGAGGTTTGCTCCTGAGTTTCTGAGCCTGCTGCTGCATCTGCTCACGGGTAAACTCACCACGCTTCTGAGATTTTCCTTGTCCCTTGCCGACATACTCTGAAAACGCTCTCTTGAAATCCTCTGTCTTAGCAGCAGAAAAGAAAACATGATATGTAGGCGGAGTGGTGCTTTTATCTCTTTTCAGGGCAAAATCCACATCGTATTTTCGTGCGGTTTTCAGAAAATCTCCGATATTCCTGTCTGAAACCGCAATGCTGTCAAGCTTGGACGGCGACTTAGCCTGCAACTGCTTGTAGGTCATTCGCCCTTTTTTCTCTGCCTTGCCCGACATAAACTCCTGCAATGCCGATTTCAGCACATCAGCGGTCATTTTCTCCGCTTTGATCGAAATATCAATGGTTTTCTTCGCACCGTTCTCATAGTCCGAAGGCATCAGGCATCACCGCCTTCGTCTGCGGTTGGCATCTCAAAAGTGGAAAATGCTTCACTCTGGAGCCAACGGGTAATGTCACGCTGGACACTCATCACCTTATCGTAGTCGGACGAGTGATACAACAGATTTTCCTTGTTGGTCACATCTGTGCCAATGATACAGTATTCATCTTCCGAATTCTCCTCATCGACACCGACAGGACGCACCTCGACGCTGACCGCAATCAGGTTATCGTAGTTGACGAGATCGCCCTCCGGTGTCAGAATAGACTTAGCCATGATCTTCACCTTCCTTTCCAAAAAGCTCATTCGCCGTCTTTCAAGCAGCTACGTCCGGTTTCTTCTCCGCACACATAGCCACCACCTCCTCTCAGGAACGTTCAGTCATCATAGCCGCCAAAATCTCTCTTGACAGCATACTCAGCCCACCGTTCCTCAGCATTTTCCTTGAAACGCTTGCCGTTGGCTTCGTTGAAAAGAGTGCTGATAAGATAACTCTCATAGTTCCGCACATTGTCTGTACGCTTCATCTGCTCGATAGCATTTTCAAGAACGTTTATATCAACCTTTAGCATAGCGGACTTGACAACTTCCCTTGGGAAGTCCTGTCCGCAGATACGCTCTGTTTTCTTTCGGGAGCATATCCGCTGAACGATCATCTGAACGATCTCCTCAGCTTCTTCCTCATCACCGAGCCATTCTGCAAAGTAGGGAAAGTCGATGTTGTTTTTCACTACTTCGGTATAAATCTCTTTTTCGCATATATATCCGTCAATCCATCCATCTGTCTGTTTTTCAACAGCTTTTTCGCTGTCGGTGGGGGATTGATTGATAGATACTTGATCAATAAGTATTTGTTTTTTCTTTATTTTGTTATTAGTACTTATTTGCCCCTGATTTTCTACACCTTGAATTTCTACGGATTGATTTTCAAGGGGTAGATTTTCTATGTCTTGTTTTTTTACTACTTGTTCGTGATTTTTTATGAAGCTCACCTCAGATTCTGAGGTATCTCCGTCCTCATCGTATGTATCATCATCGTTTTTGCCTGTACCGGGCTTATCTTTTTCGGAATACTCGAAAAAGTCGTACACATACTCAATACGTCCGCTTTTCGTTTCATTCGGCATCAACTTAGTAACTCTGAGATAACCCCAATGCTTCAACTCGTCCAAAGCTGCCTTGATAGCCGTTTCTTTCTCCTTGCAGATTGAGGTTAGCCCTGAAATAGAGTAGTCCCAATTCTCCGGCAAAGAAAGAACCTTGCAAAGCAGACCTATAGCTTTCAGACTGAGGTTTACCGAACGCAAGTGGTAGTTGGACATTACGGTGTAGTTAGCGTTCTTATTCACACGGCAGACAGATGACGGTGTAGTTTTTACTATCTTCCGCTTATTCTTATTAGCCATATCGTTTCCTCCATTTCACATTTCACAGCTCAGGCGAGCTTCATTTGCGTGATCCTAACCTTATTTACAGCGTAGGTGTTCCCGATACGCAAAAGATAGTCAGTTTCCGTAAGCTCGTTCAAAGCCGTCTTGATTGTCCGCAGCGAGTCATTCTCAAAAATCAGACAAAGTTCCTCAGCGGTATGGTAGTCGCTTTCGGGGAAATTGAGCATCTTCAAGAGAATAGCTGTAGCTTCACAGGACAGATTATCGTCATTCACTGTAATTGACAGGCGGTCAGACATAGAAATCCCTCCTTGAAAATGGTGATTCATTACAAATACTTAACTTAAATACACTGGATTGTATAGTAGAGAAAATTGAATAGAGCTGTTTGTTATCGACTGAAGAACAAATAGCTATGATATGTGCTTATTGGAGTTTTCCATTTTTTGAAAATAAAAAGCACTCCTCAAAACTGAGAAGTGCTTAGCAAAATATATAATTAAAAAAACGCTCCCCGAAGGAAGCGTTCTCGTTAAGAAAATATATGTTTCTGTATCCATCATAGATGAGCAAGAACACTTCTCGCATATAATGGATTAAACACCGTAAACGTTTGGTCAACAGGCTTATCTAACAGCTTTGTTAGACATCTAACGCATTGAGTTTCGCCTTAGTATCTAACAAATATCTATCCGATTTGAGCGTTTAGCCGTATTTTTTTAAATTCTGATATTACGGGACTTTTTAACTGAAAATGCTGAAAAGTCCAAATTATCAGAGGATAAAATGCTGTTGATTGCTGCAAGATACTACGAACTGCCACAATGGAACAATAACTTAAAATCCCTCGATAGCGATATCGTGCCCGTTCAAGTCGGGTCAGCGGCACCATAAAACATCGTAAAATCGGGCTTTTTCGGAAGTTCGATTTTATTTTTTGTCCTGCTTTTTTCTACCAAATCGCAAAACTTCGTTCAATCCGTTATGTCTTTGACGTATTAGTTTTTTCTACGTAAGCGTCAAATAACGCTCGTCTTCCATATCATCAGGATTTTGTATAATAAAGTCTAAGCTGCTCTATAGGTCGAATTAGACATTTGAAAAGGCTCAGTCACAACAAAGAACTGATAATTGATTGAAAAAAACGAAAAGAAGTGATATAATAAAGATATAAGAATATATGCGGATGAGTACAAAAATGGCTGAGAATTTGATAGAGCTTGCAGGAATTATTAACATACCATCCTCTATTGCAAAATATCCAAATGTATTATATACTTGATATTTTGTAATAGAGATAAATATATAAAAGTCACGCCATTTTCACGACTAACGTCACACAAAAGCATCCGTTAAGAATCTCCGCATACACCTCACCGTCCATAAGGGACATCAGCCGTTTGCAGATAAAAAGTCCAAGCCCGTTGCCCTGCACTTTATCGGCATTACTTCCACGGTGAAAGCTCTCAAATATCTGCGGCAATTCTTTCGGTTCAAGCCTACATCCTGTATTTGATACTGTGATAAGTTCACATCCGTCCATTTTATCAAAGCTGATTTCAATTTGCCTGCCGTCATCGTATTTTATTGCATTTTCAACCAGATTTTGCAAGCACTCTGCAAGGCGGTCAGGATCGCATGAAAGAATGCAGTCGTCATATTTATTTATAATAAATTTTGTTCCCGACATAGCAAGCTGGGGAGCATATCTCGCATCTATTCTTGTGATGATACTGCTGAGAAAAGCCTCTCCCAATGTGACCTCAAAGCTCATAAAATCTTCGCTTGCCGCTTTAGTGATCTCACTGACAAACTGCTCTATCTCATCAGCACGGGTGTTGATGCTCTCGGCAACAGCACGTTGTTTTTCTTCGTTCTTGTATAATCCCTTAGCAAGCGCCTTTGCATTCAGCTTTATCGCCGACAAAGGTGTTTTGATGTCGTGGGAAAGAGCGAGCAGCAAGAGTTTTTTGTCCCTCTGCATTGTGATCTCTTTTTTGCGGCTGTCCTCAATACTCTCACGCAGGAGATTGACACCCCATGTAAATTTTCCGAAGAAACGGCTTTTTTCCTCCGGTATCGTAACAGCAAGATTCCCCCTTGCAAGCTCCTGTGGAACATCGTTCAGTCTGCCGAACGGCACAATTATATGCCGTTTGATATAATACAAAAGACCTGTCATCAGCAAGAACAGAGCGCACAATACGCAGTTTACCGCCGCAATGCTACGCTGTCCGCTTCCGACAGTATACTCCACACGATACAGCGTATCACCAACTTCTATAATCAGATAATGCTCATCGGAGGTGTACAGTTCACTGTCATCAGCCGTGAACACGCCCGTAATGTGTGAATATTTTTCAAGATCATAATTGCCTGTTTCCGCTATCTCATCTGCAATGCGCTTGGCTTCAACACGATAGTTGCCGTTATCATTATCTTCTGTTCTTAAGAGAACGATGTTTAATACCGCTGCCAGCAAAAGAAATACAGTTATCACGGCGATACACAGTTTTCTGAAAGCCCTCATACAAATTTATACCCCACGCCCCAGACGGTAATCAAACGCTTTGCATTCTTAGGATCATCGCCGAGTTTCTGGCGAAGGCGGTTGATATGCACATGGAGCGTTTGCAGCTCTGAATCGCTGTCACTGCCCCAGACAGTGCTGAACAGATACTCTTTTTTCAAAGTCTTGCCCTGATTTTCTATCAGAAGCGCCAACAGATCAAACTCCTTTGAAGGAAGTTCTACGGACTTGCCGTCAATAATTACTGTACGTTCGGCAAGATTGAGCGTTACCCCGTCCGCCGACAATATCTCACGTTGATACCGCCGTTTGAATATACCCTTTATTTTAGCGATAAGAATATCAATGTCATAGGGTTTTTCAATATAATCGTCAGCGCCCAGCTCAAAGCCGCTGAGCTTATCCTCCTTATCTGTCCTTGCACTTACGATCAGTATTGGCGTATCGGCATTTTCACGGAGCTTTGAACAAACCGCAAATCCGTTCACGTCAGGGAGATTGATGTCAAGCATCACAAGCCTTGCGCCGTATCTTTCAAAGAGCTGCACAGCACGTTCACCGCTGTCCACGCTTGACACGGTATACCCCTCGTCACGCAGAAAATCGGTCAGCAGATCTGCCAGTTCCTTATCGTCCTCTACTATCAGAATATCGGTCATAAAATCACCACCTGTTATTATTCTACCATATATATAGCAATATAGCAAGAGGTCGGAATAAAACTTCTAACCTCTTGCTTCTAATTTCTTAGAGCCTGTTCAGTATCTCAGCGTGTGCGGATTTTCGAGCATAATTTTGCCGAATACAAGGAAAAAATCTGCCGGCATACTGTCGTATGGCAAAGATTTTTGACGCAGGATCCGGCAAAATTTGCCGAAAAGACGTGCGCGAGGAGATACTGAACAGGCTCTTACATCTAATCACCAGCCCTGCTCCATAAGCCAGTTGTTCAGTTCTCTTTCACGGTCACGAAGCTCCTTGTCACCGCCGTCAAAATGTCCCGTTTCCTTTTCGCCTACTATAACTCCGTCCACGATATAAAGCACCCTGCTGCACTTGGCGGCAACCTTCGGGTCGTGGGTAACGCACATGATCGTCGTGCCGTCACGGTTGAGGGAAAGCAGCTCGTTCATAACCTCATCGGAGCTTGATCGGTTGAGTGCGCCTGTCGGCTCGTCGGCGAAAATCATCTTGGGATTATTTATCATACTGCGGCAGATGCAAGCCCTCTGAAGCTGTCCGCCTGATACCTCGTTGATGTCGTTGCCGCCTACATCGTCAATGCCGAGCCGCCGCATAAGCGAACGTCCGCGCTCCTCAGTTGCCTTTCGGCTCTCGTTATTCTTTTTCGACTTTACCGCAGGAAGAATGATGTTGTCAAGCACCGAAAGATTTTTCATCATGTACATCTGCTGAAAAATAAATCCCATTTCATCAAGACGAAGTTTTGCAAGCTCCTTGTCACCGAGCTTTGCGATCTCCTTGCCGTTAAAAATGACCTCGCCTGCGGTAACTCTGTCCATTCCCGACACACAGTACAGCAGCGTACTCTTACCGGAGCCGGAGGGTCCCATGATCGCCACGAACTCTCCCTCATTGATCGTCAGGTCGATATTTTTCAGCACATTGTTCTGATGCTTGTTCACAATATATGTCTTGCAAAGTCCCTTTGTCTGTAAAATCGTATTCATTATATTTTCCTCCTTATTCTATGCTTGCCGTATCGGAAGCTTTTATTGTTTTTGTGTAAAGCGCTGTCAGGAATGAACCGATGACGGTCACACCGATGAGAATTGCCGGGCAGATCACAAATATTTCCAGCGGGTCAAAATCGCATTTCAAGCCTGATACATCGCCGACCATATTACCTACCCAATTCATCATTACGTCACTGATCGGCATAAGCACCGCCGAAGAAACGATGCAGGCAATGACCGATACGATCACAAATCTGAGCGAATGTTGCAAGATGATACTGCCGTTGTCGACGCCCACTGCCTTCATCAGTGCAATCTCGCTCTTTTCCTTTGAGATGAATGAACGCTCCATGAGTATAACGATCAATGCCGTTACAATCACAGTAATGATCATCATCATCTGTTTGATTACATTCAACGTATCAGACATTCCCGTTAATTCCTTTATCATGTCAGAAGTCGAGTACACCTTGTCGCTGCCGATAAGCTCTTTGATCTTCTCAATATTATTGTTGATCGTTTCTTTATCGGGATCGCCGTCAAAATGTATTTGCACCCCCATAGAAGCATCGAGCGACTGATCACCGAAATCAAAATCCTTATAGAGCTTTGCCGCAGAACTGGTGAAGGAAGAAAATCTTCCGGTGATGATAAATTCGCATTCCCTGCCGTCGATCACCGCCGATATTCTGTCGCCGATCTGCGCGTCAAGGCAGTTCAAAGCACTGCTCGTCATAGCGATCTCATCATTTTTCTGAGGTGCGCAGCCCTCGTCCATGCGGAGCGTATCATCGGTATCGCCCTTTGTTACTTCAAAGTATATTTTTGCCGTTTTGTCATTGTGAGCCGCTTCACAATATGCACCAATTGTTATTGTACATCTTCCGGGCATACCATTATCAGCAAGCAGTTTCTCTGTATCTGAAATAAGCTCTTTATAGGCATCTTGCTCTGCGAATAGCTTTCCGAGAGTTTCGCTGTCAAGGATATGCGCTTCGCTGGACGGAACGCCAAACAACCACAATATCTTCTCACTTTTGAGTGTCAGAGCAAAGTTCGACATCATCGTCATCATCAGCATACAAAGCGTGAATATTACTGTGATGATACCGAAACGCTTTGGAGCGCTCAGTACATCATTGAATGATAGAAATCCCGCTGCTGGCAGCTTTGAACGCCCTAAGTGCAGGAGGCTTTTTCTGCCGAAGCGTTCACCTGTTTGTCCGTTTCTCACAGCATCTATGGGAGAGAGAGTTTTTTTACTTTGTGTGTGCAGCCATAGCAGAACAGCAGAATGATAATAATGACCGCCGCCGAGCTTATCAAGCCCATTGCCGTACTGCTTTCACTGCCAAGCACCATATTCTCCGATATCGTTTTCATCATCATATGTCCGAGGGGTATCGAGCAGAAGAATCCGATAACTGAGCCGGCAACGGCTATCACCAGATACTTGACAATGTACAGGCTGCGTATGCTTACATTGTCGATACCGACCGCTTTCATCACGCCTATCTCACGGAATTCCTCGCTGATCGTAAAGCCAATCGTAAATCGCAGCACCACGAATGCCGTTATCATAAGCACAATGCTGATAGTCATCATGATATAGGCTGCAAGTATATCATACAGGTAGATTTCTCTATTTTCATCTCTCGTGCTGACATATACATCGTTATACTCCGTGGCTATCGCCCTGAGCGCTGATATATCGGCAGTTCTGATATAAAGCGTCTTATAACTACTCATATGATCGGCTTCATTTTTGTCCAAATAGTCATAATCGGCAGAATTTATGATAAGTGTCGGGCTTGAAGCACTGTCCGAGCTGAACAATGCGCCCTTTAAAAGCCCCATATATGTAAGTGTGAGCCGGCAATCGCCGACCTCCAGTTCAATTTCATCTCCCTTTGCGACATCCATATTCTGCAAAAGCATAGATGTACAATAAAAGCAGCCTTTGTCTACGCCTTCAATGACATTATTATCCTCATCAAAGTATTTGATACCCATTTCATCATCGGAGATCAGCCTTGCAGGATTAATAAAGCTATTGAACTTTTTGCCCTTGTACGTAAAACACTTTGAGCTGAATCCGTACAGACAATGCTCGGTCTTTATCTCACTGATGGAAACAAGCTCCCCGATTTTTTCTTCTGCATCATTTTCTCCCCATATCGTCACAACAGCATCGGGAACGCCGGATACATCAAAATAATGCTCGATACCGCCCGTCACAGCTATGATATTGTTCACCGCTGCTGCTGCAAACATCGAGCATAAAATGACGAACAGCAGAAGAATGATATTCATGGTCTTTTTTCGTTTAATGTCTTTTTTAAGTATTCTCCAGAACATAGTGTATACCTCTTTTCTTGCTTTTGATTTTCTATATGTTCTGATTATACCACAGAAATTCTTAACAAGTCTTTAACTTTTGACCTCGTTTCCGTATATCGCATGCTTTTTTCAATTATAGCAGATAGAGAGAAAAGTCAACAGCAGAAAAAGAAATGAGCATAGCATCGCGCCGAGGAATATGCTCATTATAATATACTCGCCGATTTGTGAAAAGGTCTGCGGTTTGCAGCCAATTCCGTAATACATTCTGATATATTCAGTTTGCCGAGGAGCGAGAAATTTGTCAAGTGTTATTGACAAAATCAAGCAGACAGAAACGTGATAATCTGAAGCACAACGGAGTTGCTTGAAGAAATCCTTTCAGAAAGTAAAATCAGCGACACAAACTTGAAAATATGCTTGTCAGACAGATTTATGTGCACCAGAATGAGGATAAGAGCCTTGATGTGAAATTTGAATTTAATGAGGATTTTGAGGATAGCTCGGCGGTATGTATTGAAAAGGAAACCGTATAATATCATAAAAAGCCGACAGCAAGAAACTGTCGGCTTAATTTTATCCGTTATTATCTGATAACTGAATGGGAGTGAATGTAAAATTCTTCCTGACTGGACTGCCATGCCTTTGCTTTGGGTGGAAAGAGTTTGTCAAATTCCGCAACAGCTTCAGTATCTCCACACGGTTCATCGGCGTTACTGGGGTGATAGAACCATTTTCTGCCGTCGAGAGCGTCGTCGCTGAGGGCTTTCACAAGCAAAGCGGCAGGGAAAACATCGCCCTCGAAACAGACGTTGTACTTTTTGCAGCTTTTGTAGCCGCGAGCAACGTAATTGTCGGGATTGCCAAAATTGATAACAACGTCATATCCCATTTTCTTTACAATTTCAAAGGTGTGTTCAAGGAGAACCTTACCGTATCCCATACGCTGAAAATCAGGGTGAATACAAAGCGGTCCCATAGTGACGATCGGCTTTATATTGCCGTTTTCGTCTGCAAGTTTGGCTTTCGTGTACATTACACAGCCGATAATTCTGCCGTCTTTTTCAATGACGTGAGCAAGCTCGGGGATAAAGTCCTTATGCTTTCGCATCACATGGATAAAGTAATGCTCATCGCAGCCGGGAACGCTTAAATTCCAAAACGCTTCACGGGCAAGATTTTCAACCGCACGATAGTCTTTCTCTGTCTCCAAACGGATAATGTAGTCATTTTTATTCATTGTTTTTCCTCCTGAAAGTTGTTGACGCAACAAGGGAGGTTTGTGTGAGATAGTATTCGCAAACCTCCCGTTTACGCTGCTATCTCAGGTCGGTTATTTTTATTCAAACAACGATCTCCTTTAATTAATTTTATAAAATTTAAGGCAGAATTACATTTCGTAACTTTACCGTTGGTGCGCCTGACAGGAATCGAACCTGCATGCCTCTCGGCACAAGAACCTAAATCTTGCGTGTCTGCCAGTTTCACCACAGGCGCATATTTAATTTTCCTTTTTTACTTATGCGATAAACTGTGAAATTCCTCGTATTCGTTTGTTCTTTTATGTTATAAATAACTCCATATCAATACATTCCCATACACCTATTGGCATCTCACATTTTCGCCTACTGTACTCTCTAAATCCAACCGATTCGTAACAAAATCTTGCATTATCATTGTTTGAAAATACACCTAAATCAATTCGTTTCGCACTTAAATTGTCTTTAACATACTCTATTCCAAGATGCAAGAGTCTCTTTCCGTAGCCTTTGCCTCGTAAAGCAGGATTCAATATAACAAATCCAAATCGAACAGTAGAGTCATCATCTTCTCTTGGATATCGAATTATAAAATGACCTAATAAATTTTCCTCCTCATCTATCGCTGTAAGTGGAATAAATCTTCCGGTTTCAATCTGTGGAGTATAGCTATTGTCAATGTCATCTTCAAAAAGTGGAAATTTATTAAATCTGTCAGCCGACCATTTGTATAATTCTTCTTCAGTTCTGAGCCATTTATAGATTATTGCTGAATCTTCTTTTTTATAATTTCTCAAAAACATATTTACTATCTCCTCTACAAATTCCGATTTGCTACAATTGTACTTTTCACTGTAGTAACGCAACCTAAATCTTGCGTGTCTGCCAATTTCACCACAGGCGCATATTAAATTTTGCTGTCGATTTGAACGCCAACTTATTAATAGAGTATTTGCCAATTATCAAGGTATTTATTTTCTGTATCCTCAAATTTTCTAACAGGATTATCTTTATGTGCAACACCATTTCTTCCTGGAGTGGATAACCAGGTTTTATGGGCAAGTGCAACTGTTTCTGCAATAGTTTGACTTGGGACAATATGAAATTCAGGATTATTTAAACCTCGTAGTGCAACAAACACATAAAAAATGTTGTCACCAAAAAATTCTTCACATTTTTTATTAAGTACCCACTCCTTTTTTTGGTCTTTTGTCGTTTTTACCTGCACAGCAATTTGTTTATGTGTTGAGCGATTTATAGCTAAAATATCGAAATTTTCTACATTTGACATTGGTACAGCGACAGTAAACCCACGACGTTCCAACTCAGCAGCCACAAAATATTCGCCACAGTTACCAGTACTAATCAAGTTATTATCCATAATATTTACCTCCAATATCGTAACGCAAACGAAATCTTGCGTGTCTGCCAATTTCACCACAGGCGCATATTAAATTTTCTGTCTGGATTTTATCTGCACAGCAGATTTTAAGAAAGGTCAGTACCTTCCATTATAAACTTTCCTTGCTTCAGAAGTCCATTTCTTAACGAACTCTGTCTTGGAATTTGTGTAAGCGTCCCTGTCATATTCAAATTGTTTCCACAATTGTAATTTCATAGTCTCATATTCTTTAGCAATTTCTTCGTGTTCATTTAGGTAATCTCTGAAATACAACTCATCATTATCTCCAACGTAGCGAACATGAACATGAAAAACCTTGTCAGCAAATCCCTTTGTCGTATATCCACGGTTAAAAGATATTCTGTCCGCTGCCGCAGACATTCGGATAAATCCGTTATTTTCGATCGTCCTTGCGGTATCCTCAATGTCGGATTCTTTTGACACCTCAATAAGCACATCGACAATATCCTTTGCCCATATTCCCGATATAGCCGTACTTCCGATATGGCTGATCCTTTCGATCCGGCAGCCGGATAAAATGCTTTTTAGCTCTGTTTCGATTTCGGCGTAAAGCAATTTCCATTTATCATTATGGGCAACAAGAGCTATTGGGAATAGATCCCACAATTCATCTAACGACATCTGCAATAATTCTTTTCCCACTCTTATGACCTCGCAAATTCCAATGTGTCTGCCAATTTCAACACAAGCGAATGATTTTTTATATTTGTTTAAAGTATTCCTTTAATTCTGATTTACAAGCATTATCCAATTGTTTTATATCAACGCCGCGAATAGCGGCTTCAAGGTAATAAAGAATAACAACGCAAGTATTCGGATATTTGACTTTAAGACGGAATGCTGCTTGTTTACTGCCGATATTGATTAATTCTTCAGCGGAATGAATATCGACTGAGTGGAGCTTATCTTCCATTGTCTTACCGAAACCCAAGGTTTTGAATGAAGTCATTAATTTCTCCTTTTCAGTACAGTCAGTAATAAAACAGAACCTAACAGAACACTTTAAGGCAACCTCTAAAAACCTATTTGATCAAGCAAAAATCAGATAAGTTCGACAGCGGCAAGGAAAGTGTCCGAAAGCTGGCCGTCACCCTCCGCGGGCACTTGACTCAGCATATGCCGTGCATAGCTGATTTTTGCCAAAAGAGGTTTTTAGAGGCTGCCTTAATATATAATATACAGCAGTCTCCGGACTAAAACCACCGCATATCATATAAATTCAAAGTTACGATATTATTCGGCTGAATCGTCGGCAGTATCAGACGAAGCAGTTTTCGAAGTATCGGGAGTTTCCTCAGCTTTTGGCTCGGCAGCTTCATTCTCCTTGGGAGCAGCTTCTTTATTTGCAGCGGCTTTTTCAGCCGGCTTTTCCTGTTCTTCTTTTTCAGCGCGGTCGCCGGCTGATTCTATGTAAATATCCTCGTCCGCAAGACTTCCAACAAAATTCAACTGTTTTACGGGGATACGCTTAAGAGGAGAGTAGATAAACTTGCCGCAGGAATCGTTGCAGTTTACAAGTCCCCTTTTTTCGCACAGAACTTTGTTGCCGTCCTTAGCGCGTCTGCCGAACTGACAATAGTCGCATTTTGGAGCGATATGCTTGTCAAAATATTTGCCGCCCTTGAATATAGAAAAAAGATCCATTATAAACACCTCAAATAAAACTCGAAATCGTATGATTTATATTATACCATATTTTTTTTTATTTGTCCAGTATTTTTTTAGTTTTTTTGTTGAAACGCAAATAAAATGCCGGAAATTTTCAACGCTCATCAAGCTTTGAAATATTCTTCAATACATCTTCATAAAGTTCGTCAAACTCGGGCAGACTGTCAACCTGTTCGACCGTCTCGCCATTAAAGATAGAAACCATAGGATATGTTGCAGTTTTATCATTTTCGCTAACGGCAGTAAATTCGCATAAATCCTGATTTAAAACGAGGAAAAATTCCTTTTCATCAACTTCGTCATAGAAACACTCCATCTTATCAAATAATTTTTCAAGAGTATCCTCGGAAATTCCGTTGAGAACGTTTTTTTCGTGGTCGGAACTTATAATGTTCACACCCTCAAATATGATCCCTTCTTCACTTAATTCTAAAATAGCAGCATTTGCCGCATTATAAATAGTTTTGGCGTTTGCATTGGCGGCTTGCTGTTTTGACTTGCTTACATATCCTATCATGGACGGAGCGATAATAGAGTCAATTTTCAGTTCTTCGCCTACTGTGTTGAACACCGGCATCGTGATTTCTTCACCGTTGATAGAGTATGTAACATGGGCGTATGTTTCAAATTCAACAGTAATATCAATGTTCTCAAGGTCGTTTATATCTTCAAATTTGCTTGTGAGCTCCTTCATAAGCTGCATTTTTTCTTCGGGAATACTTTCTTCGCCGGAAAGCATTGCATAGGTTATACCTGTGTCCGCCATAATGCCGAAAATACTGTCAAAGAAAGAATATGCCTTTTCTATGGACTCGAGTTCCTCAGGCTCGGCAGTTTCAACAGACAGAACTTCAACATTTCCAATATTCGTTTCAGTATCAAAAATATTGTCGAATTCATCTACGATCGCTTTGTTAAAACCAGTGCTTTTCATTGAATTATAGGTGCCTTCGGGAACTGAAATCTGCAATATCCTATCGACGTCACGGCTCTCAAAGGCTTTGTAACCCTCAGTGAGGACGGATTTATAGTCGTCATTTGTCAAAGCGTTTGACGAGTTTTCGGCTTTGCTTTCGGAAGTCTCTATGATTTCCGAAGATTCCTCTGTAATTTCTTCAGTAACATCTTCAACAGCGGAGCTTTCCTCCGAGGTTGGCAAAATGATTTCCTCCGATGAACTCGGCTCATCGTTACCGCATGAACAAAATACCGCTGTAATAACTGATAAAGCTAAAATCGACGCAATTATTTTTTTCATAATAATCCCCATTTCCTTAGCAGAAAACGATGTCCCCCAAAGAGGAATGGGACATCGTCTGCTGTTTAAAATATTCAGATCTGCGCCATAGGAGCGCTTGCAGCTGCCGCAGGAGCAGCAATATTATGCTCGGAGGCTGTTTCTGTCTTAACGACCTTGACCTGATTATAGCATTCCATACCTGTACCGGCAGGAATAAGCTTACCGATAATAACGTTTTCTTTAAGTCCGAGGAGCTTGTCGCTCTTGCCTCTGATAGCAGCGTCCGTAAGAGCCTTTGTAGTCTCTTGGAAGGAAGCCGCCGACATGAAGCTGTCTGAATTTGATGAAGCCTTCGTAATACCCTGAAGAACAGGCGTATACTGCACAAGCTGCAAATCGTACTCTCCAGCGTCTATACGCGCCTGAAGCTCGGCGTTGATAATATCTATCTCCTTGCTGTCCACAAGAGTACCGGGCAGCAGATAGCTTGAACCAGATTCTTCAACCTTCACCTTACGGAGCATCTGACGGACTATGACCTCGATGTGCTTATCGTTGATGTCAACACCCTGCAAACGGTAAACCTTCTGAACCTCATTGATAATATAGTTCTGAACCTCCATTGTGCCGAGGATATTGAGTATATCGGCAGGATAGATATTACCCTCTGTAAGACGAGTACCCTTGGGTATTTCCTGACCCTCCTGAACGCGTATCTTAAAGTTATAGGGTATCATATAGTTCTCAGACTCGCCCGTTTCATCGTTGGAAACAATGATGTTTCTCGTAGTCTTGACTTCTTCGATATGGATCTTGCCCGAGATCTTGGAAAGAATGGCGGCTCCCTTGGGTCGTCTGCTCTCGAAAAGTTCCTCAACACGGGGAAGACCCTGTGTGATGTCCTCCGCATCGGCAGAAGCAACGCCGCCCGTATGGAACGTTCTCATTGTAAGCTGAGTACCCGGCTCGCCGATCGACTGAGCTGCAATTACGCCGACAGCCTCGCCGACGGATACGATATTGTTAAATGCAAGATTCGCTCCGTAGCACTTGGCACAAACGCCCGTTCTTGCCTTACAGTTGAGTACAGAACGTATCTTGATACGTTCAACGCCCGCCTCGATGATCTTCTTTGCGTCCGCATCGCTGATAAGCTTATTTCTTGAAACGATAAGCTCGCCCGCCTCGTCTCTGAGGTCGTCTGCAAGGAAACGTCCGACAAGTCTCTCCGCAAAGGGTTCAACAACTTCGTTGCCGTTTCTGATCTCGAATACTTCAATGCCGTCTGTAGTGCCGCAGTCCTCCTCACGAATGATGACATCCTGAGAAACGTCAACAAGACGACGTGTAAGGTAACCCGAGTCGGCAGTACGCAGAGCCGTATCGGCAAGTCCCTTTCTTGCGCCACGGGAGGCAATAAAGTATTCCAAAATGTTAAGACCCTCACGGTAATTAGCACGAATAGGGATCTCGATGACCGCACCAGAAGTATTTGCGATAAGTCCACGCATTCCTGCAAGTTGACGGATCTGTGAAATAGAACCACGAGCGCCGGAATCAGCCATCATCCATATAGGATTGTATCTGTCGAAGTTCGCTTTCAGGGCGTTTGTAACGGCGTCTGTAGTGTCTGTCCAGAGAGTAACGATCTTCTTGGACTTCTCCTGAGCTGAAATATAACCGTAGTTATACTCGTCCGTGATCTCCTGTACAGCCTCGTCCGCCTTGGCGAGTATCTCCTTTTTCTGAGGAGGTATCGTAGCGTCGCATACGGCAACGGTAAGAGCCGCACGGGTCGAATATTTATATCCGAGAGCCTTGATACGGTCAAGTACCTCCGACGTAGTCGTTGTACCGTGTATCTTGATACATCTCTCGATAATATCGGAGAGCTGCTTCTTTCCTACAAGGAACGCAACCTCCAGATCAAACTGCTTATCAGAGTTCGTTCTGTCAACATAGCCCAGATTCTGAGGAATGTTTTCGTTGAAAATAAGTCTGCCGACTGTAGCGTCAATTATTTTCGAGACTTTCTTGCCGCCCACATCCTTGGTTATCTTTACCTTGATATTGGCATGAAGCGTAACGTCATGCTCGTAATAAGCCATAAGCGCTTCATTCACATCACGGAACACCTTGCCTTCGCCGGGTTCGCCGGGCTTAGCCATCGTCAGATAGTAAGAACCGAGTACCATATCCTGAGAAGGCACTGCAACAGGCTTTCCGTCCGAGGGCTTAAGCAGGTTATTTGCCGCAAGCATGAGGAAACGAGCCTCAGCCTGAGCTTCTGCCGAAAGAGGAAGATGTACAGCCATCTGGTCGCCGTCAAAGTCGGCATTGAAAGCCGAACATACGAGAGGATGAAGCTTGATCGCACGGCCTTCAACAAGAATAGGCTCAAACGCCTGAATACCAAGACGGTGAAGCGTAGGCGCACGGTTGAGCATTACGGGGTGATCCTTGATAACGTCCTCAAGAGCGTCCCAGACCTTGTTGTCGGCACGGTCGATGAGTTTTCTTGCGGACTTGATATTAGCAATAGCCTTTTTATCGACCAGTCTTTTCAGAACAAACGGCTTGAAAAGCTCCAGAGCCATTTCCTTAGGCAGACCGCACTGATACATTTTAAGCTCAGGGCCTACAACGATAACGGAACGTCCCGAGTAGTCTACACGCTTACCGAGAAGGTTCTGACGGAAACGTCCCTGCTTACCCTTAAGCATGTCGGAAAGCGACTTCAAAGCACGGTTGTTCGGACCTGTAACTGGTCTGCCGTGTCTGCCGTTGTCGATAAGAGCGTCAACAGCCTCCTGAAGCATACGCTTTTCGTTTCTTACGATAATATCAGGAGCGTCAAGCTCCAGCATTCTCTTGAGGCGGTTATTTCTGTTGATAACACGTCTGTAGAGATCGTTAAGGTCGGAAGTCGCATAGCGTCCGCCGTCCAGCATTATCATAGGACGAATATCCGGAGGAATTACAGGGATAACGTCAAGTATCATCCATTCGGGCTTGTTTCCCGAAAGGCGGAACGACTCGATAATCTGCAATCTCTTTATGAGCTTGACTCTTTTCTGTCCCGAGGGGAGACCCGCAAGCTCATTTTTCAGATCGTCGGAACAAAGCTCGATATTGTTCTTCCACTCAACGTCTGTAAGCTCCGCAAATTTACGGCACTCGTCGCACTGACATTCCATGGGGTTATTGAAGCATGTTACCTTTCCACCGTCCAGAGAAATTTTGCCCATCTCGATAAGGCGGTACTTCTGAGCGTCATAGCGTGCCGGATCGTACTCGTTGAGGAGCTTTTTTATAGCCTCCGCACCCATTTCCGCCTTGAAATCGTCGCCGTATTTTTCAATATACGAGAAGTACTCTTTCTCTGAAAGGAGCTGTTTCTTCACAAGCTCGGTATTTCCGGGGTCGGTAACGATATATTTTGTAAAGTAAAGGACTTCTTCAAGTCTTTTCTGAGACACTTCAAGAACCTGACCTATACGGGAGGGTGTGCCTTTAAAGTACCATATATGCGAAACGGGAGCGGCAAGCTCGATATGTCCCATTCTCTCGCGGCGAACTCTCGCACGCGTTACCTCGACACCGCAGCGGTCGCATACCTTGCCCTTGAAGCGAATCTTCTTGAATTTACCGCAGTGGCACTCCCAGTCCTTGGTAGGTCCGAATATTCTTTCACAGAAAAGTCCGTCTCTTTCGGGCTTCTGTGTTCTGTAGTTTATGGTTTCGGGTCTTTCAACGACGCCGTAAGACCAGCTTCTGATCTGTTCGGGAGACGCAAGACCTATTTTTATCGATTCAAAAGTATTAAATTCCAAACTGCTACCTCCTGCAATTTTATGTGAATACCTGATTCAAAACTCTTTTTCAGCAAGCATACGGGGAAAAGCCGTTCCCTGTATGCTTGTTCGGCACGGCTTATCAGTCGTCAAATGAATCGTCCTCAAGATCGAAATCGTCAAAATTTTCGCCGTCATCGTCGCTGCCGAAGATGTCAGTTTCCTCCTCATCATCGAAGCTGAAGGTATCGTCCTTTTCGATGCTGTCGAAATCGTCTTCTTCGTCTGCGTTGAGGGTAAAGCCGGCATCGCCGATCTCATCATCGGAGAGCGCATCGAGACTTTCTGTCTCCTCATCGTTGAAATCGCCTCGTACAGGGATAGGATCGTCGTCGAAGCTTTGTTTAAGGTCGATCTCCTCCTGATTGATGTCAAGAACCTTGACATCGAGACCGAGGGACTGCATTTCCTTGATAAGAACCTTGAACGACTCGGGAATGCCCGGTGTAGGAACGTTCTGACCCTTAACGATAGCCTCGTAGGTATTTACGCGTCCGATAGTATCGTCCGATTTAACAGTAAGGATCTCCTGGAGGGTATAAGCAGCGCCGTAAGCCTCCAAAGCCCAAACTTCCATCTCTCCGAAACGCTGTCCGCCGAACTGAGCTTTACCGCCCAGCGGCTGCTGAGTTACGAGCGCATACGGACCTACAGAACGTGCATGTATCTTATCGTCAACAAGGTGGTGGAGCTTGATGTAGTACATATAGCCCACCGTTACACGGTTATCGAACTTTTCGCCCGTGCGTCCGTCATAGAGTGTGAACTTACAGTCCTCATTGAATTCGAGAGCCTTGGGGTTGATGACCTTATCCATTGTGTTAAGCTCGAACTCATCGCCGCGGCGCTCCTTATTCTGTTCGTCTGCCATACGGAAGCAGTCGCGTATGTCGTCCTCGTGTGCGCCGTCAAATACAGGCGTCATGATGTGCCAGCCAAGAGCCTTGCAAGCCATGCCGAGGTGTACTTCAAGCACCTGACCGATATTCATACGTGAAGGTACGCCGAGGGGGTTGAGTACGATGTCAAGCGGAGTACCGTCGGGGAGGAACGGCATATCCTCCTCGGGAAGAATACGTGAAACTACGCCCTTGTTTCCGTGACGGCCTGCCATCTTATCGCCTACGGTGATCTTACGCTTCTGAGCGATATAGCATATAACGCGCATATTCACGCCTGCCGAAAGCTCATCGCAGTTTTCACGGGTAAAGACCTTGACGTCAACGATAACGCCTGCCTCGCCGTGAGGTACTTTAAGGGAGTTATCGCGGACTTCACGAGCCTTTTCGCCGAAAATAGCACGGAGAAGTCTTTCCTCCGCCGTCAGCTCTGTCTCGCCCTTTGGAGTAACCTTGCCGACAAGAATGTCGCCGGCCGTTACCTCGGAACCTATTCTGATAATACCGTTTTCGTCAAGATTTGCAAGAGCGTCGTCGCCCACATTGGGAATATCTCGTGTGATCTCCTCCGGACCCAACTTAGTATCACGGCACTCGATCTCATATTCCTCGATATGAACTGAGGTAAATACGTCCTCACGTACAAGACGCTCATTGAGAAGAACGGCGTCCTCGTAGTTGTAGCCTTCCCACGTCATGAAGCCGATAAGCGCATTCTTTCCGAGAGAGATCTCGCCGTCCGCCGTAGCGGGGCCGTCCGCAAGCACCTGTCCCTTTGCGATCTTTTCGCCTCTGGAAACGATCGGACGCTGGTTTACGCATGTACCCTGGTTAGAACGCTTGAACTTAATAAGCTCATATTTTCTTTCGATACCGTCGCTGCCGATAACGTTTATCTTATCCGCATCGACGTAGCTTACAGTGCCGTCGCAGTCGGAAACGATACATACGCCCGAGTCAACCGCCGCCTTGTATTCCATACCCGTGCCGACAAAGGGACGCTCCGTTTTAAGCAGCGGAACAGCCTGTCTCTGCATGTTTGAACCCATGAGCGCACGGTTCGCGTCGTCGTTTTCAAGGAACGGGATCATCGACGTAGCGACTGAAACGACCATTTTAGGCGAAACGTCCATGTAGTCAACGATCTCACGCTCGCATTCGAGTATCTGATCGCGGTGACGTGCATTAACTCTCGGACGGGCAAGCTTTCCGTCCTCGGTAAGCGGCTCGTTAGCCTGAGCTACAACGTAGTTATCTTCAACGTCGGCAGTCATGTAAACTACCTCGTTCGTTACAACGCCTGTTTTCTTGTCTACCTTACGGTAAGGCGCTTCGATAAAGCCGTATTCATTGATGCGCGCGAACGTTGCAAGATACGAGATAAGTCCGATATTAGGGCCTTCAGGCGTCTCGATAGGACACATTCTGCCGTAGTGGCTGTAGTGAACGTCACGTACCTCGAATCCTGCACGGTCTCTTGAAAGACCGCCCGGACCGAGAGCTGAAAGACGTCTTTTATGAGTAAGCTCGGCAAGAGGGTTGTTCTGATCCATGAACTGCGACAAAGGCGAGGAGCAGAAAAATTCCTTCATAGCCGAAGAAATGGGTCTTATATTGATAAGGGTCTGAGGAGTGAGGGTATTGACGTCCTGAGTCTGGATGTTCATTCTCTCACGGATACCTCTTTCCATACGCGCATAACCGATACGGAACTGGTTCTGCAAAAGCTCGCCCACGGAGCGTATACGTCTGTTGCCGAGGTGGTCGATGTCATCTACCGTGCCTACGCCCTCGCAAAGGTTGATAAAGTAGCTGATAGTAGCGAAAATATCGTCAAGGATAATGTGCTTGGGAACAAGCTCGTCAGCCTTTTTCTTGATATTCTCCTCAAGCTCGTCGTCGTCTGCGGAGTTCTCCATAATATCACGGAGGACCTTGAAGGAAACCTTCTCGTTGATGCCGTACTTTTCAACGTCAAAGTCGATATAGCCCTTTATGTCAACCATGCCGTTGCCGATTATCTTTGCAACACGTTCCACAAAGCGTATCTGAGTTTCGCCCCGCTCGTTGGTGTAATATTCCTTGGCTTCTACGGTGACGAATGCGGAATATACGCCTGCCTGCTCTATTTCACACGCCCTGTCATAGGAAACGGTTTCGCCCGCCTCAGCCATGACCTCGCCCGTCATGGGATTCACAACAGGCTCTGAAAGGGTATGTCCGGCAAGACGTGAAGCGATGCCGAGCTTCTTGTTGTATTTATATCTTCCGAAGCGGCAGAGATCGTATCTCTTTGCATCGAAGAAAAGGTTATTGAGGTGCGTGATAGCGCTTTCGACCGTGGGAGGCTCGCCGGGACGGAGCTTTTTGTAAACGTCTATCAGACCGTCGGAGGTGTTCTTTGTCTGATCCTTTTGGAGAATAGTTTGTCTGAGACGCTCGTCGTCGCCGAAAAGCTCGAATATCTCCTCGTCCGTTCCGATGCCGAGAGCGCGGATAAAGGTAGTCAGCGGAATTTTTCTGTTTTTATCAATACGAACGTAAACAATATCGTTGGAGTCCATTTCGTATTCAAGCCATGCGCCTCTGTTCGGGATAACGGTTGCGCTGAACAGATCCTTGCCGGTCTTATCCTTTTCAAAGGCATAATAAACGCCGGGCGAACGGACAAGCTGAGATACGATAACACGCTCTGCGCCGTTGATAACGAAGGTACCGCTGTCGGTCATGAGCGGAAAATCGCCCATGTAGATCTCACTTTCGCTGACCGCACCTGTTTCCTTGTTGCAGAGAGTAGCGGTCGCGCGCATAGCCACCTGATAAGTAGCTCCTCTTGATTTGCATTCCGCAAGGGTATATTTGGGCGTATCGTCGAAGCGGTAATCCTTGAAATTAAGCACCAGATTGCCGTTGTAATCGGTAATAGCGGTCATGTCCCTGAAAACTTCTTTAAGTCCCTCTTCCCTGAACCATTTATACGAGTTCTTCTGAACCTCAATAAGGTTAGGCATTTCAAGAGGCTCGGTAATCTTACCGAAGCTCATTCTGACATTTTTTCCCAGCTGCTTAGGTGTAACGTTCACCATAGGCGGAACCTCCTTTTTGTTTTTGCGTTTAAGCCTGTTAAGTATCTGTTCCGAATTTTTCTCACGGCAATTGAACGCTGCCATAAAAAATTTTTCAAAAGCTATTGACAAGAGTATATAAATTATGCTATAATATCTTGAAAGAATAGCGATACCTTCACATACTGATACATTATAAAATTATATCATACTCAAATCGCTTTGTCAAGGGATTTTTAAGCAGTTTTGAAAACATTGGAAACTTTGTCGGATTTTTCACTGAAAAATCCGATTTTTTTGTTGCATAGCACAATACCGCAAAACGAACCGAAATTTCCCTGAAAATATTTTCCCTTTTTATTTACATTTTTCAAAAAGAATGGTATAATAATATCAAGGTAACTTTCGGATTTGATTTACGGTTTTTAATTACAAATTACAAAGCGAAGTGATAAAATGTTTGCAAAAATCTCCAGTCTGGGACTTTTCGGGCTTAACGCGTTCCCTGTGGACGTTGAAATAGATATAAGCCGGGGTCAGCCCCAGTTTGATATAGTAGGTCTGCCGGATACGGTCGTAAAGGAAAGCCGCGACAGGATAAGGGCGGCATTGAGAGCCTGCGATATAAGCTTTCCCGTAGCGTCGGTCATGGTGAACCTTGCTCCGGCAGATACCAAAAAAAGCGGTTCTGTCCACGATATGGCTATATTTATGGCGATACTTCGTGCAATGCGCATGATAAACGAAGATACGGACGGCTGCGCATTTATCGGAGAGCTTTCATTAAACGGCGATGTCAGAGGTATAAACGGCGTTTTGCCAATGATAATCCTCGCTCACGAACTCGGTATAGAAAACGTTTTCGTACCGTTCGACAACGCACGCGAAGCGTCTGTCATCAAAGGCGTGAACATATATGCCGTAAAAAACGGCGAGGAGCTTATACGTCATTTTCGGGGCGAGGAACGTCTTTCCCCCTGCGAAAGCTACATACCGCCTGCTCCGGTGTACGATGAAATACTTGATTTTGCCGACGTCAAGGGACAGCAGTTTGCCAAAAGAGCTTTGGAGATCGCAGCGGCAGGCGGTCATAACGCAATACTGGTCGGTTCTCCCGGAAGCGGAAAAAGTATGCTTGCAAAAAGAATGCCGTCCATACTTCCTCCGCTGACCTTTGAGGAGGCT
Organism: uncultured Ruminococcus sp.; assembly: GCA_947627275.1. Lineage (GTDB taxonomy): Bacteria > Bacillota > Clostridia > Oscillospirales > Ruminococcaceae > Ruminococcus. Next base: position 49,047 of record CANQVK010000004.1, on the reverse strand, counting down.
CTTGAAACAACAAAAATACACTCCATTTCGGGACTTCTGTCGCCGGAGTCTCCCATAATAACAAAAAGACCGTTCCGCGCGCCGCATCACACGATCTCCTCTGCCGGACTTGCAGGCGGCGGCACGATACCAAAGCCCGGCGAAGTTTCGCTCGCTCACAACGGACTGCTGTTTCTGGACGAGGTGGCGGAATTTGATAAACGTACCCTTGAAATACTCCGTCAGCCCATCGAGGACAGAAACGTTACAATATCCCGAGCCTCGGGAACGGTCACCTATCCGTGTACATTCATGCTTATAGCGGCTATGAATCCGTGTCCCTGCGGATATTACGGTCACCCCACAAGAAAATGCGTCTGCTCCGCAAAAAAAGTTTCCGAGTATCAGCAAAAAATTTCAGGGCCGCTCCTTGACCGATTCGACCTCCATATAGAAGTCGCGCCCGCAGAGTTCAAGGACTTATCCTCCGACAAGAAAGAGGAATCCTCAGAGGAGATAAGGAAAAGAGTTTCAGCCGCCCGTGAAATACAATCTGAACGCTTCAAGGGTACTTCAATAACCTGCAACGCCCTGATAACCGACGATAAGCTCCGGGAATACTGCACTATGGACAACGATGCGCGGGCTTCTCTGGACAGGCTTTTCAAATCCCTGAGCCTTTCGGGAAGAGCGTATTCGAGGATCCTTAAAACATCAAGGACGATCGCAGACCTTGACGGTTCGGAGCTTATCAAGCGTCATCATATTACGGAAGCCGCTCAATACCGCATTGACGATGAAAATAGAAAAACGCAGGACAGAAAATAAATATACTCACCGTTATTGCAACTATACTTATTGTTATTGCAAAGAGTATAACGGAAAGGACAATATATGAGATCCGCATTTAAAAAATTACATTCAAACAAGCATAATCTTGATCTGGGACTGCTGTTTGCCGTGACACTGTGCGCAGTATTGGGCGTTCTGCTGATATACAGCATTGCATCGAGCAAAGTCAGCCTCGGAGAGGGCATTGGCGACACATACTGGCAGACCCAGCTCGTTTCCATGTGCATAGGACTTACGGTAGCGGTAATAGTATCGCATATAGACTACCGCAAACTGGTAAAGCTCTGGTTTATATTCGTACCGCTGTCTCTCGCCCTTGTCGCATTAACGTTTACGTCTCTTGGCATTACAAGAGACGGTGCGGACGACCGTGCATGGATAAATGTGTTCGGAGTCAGCCTACAGCCCTCGGAGATAATGAAGATCGCCTTTATCCTCAGCTTCGGATACCACCTTTCAAAGGTTGAAGAAGAAATGAACAAGCCCCTCAACATGCTGCTGCTGCTCATGCACGGAGCAGTTCCCATAGGGATCGTCGTGCTTCAGGGCGACTACGGTACGGCTATCGTTTTTGCCGCTATATTCGGTTTTATGCTCATATCAGCAAAAATCTCTTGGAAATACCTTGCGGCCGCTCCCTTTGTACTTGCGGCAGGAATAGCGGTAATGTGGTTCAACTTCCTGAGCAGCTTCCATAAAGAACGTATCCTGATACTTTTTCATCCCGGAACAGACCCGGAAAATATCGAATATCAGCAGGATCTCGGCATACGAGCATTGCAGTCGGGGGGAGTTTTCGGCAAGGGACTTTTCGCCTCAGAGCATGAGTATATATACGTTCCCGAACTTCACAACGATTTTATTTTTGCACATGCCGGACAAGTATTCGGATTTGTTGGATGTATCGGTATGATCATAGTTTTAGCATATATCTGCCTTAAGGTTTTTGCGGACAGCCGCATTGCTTGCGATCGGCTGGGACGCTTTATCTGCATGGGAGCTTTCGGCTTGTTATTTACCCACTGTCTGATGAACATAGGAATGGTACTGAAGGCAGCCCCCGTTATCGGCGTACCTCTGCCGTTTATCAGCGGCGGCGGCACGGCTATGGTAAGCATGTATACCATTATAGGACTGGTACTCAGCACATATGCGCACCGTGCCGTAAACTATAACGTTTTCTATGATGAGGACGAAGAATAGACTGAGATACTAAACAGGCTCTAAGGCACTATCAAACAAGGAGCGCAAACAAAGATCGTATGGTAAAATTTAAATTAACTATTGCAAATTTTACGTTAATATGGTAAAATGTAATTAATGCAGATTCCTGCATTTAACCTATAACAAAAGGACGTGTTGATTATGTCTGTAAATTATGATGTAATTATTGCAGGCTGCGGAGCGGCAGGATTGTATGCTGCATTGAACCTCCCCTCTCACCTCAATATTCTCATACTCTGTAAAAGGGAACTGCCGCTATGCAATTCCATGCTTGCTCAGGGCGGAATTGCCGGCGTTTACGATTCCCCCTCAGACAATATCCGCTTTCACCAAAACGATACTCTCGTTGCAGGCGGCTTTAAGAATAACGTTGAAACAGTCGATATTCTTGTAAGCGAAGCGGCTCGTGATCTAAAACATATAATTGATCTGGGCGTCGAATTTGACAAGAATCCCGACGGCTCGTATCACCGTACTCTCGAGGGCGGACACAGTCACCACCGCATATTCCATAAAGCGGATTCTACAGGTAAGGAAATTACCACAACTCTCCTGAAAAACGTTCAGCAGCTTTCAAATGTGACGATCATGGAGAACGTATTTATGTGCGCCGCTAAAAGAACTTCAACAGGCTACTCAGCGTTCCTCAAGGACGCCGACGACAATTATTCCACCGTCAACTGCCATTTTATGATACTTGCAACAGGCGGTATCGGACGAGTATATCAGTTTACCACGAACTCGGCGATCGCAACGGGCGACGGCATTACTTTCGCATACGAAATGGGCGCAAAGATAAAAAATTTAAGCTATGTTCAATTCCACCCCACAGCGTTCAACAACCGCGCTACCCGAGAATGCTTTCTTATTTCCGAAGCGGTGCGGGGAGAGGGCGCATACCTGCTTAACTGCCATAAGGAACGCTTCATGCACAATTATGACGAACGTCTGGAACTTGCGCCGAGAGACGTAGTATCTCACGCAATAATTCTTGAATCACGCAAGCAGAATTCTACCGATTTTTATCTTGATATAAGCTATAAGGACAGCGAATTTCTAAAAAAACGCTTCCCCATGATATACAAAAATCTGCTTGATCAGGGCTACGACCTGACTAAAGAGCCTGTGCCGATCTTCCCGTGTCAGCATTATCTTATGGGCGGTATCGACGTTGACAGCAACTCCGAAACTACTCTGCCCAACCTTTATGCCTGCGGTGAATGTTCCCACACGGGCGTACACGGTAGCAACCGTCTTGCAAGCAATTCGCTTCTGGAGGCGCTTGTGTTCTCGCGCAGAGCCGCCGAAAATATCGTATCAAAGCTCGATTCTGCTCCGAAAGAATTTGAACAGGCTGAGTTTGACGCTCATATCGGGGCTGAAAAAATACCCTCGGGTATTCGCACGGAAACAAGAAAGATAATGCAGAACAGCTATTTTGTAATTCCCGATAAGGAAGCCGCCGCCGAGGGTCTGAAACGTGTTGAGGAGATCCGTAATGACCTGCTCAGCGGAAAGTACGTTGTCGATGCGGACTATGTTTTGGCAAAATCTATCGTAACTGTGGCTTATATCATTCTCAATGAGGTCATTCAGTAAACCGTATTTTTACTTTAATACAGAAAATGGTGATATTTATGAAGCTTTTACAATGCTATGTTGACAATATAATAACAACTGCGCTTATGGAGGACATCAATTATATTGATGCCGCAGCAGATAATCTTATCCCGACCGAACATGAAAGCTCAGCGTACTACGTAGCTAAGGACAGCGGCGTGGTATGCGGAATAGAGATCGCCGCAAGAGTATTCGAGCTTGCCGGAGGTAATGTGACTTTCAAAATACTTATGCCCGACGGCACAAAGGTACAGAAAGGCGATATTATAGCCGAGCTTGAGGGAAGTACCCTTACCATGCTCAAAGGCGAACGAACTGCACTGAACATTCTCCAGCACATGTCCGGCATTGCAACGGCGACCAATAAATGCGTGGAGCTTGTGAAAGGCACGAAAGCTTCCGTTACCGACACAAGAAAAACGCTCCCCGGACTTCGCGCATTGCAGAAATATGCCGTAACCGTTGGCGGAGGTAAAAATCACCGCTACAATCTTTCCGACGCCGCAATGCTGAAGGATAACCACATAGACGCATACGGCGGTATTACTGCGGCTGTATCGGCGCTGCGTGAAAAAATCGGTCATACGGTCAAAATAGAAGTAGAAGTCCGCACGCTCGACGAGCTGAAAGAGGCTCTCGCCAACAAGGTCGAAATAATCATGCTCGACAACATGTCCTGCGCCGAAATGAAGCAGGCAGTCGAAATAACCGGCGGTGCGGCTCTTTTAGAGGCTTCGGGCAATGTTACTGCCGAGAATATCCGTTCTGTGGCTGAAACGGGAGTTGATATAATATCTCTCGGAGCATTGACGCATTCCGTTAAATGTTTCGATGTTTCTATGAAGATAAATAAAAAATAATATACAGGTTCTTACGGAAAACTTAAGGGGATCTTGTTCCCTCATACTTTTTGTTAATGAGTGATTATTTAACGTGATATTGTTCTGACGTATGTCTTTCCTGTATAGAGTACCAATTGTTTCTCAATCCAATTAAAAAGCTCCCCAAAAGGGGAGCTTTTCATATATATTAAAATCAGATCACTTATTGAGGCGAGCCTCGATCTTATCCAGTTCCTCATAAAGAGCAGCGGGGATCTTACCGCCCTTGGCAGCGATGTCGTCATTGTAATATCTTCTCATCTCAGCGATCTCAGCCTTCCAAAGGTCAGTATCAACGTTGAGAAGCTTATCCATGATCTCGGGAGTTACCTCGTCCTCGATGCCTGAAACGTTGATGTCGCCCTTCTTGGGGAGGTATCCGATAGCTGTCTCGTCAGCTTCAACAGTACCCTCGCAGCGCTTGATGATCCAATCGAGAACACGCATGTTATCGCCGAAACCGGGCCAGATGAAGTTGCCGTTCTCGTCCTGCTTGAACCAGTTTACATTGAAGATCTTAGGAGCCTTATCGCCGAGCTTTTCGCCCATTTCAAGCCAATGCGCCCAGTAGTCGCCTACATTGTAGCCGATGAAAGGCTTCATAGCCATAGGATCGTGACGGAGTACGCCTACCGCGCCTGCCGCAGCAGCAGTTGTCTCGGAAGATACAGCGGAACCAACGTATGTACCGTGCGTCCAGTCAAACGACTGGTATACAAGAGGAGTTGTAGAAGCTCTTCTGCCGCCGAATACGATAGCAGAGATCGGAACGCCCTCGGGATTGTCAAACTCAGGTGAAATGCAGGGGCAGTTTACAGCCGGAGCTGTGAAACGTGAGTTGGGATGTGCAAGCTTCTTGTTCTTGCCGTCTGCGCCGATCTGAGAAGTCCACTCCTTGCCGTTTGTCTTTATACCGGTCCACTCTGTAGCGTCCTCGGGAGGATTCTTGTCAAGACCTTCCCACCAAACCGTATTATCAGCATTGTTGAGAGCTACGTTCGTGAAGATAGCGTTCTTCATTGTGGAAGCAAGAGCATTGTAATTCGACTTTGCGTTAGTTCCGGGAGCAACGCCGAAGAAGCCGTTCTCGGGGTTGATAGCGTAAAGTCTGCCGTCCTTGCCGGGCTTGAGCCATGCAATATCATCGCCTACAGTAAATACCTTGTAGCCGTCCTTAAGGTAGCCCTCGGGAGGAATAAGCATTGCAAGGTTTGTCTTTCCGCAGGCAGAGGGGAACGCAGCGCAGATATACTTTGTTTCGCCGTCGGGCTTCTGAACGCCGAGAATAAGCATATGCTCAGCCATCCAGCCCTCGTTCTTACCCTGGAATGAAGCGATACGGAGAGCGAAGCACTTCTTGGAAAGGATAACGTTTCCGCCGTATGCAGAATTGATAGACCAGATCGTATTGTCCTCGGGGAACTGTACGATATATCTTTTCTCAGGGTCAACGTCCGCCTTGGAATGGAGACCTCTTACAAAATCGTTGGAATCGCCCAGTTTATCGAAAGCAGCCTTACCCATTCTTGTCATGATATTCATGTTGAGAACAACATAAATAGAGTCTGTAAGCTCAACTCCGACCTTGGAGATAGGAGAAGCAACAGGACCCATGGAATAGGGTATAACATACATTGTTCTGCCCTTCATAACGCCGTCGTACATAGGACGGAGCTTAGCGTACATTTCCTGAGGATCGCACCAGTTGTTTGTAGGACCCGCATCCTCCTTGGTTCTTGTACAGATAAAGGTTCTGTCCTCAACACGGGCAACATCGTTTACGGCAGTTCTGTGATACAGACAGCCGGGAAGCTTTTCCTGATTGAGCCAGTACATTTTGTTGGGGTCGCCCTCGGGGAGCGATGTTACCTCGTTAGTAAGTTCATCAAGCTGCTCCTTTGAGCCATCGATCCAAACGACCTTCTCGGGCTTGCAGAGAGCGATCATTTCATCGACCCATTTTAACACATTAGCATTTGTTGTCAATGACATCGTATTATACCTCCTAAAAAATAATCCTTTTCAGGTGAGGAAAAGCTTTAAGATCCAGTGCGGTTCTGAAAAAGCACCTTGTTCCTCAAATACTATTATAGCTTATTTTTGTCAAGCTGTCAATATCTGTGAATGATATTTTTTTGACATATCGCATATCATTTATTCGCATAGTCAATTTGCACAATTTATTTTTTATAATGTTGTGTAAAAGACAGATTTTTTCAGCATTTCACATTTTTTTCACTTTTCTTATTGAAACTGTTGAAAAATCGTGGTATAATTATTTTATTAACTATGAGAAAGTGAGGAAAATCAAATGAAGAAACCCATCATCACAATAGAACGCCAATACGGAAGCGGCGGAAGCATTATCGGCAGACTCGCAGCTGAAAAGCTCGGTATCAACTGCTACAACAGACAGATACTCGATATGACGGCAAAAAAATGCGGGATTGATAAGGAACAGCTCGAAAATGCGGAAGAAACCGTTCCCACAAGCTTTCTGTACTCCCTGCTGCTTTCTTCAAATCCCACTCGCTCCATGGAAGATAACCTCCCTCTATCGGACAAGGTATTTCTTATGGAAAGCCGTATAATTTCGGAGATCGCCGAAAATGAGGGCAGCTTCATTCTTGTAGGCAGATGCGGAAGCTATATTCTCGAAGATAAGGGCTGTTTCAACGTGTATATTTATGCGCCGCAGGAATTTCGCACCAAGCGTGCAATAGAAGAATACGGCATAAAGCCCAACAAAGCCGAAGCTATCATGAAAAAAGCCGACAAACGCCGCGAAACCTTTTTCAATGTAAATACAGGCAGAAGCTGGCAGGATAAAGAGCTTTATTCACTTTGTCTCAACAGCGAGATCGGCGACGAGCTTTGTGCGGAGATCATAGTTAAGGCTTATAATGAATACAATAAAAAATTCTCTTAATAACAGAACAGGAGGTATTTTATGCCGTCAGTATGGATAACTACAGACGAGATCGCAGAACGCGCTAAAAGGTCGGCAAAAGTCGGCGAACCGTTTACTGTTATTGATAATTTGACACCGAGCGAATACAAAAAACTCGCAGAAGAACAGCTTATAAGAGTTCTCGGAAGAATGTTTAAACAGGATATTGACAGCGGTAAAATTGACGGTATACGCTTTTTAAGAGAAAATGCCGAGGGTATTGCTGAATATGAATTGATATAAAAAAGCTCCGAGATCTCACATAGCAAGAGATTTCGGAGTATTTTTTATCAGACGGCTTCGGAAGCTTCCGAAGCCGTCTATTTATGATATTTTCCGCCGCCGGCGATCTGAAAAGCACGGTATATCTGCTCTAAAAGCATTACTCTAGCAAGCTGGTGCGGAAACGTCATTTTAGACATTGAAAGTCTTAAATGTCCCATTTGCTTTATTTCGGGATCAAGTCCGAATGAGCTGCCAATAATAAAAGTTACGGTGCTGTGACCGTTCACTCCGGCATTCGCTATTTCCGTTGAAAGCTCGGTACTGCTCATCTGCCGCCCCTCGATACACATGGGAACTATCATGCCTTTGACATACTTTTTTATTGCCGCCGCTTCTTTTTTCAGAGCAGCGGCTATTTCCTTTTCGGACGGCGAATCGCTCAAACGGCATTCATCAAGCTCGTGCAGCTCGAAAGCGCAGTATCTCCCGAGCCGCTTTATATACTCGGCACAGGCGTTTCTGAGATAATCTTCTTTTAATTTTCCTATAACTATCAGATTTATATTCAACTTCGCACACTCTATTCATATTTTTACGCAATTGCAAGTTCCAATGAAAACGCCGGAAAGAGCTGTAAACAGGCTCTTAGAATATTACCGCTTCCCCCGAGGTTTCCATGGGTGCAGTTCCCATGAGATAATCACGGTTTCTGATAAACTCCGACAGCGCCGCTTCAACGGTTTTATCGGCAACCTGAGGTCGGTTATTATCCTGACTGAGATGCCCGAGGATAAGATGAGTCGTCCCCTGCTTTATGAGCTTTGCCGCCTGTTTTGCGCAGTCGTTATTCGACAGATGACCGTTAGGCGACAATATCCGCTCCTTTAAGTAAATAGGATAAGGTCCACCGCGCAGCATCCTTTCATCATAATTCGCCTCCAAAAGCACCAGACGACAGCCCTTCAGCGCCTCGTCCACCTCGTCCGTAACATGCCCGAGATCGGTACATACGGCGCAGACCTTGCCGTCCGAAGCGGTTATCCTGTAGCCGCAGCTTTGTATAGCGTCATGCGGAGTATTGAAACAGGTCAGTTCGCAGTCTCCGCAGGCTATTTTCTTTCCCGTCATATCAATAACGGGAGAATTGGGAGAAATCTTATCGCTGCTGCAAAGCCTTTGCAGAGTGCGCTTCTGTCCGTATACGGGAACGGACGTATACTTTGTAAGCATTTTCAGTCCGCTTACATGGTCGGAATGTTCGTGAGTTATAAAAACTCCCCTTATCGCCGAAAGAGACAGATCATTCCGCTCCAGAGCCGCTGTAAGCCGCTTGAAGCTTACGCCGCAATCAATAAGTACGCCGCCTCTTTCCGTGCCGATAAACGCAGAGTTGCCCTTGCTAGAGCTGAAAAGAGGATATATTCTTGCCATCAGCTTCTCGAGGGTACTCTTGTCGCTACTCTCATAGCAAAATCATTGAAATTCTGCGTTTGGAGGATAACACGTCCCGGACCTGTAAGACGAGTAAGGAAAAGTCCCTCGCCGCCAAAGAAAATATTTCCCAGACCCTTGACCGTCTCAATATCGTAGCTTACAGAAGTTTCAAATGCAACGACGTTTCCCGTATCGACCTTTAATGTCTCTCCCGGCGCAAGAACACGGTCTACCATATCGCCGTCAACCTCCAGAAACGCCATTCCGTAGCCGAAAAGTCTCTGCAAAATAAATCCCTCGCCGCCGAAAAGACCTGCTGAGAATTTCTTTGTGAAAGTCGCCTTAAGGTCTACCGTCTGCTCTGCGCAAAGAAACGAGCCTTTCTGCACGATAAGCTCGCCGCGGGAAATATCCACGGGAACGATAGAACCGGGGCACGTTGCTCCAAAAGCGATTTTAGCTCCGTTGGTCTGAGACGTATAATTCGCCATGAAAATTGATTCGCCCGTAAACATTCTGCCAAGGCTTCTGCCAAGTCCGCCCCTTGCGTTTGTGGACATGCTTATGCCGTTTGTCTGCCATATCATTCCGCCCGACTGCGTGAACATGGATTCTCCGGCGTTCAGCGTCACCTCGACGGCAGGCACGGTATTTCCGATTATCTGATAATTCATAAATTTTCCCCTTTCATGATTTCCATAAAAACAAAACGTCAAACGACTTTTGTCCTTTTTTATTTTACCATTTTCTTTTTATTTCGTCAATATAAAAATTGAATTTTGCATATAAAACCTCGGATTTGTTTTTTTAGTTACTTAAAAAGCCGCGATACTTGTTTAAAATTTTCGGCAACAAATTATATTTTTGCTAAAATCTCCCGATGTAGGGACACGGCGTGTCGTGCCCGCACATAATATTTCATGACACGTAAAAATTCGGATATATTGTTATTTCGGTTGTGCGTTTTTACCTATAATTACATGACCTTATAATTTATTTTAACGGACACGGCACGACCTGTTCCTGCAACGGTAAATTTTTTCTGCGCCTGTTGCTTTTTTCGTGATTATATGCTATAATAAACTTGTTCAATAATCGAAAAAACAACATATACGACGGAATGGAGGAGCATTATGGGATGTTTGGGAAATATTATATGGTTTTTGTGCGGAGGTATATGGCAGGGGCTTAGCTGGGTCATTTCCGGCGTTTTATGGTGTTTAACGATCGTAGGTATACCGATCGGAATACAGTGCTTTAAGTTTGCGTCTCTCGCCTTCTTCCCGTTCGGAAAGGAAATAAATTACGGCGGCGGAGCTGTGTCTTTGCTTGTCAATATCATATGGCTTTTGATAAGCGGCATACCATTGGCATTATCGGCGGCTGTAAACGGAGCGCTGCTCTGCTGTACAATTATAGGAATACCCTTTGGATTACAATGCTTCAAGATAGCGAAGCTCTCGCTTATGCCTTTCGGAGCGTCCATTACAGAAAGCTGAGCGAACCGATCGGCATATGCGTTCATAAAAAGTTTACATTTTTCGTATTGACAAAACAAATTCGTCAGAGTATAATAAAATTGTACTCGGCGTTGCTGTAGATCGTGCAGGAACGTGTAACGCAATCATATCTTTTTAAATGCTATGAAGGGAAATAAAGCCTGTCGAGCTTCACAGAGAGCCGCTGTTCGGTGTAAATGCGGTATGCGTACATGGGTTATAGCTCCTCCCCGAGCAGTCGATTCAACAGAGCAGTTTGCTCCAAGTAAATTTGACCGGATTCTCCCGTTACAGAGATATGCGTTGACTGACGCAGACGAGAGGGTGCTTTGCACCAAGAAGAGTGGTACCGCGAAATATAAAATTTCGTCTCTTCCATGCCTGTTAAGGCGTGGAGGGGACTTTTTTATTTATCTACAACTTACTCCCTGCTACCCCAAAAGCATTGTCTATAACTTTAGCGATTTTATTTCTTACTTAAGTTTTCTGCATTAATAAGGGAACGCCCTCTCTTGCAGGGCGCTGCCTCTGGACTCCGCCAAAGGGACACCGTCCCTTTGGAATCCCGATATTAGTTAACTTAAGTTGTAAATTAATACTTTTGAGAATAGCAGTGAGTACAAAAACGGAGGGAATTAAAATGAAAAACACCGAAAAATACACAAGACAATTTTTTGAAGCTCCCAAAACTTCAATGAAATGGGCTGAGAAGTCCTACGTTGATAAAGCTCCGATATGGTGCAGCGTTGACCTCAGAGACGGCAATCAGGCTCTTATTATCCCCATGAGTCTGGACGAAAAGCTCGAATTCTTCAAGCTCCTCGTCGAACTCGGCTTCAAGGAAATAGAAATAGGCTTTCCTGCCGCATCCGAAACCGAGTACGAATTTTGCCGCACACTTATCGAGCAGGATATGATACCCGATGATGTAACGATACAAGTCCTCACCCAGTCCCGTGAGCATATCATCAAAAAGACGTTTGAAGCTCTCAAAGGCTGCAAAAACGCCATCGTCCACCTCTACAATTCAACCAGCCTTGCGCAGCGCGAGCAGGTTTTCCGCAAATCCAAGGAGGAAATAATCGACATTGCCGTTACGGGCGCTGAACTCTGCAAAAAATACCGCGAAAATTACGAGGGAAATTTCCGATTTGAATATTCGCCCGAAAGCTTCACAGGAACAGAGCCGGAATTCGCTTTGGAGGTCTGCAACGCCGTTCTGGACGTATGGCAGCCCTCCCCCGATGATAAGGTCATCATAAATCTGCCTGTTACCGTGCAACTCTCGATGCCACATGTTTATGCAAATCAGATAGAATATATGTGCGAAAATATCAAATACCGTGAAAACGTCATTATTTCCCTTCACCCCCACAATGACCGCGGCTGCGCGGTTGCCGATACGGAAATGGGACTTCTTGCAGGCGCAGACCGTGTCGAGGGAACACTGTTCGGAAACGGCGAACGCACGGGAAATGTGGACATTATCACACTCGCAATGAACATGTTCTCACAGGGAGTTGATCCCGAGCTTGATTTTACGGATATACCGAAAATAACGGAGCTTTACACAAGAGTTACGCGCATGAGCGTTTACGAACGTTCGCCTTATTCGGGAAAGCTTGTTTTTGCGGCATTCAGCGGCTCTCATCAGGACGCTATCGCAAAGGGAATGAAGTGGCGCGAGGAGGGCCATACCGACCTCTGGACAGTCCCCTACCTCCCTATCGACCCCGAGGACGTCGGACGGGAATATTCAGCCGACGTTATCCGTATCAACAGTCAATCGGGCAAGGGCGGTATCGGATATATCCTTGAAACCCGCTTCGGCTACGATCTGCCTAAGAAAATGCGTGAAACCGTAGGCTATGCTGTCAAGAGCGTTTCCGACCATAAGCATAAGGAACTGCTCCCCGATGAAGTCTACGAAATATTCAAGTCCAGATTTGTGGACATCACAACGCCTCTTAACGTCCTCGAAGCTCATTACGTTCAATGCGGCGGTATCGAAGCTACGGTCACTCTCACCTACAACGGAAAAAAAGCCGTCGCAGCCGATACGGGAAACGGCCGTCTCGATGCTGTCAGCAACGCTATACGCTCCTACACGGGTCTTGATTTCAGCATCAATACCTACAGCGAACACGCTCTGGAGGTCGGTTCCGCCTCAAAAGCCGTGTCCTACGTTGAGATCGTTTCCAACGGAAAAAGCTACTGGGGCGCAGGCATCGACAACGATATTGTCGTTTCATCAATAAAGGCTCTTGTTACGGCTGTAAACATCATGGAAACCGGCAAAGACCGGTCATAAATAAAGTTGCTTGAATTAAGAATGGTGAGTATACCAATCCTCAACAAAAGCAAACTGTTGAATGTGTACAACAAAAAATGTTTAAAATATACGATATTGCCAAATTGTTCCGCTGCTATTGATTTTCCAGAGGAAAAGTGATATAATTATTTCAATAGCATTTTTTAAAGGAGCAGACTGTAATGAAAACGGCTTATTTTTCTTCCGTTAGCGTCATTATAATCAGCGGCACGGTCATTGGCGGCTGTAGTCGTTATTCATTCTGCCCGAATGGTGCTTTTGCTTGATATGTCGCTTTTGCGTATAAAGCATAACCTCCGGCAGAAGTCGGAGGTTTTTTGTTAATCAGACCCGTACTCGCCGCTCTCACAGCGAGTAAATGTCTGCAATCACTGTCTAAAATACCAAAATCATCAACGTAAAGAGGAAAGTAAAATGAAGATCTCAGGCGCTAAAATTATTGTTGAGACCCTGATAGAACAAGGCTGCGATACCGTTTTCGGCTACCCCGGCGGTCAGGCTATCAACATTTTCGATGAACTATACCTCAACAGCGGCAGGATAAATCATATCCTTACCGCTCATGAACAGGGCGCATCCCATGCCGCAGACGGCTATGCAAGGGCAACCGGCAAGGTCGGCGTATGTATCGCCACATCAGGTCCGGGAGCTACAAATCTCGTCACGGGAATCGCTACCGCTTATCTTGATTCAGTCCCCCTTGTTGCTATCACCGGCAACGTCCCCACGGCTCTTATCGGTCGGGACAGCTTTCAGGAGGTCGATATTGTCGGCATAACTATGCCGATAACAAAGCATAACTTTATCGTTAAGGACATCCGGGAACTTGCCGACACTCTCCGTACAGCCTTTAAGATCGCCAAATCCGGCAGACCCGGCCCTGTTCTTGTCGATATTCCGAAAGACGTTCAGACCGCTGTATGGGACTTTGAACCTAAAAAAGACCCCGTTCGTCCTTTCCCCCTGAGCTTCGCCTCGGAAAGCAAGCTCAGACAAGCTGCGGAAATGATAAAGAACGCAAAGCGTCCGTATATTTACTTCGGCGGCGGCATAATCTCGGGCAAGGCGTCTGCCGAACTGCTTCAATTAGCCGAAAAGATCGACGCTCCCATCGGCTGCTCTCTTATGGGACTTTCCGCTATCCCGAACGATCACCCAAGGTTTCTCGGAATGAACGGAATGCACGGTCATTATGCGTCATCTGTTGCGCAGGACGAAGCGGATCTGGTCATAGCTCTCGGAGCAAGATTTTCCGACCGCGCTACAGGCGACAAGAACCGTTTCAACAAAAATTTCAGCATTATACATATTGATATAGACTCGGCGGAGCTTGACAAAAATATTACCTCGAATCTCGCTATACAGGGAGACATCAAGGATTCGCTCTTCAGGCTCATCCCCATGCTTTCGATCGTTGAACGACCCGAGTGGGACGCTCGTATCGAGGAGCTTCGCACGGAGGAAAAACACCGTCTTGAAAGCGCCGCCGCTTCCGCCTTTGAAAAGAAATGCGGAAACTGCACAAAGCCTTGCAGCATGATGGGCGTTCCTGCGGAAAACCGCCTTTCGCCATACAAGATAATTGATATTATAAGTGAAAAAGCCGATGAGCATGACATCATCGTTACGGACGTAGGTCAGCACCAGATGTGGACAGCTCAGCGTTATCCCTTTAAACACCCGCGCACGTTCCTTACAAGCGGCGGACTGGGTACTATGGGCTATGGACTCGGCGCGGCGATCGGCGCGGCATCTGCCGAGGGAAAACGTTCTATCCTCTTTACGGGAGACGGCAGCTTCGGCATGAACCTCAACGAGCTTGCCACTGCGGTATCGCAGAACACCCCTGTTGTTATCGTTATCATGAACAACGGCGTTCTCGGCATGGTTCGCCAATGGCAGACGCTGTTCTTCGACAAGAGATACTCCAACACAACTCTCGACCGTCAGACGGATTTCGTAAAGCTTGCCGAAGCTTTCGGCGCTAAAGCTGCAAGGGCGTTTACCGCAGAGGAGCTTGAAAATGCAGCTGCGGAAGCGTTTGCTCACAACGGTCCGTTCCTTATTGACTGCGCCGTTGACTGCAATGAATTCGTTCTTCCGATGCTTCCCCCCGGCGGCTCTATCGAAGACATTATCACGGAAATAAAGTGAGGTGCTGAATATGGAAAATATGAATAATCAGTACGTTATCGGCGTTATCGTATCTAATATAAGCGGCGTGCTTTCGAGAGTTTCGGGAATGTTCACTCGCCGCGGCTTCAACATCGACTGCCTTACGGTGGGAGAAACGGAATCAAGCGGATTTTCCCGTATCACCGTAGTTTTCCACGGCGACGACGACATCAAGGAACGCATTGTGAGACAGCTTGAAAAGCTCCATGACGTTAAAGAGGTCGAAGTTCTCGATCCCCGTGAAACGGTCATCAGGGAACTGCTTCTTATAAAGGTAAGAAACACTCCGTCCACACGTCAGGACATTATGACGGCTGTAGAAATATTCCGCTCAAAGATAGTCGATTACTCGCCGACGGCTCTTGTATGCGAGCTGACGGGTGAAACGTCCAAAATAGACGCTTTTATCGAGCTTATGAAGCCCTACGGCGTTATGGAAATGTGCCGCACGGGTATGGTCGCTATCGAAAGAGGAGAAAACTGCCTGAAAACGGAGAAATGACGTCACGTATGCCATTAATTTAATGCCATTGCCTATATGGGCAGGCGCTTAACTAAAATATAATTGCTCAAAAAGCAATTACATATATTAATTATTTTTAAAGGAGATTTTCAATCATGGAAAATACTGCTAAAGTTTTTTACGAACAGGACTGCGATCTTTCGCTTCTTTATGGAAAGACGATCGCCGTTATCGGCTATGGTTCTCAGGGTCATGCACATGCCCTCAATGCCAAAGAATCCCTCGGCGACAAGGGCAGAGTTATTATCGGTCTTTATGAAGGCTCAAAATCATGGGACAAGGCTGTTAAGCAGGGCTTTGAGGTATTCACGGCTGCCGAAGCTGCAAAGCAGGCAGACATCATTATGATCCTCATTAACGACGAAAAGCAGGCTAAACTCTACAAGGAGGACATCGAGCCTAATCTCGAAGCAGGCAACATGCTTATGTTTGCTCACGGCTTCAATATCCACTTCGGCTGTATCGTTCCCCCTGCCGATGTTGACGTTACAATGATCGCTCCCAAGGGACCCGGACATACGGTTCGTTCCGAGTATCAGGCAGGCAAGGGCGTTCCCTGTCTCGTAGCCGTTCATCAGGACGCTACAGGCAAAGCTCAGGAAATTGCTCTCGCTTACGGACTTGCTATCGGCGGCGCAAGAGCGGGCGTTCTGGAAACTACTTTCAGAACAGAAACAGAAACAGACCTCTTCGGCGAGCAGGCTGTACTCTGCGGCGGCGTATGCGCCCTTATGCAGGCAGGCTTCGAGACTCTCGTTGAGGCAGGCTACGACCCGAGAAACGCTTACTTCGAGTGCATCCACGAAATGAAGCTCATCGTTGACCTTATTTACCAGAGCGGCTTTGCAGGCATGAGATACTCTATCTCCAACACAGCAGAGTACGGCGACTATATCACAGGTCCGAAGATAATCACTGACGAGACTAAGAAAACAATGAAGAAGATACTTTCCGACATTCAGGACGGCTCGTTCGCCAAGGAGTTCCTCCTCGATATGTCAAGCGCAGGTTCTCAGGTTCACTTCAAGGCTATGAGAAAGCTTGCTTCCGAGCATCCATCCGAAAAGGTCGGCGAGGAGATCAGAAAGCTCTACAGCTGGAACAACGAAGAAGACAAGTTTATCAACAACTGATCACACAAAATATTCTCCGATTGATTGATCGGAATGTACGCCGCTGCTTTCCCGATTTTCTCCGGGTAAGCAGCGCTTTTATGAAAGGATTATAACTATGGGATTTTTTGATTCGCTGAAAAAAATAATCAATACGGCGGAAACTGTCAGCAAACAGCTTAATTCTTCTTCACAGGCGGCTCCTCCGGCATCAGCTCCGAAAAATACAAAGCCTGCACCCTCTGCTGCTCCTGCCCAGAAAACTCCGCAGAATATTCTTGATTCAGGAAGCATTCCTGCAAAAGAATCAGTACTCATTGAAAAAGAGTACGCTGATAAAAACTATACCTTCAGGCTTTCGGGAGATTTTATAGAATTCGACAGCCACTGCGAACTTGATCCGTCTTATCAGTACGAACCGTACAGCAACGAAGATTTTACTGAATATTCAAACATTTATCCGGATATATCCATCGGACCTTATGACGACGTATACAATGCAGTCGCCAGCGGAAATCCTGTCGGCAAGGGATATGTAAAACTTGACAACAAATATTTTGCATTCAAAACAAGACTTGACTACTTCGGAAAAAACCTTTACTGCTACGGTTTCAGGGACGGTACGGCAAGGGAGCGTGAAGCGTTCGGACTTACTTGCAACAAGGATATTGAAGGAACTCCACTTGAAAAAAAGCTTATAGCCGCCCTTGACGAAGCTGCTTCGACATATACTGAAACTTAATTAATGAGGTGAAATAAAATGAGCGGAAATTATTTTTGCGAGGGTGTTGAAAAAGCGTCACAGCGTTCACTTTTCAACGCTCTCGGACATACAAAAGAGGAAATGAAGCGTCCTCTTGTCGGAATTGTTTCGTCATATAACGAGATCGTTCCGGGACATATGAATATAGATAAAATTGTTGAAGCCGTAAAATTAGGCGTTGCCATGAACGGCGGTACGCCTGTAGTATTCCCTGCAATAGCGGTATGCGACGGTATAGCAATGGGACATACGGGAATGAAGTATTCTCTTGTTACACGCGACCTTATCGCCGATTCCACGGAATGTATGGCTCTTGCGCACCATTTCGACGCGCTTGTTATGGTTCCGAACTGCGACAAAAACGTCCCCGGACTTCTCATGGCGGCTGCCCGTATCAACGTTCCGACTATTTTCGTAAGCGGCGGTCCTATGCTTGCAGGTCACGTCAAAGGCAAAAAGACGTCCCTTTCCTCTATGTTTGAAGCCGTAGGCGCTTACTCGGCAGGAAAAATGTCGGCAGAGGACGTTGAAGAATACGAAAACCATGCCTGCCCCACCTGCGGTTCATGTTCGGGAATGTACACCGCAAACTCCATGAACTGTCTTACGGAAGTCCTCGGAATGGGACTAAAGGGCAACGGCACTATACCTGCCGTTTACTCTGAAAGAATAAAACTTGCTAAAATGGCTGGTATGCAGGTAATGGAGCTTTACAGAAAGAACATACGTCCCCTTGACATTATGACGGAAAAGGCTTTCCATAACGCACTTACCGCCGATATGGCTCTTGGCTGTTCGACAAACAGTATGCTTCATCTTCCGGCAATTGCAAACGAATGCGGAGTTAATATAAACCTTGATATTGCAAACGATATAAGCGCCAAAACTCCGAACCTCTGCCACCTTGCTCCGGCAGGTCATACATATATGGAAGACCTCAACGAAGCCGGCGGCGTTTACGCTGTACTTAACGAGCTTTCAAAGAAAAATCTTATAAATCTTGACTGCATGACCTGCACAGGAAAGACGGTCGGCGAAAACATCTCCGGCTGTATAAATAAAGACCCTGAAACGATACGTCCCATTGACAACCCGTACAGCGAAACAGGCGGAATCGCCGTTCTCCGTGGAAATCTTGCTCCCGACCGCTGCGTTGTCAAGAGAAGCGCAGTCGCTCCTGAAATGCTTGTACACAAAGGTCCTGCTCGTGTTTTCGACAGCGAGGAGGAAGCTATCAAGGTCATCTACGAGGGCGGTATCAAGGCAGGAGACGTTGTTGTTATCCGCTACGAAGGACCTGCCGGCGGTCCGGGAATGCGTGAAATGCTTTCGCCGACTTCCGCTATTCAGGGAGCAGGCTTAGGCTCGACAGTCGCGCTTATCACGGACGGACGTTTCAGCGGAGCTACTCGTGGCGCGGCTATCGGTCACGTTTCTCCCGAAGCTGTAAACGGCGGTACGATAGCTTACGTCAAGGACGGCGATATTATCTCTATCGACATTCCCAACTACAGCATTACTCTTGAAGTCTCCGATGAGGAGCTTGAAGAGCGCAGAAAGACTATGCCTATCAAGAAAAAGGAAAATATCACAGGCTATCTCAAACGCTACGCGGCTATGGTTTCCTCTGCTGACAAGGGCGCGATAATAAATGCATAGTGAGTTTAGCCGTGAAGATACAAAGGCATTGAAGGGTATAGCGGTTGTAATGATGCTTCTTCACCATCTCGCTGCATTCGCCAACCGCTATCCCCAAGGTTTTGAGGGATTCAATTCCCTGTGGGAAGGATTTGTTACAGAAGGTTATCTGGGAAATCTTGCGACAAATGTACGACTATGCGTGGCTGTTTTCTTCTTTCTCGGCGGATATGGTATGTATAAGCGTATGGAATCAGGAAAATATTCTCTGTTAAATTCAGTTATCGGACTTTTTAAAAGCTATTGGAAGGTATTCGTGATATTCGTACCTATAGCGTTTATATTTTTCCGGCGTTCAGGGGACGATATCTGCTATCTCTGCACAAGATATGATGTACAGGATATGAAAACGCTTATAACAGTGGTTGTATCAAACTTCTTTGCTATGTCTGACAGCATAAACAGTGAATGGTGGTTTATACAGACATATATATGCGTAATGTTTATGGGAACGTTCTATTGTATTGCCACAAAGAAAAACAAGTATTTTGTCGTTGAACTGTTTATCGTATTCATGATAGACATTCTCACAAGAAGTTTTTTCCCTGCGCTTCAGTCCTTCAGCAATTTTAACATACTTGAAAACAACTTCTTTTATAAAAGACTGCTGACGTTAGTTAATCCTGCCCCGTGTTTTTTTGCCGGAATAACATTTGCGAAATTTGATGCAATAGTTAAACTAAAGGAACAGCTTTCAAAAATACCATGCAGTACGATCGTATCCCTTATTGCGGTTTTTGCAGTTATGTGGTGCAGAGGTTATGTTCTTGGCGATTTACTTGATATTATATATGTAATCGCATTTACAGTGCTTGTATCGAAGTTCTTTGACGGTATAAAGCCTGTTAAAAAGATTTTCGGATATATAGGCAGCCACAGTACAAATATATGGCTTATCCATTCATTTTACTGCTACTACTTCCTCGAAGCCACAAAAATCGTTTACTGCACAAGGAGCATATGGGCAGATCTGCTTATACTTCTTGCAATGTCGCTTATATCGTCTGTTATAATAAATTTTATATTCGGGAAATCAGCTGACATTTTGACAGCGGTGAAAAAGAAACTTCCGAAAAAATCCTCCTGTAATACCTGATGCTTTGAATGAGATAAAGGATATTGGATGGTATTCATTAATAATAGATAACTAAATTAAGGCAGCACCGCACAGAGATCGTGCGTCAGATGCCTTATATCTGAAAGGAATGATAAACATGGGTATGACAATGACTCAGAAAATCCTTGCGGCTCATGCTGGACTTGACAGCGTTCAGGCAGGACAGCTTATCCTTGCAAAGCTCGATTTAGTGCTGGGCAACGATATTACGTCCCCCGTGGCTATCAAGGAATTCGCAAAGCTGAACAAAAAAGGCGTTTTTGATAAGGACAAGGTAACAATGGTCATGGATCATTTTGTCCCCAACAAGGACATCAAAGCGGCGGAACAGTGCAAGATGTGCCGTGACTTCTGCGGCGCAAACGACGTTACCCACTTTTACGACGTGGGCGAAATGGGTATCGAACACGCCCTGCTCCCCGAAAAAGGTCTTGTTTCCGCAGGTTACTGCGTGATCGGCGCAGACTCTCACACCTGCACATACGGCGCTCTCGGAGCGTTCTCCACAGGAGTAGGCTCAACGGATATGGCGTGCGGCATGGCTGTCGGCAAGGCTTGGTTCAAAGTTCCCTCGGCTATTAAGTTCAACCTGACGGGCAGTCTCAAAAAATACGTTTCGGGCAAGGACGTTATACTCCACATTATCGGAAAGATCGGAGTTGACGGCGCACTGTACCGCTCAATGGAATTTACGGGAGAGGGACTTGCTTCACTTTCAATGGCAGACCGACTCTGCATCGCAAATATGGCTATCGAAGCCGGAGCAAAGAACGGTATCTTCGAGGTTGACCAGATAACGCTCGATTATATCAAGTCTCACGGAGCTGCCGAGCCTGCTGTATATAAGGCGGACGAGGACGCACAGTACGACGAGGTGATCGACATTGATCTGTCAAAAATAGAACCTACCGTTTCCTTCCCTCATCTTCCGGAAAACGCTAAGACCTTCGGCGAGATCGGTGATATAAAGATAGATCAGGTCGTTATCGGCTCATGCACCAACGGCAGGCTTGAAGATTTGCAGATTGCCGCTGAAATAATGAACGGCAGAAAATGCGCCAAGGGAGTACGAGTTATCGTTATACCTGCCACTCAGCAGATATACCTTGACGCTATGGAACAGGGATTGCTGAAAATTTTCATAGAAGCCGGAGCTGTAGTTTCAACGCCTACCTGCGGTCCGTGCCTCGGCGGATATATGGGTATACTTGCCGCAGGGGAGCGAGCCGTAACTACAACAAACCGCAATTTCGTAGGCAGAATGGGACACGTTGAATCAGAGGTCTACCTCGCAAGCCCTGCAACTGCCGCAGCAAGCGCAATTACAGGTAAAATTTCAAGTCCGTGGGAGGTAATGAGCAAATGAAATACACTGGAAATGTTATAAAATACGGCGATAACGTTGATACGGACGTTATTATCCCTGCACGTTACCTCAATACAAGCGATCACAAGGAGCTTGCGTCTCACTGTATGGAGGACTTAGACAAGACCTTTGTAAGCCGTGTTCAGTCGGGTGACATCATCACAGCAGGACAGAATTTCGGCTGCGGTTCGTCAAGAGAACACGCTCCTATTGCAATCAAGGCAAGCGGCGTTTCCCTTGTTATCGCCAAAAGCTTTGCAAGGATCTTCTACAGAAACTCCATAAATATCGGTCTTGCTATCGTGGAGTGTCCAGAAGCAGTTGACGGCATCTCCGAGGGCGATAAGGTCGAAGCCGACCTCGATAACGGCATAATTAAAAACCTCACAACAGGTGCGGAATTTAAAACAGAGCCGTTCCCCGAATTTGTACAGAAGATCATAGAAAACGGCGGACTTATTCAGTCGATTGCTGACGGCGTAATCAAGTAATGATAAAAGATTTAAGATTAATTGATCCCCCTATGGGAATAGCAGGAGGCAGCTTCAAAAGCAAGATATTTAAAAACGAAAACAGCGACGAGCTTTCCGTATGCCTGAGAAATTTGTCCCTTGCTGACTATGCCGAAAAGTGCATTGAACATTTCAATTCAATGCCTGATGATATGATTGACGAAATCTGTCAAGGACTTATCGAAAGCTGTACAGAAGATTACAAACTTGAAAACGTCAGGGATATTCTTAAATACTGCTGGTTCTTTGAACTTATTGTTGATATTCACGAAAGCGACAGTATCAGCTATTTTGTTGAAGGTGCAGGCGACTGGGGCAAGATAATCGGCATTGTCATAAAAAACAGCGCTCTTGCTTATGTCGGCGTGGACTATGCAAAATATTTATAAAAGGAGATAGTAAAAATGGAATTTAATATAGCGCTTCTTAAAGGCGACGGCATAGGTCCTGAGATCGTGGACAGCGCTGTTGCCGTACTTGAAAAAGCTGCTGAAAAATTCGGTCACAAATTCAATTTCACACCGTACCTTATCGGCGGATGCGCTATCGACGCAACCGGCAAGCCGTTACCACAGAAAACCGTTGACGGCTGTCTTGCAAGCGACAGCGTACTTCTCGGAGCTGTAGGAGGTCCTAAGTGGGACGACCAGCCCGGCGAGAACCGTCCCGAAAAGGCGCTTCTGGGAATACGTACAGCTTTGGGACTTTATACGAATTTACGTCCTGCAAAGCTTTACCCTGCGCTGAGAAACGCTTCTCCGCTTAAAGATGAGATCGTCGGCGACGGTTTTGATTTGATGATTGTCCGCGAACTTACAGGCGGTATCTACTTCGGAGACCGTGGCTACAGACAGGGCAAATACGGCGAGGAGGCTTACGATACCGAGGCTTATAGCGTTACCGAGATAGAGCGTATCGGACGAGTTGCCTTTGATTCCGCCATGAAGCGTAACAAGAAGCTTTGCAGCATTGACAAGGCAAACGTTCTTGAATCGTCACGACTCTGGAGAAAGACTATGCACCGTCTTGCCGAGGAGTATCCCGAGGTCGAATACAGCGACATGTTCGTTGACAACGCCGCTATGCAGTTAGTACGCAACCCACGTCAGTTCGATGTTATCGTTACTTCAAATATGTTCGGCGATATTCTCTCCGACGAAGCTTCACAGATTACAGGTTCAATCGGAATGCTTGCAAGCGCATCAATAGGAGCTTCAACAAGAGGAATGTACGAGCCTATTCACGGCTCTGCGCCCGATATTGCAGGAAAAAATATGGCTAATCCTATCGCAACTATCCTTTCGGGAGCTATGATGCTCCGATTCTCTTTCGGTCTTTCCAATGAAGCGGACGCTATCGAAACGGCTGTTGACAAGGTTCTGAACGACGGCTGGAGAACTGCCGACCTTATGGGCAGTTCAGAGGGTACTCCCCTTACCTGCACCGAAATTACTGAAAAGGTTCTTGAGGCTTTATGCTGAGTAAAAAATTTAAAGATCTCGCTCTGAGACGTAATTCAATAGTTATTTTTCGTGAGACGGGCAAGGATAAAGTCATAAGCGATCTAATGTATCTTCTTTCGGCTGATACAGATAATGCGGAAAAATTCATAGAATATTACTGCGATCTCGTAAATTCGCTGTATGAAACAGGAAACACTGATCTAAGCGGATATATTCTTAAAGTTATTCTTGAAAACGATAATTTCTATATCAGAAAATCAGCAAAAGGCGAAACGATTCCGCATGAAATGACCGAATGTCTTATAAACGAACTGCAATTCTTTCAGGAACTTACTGAACTCACTCCAGCCGATTTCACGGAAAATCTTGATTATGACGGTTTCATGCCGAAATGGACGACTTCCCCTGTTGACATCGCGGGAAGTTATCTTGAACGACTGAAACTTGTTCACAGATACGGCTACGGTCAGTATGCTCAGTACACCATGTTCACTATGAACGGCGGAGAGATAGTTCATGTGAAATTTCCCGACAAGCAGAAACTTTCCGAACTTTATGGATATGAGCGCGAGAGACAGTCCGTGATCGACAATACGCTTGCACTTATTGACGGCAAAAAGGCTCAGAATGTACTTTTATACGGCGATGCGGGTACGGGAAAATCGTCTACAGTAAAGGCAGTTGTTAATGAATTTGCCGACAGAGGTCTGCGACTTGTGGAAATAACTAAGGAGCAGCTTAAGGATATTCCCGTTATTATAGATGAACTGAGTGAAAATCCGCTGAAATTCATTATATTCATAGACGATTTGAGTTTTACATCGGGCGAGGACTGCTTCGGCGCGTTGAAAGCCGTTTTAGAAGGTTCAGTTTCGGCAA
The DNA here is from genome assembly GCA_947627275.1 of uncultured Ruminococcus sp. Taxonomy (GTDB): domain Bacteria; phylum Bacillota; class Clostridia; order Oscillospirales; family Ruminococcaceae; genus Ruminococcus. The sequence continues at coordinate 24,443 of CANQVK010000004.1, read as the reverse complement.
GGTCTGATAATATCGCAATATATGCGACAAGCAACCGCCGTCATCTTATCAAGGAGAGTTTTTCAGACCGTGAGGGCGACGACGTTCACCGCAATGACACCATGCAGGAGCTTTTATCCCTTTCGGCACGGTTCGGACTTCGTGTGAATTTCAGCCGTCCCGACAAGAAAGATTACACGGCTATTGCAGCCGAACTTGCAAAGGCGCACGGCATTGACATGTCCTTTGACGAGCTTGCCATGAAAGCCGAGCAGTTTGCTGTCTCCTTCGGAAACGGACGTTCGCCGAGAACGGCAAAGCAATTTGTAACTCAATTAACAATAAACGATTAAATTACTGTCATAAACTTAATTAAATTTATGACTGTGATCAAAAAAGAGGTTTTATAATGCTGACACTTGATAAAATCTATCATGCAAAATATGTTCTGAAACAGGTCATCAGAGAAACGGACGTTATACATGCGCCGAAAATCAATCCCGAATCAAATATATGGCTCAAAACCGAGAATCTGCAAATTACAGGCTCGTTCAAGGTAAGAGGCGCTTATTATAAGATGTCCTGTCTCTCAGAGGAGGAAAAGGCTAAGGGCGTTATCGCATGCTCTGCCGGAAATCACGCACAGGGAGTCGCTCTTGCGGCTGCCAAAAACGGTATAAGGTCAATTATCTGTCTCCCCGATGGCGCGCCCATATCCAAGGTTGAAGCCACAAAAAGCTACGGCGCAGAGGTCTGCCTTGTAAAAGGCGTATACGACGATGCCTACAACGAGGCTCTCCGTCAGCGTGACGAACATGGATACACGTTCGTTCACCCGTTCGACGACGAAAACGTTATTGCAGGACAGGGTACTATCGGCTTGGAGCTTATCGAACAGATACCCGATATGGACGCCGTTATCGTACCTGTCGGCGGCGGCGGACTTATCTCGGGCGTTGCCTATGCTGTCAAGAGCCTTAACCCCAAGATCAAGATCTACGGAGTTCAGGCGACGGGCGCACCCAGTATGTACAATTCCGTGCGTGACGGTCATATAGAACAGCTCGACAGCGTTTCTACCATTGCGGACGGAATCGCAGTTAAAGAACCGGGCGAAAATACTTACAAGCTTGTTTCTGATTATGTGGACGAGATCGTTACCGTCACGGACGATGAGATCTCAGCGGCTATCCTTGCTCTCATGGAACAGCAGAAGCTTGTAACAGAGGGCGCAGGAGCTGTTCCCGTAGCTGCGGCAATGTTCAATAAAGTGCCTATCAAAGGGAAAAAGACCGTATGCCTGCTTTCGGGAGGAAATATTGACGTTACTATACTCTCCCGCGTCATCAAGAGAGGTCTGCTTATGACAGGCAGAAACAGCACACTGAACATCGAGCTTATCGACAAGCCGGGGCAGCTTATGGACGTTTCACGCATTATCGCCGAGCTTGGCGGAAATGTTATCTCCATTCATCACGAACGCGCCAACGAGGGTTCGGCTGTAAACGGCTGCTACCTGAGAATAGTCCTTGAAACACGCAACTACGCCCATATCGAGGAGATAAAGGACGCACTCAAATCAAACGGCTTTAAAATTACCGGCGATTAACGCCCATTATCAATAGGAGGTTTTAATTATGATAAAAATTCACACCGAAAAAGCGCCTGCCGCTGTAGGCCCTTATTCACAGGCTGTCATTTCAAACGGAATGGTCTACACCAGCGGACAGATCGCAATAAATCCAGCTTCAAACACCATAGAAGCCGCCTCTGTAGAGGAGCAGACCGAGCAGGTAATGCGCAACCTTTCCGCCGTTCTGGAAACCGCAGGTTCTTCCTTCGATAAAGCAGTCAAGACTACCTGCTTTCTTGCGGATATGAATGACTTCGCCGCATTTAATGAGATCTACGGAAAGTATTTCAAAAATCTTCCGGCACGAAGCTGCGTAGCCGTTAAAACACTTCCCAAAAATGCGCTCGTTGAAGTGGAAGTTATAGCCGAAACGATTTTATAACCACTGTCTACAGCTTAAGCAGGGGGACTTTGGCTTATCGCCCCGTCCCCTCTGCCCCTACCAAAGGGACGCCGTCCCCTTTGAAATCCTGATGTTAGTTATACTCGCCGCTATTGCAAAATATCCAAAGAATCCTGAATCCAAAAGGAGAATGTCATGACCATAAAAGAATTACAGGAAAAAGTCATTGAGCTTAAAAAGAAAACCAACACCGCCGTTCTCGCCCACAGCTATCAGGCGCGCGAAATAGTTGAGATAGCTGATTTTACAGGCGACAGCTACAAGCTTAGCGTAGATGCGGCTCACACCAATGCGGATAATATCCTTTTCTGCGGAGTGCATTTTATGGCTGAAACCGCTAAAATGCTCTCTCCCGAAAAGCATGTTTACCTCGCCAACAAAGATGCAGGCTGTCCTATGGCTGAGCAGATGGATAAGGATATGATCGCTCAGATAAAGGCGTCCGACCCTGACCGCACAGTAGTTGCTTATATCAATACGACTGCCGCTTTGAAAACCGTATGCGACGTATGCGTTACCTCGTCCAGTGCGCTCAGGATAGTCAAGGCTCTCGATTCCGACAAGATCCTTTTTATTCCCGACTGCAATCTCGGCGGCTGGGTGAAAAAGCAGCTACCCGAAAAAGATATAAAGCTTTTGCAGGGCGGCTGTCCGACCCATGCGGCGGTAACTGTCGGAGAAGTCAAAAAGGCTAAAGCTGAACATCCCAACGCTCTTTTCCTTGTACATCCCGAATGCCGCCCCGAGATAACCGAGCTTGCCGACTATGTGGGTTCAACAAGCGGTATCATGGACTTTGCCAAGAAATCAGACGCCAAAGAATTTATCATCGGCACGGAAAACTCCATAGCCGAGCATTTGCAGTACGACTGCCCGGACAAAAAGTTCTATCCGCTGACGAAAAACCTCGTCTGCCGCAACATGAAGCTTACAACGCTTCCCGATGTGTATCTGTCGCTGTTGGCGATCTCGGGCGACCCCAACGGCGAAGCGTTTGAAATACTCATGGACGATGAACTGATCTCCTCAGCCCGCAAATGTATTGATAAAATGATAGAACTCGGAGGCTGAGCTGTTCCTTGATAAATTTGATTGAAAAGCTTTACCATACAGGCGATCTGACAGATGAGGAATTAAAGGGTCTTATCGAGGACGATTCCGCCGAAGTCTCCGCACATCTTGCGAAACGGGCAGACGAAGTCCGCAGAAAATACTACGGAAAAAAAGTGTTTCTCCGAGGACTTATAGAAATTTCCTCATACTGCAAAAACGACTGCCTGTACTGCGGCATAAGACGAAGCAATAAATCTGCCGAACGTTACCGCCTTGACCGCATCCAAATAATGGAATGCGCTGAAAACGGCTATAAATTGGGATTCAGAACGTTTGTTATGCAGGGCGGCGAGGACGTTTTTTTCACCGATGAGCATATCTGCGGCATTATATCGGAAATACGCAAAAAATATCCCGACTGCGCCATAACCCTGTCCATCGGCGAGCGTTCAGCGGTCGGATACAGAAAAATGAAAGCGGCAGGCGCCGACCGTTATCTTCTTAGACATGAAGCTGCGGACGAAAAATTGTATCAAAAGCTCCACCCTGCCGAAATGAGTCTTGACAACCGCAAGAATTGCCTGTATAATTTAATAGAGACTGGCTTTCAGACCGGCTCGGGATTTATGGTAGGCGCACCGTATCAGACAACGGACGACCTTATCTCGGATATTCGTTTTTTGCAGGAATTACAGCCCCATATGATAGGGATAGGCCCTTTTATCCCTCACAAGGACACTCCCTTCAAAAACGAAAAAGGAGGTACGGCGGAGCTTACCCTGCGACTTCTGGGCATACTTCGGCTGATGTTCCCGAGAGTTCTTCTTCCTGCCACGACAGCCCTCGGAACTATTGCGGAAAACGGCAGAACTCTGGGTCTTAAAACAGGCTGCAACGTTATTATGCCGAATCTTTCGCCGAAGGAAGTACGCCGAAAGTACAATCTTTACGACAACAAGCTCATCACAGGCGGCGAAGCGGCAGAGGGACTTGCCCTGCTTAAAGCCGAAATCGAACGGGCAGGCTATGAGGTCGCCGACGAAAGAGGAGATTTTGTTGATTGACGATCACTATTTACAACTTTAGCGGGGAACTCTGTCCCCCACACCCCCTGCCAAAGGGGTGACCCCTTTGGAATCTCTGTTGTCGTGAATTGGACTGTGTAAATCCAAAAATTAACTAAATACTGATAGTCTCCATGATTTTCACAGTCCAATTCACGAGAATGGACACCAAGAGTTACGTCTTTAACAGAAAGTACAGGGAACAAAACCCTCTTAAGTTGTAAACAGTAAATTGATAACTGATAAAAGGAGATTTTTATGAGAGTACGTTTTCATCTGCCCGATTTTGCAGGGCGGTTCAAGCTGAATTTATTATTTGCGGATATGCTGCAAAACCGCCCCGAATTTTTCCGTGAGGGCGTGGAAATTGCCTCATTCTACGGCGTATTTCCCCCTGCGATATGGAACGGCGGACGCACGCAGGGCGGCGTATGCGACCGTGCCTTCGTCAAGCAGGTCATAAAGTCGTTCAACGACAGAGGAATACCGCTTCGCTTTACCTTTACCAATCCTGCTCTGGAGAAAAAACACCTCAGCGACCCTTTCTGCAACATGATACTCACTCTTGCGGACAACGGTCTTAACGAGGCTATCGTCATGTCGCCGCTTCTGGAGAACTATATCAGACGGAATTTCCCCAAGTACAAGCTCACCAGCTCCACATGCAAACGCATAAACGACCCCGACAAGCTTAAAGACGAGCTTGAAAAGGACTACAGCATAGTCGTTGTTGACTACGATTTCAATAACAATTTCGAGGTGCTTTCAACGCTCCCGCGCAAAAAGGACTGCGAGCTTCTTGTAAACGCCTGCTGCGAACCTAACTGCCCTCGCCGCTCAGAGCATTATCACTCTATCGGCGTTCAGCAGATAGCATATAACGAGCATATCAAAAAATACCCGAATCTGCCCTTTGACCCGTCTAAATTCGATCCTCAGCATTTCCGCGACTGTCCCTATTCTCAAAGAGGAGTGTTTGAAATAAGAAACCTCCGCACGCATATTTCTCCCGACGATATATGGGAAAAATACGTGCCTATGGGCTTTGAACAGTTCAAAATAGAGGGACGCACATCAAGTCACCTGAATATCGCCGAGACTTACATGTACTACATGGCAAAGCCCGAATACCGTGACGAAGCTCGCTTCACCCTCCTGAAAGCCATGGAAAACAGCGGCGCGCTTAAATTTAATTAAGGAATCATAGAGAAATAAGTTACACGTTTCTGCTTGTCTGATTTGCCCTGTGCTGCGTTGCACGATCAAGCATACAGCGGTTCCGGTTAAGATAAAAGTGAATTGCGCAATAGAGAATAAAATTTATTTTGCATATAATATAAAAATGCGCTGTAAATTTAAGTTAAAAGTTCTGTGAATATTACGATATGGCAACCTCTAAAAACCTGTTTGGTTAAGCAAAAATCAGATAGATACGGCAGTCGCAGGGAAAGTCCTCGAAGGCGTACTGCCGTACTCCAAGATGGTGTGACGCAGCAAATGCCGAGCATAGCTGATTTTTGTCAAAAGAGGTTTTTAGAGGTTGCCGTATAATAAATATCGGGAGGTAACCTTTGTTTGAAATTTTTAAAACAATAAGGCGGGATATAGAGCTTATCCGCCAAAGCGACCCTGCGGCAAGGAATGCAGCTGAAATACTGCTGACCTATCCTACGCTTAAAGCTATCCGCTCATACCGTTTAGCTCATTGGCTGTATAAGAGAAAATATTTCACCTTGGCAAGAATAATTTCTCAACATGCAAGAAACAAAACAGGAATTGAAATACACCCCGGTGCAGTCATTGGCAAGGGACTTTTCATAGACCACGGAATGGGCGTTGTTATCGGCGAAACGGCTGTAATAGGCGATAACTGCCTGCTCTATCAGGGAGTTACTCTCGGCGGTACGGGCAAGGACAAGGGCAAACGTCATCCAACGCTTGGCAACAACGTTCTTGTCGGAGCCGGCGCAAAAGTCCTCGGTCCTTTTACGGTGGGAAATAATGTGAAAATAGCGGCGAATGCCGTAGTTCTCAACGCAATTCCCGACGACTGCACGGCTGTGGGAGTTCCCGCAAGAGTTGTACGCCGTAAGGGTGAAAAGGTCAGCGAACGCAAAGTAACTCAGGACATCGACCAGATACACATTCCCGACCCCGTGTCCCTTGAATTATGCAGACTTCAGGCGGAGGTAGACGGATTAAAAAAGGAACTGTCGGAAATGAAAAAGTAAATTGTTATGCAATTTAATATACAGATTTAAAATAATTTTTATGAAATGGGGATCATAATGTACACGGAAAACACAATTGCGGAAAATACCGAAAGCTCTGCATACTCGTCAAAAACGATGAGAAAATCATCAAACGGAAACTCAATGATGCTTTTCATTTTCCTGATATGTATGATAGGCGGAAGCTATCTTGTTCGCTTGGTAATGGGACAATTTATTGATAAGGATTCTCAGCTTTACGACAGCGCAACTTTTTTGGCTGGAATGATGTTTCAATATTTTGTGGGCGTACCTCTGGCGATCTTTATCTACAAAAAAACGCCCTCGGGACGAACGACCGAAAAGATAGGCTCACTGTTCCGCAAACCTGAACAGTCGCTATGGTGGGTATTAAAATGGGTCCTGATAACCATAGCGTTCACATATGGCACAAGCATCGCATCGACTTTATTTTTTAATCTGCTGCAATCATTAACGGGAATAGAGCTTAATCAAACGGATTTTTCGGCGGACGATACCTTTTTGTCCAAATTCGCCAATATAGTAAGTATAACGCTTTTAGCTCCTATTTTTGAGGAAATACTTATGCGAGGCGCATTGCTGGGCAACGCCAAACGCTACGGCACATGGTCGGCTGCCATTTCAACGGGAATTTTCTTCGGACTTCTTCACGCAAACTACCCACAGATACCATTTGCGGCTGTAATGGGCATTTTCTCGGCATTTATGGTACTTAAAACCAAATCTATTATCCCGTCCCTTATCGTACACTTTACGATCAATACGATCGGCGGAATAACGTCGCTTTTCATAGGAAACATTGATCTCGAAGAAATGCAGAACGGCAACATTGACGTTATCATGGATAACTTGGGAGCATTTATTATCTTAATGTGCGCAGGTTTTCTTGTAATGGGACTTATAGCAGCTGGTCTGATACTGTTTATTCTGGAAATAGTAATGCACAAGGAAAGCTTTCATATTGACCCCGTATGCCCCGAGGTGTCGGAAAAGAAAAAGCTTGCCGTTTACTTCACCGCACCCGTCACCATACTTCTTACGATAGTTCTCTTGGCGCTGACGGTCATTAACGCAATGCCTGCATAAAACGTTTAAAAGTTCTAATGATCCGCCGTTCGGATACTCAAATTCCGAACGGCGGATCTCGGCTATATACCGTGATGCAACTGACGGTTGACAAATTTCCAAGCCGAATTGATTGACTGCAACTCCCACAAATGTTATACTAATATCATGGAAAACACGAAAGCCGGTTTCGCAAAATTCATAAAATTTTCCGTGGAGGTATCATTATGATATTAGCAGATAAGATAATCGAACTCAGAAAAAAATCGGGCATGACTCAGGATGAGCTTGCCGAGAAATTGGGAGTGAGCCGTCAATCCGTTTCAAAATGGGAAAGCGCGCAGTCCACTCCCGACCTTAACCGAATTTTAAGACTGTCGGAAATATTTTCCGTCAGCACAGACGTACTTTTAAAAGACGAGCTTGACCTGAATCCGATAGCGTCCGTTTCCGCAGACATAAGCGAAGCAGCTCCGATACACGATGAAACCGAACCGCCGCTTCGTCATGTGTCTATGGCGGAGGCTTCCGAGTTCCTTGAAAAAAACATTCGCCATTCTTTTTTTACCGCCTTGGGAGTATCGCTCTGCATACTTTCTCCTACTATGCCCATAATCTTTGATATGATCTTCAGAAAATCTGAGCTTGCCGACCTCGGAGCAATACCGCTCTTTCTTATGATAGCCGCTGCGGTAGGTATTTTCATTTACAGTCACAGCCTTACAAAAAATTTCGACTACCTGCGCAATGAATGCCTTGACACGGAATACGGCGTTGACGGAATGGTAAAGGATAGGAAGAATCACTACCAATCCAAACATATCATGCAGCTTATAATCGGAATAGGTCTTTGTATTATCTCTTGCGTGCCTGCCATAGCTGCCGATATTATTTCACGGAGTGAACATAACGAAATTAGCGGCGATTTCGGCGCACTTGCGGTGTTTATATGCGTAGCTGCCGGAGTATTCCTGATAATCAGAACAAGCATTATCAACGGCGGCTACCAAACGCTTCTTGAAACAGACGACTACAGCCGCCGGAAAAAACTTGACAATGAAAAAACAGCTACGATAATGCAGATCTATTGGCTTATCGCTACGGCTTTATACCTCGGCTACAGCTTCATCACCTTTGATTGGGGAAGAAGCTGGGTCGTTTGGGTGATCGCAGGACTTCTCTGCCCTGTGGTAAAAATTATCGCCAAGAGATTCAACAAATAAGACAAAGGGGACGCTGTTACAGCGTCCCCTTGTTATTGCAGCTTTCTGTTTTCTACCCATTCGGGATAAAAATATTCTCCTAAGCTGCGGATAATGTTTTCCAAACAGTATCATACCATACCTTAAAATCGACGATCTCACCGCCTGTTTGAACGTAAGCATAGTATGCAAGGAGCATGGAAGCGTCTGATGAATCTATCTTTTCATCGAGGTTTACATCAGCGGCTTTTATCTGCTCATCTGTGAACGGTGAAAGCGCTCCCGTCTGAATCCGTGAAAATTCCGCAAGTATAAGCGAAGCGTCAGACGAATCAATTTTTGAATCGTTGTTTACATCACCGAGCTTAAAATCCTGTTCAGCAGGGGATGTTGTTGTCGGTTCAGTCGGCGGAGTTTTTTCTGTTATGAGAATACCGCCGCTATTTAGCTGAGTGAACGACGATTCATAATATCTGTCCGACATTTCATAGCCTAAATCGACTACCATGCTGGTATTCCCAATATATTTGTTGAAATCCATTGAATAAAAATCGCCGACTTCCGCATCTGCCGGCAGAAACACATTTACCCTTACGATCGCTCCCGAATGCTCTATAAGTTTTCCCATTTTTGCCGGTATGCAGCAGCCGTACTTATGCGGTTCGACCTCAAAGTAGGATAACGTGTTTAAGGGATTGGCATTTTTAACGCCATCCACAATGGAAAAAGGTCTTACCTGGTTGAATTCAAGCCGCGGATCTTTTTCAAAATATATCCACATTCCCGCAAACGGCGGAGAATTTTCCACATACACTTCGAGCGATACAGCTCTATCGTCAGGAATATCCGCTATGCCTATCTCCTTGGTTTCGATAGTCAAATGAATGTCAAGAGGTTCGTCCAGCGCTATTGTCTGCGGCTGCCGTGAAGCTGTCATTGATAACGCAAGCAGAACGGACGCTGCTGCGGATATTGTTCTTTTTAAAAAATACATTCCCAAAATTTCCTTTCTTTTGTTGTATAGAGATAAAAGAATGCGGAACAGAAAATTCGTATGTCAAGGAAGACGACGAAAGTGCCGAGATACTAATACTAATCCCCAAAAATCCGATAGACATCGGATTTTTGGGGAACGCATGCTACAAGGCTCTAAGACAACTCAAACATGCCTGTATAAAGCTGATAATATTTGCCCTTCTGAGCGATAAGGTCGTCATGACTGCCACGCTCGATGATCTTTCCGTACTCCAGAACCATTATCGCCTGTGAGTTGCGGACTGTTGACAAACGGTGCGCAATAACGAATACTGTACGTCCCTCCATAAGGGAATCCATACCTTTTTCGATAAGAGCCTCCGTTCTTGTATCAATGGAGCTTGTGGCTTCGTCAAGAATAAGCACGGGCGGATCTGCAACCGCTGCACGGGCAATGGCAAGAAGCTGCCGCTGTCCCTGCGAAAGATTTGCACCGTCAGAGGTAAGCATGGTGTTATAGCCGTTTTCAAGGTGAGTGATAAAGCTGTCGGCATTCGCAAGCTTCGCCGCCGCATAGACCTCCTCGTCTGTTGCGTCAAGCTTGCCGTAACGGATATTGTCCATTACAGTACCCGTAAACAGGTGCGTATCCTGCAATACGATAGACTGTGACATTCTCAGGTCGCGTTTTTTTATCTTGTTGATATTTATGCCGTCATAGCGTATCTTGCCGTCGGGAACGTCATAAAAGCGGTTTATAAGATTGGTTATGGTCGTCTTGCCTGCTCCCGTAGAGCCTACGAAAGCGATCTTCTGACCAGCCTTTGCATAAAGGCTGATACCGTTGAGAACTGTTTTCTCGGGTTCGTAGCCGAAAACAACATCGTCAAACTCCACATAACCCCGAACCTCCGTATATGTTACAGTACCGTCCGCTTTATGAGGATGCTTCCAAGCCCAGATACCCGTTCTCTTTTCGGATTCGATAAGCTGACCGTCCGCCCCTCTTACAGCGTTTACGAGAGTAACGTAGCCTTCGTCCGCCTCGGGTTCTTCGTCAATTACCCTGAAAATCCTCTCTGCACCCGCAAGAGCCGTCAAAACCGCATTAAGCTGCTGAGATACCTGTGTGATAGGCTGAGCGAACTGCCTTGTAAACTGCAAATACGATACGAGCTTTCCGATATTCATTCCGCCGAAGCCGCTTACCGCCATAATTCCGCCTACAATAGCAGTTGCCGCATAGTGAAGATAGGAAAGATTGTTCATGATAGGCATAAGGATATTTGCAAACGTATTCGCACGGGTAGCCGCTTCACAAAGCTCCTCATTAAGCTTGTTAAATTCCTCGTTGGCAATGTCCTCGTGGCAGAAAACCTTTACGACCTTCTGACCGTCTATCATTTCCTCGATATATCCGTTCGCCTTGCCTATCGCCTTCTGCTGCGCAACAAAGCCCTTGCTGCTCCGTGAACCGATAACGCCTATTACCTTTATAATAATAACAAGCATTACGACCACGATAATAGTCAGGATCCAGCTATAGGCAAGCATAAGAGCAAAAACGCCAACAATAGTTATAGCCGAGCTTATGAACTGCGCGATACTGTTGCTGAGCATTTCACGAAGCGTATCGGTATCGTTGGTGTAAAGCGACATAAGCTCGCCGTGAGTGTGCTTGTCAAAGTATTTTATGGGCAGCGACTCCATTTTGCTGAAAAGATCGTTTCTTATGCGCATAAGCGTAGTCGTTGAAACTTTGAGCATCATACGCTGGAACATCAGGCTCGACAATGCGCCTACAGCGTAAATACCTGCCATAACGGCAAGTATCCCGATAAACGCCCTCTTATCCCACATGCCCTTTTCAAGAGCGTCCTCGATATTATTTATAAGCGGAGTAAGCAGGGCGTTGCCTGCAATGCCTGCCACGGCGCTCAGAATAACGCCAACGACCACAAGCGCAAAATGCAGCTTGAAGCCATACATATAACTGAAAATACGCTTGATTATCGCCTTGACATCTGAGGGCTTCTGCATGGGAGTCATATTCTTTTTCGGAGGCATTATTCATCACCGCCTTTCTGCTGCGATTCATAAACTTCTCTGTAAATATCGCTCGTTTTAAGAAGCTCCTCGTGAGTTCCCACATTGATTATCTTTCCATCGTCCATAACGATTATCCTGTCCGCATCCTGTACGGATGAGATCCTCTGAGCTATGATAAACGTAGTCACCTCGCTGAGGTTTTCGCGGAACGCCTTTCTGATGCTTGCGTCCGTCGCCGTATCCACAGCGCTGGTGGAATCGTCAAAAATGAGTATCTTAGGCTTTTTCAGCAGCGCTCTTGCAATACAGAGTCTCTGCTTCTGACCGCCCGATACGTTTACGCCGCCCTGTCCGAGATCCTGATCGTAGCCGTCGGGAAATGACATAACAAAATCATGTGCGCACGCCTGCTTGCACGCCTCGACGATCTCCTCGTCCGAAGCGTCGGAATTGCCCCATTTCAGGTTCTCCCTGATAGTTCCCGAGAAAAGGACGTTTTTCTGCAATACCATTGCGACCTGATTTCTCAGGGCTTCAAGGTCGTACTCACGGACGTCTCGTCCGCCGACCAGCACCTCGCCCTCCGTTACGTCGTAAAGTCTCGGGATAAGCTGCACCAGAGTTGTTTTCGACGAGCCTGTGCCGCCGATAATACCAATAGTTTCCCCCGATCTTATGTCAAGGTTGATTTTCTCAAGAGAAAGGTTATTCATGTCCTTAAAGTAGCTGAACGACACGTTTCTGAAGCTTACAGAACCGTCCATGACCTCCGAAACGGCGTTTTCGGGTGAAACAATATCCGATTCCTCTGTAAGCACCTCGTATATACGCTGGAGAGAAGCTCTCGAAATTACGAACATCATAAACATGAATGAAAGCATCATAAGGGACATAAGTATCTGTCCGACGTATGTAATAAACTGAGTAAGATCGCCGGTGAGCATATTTCCGCCGTTTGCGATCATATGTCCGCCGAAAAAGAGAATGGCGATTATGCTTGCGTACATGCAAAACTGCATGAACGGCATTGTAAGTATAACGAGCTTTTCCGCGCGAACCTGAGCCTTGCGCACCTGTTCGGTGCTTTCCGTGAACTTTTTCTTCTCATAGTCCTCACGAACGAATGCTTTAACGGTACGTATACCCACAAGATTTTCCTGTACCCTTGCATTCATGCCGTCGTAAAGCGTCAGCATCGCCTTGAACCTCGGATGAGCTTTGGTCATGATCAATGCAACGGCAGCTCCGAGAACGGGAATGGCGCATAAAAATACCAGAGACAGATCAGCATTGGTATTAACAGCCATAATAAGCGCAAAGATCATCATCATAGGCGCTCTCACCGCAGTACGTATAAACATCATAAACGCCATCTGAATATTGTTTACATCGGTTGTGAGACGAGTTGTAAGGGACGCTGTGGAAAACTTATCCACATTGGCAAAGGAAAAGGACTGCACCTTTTTAAAAAGCGCTCCCCTGAGATTTTTTGCAAATCCAACGGCAGCCACAGCGCTGAAACGTCCGGCGACTGCTCCAAAGAAAAGCGACACAAGCGCCATAGCGACCATAAGCGTTCCCATTAAGGCAACGTGCTTTATATTGCCCAATCTTATACCCTTATCAATAATGGAAGCCATGACATATGGGATAAGCACCTCCATAGCGACCTCGCCCAGAATAGTCACCGGAGCAAGGACTGCTTCCTCTTTGTACCTGCCCACATAAGACAAAAGTTTTTTCAGCATTTACAGTATCTCTCCTTTCCTGATATTCTGTTCGGACGTGCAAAGTCCGTATTTAAAAAGTCCGTATTTAAATAGTATAACACGGTAAAATTTTATTGTCAAGTGAAAGTTTAGTGAAAATATATAAAGTTTTATTGTTGAAATTAACAAATTCACCAAACAAAAACGGCGATTCATTTAAGTATTATACAGACTGTTTAAACTATGCTTGACTTTTTTGGTGAAATATGATACAATATAAACATGTATTATCATTTAACGATAATAGGAAAGCGGCAAAAAGCTCCGGCTTATGAACGCTAATATTTAAAAGGAGGCGCAGATTAATGGGATACGGATTTATTGAACTGACACCCGAAATCGTAAAACTTGCAGAAAAATCAATGGAGGGCTATAAGATCGCCCCCGAACTTTACACTCAGTACGATGTAAAACGAGGACTGAGAGACATCAACGGAAACGGCGTTGTTGCGGGACTTACAAATATCAGTACCATAAAGGTCGATGAGGAAGGTCAAGGCAAGCTGTTCTACCGAGGTATCAACGTTGAAGATATTGTGACCGGCTTTATCAAGGAAAAGAGATATGGCTTTGAAGAAACCATTTATCTGCTCCTATTCGGAAATATGCCGACAGAAACGGAGCTTGACGAATTTAAAGACATTTTATCGGAAGCAAGAAATCTTCCGACTACTTTCACAAGGGACGTTATCATGAAAGCCCCCAGCGACAATATGATGAACACTCTTGCGAAATGCGTCCTCTCGCTGTATTCCTACGATCATGCAGCCAACGACATTTCAATACCCAACGTGCTGAGACAGAGCATCTCGCTTATAACGCTTTTCCCCGTACTGGCAACATACGGCTATCATGCCTACAAATACACACGCGACGGAGGAAGTCTTTTTATCCACGATCCCGACCCCGGACTCTCCATTGCGGAAAATCTGCTGTACATGCTCCGTCCCGATAAAAAATATACCGAGCTTGAAGCTCGTATCCTCGATCTTGCGCTGGTTCTCCATGCGGAACACGGCGGCGGAAACAATTCCACATTTACGGTGCATGTCGTTTCCTCATCGGGTACGGACACGTATTCGGCAATTGCGGCGGCTCTGGGTTCGCTTAAAGGTCCGAAGCACGGCGGCGCAAACATAAAGGTCGCTATGATGTTTGACGATATGAAACAGAATATCAAGGACTGGACTGACGAAGCTGAAGTACGCGCATATCTGAAAAAGCTTCTCCATAAAGAAGCCTTCGACCATGCAGGTCTTATCTATGGAATGGGACATGCCGTTTACTCGCACTCCGACCCGAGAGCAATGGTATTCAAGGGCTTTGTCGAGAAGCTCAGCTCGGAAAAGGGCAGACATGACGAGTTCGACCTGTACTCGATGGTCGAACGTCTTGCGCCCGAGGTCATCGCAGAGGAAAGGAAAATTTACAAGGGCGTATGCGCTAATGTGGATTTCTACAGCGGCTTTGTATACCGTATGCTGGGAATACCCGACGAGCTGTTCACTCCCCTTTTCGCCGTATCGCGTATTTCCGGCTGGTCGGCTCACCGTATCGAGGAGCTTATCAATTCCAACAAGATAATACGCCCTGCATACAAGGCAATTTCGCCCATGCGTGAGTATACGGATATGGAGAACCGAATGGACTGATATGGATAAGGAAAACAAAAAAAGCGGTCTGCTGTTTCTGCCTGTGGGAATATTAAGCTATATTGCGTTGAATGCCCTGATGATTTTTCTTGATGTACGGGAACTTTTCGGTGTTGCGGTACTTTGCATTTACCTTGCAGTACCGATTCTTTTGCCTGTAATTTGGGCAAAAGCCGCGAACAGGAAAATTATAGATTCGGTTTTGTTTATGAGTATGGGAATCCTTGCGGCTTTTATCGTCAACCAAATTACACCGTCGTCCGGACGTCTCTTTGATATTTATGAACGCCATTTTCCGGAGCTTGAAAATGAAATGATCGCTCAGGAAATGCACGATGTTCGGTCGGCTGCGTTTTATCAGCTTATTGAGGCGACCCTGCTTCTCCTGACGGCATTTACGGTGAAAATAATTACTAATATACGTCAAGTCAACAAGCAATTCAACTCTTATAAAAAATAATTTAAAATGAAAACTATTTCCGCACCTGTTGCAATTTTCCTGATTATATGATATAATAAACGTGAATAAAAATTTTCAACAGAAAGGTCTTGATTTTAAATGAAAAATACAACACAGCTTATGGAACACAACGGCATGACATGCGTGAAGCTCTCCGCAGGGGGCTATGAAGCTCTTATCGCCTATCAGATCGGCTGCAACGTTATCCGACTGAGAAACAACGTAAAGGGCATAGAATTTTTCCGCTGGAATCCCGACAATACCTTTGAGGATATTATTAAGTCCGCCGAGGTATGGGGACTTCCCACGCTCTACCTCCCCAACCGCTTTGCAGACGGCGTGCTGAAAACCTCCGACGGCACATATCAGCTCCCCGTAAACGAGAAAGCGCCTTACAATAATCATATTCACGGTTTCCTCCACAAAAGAACATTCGAGGTGATAGAGCATAACGCCGACAGCAACTGCGCATGGGTAAAGACTCGCTACGTTTATGATGAAAAGGACGAGTTCTTCCAATACCTCCCGGTTCGCTTCACGGCAGAATATACGTTCACTCTGTCGGAAAACGGTCTGGAACAGAACATCTGCTTTATCAACAACGACAGTAAAGCGCTGCCGATGTCCCTCGCTTCTCATACGTCAATAAACGCTCCTTTTGTTGACGGCGCTAAGGAGGAGGATATTCGCCTTACCGTGCCGATCGGCAAAAAGTGCGAGCTTAATGAGAGATGTCTCCCCACTGAGCAGCTTAAATCCCTTACTATGTGGGATCTGGAGTACAAGGGCGGTACAAAATGCCCCGTGCTTCAGGTAGTGGACAACGATATGTATATCGGCGAGACTACCGAGCTTGACGGCATGGAGTTCCACGGCGTTATCGCAGAAGATACTGCAAGCGGAAAGAAGCTCTGCTACGAAGTCTCGGACGAATACAAGTTCTGGATAATCTGGAACGACAGAGGCTTCAACCACTACTTCTGTCCCGAGCCTATGACCGCTATGATAAACGCTCCCAACCTCAGCCTTTCCCCCGAAGTTTCGGGATATGTTGAGGTAAAGCCCGGCGAGATATTTGAAGCGCATCAAAGATTCTTTGCAAAATAACGACCATTGTCTACAACTTAAGGCAACCTCTAAAAACCTATTTGATTAAGCAAAAATCAGATAGACGCATCATATGCCGTGCATATCTGATTTTTGCCAAAAGAGTTTTTTAGAGGTTGCCTTAAATGTGGACGACGTCCCTTCGACGGAGTCCCCCTGCTTAAGTTATGACGATGCGGCTTTTTGCTGTTTTGTGGATTTTGCACAAAAACTGCGTCAAAAATAGTACAGCCTTAATTTGACGTAAGCTCTTGTAATATTTTGAAAAATATGTTATAATATTATAAATTGCAGACCTTGTCTGCATTTGTAATGTAAAAACAAAGGAGAATAACCATTATGAAGTTCGGTTTTTTTGACGACGCTAATAAGGAATATGTTATCAATTCCCCGAAAACACCCTATCCTTGGATAAACTACCTCGGAACGCAGGCTTTCTTTTCGCTTATTTCCAATACGGCAGGAGGCTACAGCTTCTATAAGGACGCACGTCTCAGACGTATCACACGCTATCGCTACAATAACGTCCCCATTGATATGGGCGGACGATATTTCTATATTAACGACAACGGTACTGTTTGGAATCCCGGCTGGTCTCCCGTCAAGACCGAGCTTGACTCCTATGAATGCCGCCACGGTATGGGATATACGATCATTACAGGAAAGAAAAACGACCTGAATGCTCAGGTTACTTTCTTCGTTCCACAGAATTACAACGGCGAAGTCCAGCAGCTCGTACTTACCAACGAGGGTACGGAGACTAAGACTTTCTCCCTTTTCTCTTTCGCTGAATGGTGTCTTTGGGACGCTCAGGACGACTGCACAAACTTCCAGAGAAACTTCTCCACAGGTCGTGTTGAGGTAGTCGACTCTACTATCTACCACAAGACAGAGTACAGAGACAGACGCGACCACTTCGCTTTCTACACCGTAAACGATGAGATCGACGGCTACGATACCGACAGAGACTCGTTTATCGGTCTTTACAACGGCTTCAACGATCCGCAGGCTGTTATGGCAGGCGCAGCAAACAACTCTTTTGCCGACGGCTGGTCGCCTATCGCTTCTCACTATAAAAAGATAACTCTCGCTCCCGGCGAATCAAAGACGCTTATCTTCATTCTTGGCTATGTTGAAATGCCTGTTGACCAGAAGTTCGAGGCTGACGGCGTTACTATCAACAAGGTGAAGGCTCTCGAAATGATCGACATGTACAATACGCCCGAAAAGGTTGCGGCAGGTCTTGCAGAGCTTAAGGCAGCATGGGACGAGCTTCTCGGCATCCTCAGCGTTGATACTCCCGACGATAAGGTTGACCGTATGGTAAATATCTGGAATCAGTATCAGTGTATGGTTACCTTCAACCTTTCACGTTCAGCTTCTTACTTTGAAAGCGGTATCGGCAGAGGTATGGGCTTCCGTGACTCCAATCAGGATATTCTCGGCTTCGTTCATCAGATACCCGACCGCGCAAGAGAGCGTATCATCGACATCGCTTCAACTCAGCTCGAGGACGGCGGCTGCTATCACCAGTATCAGCCTCTCACAAAGAAGGGCAACTCCGACATCGGCGGCGATTTCTCTGACGATCCGCTGTGGATGATACTTTCCGTTTCCGCTTATATCAGAGAGACAGGCGACTGGTCTATCCTTGATGAAATGGTTCCCTACGACAACGATATGAGCAAGGCTAAGCCGATGCTCGACCACCTCAAGGTTTCTTTCTATAAGATAGTGAACAATCTCGGTCCTCACGGTCTGCCGCTTGCTATGCGTGCCGACTGGAATGACTGCATCAACCTTTCCTGCTACTCGGATACTCCCGGCGAAAGCTTCCAGACATACACCAATCCCAAGTTTGCAGCCGAGGGCGGTTACTCAAAGATCGCCGAATCGGTAATGGTCGCTACTCTCTTTACTTATTCAGGTCCGAATTATGTCGCTATCCTCAAGCACCTCGGCAAGGACGATGAGGCTGCCGCTGCACAGGCTGAGATCGACAAGATGAAGAAAAACGTTATGGAATCCGCTTTCGACGGCGATTGGTTCCTCCGCGCTTACGATTCAACAGGCGCAAAAATGGGTTCAAAGGAGTGCGAGGAAGGCAAAATATTTATCGAACCTCAGGGCTTTGCTGTTATGTCTGAGATCGGCAAGGACGTCGGAGCAGACATCAAGACCCTTGATTCTATCGACAAGTACCTCAATACAAAATACGGTCTTGTCCTCAACAACCCCGCATTCTCCAAATATTATATCCAGTACGGCGAAATTTCAACATATCCCGGCGGCTATAAGGAGAACGCTGGTATCTTCACTCACAACAACGCTTGGATCATCTGTGCCGAGGCTTACGCAGGCAGAGGCGACAAGGCGTTTGAGTACTACAGCAAGATCGCTCCCGCATTCAACGAGGAAATTTCCGAGCTGCACAAGACCGAGCCTTACGTATACGGTCAGATGATCGCAGGTAAGGACGCAAGCCGCTTCGGCGAGGGCAAAAACTCATGGCTGACAGGTACCGCCGCATGGAATATGGTCGCTATTTCACAGTATATCCTCGGCATTGCCGCTGATTGGGACGGTCTTAAGGTAGACCCGTCTATCCCTCACGAGTGGGACGGTTTCACGGCTACAAGAAAGTTCCGCGGCGCAACATACAACATCACTATTAAGAACCCCAACCACGTTTGCAAGGGCGTTGTAAGCATGACTGTTGACGGCAAAGCTGTTGACGGAAATGTTATCCCTGCTTGCACTGACGGCGTTCACGAAGTTGAAGTTGTAATGGGTTGATTGTTAAATTCAGATAATAAAAAGGACGAGTTTCACGGCTCGTCCTTTTTGTATTGTTTTTTCAAGTCTGTATTGAAAATATTTTTCTTGAATAATATCCATATTTTCATTAAAAAAAGTACAGCAGAATATTAATGCAGCAATTGCGCCAAGCGTACAAATCAGGCTAATTAAAATACCTGTTGTACGAAGAGTGGACGGATTGTTTTTTTCAATCTTAGCCCGAATCAATGAAGCGATAGCAAACACTAAGCTTGCACCTGATACGCAACCAATTGTCGGTGCTTTCGACGCGTCGTTGTAAGAACCCCATTCATGAGAGATAAACAATACTCCTGTCGCCAAGAGAGCTATTGCAGCAACTATCGACAGCGGAAAGCACAGCTGGCTTTTCTTCATAATAAAACACCTCCTTTCTTTTTAATACTTTTCAGTACTACGATTCGCATTATACCATGAAAAAATGTTAAAGTCAATATGTCGGTTGTTTTTCTGAAAATCGGCATATTCTACAAATATCGGAGATGACTTTTATGTATTTTCAAAGGCTAATGGACTTACGTGAGGATTACTTTCGGTTGGAACAGCTTTTTCTGTCCTTTTATTCATCTGAACTTTTGGGATTAATTAAATCTTCTAAATCCATCATATTTTCCCAAAGTCCATACCACTTTCCATCGTATTGAAAGCAATAAAACTCAGGGGTTTGATCAGACCATTGCTGTTCATCTTTAAGCTTTTGCGGCATTTCAGCAAGCACTTCAACTTCCACCATATCTTCTGGAAATTCCACTCCCAAGTTTGTCATATATTTATTAATTTTAGCTTTTTTGTCAGTGTCAAATGATGTTACTTCACGTATGGAGAAATTGATCTTTTCAGACTTTAAAATCTGTTCCTCCTCAGACTCTAAAGCAAGTTCCTTGTCAACGGCACTTATAACATCATCGGTATTAAGAGATGATTTTTTTGCCCATTCTTCAAGAAATCCGGGAGGGGCAATATCCTGAAGCATAGTTTCAATATCACGAGGAAAAAGTGTTTCTGCCGCGGCAATAGCAGCATCTTCTGCATTTTTGTAACCTTTTTTGCCGTTACCTGAGTTGTTACTGTTTCCACAGCCAGTCAGAAATAACATAGAAGATACAAGAAATATAGAGATACTCCTTCTTTTGATATTCATAAATTAACCTCCTTGTATAAATATTACTGTGAATATTTGTATTTAGTACTTTTCAGTACTATAATTCACATTATAGCATGAAAATATGTTAAAGTCAATATGTCGGTCGATTTTTTCTGAAAATCGGCATATTCTACAAATATCGGAGTTGATTTTTATGTATTTTCAAAGGCTGAGAGATTTGAGAGAAGATATGGATATGAATCAGACGCAGATTGCAGAGATACTGAATATAAAGCAGACGGTCTATTCACGCTACGAACGGGGATTCCAGACAATTCCCGTAGAACATCTTATTACTCTTGCAGATTTTTATGGTGTTTCAACTGATTATATTCTCGGACGCACAAATATAAAGGCTGTGAACAGATAATTCTTATAATAAAAGGGCGAGTTTCACGGCTCGCCTTTTTGTTGTATGTCTACAAAATTGATCCTTCAAATTCATGAGCGTTGTTATAATTTACACTTGAAATAACGCACAAAACATGCTATAATTAACTTAACCTACAATAAATGTAGGTATTTCCCAAACCGAACGGAGGTTTTATTATGTCAGAATCAATTTCACAGTCCAGAACACTTAAATTGCGCAGAGTAATTGCGGCAGGACTTTTCGCCGCGCTTATCTACGTGTTCACTGCATATCTGCACATTCCCACAGGCGCAGGCTACACCCATGCAGGCGACGGGCTTATATATATTGCGGCGTGTATTCTCCCCACTCCGTATGCAGTGGCTGCCGGAGCTATCGGCGGAGCTTTATCAGACGGTCTTACGGGATTTCTCGTGTGGATGCCCGCAACCATAATCATTAAAGCTGTTACAGCGCTGTTTTTTTCAAACAAGGGCGATAAAATACTTACCCTGCGCAATATTCTCGGAATAATACCGTCCCTGATACTATGCGTAGTCGGATACAGCCTTTACGAAGGTACGGTAATGGCAGGCGGATTTTCAATGGCGGCTATTACTGCGGCTTTCGGTCAAACTCCTGCGTACTGCGTTCAGGTAGGCACAAGCGCACTGCTTTTTGTATCAGTCTCACTTCTGCTTGACAGAGTCGGCTTTAAGAAAAAATTTAAATTATAAAAACGGGAGCTGCCAAAGTCCCTGCAATAATAAAAAAGTAACGCCTCAGCATGGCGTTACTTTTTTATTAATCAACATTCGATTTATGAATGGGTCTAATATTTAAATTCTCCCTTGCCGATAAATTCACGAATAAGCGAATCCTTCGGCACAAACTCCGAATCCAGCGGCGCAAGAGCAGCCATTACTGCCGTAACGTCTGAAAGCTCGGGAATATCGGTCATTCCCCTCAGTTCGTCAAGCAGACTGTCCCGATAAACGTTCATTTCATACGCCATAAAGGTGTCAATATCATAGTCGGAACGGTGTTTGTACGGCATTATGTATTTATTCTCCCCAGCCTCAACGCTGTGGAACATATTCATAGTTTCGGCAAGGCTTCTCTTTCGGAAATTGCGGTCGCGTATCATTCTGCGCATAAGCCGCACCTTCGAGGGATGAAGAACTATTCCACCTTTCGTTATACGTGAACGCACGCTCACATAAAGCTTGCACAGCATACTGTCGGGAACGGTAATAACATCGGGATTAAGAGCATGTATGCCCTCAAAGATCACAAGCTCCCCCTGCTGTCTCTCAAAGGTCATTTTAACGCCGTCACGCTTTGAAGCGGCAAAATCATATTTAGGAATATCTACTGCACGGCAGTCGTTTATCGCCTCTATCTGCCTGTTCAGAAGCTCCTTGTCGATACGGTTCGGCGATTCGAGATCTATTTTTCCCTGCGCCGACAGCTCTTTTTCCTCAGCAGACAGGGATTTGAAGTAATTATCCATAGACAGCGTATGCGTGCGGCAGCCCATCTCCCCCAGCATTTTTGCTATCATAAACGCAGTCGTGGTCTTGCCGGAACCGGAGGGTCCCGAAAGAAGAATAACAGGTCTTTCCGACTTGTTTTCGGCAATATTTTCCGCAATTTCTCTGAGCTGATAAACGTATGCCGCATTTGTAAGTTCAACAAATTTATCAGGATCGCCGCAGACTCCTTCATTTATTCTGGTAACTTCAATATTCACAGAAAACTCCTTTCTTATCATGAAAATCAATTTTCACGAGATCTTATAAGCAAAATAATAAATGCGGTGAGGTTCATAACGACAAAACTCACCGCATCTTATTATGATAACCGTAATGCCAATGTGATCGGCTCTGTAATTATCTCTGTTCGCAAATAAGCTTCATGGCAGTTCTGTCCTCGCCGTCGATCTGAATATTGGCAAAGGCAGGAATGCAGATAAGGTCAATACCTATCGGCGCAAGGTATCCTCGCGCAATAGCGATAGCCTTTATCGCCTGATTTGCTGCGCCCGCTCCGACAGCCTGAACCTCGACCGCCTTATGTTCTCTGATAACTCCTGCGATAGCTCCTGCAACAGAATTCGGCGTCGAATGAGATGATACTTTCAAGATTTCCATAGTGTAAGCCTCCTATAAATTTAATTTGTAAACGATACCGATACTAACCGTCGGTATATTGAATAAGCTATAGTCTGCACAGTTACATTATATCATATAATTGCGAACGTTTCAAGAGTTTTTTAAAATTTGTGTGTATTATTTTTCATCGTTTTTTTGTGAATAATGTACAAAAAAGCAGAAACATAGCTTTATCGTACATTGATCCTCTCGATACTGTAAGCCTTTCCGCATTTTTCGTCAAAGCTGACAACAACGCCGCAGAGAAAACAGTCTCCCTCAGCCTCCTTGAATTTGGTCGGCACTCGAAAACGCAGTCTGTCTACGGCAGGCTTTATCTCTACGCCAAGGCATGAACGCTCAACGCCTGTCATGCCTGCGTCGGTAATGTACGCCGTATGTCCTCCGAGTATTGTCTCGTCGGCAGTCTGCACATGAGTATGAGTACCGAAAACCCCCGTAACCTTGCCGGTAAGATAATGTCCCATCGCCTTTTTCTCGGACGTTGCTTCGGCATGAAAATCCATAAAAATATTGGGCGTCCGAATAACGTTCAGCAGCTCGTCTGCCTTTGTAAACGGGTTATCCAGAGGGTCCATATAGATCGTACCCATAAGATTTATCACAGCCACGGAGAAGCTTCCCATATCGAAAATACAAACGCCCTTTCCGTGCGCAGCCCCCTCGGGGAAATTGGCAGGCCGCAGAATACAGTCGGAAGAATCGAGAACAGGATATATCTCCTTACGCCTGAAAACATGGTTGCCGGTCGTAATAATATCAGCGCCCGAATTGATGAGCGAATCCGCCGAAGCAGGGGTAATACCGTTTCCCTGCGCCGAGTTTTCACCGTTTACCACAGTAATGTCAACAGCAAACTGCTGTTTGATGCTCCTGAGCTTCGAGCGGAGAAATCCGCACCCTGTCTGCCCCACAACATCGCCTATAAATAATAGATTTTTCAATTTTCTCTCCTTAATAAATCCAAAGCGTTTTCCTGTTCTTAGTATACCATGAGAAGTATTTTATGTCAAGAAAAATTTAATTATTCAAGGCGAAATTGAAAAAAATATGCACGTTTCCCATATCTTGAAGCTTTGTGAAAATTACATGAAGTATATTGACATTTCCATAAAAATTGGTATAATTAATTATGGAGCTATTAAAATAGCACTATCCACAACCTAAGCGGATATTGTTTCACTTCATTTCTTGACAAAAGGAGACTGTTTGAATCAATGTCGTAACATTCTGCTCCATTTGGGGCAGAATGTTACGAAAACTGAGATTCCA
>CANQVK010000003.1 GCA_947627275.1 uncultured Ruminococcus sp. | reverse complement strand
TCCATTTCGGAGAGCTGATTCCATACTTATTTTGCATTTTGGGTAGAAAATGTGTCAAGGGATATTGACAATATCATTTTAAAGTTTTTGCGTCCTCTTCATCATAATTATTCATATAAATATCAATATGATCTGAATACTCATTGATGATCGCTGAGCCGTAAACCTGCTGTTTTATATCGAGGGATTTGCAGGTGTTATATTTAAGGTCAAGCTTTGCGCCTGTAACATTGCCGACCTTATTCGGATTATAAGTAAGCCATGTATTTTCAATGCGTCCTGCATAGCTGTTTGCATAACATTCAGAGGGGAACAGCTTATTGAATTCTGCCTGTTTATCGGCAATTGTTTTCCAGCGTGACGGGATTTCCGACTGCTTGATCTGAACTTTAAATGATTTTGCTAAATCGTCTGCAAGATTATAAACTGTCGGGATCGCAGGGTATCTTCCCGTACTCTTGAAAGGGTCGTGATTATCTTTCAGATTTCCGTCGGTACTTTTCTGATAAAGTCCTTCAAAAAGCGTTGGGTATGTACAATATTTATCGTCATTGCTTCCTGAATTTACGTCCTGAATAACAACGACCTTTGTACGGTCGATGACTTCCTGCCTATCGGGGATTCTGATCGTGCCGTCCATAAATTTCCGCATAAGGTCGATATTTACGTTCTTGCACTGGTCATAAAAATCCCACTGACGATATTTATAACCCTCGCTGTCCGTACCGTCCCACAGACCTTTTATGCAGTCGTTCCAAACAAGCTCAGGACCGTCGATGACGGTCATTCCGTTCATTGACATACGCTCAAGCAAAATAGGCAGACTTGTCGAAAGACGATACTGATCGTGAGTCTGCGGATCGAGTATGCCGCCGTTCCAAGGATAATCAGACCAGCCCGTATCGTCCCAGCGAACGCCCCAATTTCCGCAGTATCCTGAAACATACGCGCCGAAACATTCGCTTTCCACATCGGCAATATAGCTTGACTGCGTGTATTTTTCTTCAAGAATGAAATTATCCTTATAAGTACGGCAAGCCTTTTCCCAATTCGCATTTGTTTTCAGCATTGCAACAGGATTCAATTGCGAACCCCACGGATTTTCGCACCAGCTTACATCGAGATATCCGCCGTATTTATTGCATAATTTCAGAAGCGCGGCGAAATGGTCGTAACGCTGCTGATAAGTTACAGGGAAATCCTGAGAAGCGAATCCCCAGAACTGCTCGCAATAATTATAGCCGATAAAATTCGGATAATCCTTGAAAAATTCGCCGAATATCGTATTATCAAGGTCGTAATCGGCAGGATAATCAGGAAAATGGCATTGACCGCCGCTTGCCGGTTGTATCATCGTCCATACGCCCTTATCTGCGCAGGCTTTCATCCATGAACGAGCCGTTTCAATTCCGTCCTGAACCATAAGCCATTTATGCTCCGTTGAACTCCAGTTTATGGAAAGTGAGATATTGAACACCACGTATGGCAGAATATCTTCGGGTACAAGGTCAATGATTTTTTCCGGGTCGGGATAGTTCCACGAATCTATATGGACTATCCACATCGGGGATTCGTTGCTGAGAGGCCGGCGAAAATTACTGCTTGCTGCCGAAACATTCATTGGCTCCGCGTTAATCGGCAAATCATAGAACATCTGCTTGACGCGGCTGTTTTTGCCGATACTTCCAAAGGGAATCATGCCCAATGCAAGAGTACAGGCAATAACGGAAGATATGATTTTCTTTATCTTCATTTAAACTCCTCCTTAAAAGAATATCGCTTATTTCATAATTTATTATAGATCATAATAAAATTTAATTCAACTCCTGATTTGAATAAAAAGTGTAAAAAATAAACATTTCAAAAATTTTTATTGACTTTTTTAAGGCGATAGTGTATAATTTTTATAGATAAACGAATCGGTTGTGAAAATATGAAGAAAAGAATGCTTATCGGGATAATCGGTGCAGACGTATATAAATCTGCACAGCGGACTATTATAAAGGGCGCAGTTTTTCAGGCTCAGAAATATAAATGCGATATAGCTGTTTTATCCAATAATTTCAATGTCAATACATACGATAAGCCAATACCGTTTGAAAATCAAGTATACGTCCTTATAAATTCTGACGATTATGACGGATTTATCGTCTTATCGGAATCGCTGAACTGCGAAAATGTAAGGGAACATATTCACAAGCTCCTGCTGAAAAAAAGCATCCCCATTATTGTTACAGGAGCAGAGTTGTGCGATTTTGACCTTCCCGATGCAGTATGGATAAATACTGATGATCCAAGTGATATTGAAGAAATAACAGATCATTTAATTGATGTTCACGGATTCAGGGATATTGATTTTCTTACAGGATTTTACGAAATTCCGGTCTCTCACCATCGTCTCAGCGGATATAAAAGATCTCTTGAAAAGCATGGTATTCCCTTTAAGGAAAACAAAGTTATATTCGGGGATTTCTGGACAACATCAGGCCGCGATCTTGCCCGTGAATATATAAGCGGAGAGCGTCCCTGCCCCGAAGCGGTCATCTGCGCGAACGATTATTCGGCGTTTGGCGTTATTGATGAATTTGCGGAAAGAGGTCTGGATATAAAAAAATATTTTGCAATAATCGGATACGATTTTTCAAATACCCGCTATGAACATGTTCCGCTTTTAACAACGTATAACCGCAACAGAGAGCAGCTCGGCAAAGACGCTGTGGATATGCTCGTCAGGCAGATAAACGGTCTTCCCTGTGAGAAATTTCAGCCTCCGAAGGGGAGATTTATAAACGGTACGAGCTGTTCATGCCTATGTGAGGAATCTGTAATAAACAACGAACTTTTTGACGCTCGTGAAAACACAAAGTATTCGCAATGGTATCTTCTTGCCCAGATGGATCATAAGCTGACGGAATGCCGTTCTTTTGAGGAATTTATAAATGTTCTCGGGGAACTTCAATTCCTTGTGCGCAACGTTTCGGATATTACTATTTGTCTTTTTGACGGCTGGTATGAAAGTCATTCCGAAATAAATAAAATAAGCCTTATCTGCCAGAGCGTTATGCCTTGGAACGATAAAGAGCCGTTTAAAATAAAACATTATGAAATAAGCGATATTTTCGGAAAAAATGATAAATCGGCAGTCTACTATATCAATCCTCTTTCATTTAAGGAACGGCTGTTTGGTTATATTGTTTTAAGATACGATACTCCCGATACTTACGACTGGGTATATGGAAATTGGATAAACTCTGTTTCAAACGGTCTGGAATTCCTGCGAATGAAAAATGATATTAATTTCCTTATGGAATGTATGACTATAAATGAAGATCACGATGTATTTACAAATCTGAAAAATGACAATGGGATGCAGAGGTCTTACGAGCTTATCATGAATGCAGGAGATAGGTCGGGCAGCTTTTACGCTGTAATGTTGAAAATTTGTCTGTTCCATGATAATTATGATGATAAAAACAAAATAGCGTCTATACTTGATGCAGCCAATGCCGTTATGGAATTATCACAGCAAAACGAAAATTTATGCGGCAGAATTGAGAACACAACTTTTTTGTGTTTCATTCGGACGGATTCACGGTCCGAAGAATTAATTGCTAACGATTTGTTTTCAATTCTCACCCAACATAAAATTTATCTTGAAAATTATGGAGTGGATTCCTTTTTGTCATGTGTGATAAGGTTCCGAAATAACGAATCGTACAATGCTGTCAAACAAAAATGTTTCAGTGAAATTGCACAAAAAGCTGAGGACTTATATAATTTCCGGAACATTAAGCATTATGATAAAATGATAAGCGTCCGCAATAATATTTATCTTGCTCCGACCTCGCCGCCGACTATTGAAAAAATATGCAAAGAATTTTCCTTCAGCGAAGGACATCTCAGACTGACATATAAAAAATGTTTCGGAATAAGTATTCATAAGGATCTTATCAGAAGCCGTATCTCTCTGGCAAAATATCTGATATATACTACCGATATGCCTATCGTTACCGTTTCCGACAAATGCGGATACGAAGATGTAAAATACTTTTTGAAATTATTTCAGAATTGCGTCGGCGTTACACCGAAACAATACAGAAATCTTGTTAAAAAAAATCCGAAATAATAAAAGGTCACAGCTTGATATAATCTGTGACCTTTTTAAATTTTTACTGTTCAACAAGCATACGCTTAAGCAGACATAGATCAAACGCATCAATTACATTATCCTTGCATATATCAGCGTGCCGCCAACAGGTCAATTCCTTGCTTTCACACAATAACCACTTCTGGAGCATCACTGCATCGGCAATGTTTACTTCGCCGTCAAGATTGCAGTCGCCTAAAAGATCGTCATTTTCATATGGATAATTTATACTGAACCAGTTAAGATTGAAAAGATAACCGTCTCCGCCTTTGAATACTAAGTATACATCGTGTATGTCAGTTGTTTTTTCAATCTTGCATTTCTGTGTTGACCAGTTCTGCCAACCGCCTGTGCTGTTGACATCCATACTGCCGATAAGTTTTCCGTCAGGAGAACCGAGATGTACTTCAATTGCGCCGTTGCTGCCGTTTGAAGCGACACGGAAATTAATTGATTCAGCGCCTCTGCCAAAGAGAATACCCTTAAAGCCGATATAATCGCCGTTTTCGATGTATGCCGCATCTTTTCCGCCCTCGTTGCAATTCTCAACATCAATACCCGACTGTACAGAGTAGTCCTCAGCCTCTATAACATTGCCGGCAGGTGCAGTTGTTCCCGTAACGCTGACTTTACATTTTGCTGTAAATTGTGTTTTGCTGTTCTCCAGCGTTCTCGCGATTATTTCAGCAGTACCCTCGGATAATGCCGTTACAACGCCGTTATTGTCAACTGATGCAACAAGCGGATTTGAAGAAGTCCATTTAACGACCTTATCAGTTGCATTGTCCGGGTGAACAGTTGCCTCTATAGCAGATGTCTCTCCTGCATTTAACGAAAGCGTTTCATGATTCAGGCTGATTCCCGTTACATTTACAAGCGAACCGTTCAATTTCCATTTTGCTTGTATTCTCTGATTATACTCGGGCATGATGAATGTCGCGCGTGAACCGTTTTCGTTTACAGGAGTCACTTCCATAGCGTCAACCCCTACTTGCCATCCGTCAAAGGTGTAGCCGTCTCTTGTTTTTGCGTCAATTGTTACTACTTCACCGGGTTCATGATACTCAACTATAGAATTTCCCATAGAGTCGCCGACATTATTTACAACCAGTATACGCTTTTCAGCTCTGTTTATTCTTACAAGATGCGTATTTCTTGCACCTACTGCTTCTGCCTTAGTATTGCCGGCCGGATCAATACGGAAAACCAAAAGCTGGTCAAGATCGTATCCCTCCAGAATTTTAACGCGTACTGTTTTACTTTTCTCTCCGGCTTTAAATGTAACAGTCGGATCGTCCAGAAAACTAAAATCTTTATCTATGCGTGCGTCGCCTGCAACAGGTTCAACTTCAAAATCCATTGTTTCAGATGCGGTTTTACTCAGTTTTAATTCAAGTTCAACTATATCTCCGGGCTTTACGGAAGAATTGAGTTCACTGAAACTAACGTTTACATCTCCTGTTAAACCAAGGTTTTTATTATAACCGACATCAGTTTTCGGATATACAGCATATGCTCCTCTGTCAACACCGTTGTCGCCTGAACCTATGGCAGGGCTGCCCGATCTAAGACGGAAATCACCTGCGGCGGCGTTTTCAAACATGGGGTCTTTGGCAAGTTCGGTTTTTGATTTTATCTGAGCATTAAAAGCGTCAACCGTAATTGAAGGCTGTAACGAATCCATATATCGAATATACTCTGCTTTTCTGGCAGAATACCAAAGATTATTTCTGAAAATCTGAAAACCGCCGCCTTTCAGGTCTATACCATGCCATGGATGAAAACCGTTTATAGTGGTTTCCTTTACCACAATGCCTGCGGTATCGTTACTGTTGTACATACTGTTTTCATCTTCATAAACGATATTGTTTCTAACTTCATTATTCCATGATCTGTCCAAAGAAATACCATTTTTCAGATTATAAGCAACATTGTTTACCCATCTTGCATCCCATGTTGAACCGGTATCCCAGAATGCTGAAAAGAGTCCTGTTTCTATACGCTGTGCGGGGAAATTCATAAAATATTCCGAATTCACAGGCATACGCTTGTTAGCATCGAGAGGTTTGTTATAGACGATATTTTCATATGCCCAGTTTCTTGTACATTCCGACTCATTAAACATAAAATAAGCGGTATTATGCGCAACGTTTCTTACTGCGGTAAAATCCCTGACGCTGATATCGAGCCATATTGTACCGCCGTTTACCGAACCGCCGGAGTAATTGAAAGCAAAGGCGTTATTTCTGTTACCGTCAGCTCTGCCGCCCAAAGTCGATGATTCAGCGCCGCCTGCGCCGGCATTTTTTCCTATAGCGCCAATAAATGTGTTCTCAGCTATAATACAATCCTGACAATGATTGTCATAGCTCAGGGTTTCGCCGTAGACGCTCTGAAAATAATTGTTTCGTACAACATTTTTTTGTCCGGCAATGGGAATCGTAACATCAGGACGAATTACACCCTGAGCTGTCCACGTCCAAGGCGCGTTGTAAACACAGCCTATATTTTTAAACTGATTATTGATAACAACATTTCCATTACCTTTTATGTTAATAGTGCTTCGTGCGTATTTGTAATCCTCGAATACGAAACCTTCGATCCAGATATAATCGCGCCCGAACAAGTTAAATACATCTGTCAGTTCATTTTTTCTTGCTGCTATTGAATATTCAATGCCTGCATTGTCGTAATGCTGTACCTCTTCTTCCTTCCAGCCGGTATCTTTCAGCCATTGCGCTCTTACTTCGGGGGTGATAGTTGAACCGCTAAAAATATCCTTGTGCTTGATTATTACCTTGCCAATATCGGAAGTTTTTTCCGGTCTGAAAATTATCATAGCATCCTCTGTGCCTGACTGTTTAGGTCTTATGTCGTCCTCAATGTAAGTTCCGGGGCGAATAAGTACAGTTGTACCCGGCGTTGCCTCATCAGCGGCTTTTTTGATTGATCTGTAAGGATTTCCAGAAGAACCGTTACCAATATAGTCGTTACCGTTTTCGGCAACATAAATAAATCTTTCGTTTGTTTCGGCTGCTTCTGCTCCGGGTGCATTAATGATACCCGGATAAAAAAAGAATATCAGCGTAAGGAAA
Organism: uncultured Ruminococcus sp.; assembly: GCA_947627275.1. Taxonomy (GTDB): domain Bacteria; phylum Bacillota; class Clostridia; order Oscillospirales; family Ruminococcaceae; genus Ruminococcus. The sequence continues at coordinate 116,690 of CANQVK010000003.1, read as the reverse complement.
ATACTTAATAATCTTTTCCATTGCCATTCAGGATTTCTTATTTGTGATTTCATTTTTATAACCATTCCTTTCTGTCAAAATGAGCATGAATTTGATTTTATATATTTCAGTTATCAAGCCTCCTTTTTATTCTATTACAGAACACTCTACTTCATAGATAAATACATTACTCGCTGAATATAAGATAATTTGTGTTCTTACATTTGAAACCTTAAACTTTTTAATTTGTATCTATTATATCATGTTCACAAATTGTCTACAACCTACAATTTATATAAAAAGTGTAATTTTTATTTGTTTTTATCTGACATTGTGCAAAGAAATTCAAAATAGAACTTTATGACGAGCAGGAACAGGAATTAAAAGAAATATTCAAAAATCCATGTTACCATTTTCACTTTCTTAGATTTACTCAAGTCCTTTTTTCTTGTAAGCAGCAGAGAATAACGCAAGTCCGACAGCAGAATTTGCCGCGATAACTATAACGCTTTTTGCAGATATTTTGGACGTTCCTATGCCGTTTATAATATCACTTATCTGCTGCAAATATGTTATTCCCGCAATTTTTTTAATACTTTCGTTGAACATTGAAAGCATAGGAGAAAATGAAAATATCATCATTATCGGAAGCGTAAGGGATGTTGCCGCCATTTGATTTTTACTGAATATCCCGATAGCCGCACCTGCCAGCTCGGACAGGATAATGCCGAACGCCGTGAAGAAAATAAATATTGCAAGCCCCTTGCCCTTGTATTCGCAAAGCAGTGCAAACACAGACATACCGACCATACACATAATGAAAATATATGCGCCCACAGCAATAAGATACTGATGCGGCTTGACGCTGCTCATCATAAGAGCGCGCAGCGTGTTTTTCTCCTTTTCTTCCGAAATTACTGCGGACATACAGGACAGCGGCGCCATGCCGATAAACATTACCGCGAATAATTTTGCAAAAAAATGCTCGGGCATATCTTGGATTTTTATCGCATTTTCCATTATCACCGCCATTATCGGGAACATAAGGAACTGGATAAAAACTGTCTTGTTTTTTACCGTGTCCAATATTTGTTTAATAAATATTGCTTTGATATTTTTCATACCATAAGCTCCTTTCCCGTAAGCTCCATAAACACTGTTTCGAGGTTCGGCTCGGTTGTGTGTATCGCTTCAGCGCTGCCGTTTTTGAGTAATTCCGCGACCTTTTCGGACGCGGCTTCATTATGCGGTATCTGTATATCCGTGCCGTCCGAAAGATGTATTTTCAGCATACGCTGATGATTGTATCTTCGGCATATTTCCTGCGGACAGCCATGCTCCGCGACTTTTCCCTCGTTTATCATAACGATATTATCACACAGCTTTTCTGCTTCGGACATCGTATGAGTAGTGAGAAAAATCGTTTTACCCTTTTCCTTTTCCGCAAGTATTATTTTGAGTATATCGCCGGCGGTGGCAGGATCAAGTCCGCTTGTTGGTTCGTCAAGGAATAAAATATCGGGGTCTGTCATAAACACTCTCGCAAGACGAAGCCTGCTCCGCATACCCTTTGAAAGCTTTGCGGCGGAAGTTTTTTTCGTATTTTCAAGTCCCACTTTTTTTAACGCATTTAAAATGCCGTCCTTTTTTACGCCGTATATTTCTGCAAATATTTTCAGATTATCATAGCAGTTCAGACGCTCGTAAATACCGAAATTGTCCATCATTATGCCGAAACTTTTGCTGTTCTCCGCCGTCAGAGAACGGGTATCTTTACCATTTATCTCGGCTGTTCCGAGGTCTTGGTCAAGCTGTCCGGTCAGTATTTTTATCAGCGTGGTTTTTCCCGCTCCCGAGGGACCGAGAAGTCCGAATATCTGTCCCTTGCGAACGGTAAAGCTTATGCCGTCCAGTACCTTTTTTCCGCTGAATGATTTTACGATCTTGTTTGCGGAAATAGCTACTTCCATATCAATCTTCCTCCTTGCAACGTTTTAAAGCCTCTTCAAGCCTGCGGTTCTCCTGCTTTTCAGCCAGTACAGAAAGCAGTGTACTGACGGTACAGCTTATGATAAAGCAAACTATGAACATTATCCACGCCATAGGCATATCAGCGGGGAACCATCCGAACGTAAAAATAAATACCAGTATTATCCCGAACGAACTCGCAAACATAGCGATTATCCTTGTGGCAAGGGGCATTTTTTTTATAAGAATATCCGTCATGAACAGCGAACGGAGTCCCGTAATAATAGATACCGCAAACAAAAATTGCAGACTTGTTTCAATACCAACGCCCTCGTTTCCCAAAGAAAAAATTGTAGAAAAACCGTACGCCGCCGTGCCGAATAAAGCGCAGAAAATATTCAGCAGCAGCGTTGTTACACCGTATATTGTGAAAATTTGAGACAAGTAATTCAACACCGAAAATTTCTTATCCATTTAACGAACCCCCAATCTTTTTTTCAGCTCATCGGCGTACTGTCGGGACGCAATAAGCTGCTCGCCATTTTCAAGTGTAATTCGCAGTCTGCGGTCAAGCTCGGCTTTTAGAGAACGTATATATTTCAGCCGAACAATGCAGGATTTGCTTATCCGCAAAAAGCTGACGCTGCAAAGCTTTTTGTCCATTTCGTAAAGCTTAAGCTTTGACTCGTAGCAATCATTTTCGGTGTAAACAAAGGTCTTTCTGTCCACCGTTTCGATGTATGCGATTTTTGAAATATCGAGTATGTGCGTCTCGCCGTCCTTTAACACCGTCAACTGATTATCTGCCATGCGGAGAGCGGCGATAATGTTTTCGGTTTCCGCGGTAAGGCTGCCGCAATTTATGATAATTTCCGTGTCGGTAAGGTCTGGGTCTATGTTGATCAATATTTTCACGCTATCGCCTCCCTGATAATATATTATCACAGCTCATGACTTTTTTCAAGCGGCAGATACACGACCTGCCGTATTCTATACATGAATTGCCGTGGTATAAAAAAGGGCAGCTACTTTGAAGTAAGTAGCTGTCCTTGTTTTATCAAATATTGACTGCTTTGGTAAGGTGTGTCCAAGTATGCTTTCGTCACCTTCCTTGACATACGAAATTTCTGTTCAGCATTCTTTGAATATTTTGCAATAGCGGCGAGTATATAATCGGCAAAAATATCATTGTGGGCAATATCAAAGCGGACTTTTTATATTCCGGAAATCTCCGATAACCGGCTCTTAAGCGTGAATTTCCATTTGCAGCAGCAGGTATCATCGGTTATATCAGGATAGCAGCTCACGCATTCGCAAACAAAGCGATCGTATATCGCAGAAGCGAAACCGCTGTACTCTATAAGTCCCACTGATTTACAGGGATGAAAGGGCATCCCCTTGCGCTTTCTCGCAGTCTGGACACGGCAGTTCACAGCGCTATAGGTAAGCGTATTACCGTTAATTACAATATCGTCATTATTTATATTAGCGTAAAAACGCAGCTTCAATGCTTTGGCAAGACCCTCTGTACCGGGATGCTCTCCGAGTTTCAGAAAAGCCTTTATCCGCTTCGCTTCAATTGCCGTGAAGCGTTTCCAAGCCTCTGCGTCATGGTACATAGCCTCGTCCATTCCGAGCTTTCGCTCCACGGACTGAAACCATACCCCATCAAGAGCAAGCCAGTTCTTTGAGTATATCTCAATAAGCTCTATCAATTCTTCTTTTGTATATTGAAGCAAATTTTCATAATTGTTCATAATTTTTTCCTTTAGCAACTGTTATCTAAATTACTCAATTACGGCTATACCATAAAGAACAAAATTTGTCGATTGATCTTTCATTGAGATCGAAACGTCCAGCGTTCCCGACTGCGGCTGATAATATGCCGTATCGCCGTCAAGTCCTCCCCATGTGTACTGTAAATTACTGTTTACGGGAGTTGTCGTACCGTTGACCGTCACATTGGCGGTTCCCATAGAAGCGTTGGAATTTGACTGGAACAGCAGCATTATCCCCTTGCCCTCTACGGTGAATTTCAGCGGTTCATTGCCGTTTTTGCTGAAAGTAAATCCGTTTGCGGAATATGAGGGATTATTTGTTCCCGAAGTCCACGAACCCTTTGAAAGATCTTTCATCTCATCTACAGTAATAATACGTGCAGTAGAATATTCAGAGCCGAATACATCGCCGCTCGGGAGCGTATAAGCGTCAGATACATTTTCGCTTCTCAAAGCCTGACGGTAATAATAGCCGATACAATCCGCAATAAGCTTATGTCCTCCGTTTCCGGGGTGTATAGTGTCGCCGCTGCCGTAGTCCGCCCAAGTCATCGTACCTGCGGAGATCGCGTTCATTACAGCATTTTTACCGCTTATAAGAGGAAGATCATAAGCCTCTGCGACCTGCGCCATCCAATCCTGATTTGAACCTCCCGACTGCTGACAGAGAGTAATGATAACTACGGCAGGCTCGTTTTCCTGTGAAAGACATTTTCTTACAAGCGATTCAAAAGACTTTTTGAATCTGTCTCCGCCCTGATCGTTCACCGCAAATTCTATAAAAATAATGTCCGGATTTTTCGACAATATGTCGCTGTCTGCCCGGAGATTACCCACTACCGAGGACGTACCAGCCATTCCGGCATTTATGTAATTCACATTGCCGCCCGTGCCGAAAGTTTCGCTGAAATATTCGTATGAAAGATTTGCAAAGCAGTTATCAGGAGTGCTTGATGAACCGCCTGCCGTAATAGAACCGCCTATATAAGCTATATTCACCTGTTCGCCGTTTTGCGCTCTGGATATTTTGTTCCTTATACGCTCAGTATTGCCAACACGGTACAATCCGTCCTTGTAAACCTGAAGCGTCTGCGGTGAAACATTTTCCTGATAGTTATCCCAGTCGCCCGAAACGGAGGGAGTATGCGATGTCGTAAGATATTGACGCAGATGAACTAAATCGTAAGTATCAATACTTCCGTCCTTATTCATATCGGCTCCGGCTTCTATATCGGCAGACTTACCGAGAAGAAAATCGCATAGAACGCTCAGATCGTCAGAAGATACTTTCATATCGCCGTTTGCATCGCCTGCTTTTATAACGGACGGCGCACCGTTCACTCTGACCATATCAAGATAGAAGTCCGTAAGCGATTCCGTAGTTTCCACATAAATTGAGAGATCGCTTGCTCCGTCGGGAACTTTGTAAGACGGATTTGAAAGAACGAACCATTCGCCGCTCTGCACCGTTTCAAGAGCTATTTGGTCATACGCTGTTTCGCCCGAACTGTCGGTATATTGCAGAGAGAACTTCATCTCAGCCGCTTCGCCGCTTTCCTGATATACCGCAGCCGACAAGTTATAAACGCCGCCTGCCTTCATAAACGATGAAGCGTCCCTTGAAGCGCCGTTCCATGCAGCAGTACGTCCGCTTACAAAAAGGCTGCAACCTTCGGAAAACGCCTTATCGGACGTCCACGCAACGGAAGCTCCGCCTCTTGCCGTAAACGAATCATTGGTAGTCTCGAACTCTGCCGTAAGCAACTCCGCCGCCGAAACGTCAAATTTATTATCAGATGGGATCGTCACAGACAATGCCAGAATTGCCGCCGCATATAAAGAATATTTTTTCATTTTACTGCACATTTAAACCAAGCCTCCTAAAAAGTTCCGTATTTACATTGTACAGAATTTATTCACAGTTGTCAACGTAGAATTTGAATTTTTAGTGGACAAAATGAATATACTTCCTCGTAAACTGGAGAAGCGACGGATTCCGCAGGATATTTTGTCCTGTGCAAAGAAAGGAAAATGGTTCTTCGGAAGTTTCCGAGAATGTCTAATATGCAGAGATAACTCGCTCTCGCTGAACTACTCGCTGAGCATATCCTCAAAAAGCTCGACATATGCTTTAGCCGAAGCTGACCAACTGTAATCACACGACATTGCACGCTTAACAAGAGCCTCCCAGCGGTCTGAATTATCATAGTCGGCTTTGGCTCGGCGCACGGCATCCAACATATCATTGGCATTGAACGTCTTAAATGTAAAGCCGTTTCCGTTCACGCCTCCGTTGTCACGGACGGTGTCCTTAAGACCTCCTGTTTCACGCACGATAGGCACAGTACCGTACCTCATGGCGATCATCTGCGCAAGACCGCACGGCTCGCTTTGAGACGGCATCAGGAACATATCTGCGCCTGCATATATCCTGCGTGCAAGCTCGGGGTCAAATTTAGTAGTGACCGATACGCGGTCGGGATAGCGTCTTGACATTTCTATGAAAAATTCCTCATATATACGCTCGCCGCTTCCGAGTACGGCAAACTTCATTCCGCTTTCCACGATCTGCTGGAAAACACTTCGGATCAGGTCGATACCCTTATGCTTGACAAACCGTGTGACAATACCTATCAGCGGCTCGTCATTGACCGTAAGTCCCAATTCCGTGAGAAGTTTCTTTCTGCACTCAGTTTTTCCCGAAATATCGTCATTTGAGTAATTACAAGGTATGAATTTATCGGTCTTGGGGTCGTAAACCTCCGTATCTATGCCGTTAATTATCCCTTTCAGCTTCTGCTGCTTTGTTGCAAGTATTCTGTCAAGACTATGCGCATACCACGGGTCAAGAAGCTCCCGTGCATAGGTAGGCGATACAGTCACTATCCTGTCGGCAGTCTCTATTGCGCCCTTTAACATATTTATATAGCCATCGTACTCTAAAAGTCCCGAATTATAGGGAGGGATTCCCATAAGCTCATTAAGTACCTCTCTGCCGTATCTTCCCTGATACTCGATATTATGTATCGTAAACGATATTTTCATTTTGTCATAGCCCTGCTGATACTTATAATAAACCTGAAAATAAACAGGTATAAGAGCTGTCTGCCAGTCATTGCAGCTGATAACATCAGGTCTGAATTCAATATGCCGAAGCATTTCAAGCACCGCCCTGCTAAAGAACACAAATCTTTCGCAGTCATCGTAAAAACCGTACAGACCATCACGGCAGAAGTAATATTCGTTATCTATAAAATAATAAAGTATTCCGTCCTTTTTCGCTTTAAAAATGCCACAGTACTGCTTACGCCACGAAACATCGACGGTGATATTCGTGATAAATTCCATTTCCGACCGCATTTCTTGGGAAATCGCCTTATACAGCGGAATCACAACAGCACAGCTATGACCGTTCGCCGCTATCGCTTTGGGCAGCGAACCGACCACATCTGCAAGACCTCCGGAAGCCGCGTACGGAACGGCTTCACTTGCAGCAAAAAGTATATTCATATATACAGCTTCCTTTCAGAATTAAAACATCGGAGAATACAAATTCAGCAGGAAACGGTTTGTCTCCTGCTGAAAACAGTTTATTAGATTTTGCCGTTCTTGGTGATATATACAGGATAAGTCTCTGATCCGGTCAGAACCTTCTCATCGCTTATCTCAACATTTTTGTCCGTGATTATAGATGTAATGCTGCAATTGCTGCCTATTACCGTTCCCTGCATGATAACCGAATCTCTTACAACGGTATCCTTGCCTATCCTTACTCCTCTGAATATAACCGAATTCTCAACAGTTCCCTCGATTATACAGCCGTCGGCAATAAGCGAATTTTTAATATTCGACTCCAGACCATACTTAGCAGGACCGTTGTCGCCCACCTTCGTATATACAGGCATATTGTTCTTGAAAAGAGCGTTCCTCTTTTCGGAGTCAAGCAGCATCTTGTTTGCCGCAAAATAGCCCTCTACACTGTCGATGCGTACAAAGAACTCTTTATGCTCGTAGCCCATGATCTTGTAGTCGCTGTTTCGATTCTGCAAGATCTCTCTTGTAAAGCTGTAGATATTTCTGCTTGCAGCGTCGGAAACTATCTGCTTCAGGAAATCCTTGCTTATGATAAGCATTTCAAGCCATTGATTGCATTCACCCGAGATTTTCGGAGCGACCATAACATCATTGACCCTATTATCCTCACCGAACTGGAGAATAGTCGTGCTTGGATTCTTCTCGCTGTCATAAAACGCCTTGCTGTAAACGAGAGTGATATCAGCTCCCGTTTCCTTATGCTGACGCAGTACGGAATTAAAATCAATTGTCGTTACAACATCGCAGTTGGAAAGGATGACATACTGAGCCTTTGAATGCTCCACAAAGCTCCATATATTACTGAGAGCGTCCAGTCTGCCCTGATATATCCCGCCCGTCTGACTGTAAGGCGGAAGAAGGTGAAGTCCGCCCTTTTTACGTGCAAGATCCCAGTCGCGTCCCGAACCGAGGTGATCGAGAAGCGAACCGTAATTTGACTTTGTAATTACTCCGACCTCAGAAACTCCAGAATTTACAAAATTTGAAAGCGGAAAATCTATAAGCCTGTAGCGTCCGCCGAAAGGGATAGAACCCATTGTTCTCTGCTTCGTAAGCTCGCTTACGTAGGAATCGTGCATGCTTGCGAAAATAAGACCTAATACATTATAATTAACACTGCTCATATTGTGAAACCTCCAGATCGCATCTTCAAATATTCTCGCCGATTATCTGCTTAGGTTCAACAGATTTACCGCCGGATACCGTTACATTATGACCTACGACCGCAATACCCCAGTCGTCTCTGTTATCTACCTGTTCGGGACGTTTTCCGATATGAGCGCCGCCCTCGATAACGCAGTCGCTGCCAACGATCGAGTATTCAATAACAGCTCCCGCCTTTATGACAGTACCGGGCATAATGATACTGTAATTGACTGTAGCGCCCTTCTCGACTGTAACGCCTGCAAAGAGTATGGAGAAATCGACTGAGCCGTCAACGCAGCTTCCCTCGGAAATCATTGAATTTTCGACCTGTGCATTATCTCCGATATACTGAGGAGGCATATAGCTGCTGCGCGAATATATCTTCCAGCTCTTGTCGTAAAGATCGAGAGGAACGCTCGGGCTGAGCAGATCCATATTTGCCTCCCAAAGTGAATCGAGAGTTCCGACATCCTTCCAGTAGCCCTCGAACTCATAGGCAAAAAGTCTCTGCTTATCTCTCAGCATGGAGGTAATAATGTCCTTACCGAAATCCTTAGACCACTTTTCGCCTCTTTCACGCTTTTCGTTTGCGTCATTTTCGTTTTCTATGAGATACTTTTCGAGCTTTTTCCAACTGAAAACGTATATACCCATTGAAGCAAGAGTAGACTTAGGCTCTTTGGGTTTCTCCACAAAGTCTATAACCTTTTTATTTTCATCGCAGATCATGATGCCGAAGCGCGACGCCTCCGCAAGGGGAACGTCAATAACCGAAATGGTGCAGTCGGCGTCGTTTGCTATATGGAAATCCACCATTTTTGAATAATCCATTTTATAGATATGGTCTCCGCCGAGAACAACAACATATTCAGGATCGTAGCGTCTGATGAAATTCATATTCTGATAAATCGCGTTTGCAGTACCCTCATACCATGAAGCGCCTGCCTGCGACTCATAAGGCGGAAGAACATGAACGCCGCCGTTCATCTTATCCAAATCCCAAGGCTGACCGTTGCCGATATACTCATTAAGTACAAGCGGCTGATACTGAGTAAGAACACCTACTGTGTCAATGCCGGAATTAGTGCAGTTTGACAGAGGGAAATCAATAAGGCGATATTTTCCGCCGTAGGGAACAGCAGGCTTAGCTACATTTTTTGTAAGAGCGTACAATCTGCTTCCCTGACCTCCTGCCAGAAGCATTGCCACAACTTTTTTCTTGGTGTACATAAAAATTCCTCCTGAAAATTTAAATTAAAGATCCATAAAAACCATATGCGTTGACTAAACCGACTTATTTTCATCGGCAGCGGCTTTCTTACGTCTTGTTGTCGATCTGTTCTTTTTTTCGGAAGTCTTAGATACAGTCTCCTCCGACTTCACAGTCTTTTTCCTTGCGGTTGACTTAAGGTACATAACAGAGAGGGGCGCAAGGGTCATAGAGATACTGTTATCAAAGCCGTGCATAGGTTCTTTTTCTGATTTATAGGACTTCGGAGACGCACCCGCACCGCCGAATTCTTCGGCATCGGTATTGAACACCACTTTATAATTTCCCTTTGCGGGGACTCCTATACGGTAATCCTCACGCTGAACGGGAACAAAGTTGCAGACAGCGATAAGCTCGTTTCCGTCATCGTCAATACGTCTGAAAGCAATGACGCTCTGCTTGTAGTCGTCATTTGAGATCCAGCTGAATCCGCTCCATGAGTCGTCATTCTGCCACAGCGGAGAGTTTTCGAGATAGAATTTGTTAAGCTTCTCGGTAAACTTGATAAAGTTTTTGTTGTACGGATTGTTTTCCTTAAGCTCCCAGTCGAGCTGAGTCTTGAAGTTCCACTCGTTATACTGAGCGAACTCCTGTCCCATAAAGAGAAGCTTCTTGCCCGGATGAGCCATCATATATGCAAGGAAGGCACGATATGACGCGAATTTCATATCGCCCTCGCCCGGCATTTTATTTATCATGGAGCATTTTCCATATACTACCTCATCATGCGATATAGGCAGTATATAGTTCTCCGAAAAAGCATAGAAAAATGAAAACGTTACCTTATCGTGGTTAAACGAACGGTAGATAGGGTCAAGCGACATGTAACTGAGCATATCGTTCATCCAGCCCATATTCCACTTAAAGTTAAATCCAAGACCTCCCATGCTTGTAGGCTTTGTTACCATAGGCCATGCGGTAGATTCCTCGGCTATCATGAGAGCGTCCGGGTGCATGGAGAATATGGCTTCATTAAGCCTTTTCAGGAACTCAACAGCCTCCAGATTCTCATTGCCGCCGTTTATATTTGCAGTCCACTCGCCGTCTCGTCTGTCGTAGTCAAGATAAAGCATCGAAGCGACAGCGTCAACGCGCAGACCGTCAACGTGCATTTCGGTAAACCAATAATTTGCGCTTGAAATAAGGAACGAGCAGACCTCGGCCTTGCCGTAATCGAAAACATGAGTTCCCCAAGCCTTATGCTCCTTCTTGCGAACATCGGTATATTCATAGCAGCAGGTACCGTCAAATTCATAAAGTCCGGGAGCGTCCTTCGGGAAGTGCGCCGGCACCCAGTCAAGGATAACGCCTATCCCCGCTTCATGAAACATATCCACCATACGGCGGAAATCGTCTGGAGTACCGTATCTTGACGTCGGAGCATAATAGCCCGTAACCTGATAGCCCCATGAACCGTCGTAAGGGAACTCGGTAAGCGGCATAAATTCCACATGAGTATACGACATTTTCTTGATGTAGGGTATAATATCGTTTGCAAAATTAATATACGAGGTGAAAACATCTTCTTCGCCCGTATTTTTCCATGAATTAAGATGCACCTCATAGATATTCATTGGACTTTTGTACACCGAGCGGTTTTTCTTCGCTTCGTACCATGCGGCGTCCTGCCATTTGTATTCACTTTCGTAAATTTTGGAAGCCGTTCCGGGACGAGTCTCAAAGTGCGAAGAATACGGATCTGACTTGAGAAGTATTCTTCCGTCGCGGGTCTCGATGCTGTACTTGTAGATATCAAAGCGCTGGAGCTTAGGTATTTCCGCCTCCCAAACTCCGTTAGAAATGAGTTTCATCGGATTCTTGGTGCGGTTCCACTCGTTGAAATCTCCCACTACAGAAATGCTCACAGCATTAGGAGCCCATACTCTGAAAGTATAAACCTTACTGCGCCCCTTTTTCCTTGAATGTACCCCAAAGAATTTCCAGGCTTCATAGTTTTTTCCCTGATAAAACAGATACAGCGGAAAATCGTTGGGATTGTTATTATTATTAACTGACATAATTCAGCCCCCTTTGCTTTTAACCGATATTAACGATATAAGAACTTCCTTCAATTACGACCGTATATCGGCACATGGCGATTATGCGAAGAAGTAAACAGGCACGTAGTAATACGCAGTATCACCTATTAACATTATATCAGAAATGGCATAAATTATCAAGTTTTTCTGCAAATTTGCACAAAAATTCAGACAATGCCATAAATATAAATTGTATTTTTTGTGCAAATTGCCATACTCTACCCTGCTGCAACGTTAAAAAGTTTGTTGCCATAGGCAAATATATTGCACACAAAAGACTTCTCCGCATTTCTTACGCTATGGCTTTTCAAGAAAAAAACTGCCCGAAATTCAGCAGTTCAAAAAGCATATAACCGCGAATGTTCTCGCCGCTATTGCAAAATGTTCAAAGAATGCTGAACAGAAAATTCGTATGTCAAGGAAGGTGATGAAAGCATACTTGTTGTATGGTGAGGAAGATGACGCAGACAGACGGATTTTATGTCTGCATTACTGAATATTTTGCAATAGCGACGAGTATATATCTATAGGTTATGATAAATACGCATAAATATGAATTTGTTCATCGGTTTTTTGTTGCTTTTTTGAATTTGTTTGATATTAAGACATTATAATCACCGCTATTGCAAAACGTCCAAAGAACGCTACGGTGAGTATATATGCACGCAGACACGCTCCCCGAAAGGCACACTCTCGGGGAGCGATAATTTATTTTTTAATAATTTTTACACCGATCACCGTAACATCGTCAGAACGCACATTCGGATTAAATACGTCCGCCTTAACGGTGATCTCACGGACAATATCCTGAACGCTGCCTCCACGCAGAAGAAGCTCTTTTATGTAAAGGTAAGCATTCTCTGTTATGCCGTCCGAAAACATAATAATAATATCCCCTTCGGATAAATTCTGCTCATACACGCAAAGCTCTGCTTCCTCCACAATTCCTATAGGGAAAACAGGCGACGACAGCTTTATAACATCGTCCCCTCTGCGGATTATGGTCGGCGCAGCTCCGGATTTTACCGAAGTCATAACACAGTTGTCCAGATCTATCATTACAGCGTCAAGAGTTGCAAAGGATTCCTCACGGGATTTTGTGACCATGACCGAATTGACCATTCTGACAGCCGATTCGGGCTTCATTCCGCTGCAAACAAGCCTTTTGAACAAGCCTATTACCATGTGAGAATCCACCGCCGCAGATTTTCCGCTGCCCATACCGTCCGAAAGGACGATATACCGCACACCGAGACTGTCCGAAAATGCAGATGAACTGTCGCCGCTAAGCTGCGAACCCGCCGCACATACCGCCGCCGAATACACTTCAAGATCAAACGGCGGAGGTTCATACAGCCCCATTTTCAATTCCTTTGCGGAACTTACGGACGCTGCGGACGCAAGCCTTGTCCCGAGGGTATCGGACAGAAGTCCGCATATTCTTTCAGATGATTCCGGTATTTCTCCCGTTTCAAAAAATATCTCCGCTGTAAGCCGATTTGACGCAGTGTAACCGGCAGTCGTCCTGACAGGCTTTATGCCGTGATTTCTGAGAGTTTCCTCTATGCGTGACGAAATAGACGGCGAATGACGGACTTTCCCTTGTTCTCCCGAACTTCGGACAAGCTCGGCGGTTATTTTAAGCTGCTCGGTGAGCAGACGCCTTTCATCGGAATACCGCAGATTCATAAGACGCCGTGCTGTGCGCAGTCTCAGTTCCCTTTCAAGCTCGTCAGCCGCCTCTTTCTTACGTATGCAGTCCTCCGGAAGTATCGGGATAACCTCCCCCGCCGTTTCCGACAGCTCTCCCCGGCAAATACTTCGCCGGTAACACGTACCGCATACCTTGTTCTTTTGGATAACTTCTCTGCTCTTTTCATCAGCAGACGCCGCCAAAGCTTCGGATATGCGCCCCGAATCACGGCGGACAGCCTCGATAGCGTCAGAAAGAAAATTTTGTCTTACTGCGTTTACGTCAATTGAATTTTTAGGAGCTTCACCCGAAACAGCGAGCCATTTTTCCGAATAATGTGGAGCTGCTATGACAAACAGCGCCCCTCCGCAGACAATGCTCAAAGTTAGCTCGGGAGACGCCGCTTCTCCGATAAGCACACTGAACATAAAGCAGGAAAGAGCAAAAAATACGGCGGAAAGAAATATCCTCCCCCTTCCGATAAAGCCGGTAAGAAGTCCTGCAACAGGCAGAACGGCGGCGGCCGTTCCAATGTGTGCCGAAGCAAGAAACGCTCCGCTTGCCCCCAAAGCTCCGCAGACCACGCCGCCCAAGCTCCGATAAAAGTACGCTGCCAGCGCGGTTACAGCCGAGATAACAACAAGTCCGACATCAACCGCAGGAACGTCTATCGCACACAGCGACGCCGAAAAAACGATATAGACCACACCCCACAGGCAGCCTCCCGAACCGCTGATGTCGATGACTCTTTTTTTAGAAAATCCATCAAACAGCTCTGCCGCCGAAAACGCTGTAAATCCCGATATTATGCCATATAGACCATAAAAAAGCAGTTTTTCGGGAAACTCTCCGATAAGTCCCGACACTGCCGCACCCGAAAGCAATACGGATATTGCCGTAATAATACCGCTCCCTATCGGCAGACTGAGCCTTTTTGAAAACATTTTTCCGATAACTATGACAGACATCGCTCCCAATTTTACGATACATTTTCCAACGGAATCGGTAAGAACGCAGCGTATTACCGCTCCCATGAAAACAGCTATTGAAAAAGGCAGACTTAACGCTCCTGCAAGTGAAATATCAGCAAATGAGGCAACCCCTGCAATAGTCGTTCCCGAAAAGGCAAATCCTCCTCCGAAAGAAAAAAGAAATCCTGCCGCAGCAGCAAACGCCTTGCCGCCTAAAATTTTCTTTATCATTTTTATCACCCGTCCAATTGATAGTATATTGATTATACCACAATTTACAGGCGTTTTTTGTCGCTTTGACAAACCGTTAAAAAAAAACTGCCGCACCGTTTAACGCTGTGCAGCAGTTATGATCATAAGGTTATTTTTACCATGAACCGATCTCGCCCTCATGTCCGTATTCGCCCTGATTCGGATCTGTCTGAGGCTCTACAACAGGAGGATCTGTCGGTACAGGAGGCGGATCTGTGGGAATTACAGGCGGATCGGTAGGCTTCGGAGCGGCCGTCGGCGCTTCCGTAGCAGGAGCGGCTGTCGGAGCTGAGGTAGCTGCCTGAGTGGGCTGCTGAGAAACTTCGGCATCCTTCGGCAGATAATAAATTATCAGCTTCTTTCCTTCCTTATTGCTGAAATACTCTCCGGGATTGACCTGTTTTCCGTCAACCTGAAGCTGAGTAACGCTGTCGGGAGTACCAAATGTGCTTGCAGATTCGATCAGCGAGTAGTTGGAGATACCAGCTTCTTTGAGCGCATTTTCATACTGAGAAACGGTAAGTCCGCTGTATGGAGGTATATCCGCGCCCTCCTTGCCCTTGCTTACTTTCAGCTTGACAAGCTTGCCCTGAGGTACAAGAGTACCCGCTTCAATGTCCTGTTCAAGTATCATATCCGCTTCATGTTCATTGTCGTATACATATTCTGCTTCAAACCGGAAGTAATCTTTGTATTTATCCTCTGAAAGGCTGAAGAATTTTCCTACAAGATCGGGCATTTCGGTATCAGGCTTCGGCTCGTCGGAATCCTCGGAAGCCTCCGTGACCTCCTCCGAAGATGAACTTCGCCTTGACACAGACGATTCATCGCCCTGCTCGGACGGCATGAACACCGGCATAAGAAATACCACTATAATAAGCAGTATCGCCAAAAGAAGTATTCCTATAATAACCGGTACTTTCAGTCTGTCCACCATATTGACCTTTTCAACGCTGTAATCGTCATCGTCGTCAGGCTCGCGGTAATATCGCTCTTTCACAGGCGGAGGGTAGTTCGCTCTGTCATCATAATAGCCCTGCTGAGGCTCATACGGAGCTTCATACATATCGGGTTCGGCGGCAGGCTCGGAATACGGTACCTGCGGCGGAATCGGTACAGGATCGGCAACGGGTTTAAGCGGAGCCGCAGGCTGTTCAAAAAGACGTGTAACAAGCTCCGTGATAGTCTGTATACGGTCGCTGCCCGAAAGCTCCATACCCTCCATAATAGCCTTTGAGACATGCTGTGGAATGGAGGGATTCAGCATTGCTGGCTCGCAAAGGTCGTCATGCTTAAGACGGCTCAGAGAATCTACGGGCATACAGCCTGTAAGCGCACGGTAAAGCACGGCGCAAACTCCGTAAACGTCAGTCCATGTTCCCTGTCGGCTGCTGCTGCTTGCGGAATATTGCTCGGGAGCCGCATAGCCCTTGAAAAGCTCGTGTTCAAGTCCTGCGCCCACGGTTCTTGCGGCAGACACGCAGAAGCCCGAAAGCTTAAGCTCTCCCCTGCTGTTGATAAAAATAGTCTCTGGACTTATCGCACGATGGATAATTCCTGTATTGTGAAGTATGCCGATAGTCGTAAACAGCGGCGGAAACAGCCTTGAAACCTGCTCCCAGCTCAGTTCGCCCGCATTATCTTTGAGGTAATCGAGCATTTTCTGTCCCTCGATATACTCAAAAACCGTATAAGTAGTGTTATTATCCGCAAACATATCAAGCACCTGCTCGATATTGGAATTGTTCCTGAGTCTTGCAAGGGATTTGTTAAGCTCGGTATATTCCGCCATAAACGCCTTATACTTGGCAAGATTGTTGTAATTGACGCTGATAGTCGCCTTATTTTTCACACGTGTGCAGAAATTTACAGGCATATACTCTCTGAGCATGACTTTGCAGTCTGTCGAAAGATCGTGTCCTATATAGGCAGCTCCCTCTCCGTTGCATTCAAGAAGTACGCCAACGAGGTATCTGTCCCGAAGCACAGTTCCGGGAGTGATATAATTCGCATTGTGCGGAGTGGTTTCATCAAATCCGCAGTAAGGGCAGATATGCTGATCCGAATCGTACTTTTCCATACATCTGTAACAGAATCTACGTTCTCCCAAAGCAGCTCCTCCTTTTAGAAGTTTAGAGTCAATAATTCAAAGGGCAGAGTTTTATGTACCTGTCTCTTTTCATCTTGACATTTCAAATATAGATCAAATGCACGTTAAAAGCTATTACAAATCATGCGACAGACGGAAACGCTGCCGTTATACTCGCCGTCAGATATTACGCGACCTGTAATAGTATCGAATAGATTTGCATTCATATTTAATTGTATCAGAAATTTACATGAAAGTCAACCAAAAAAGCAAATATGATACTATTCGGGACTATTTGTATCTATTTTGTAATCTTTTAGTAATCATTCCGTAATCTTATTTTAGCATTCCCAAATCAAACATCTCCTGAGCAGCAAGTAGTACGCCGAGCTTTCCGCTTGTAAAAGTAATGCCTCCCTGCATCCATACCGCATAAGGCTCACGGATAGGAGCGTCGGCAGAAAGCTCTATAGACGCCCCCATCGTGAACGCTCCTGCCGCCATAATGACCTTGCTTGTGTAGCCGGGCATATCCCAAGGCTCGGGAGCGACAAATGAATCTATCGGCGCTCCCTTTTGTATACCGCGGCAGAATGCGCAAAGTTTTTCTTCATCGCCAAGCTCTATCGCAGTAATTATGTCTCCTCTCGGTTCATCCTTTTTCGGGGAACATCTGAATCCCAAAAGGCTGAAAACTTCGCTTGCAAAAGCGGCTGTCTTTAAAGCTGCTGCTACAACATCAGGCGCAAAGAAAAGTCCGAGAAGCATTTCACGGTTCATGCCGAGAGTACAGCCGACCTCCTTGCCCATTCCAACGCATGTCAGACGATAAGAGCAAAGCTCCACAAGGTCGGCACGTCCTGCAATATATCCGCCTGTACGGGCAATTCCGCCGCCTGCATTTTTTATAAGAGAGCCGACTATAATGTCAGCGCCGACAGCGGTAGGTTCACAGGACTCCACAAATTCGCCGTAACAGTTGTCAACCATGATTATCGCGTCGGGATCTCCCTTTTTTACAGCCTTGACCATCTGCTCTATGTCATTGACCGTAAATGCACGTCTAAGAGAGTATCCCCTTGAACGCTGTATATATACCACCCTTGCGCCCTTTGCGGCTTCGGTTATCCTGTCAAGATCGGGAGAGCCGTCCTCTGAAAGATCGACCTGAGCGTACTCAACGCCGTAATCCATAAGAGAACCCTTTCCCTTCTCTCCGGCAATGCCGATGACTTCTTCAAGAGTATCATAAGGCTTGCCTGTAATGGAAGCCATTTTGTCGCCTGTTCTGAGGACGCCGAAAAGCGCTGTAGAAAGAGCGTGAGTTCCCGACACAAAGTTGAAGCGGACAAGAGCGTCCTCAGCGCCAAGTACCTGTGCGAAAACCTTATCAATAGCTTCTCTGCCTATATCCCCGTAGCCGTAACCCGTTGAACCGTAAAAACACGGCTCGCTTATACGATTATCGGAAAAGGCTTTCAGTACCTTTGCTCCGCAGTATTCCGCATTCCGCTCTATTCTGCCGAATGCCGAGGAGCATTCCTTTTCCGCCTGCTCGGCGATCTTCAGCAATTTTTCATTGAAATTGTAAATTCCATCTATATTCATATTCCTATCCTTTCAATTCTGCAATTTCCCTTTGCTTAAACTTTCTTTTTCAACATCCCGGCGTTCGAGAACTATCTCCCTTTCTATTTCCTTAAAACCTATCTCACGATAAAATCCCACACGAATATCGAGCGCCAAAAGAAACGCCCGTTTTCCGAGATTATTAAAAAAATATGCGAGCCATTTCAAAAACTGTCGTGCATAGCCGCTCCCACGGCATGATAGCTTAGTCGCCACCTGACCGATAAGGACTGAATTGTCAATATCGAAAATGACCGAAGCTGTCGTACAGTCACGATATGTGAATACTCTGCTTATACCGTGTCGGCAGCGATGCGACGTATCGGTGTACCACAGGGAAAAATCCGCAATATTCGGAAACCCTTCGCTTAATATCTTATACACCTCGGGGAGACTGGGGTCAAAGTCAACATATTCCTCAATGAAGCTTGCGCAGCTTTCATCTGGAACAAGCTCGAAAATCGTTCTGTTAAGCGTCTGATAATGTTCTTCCAGCCCTATATTACGCAGAATATGGCTGTCCCCCTCTACACGGAACGGCAGATTCATACCTATAAAAAAGCGCAGCTCGTCAGTAGCTTCAAGGCAGCCGTCACCGCAGATTATAAGGGTGGAGTTGATGATAAACATGAACCCCTCCCCCGATTCGTCCGTTATCTTATAAAAGCGGCAAAAATCGTAGCCTGCTCCGTAAGCCTTCATGTAGGCAAGCATCTTCCGTCCGGAAAGGGTTTTGAGCAGAAGCTCACGGTTCAGCTCGCCTTCGCTTTGGATAATTTTTATCATAGCTCATGCACCCTTTTGACAAGCTCGCCTGCAAGTAAAAGAATGTTCTCCAAGTCCGCAGCATTTGCTGTGCATGAGGGACTGTGAATATATCGGCAGGGTACGGAAATGGCTATGGTACGCACTCCGTCACGGCTGAGATGTATCACGCCGCTGTCGTTTCCGCCTGCTATCATTGTTTTGGTCTGACAGGGAACGCCGAGTTCCTCCGCAGTATCGAACGCTAAACGGTAAAGTTCCTTATCGTAAACGGCGCTTCTGTCCATAAATCCGACCACTGGTCCGTTTCCGAGGGAGCAGACTTTTTTTGCACCGCTTACACCGTCAATATCGGACGCTGTAGTGGCTTCGAGAACTACCGCAAAGTCAGGTGCAACCGAATATGCCGACGCTCTTGCTCCTCTCAGACCTATTTCCTCCTGTACGTTGAACACAAAATACGTATCGTACTCAACGCCGTGGCGGATAAGCTCTATCATAACCGCACAGCCGGCACGGTCGTCTATCGCCTTGGCTTTCAGGCAGTTTCCGCCCAACTCCGTAAAATCGGAATCAAAATAAACACAGTCTCCGAGATCTACATATTGCTCAGCTTCTTCCTTTGAAGCCGCTCCGATGTCAATATACAGACTTTCTATCTTAGGCGGAGCTTCACGCTCCTCCTTTGAAAGATTATGAACGGCTGTTGAACCTATAACGCCGCTTATTCCGTTTCTGCCGACCGTCACCTGTCTGCCGATAACGACAGACGCATCAACGCCGCCGACTTCTCCAAAACAAAGCGTGCCGTCATCACGGATATAGGTCACTATAAAGCCTACCTCGTCCATATGGGCAGCTACCATTACCTTTTTGCCCGATGACTTCTTTCCCCTGCAAAAACAGATAAGGTTTCCAAGAGCGTCTACATTATATTCGCAGTGATCCTTTATTTTTTCCGTTATCGCTTCACGAACGGCGGCTTCATCTCCCGAAGTGCCGTTTACGAGACATAATTCTTTTAACAACTTTTTCATTCCGGCTTCCTCCCGATAAATTCAGCAAGTATTTCCGCCGTATTGCGCACGTCCGAAAGGTCGATCACCTCAACGGGAGTGTGCATATTTCTCAGCGGAACAGACAAAGTACACACCTTAGCTCCGCTGCGTGATACGGAGTATTGGTCGGCATTTGTGGAAGTCAGACCGTTCATAACTTCAAGCTGATACGGCAGTCCCGCAGATCGAGCTGCATTTATAAGTCCAGCCGAAATCTCTCCCGACAGACACGGGGAAATGCCTATCATCGCACCTTTTCCGAGATAGCCGCACTTTTTTTCGTCCTCTCCCTCTGCATAGGCAAAGCTTACGTCGACCGCTATTGCAATATCAGGAGCAAGACTGTATGCGCCGAGCTTTGCCCCTCGTTCTCCAAGCTCCTCCTGAGTTGAAAAGACGACAGTAACATTGTATGCAGTCTCCCGGTTTTTAAGAAGCTCCAGAGCGTACAGGATCGCAGCAATGCCCGAGCGGTCGTCCAATGCGCCGCCTGTAATGCGTTCGCCGAGAAGCGAGCGGCATTTAACGTCAAAGGTCACGCTGTCACCGAGAGAAACGATTTTTTCTGCCTCGGACTTTGTAAATCCCGTATCTATCGCAATATCATCAAAGGACAGAACCTTGCTTTCCCCCTTTGAAAGATGAGGCGGAACTGAACAGATAACGCCCCTTATCTCCCTATTTCCATGAATCACGACCTGCTGTGCCGGCAGCAGCCGACGGTCGATACCGCCTAAATTTCCGACTTTTATAAAGCCGTCGTCTGTTATATATGTAACGATCATACCTATCTGATCAATGTGCGCGTCAAGAACAAGATTCGGCAGACCGTCCTTGTGTATGCCGAATTTTCCGATAACGTTTCCGTTACATAGCTCAGCTTCGGGACAATAATTTCTCAGCATTCCGAGCGCAAGCTCTGCCGCAGCCGTCTCGCTGCCCGAAGCTCCGCATGCCTCAGACAGGGCAAAAACCGTTTCTTTTAGATCCATAATTACACTCCCAATTAATAATATATGTTATTATAACATATTTTACCGTGATTTGCAAGCGCTTTTAAATTATCGCATGAAAAAACAATTTTTAAAGTTTTTACAGTAAACTTACGCAGGGGGACGCCGTCCCCCTGCACCCCCTGCCAAAGGGGTGACCCCTTTGGAATCTCAGTTTTCGTAACATTCTGCCCCAAATGGAGCAGAATGTTACGACATTGGTTCAAAGAATCTCTCTTTAGCAGAAATTACAGTGTAACAACATCTGCTGTCTAAGTTGACTGTAAATCTCAAAATTGATTTCCGTGAATTATCATTACATTAATCAGTAACTTAAACAATTGTATTCATTACAGTAAAAAAGGGACTGTTAAATACATAACCGTCCCTTTTTTACTATTTAAGTACCGAAACGGCATCGGAGATATTTTTCTCCATTGCCTCGTTACCATATTTGTCAACATCGGATTTGCTTTTAGCTCCGTGAGTGAGACATCCGGCGCCGCCGATACATCCGCCCGAACACGCCATACCCTCGATAAAGTTCGCATCAAGAAGATTTTTGGATTTTTTTATAAGCGCAGTACGGCAGGCTTCGATCCCGTCACAGGAACAGGATTTCAGCTCAAAGCTGTCAAGTCCTTGTTCCTTCAGTCCCTCGGCTACTGCGTCGGAAAGACCTCCGCAGCGTGCGAAAATCCGTCCGAAATACGAAGCGTTGTCAAGAACTCCCTGTTCAAGAGTCGTTATATCAATGTCACGGCTGTCAAAAAGCGCCTGCAATTCCTCGAATGTCAGAGCCGCATCCACATACGGCTTAACTGATTCCTTTTGAACCTCCGCCTTTTTAGCTGTACACGGTCCGATAAAAATGACCTTAGCGTTTTCATCGGTTTCCTTTATGTATTTTGCAATTGCCGCCATAGGAGATAAATTATGCGAAACAAACGGCTCTAACTCGAGAAACGACTTGTGTATATATTCAACGAAAGCCGGACAGCACGAGCTTGTGAGAAAGCCCTTTTCCGCAAGCTCTTTTGATTCCGCCAAAGCTACCATATCGGCGCCGAGCGCCGCTTCCACGACCGTGTGGAATCCAAGCTCTTTAATGCCCGTTATCACCTGACCGAGCTTTGCATAAGTAAACTGACTTGATATTGACGGCGCAACCACTGCGTATAACTTGTAATTTCTTCCTTCGCTGCTCTTTTTCAAAAGATCAACAGCGTTAAGCATAAAGGATTTATCCATGATAGCTCCAAAAGGACACTGGTATACGCAGGCTCCGCATGAAATACACTTGTCGTTGTCAATAGTTGCCGCCTTATTCTCATTCATGGATATAGCCTTGACTTTACATGCGTTCTGACAAGGACGCTTACGGCTCACAATAGCCGTATACGGACATACCTTAGCGCATTGACCGCATTCCCTGCACTTGGATTTATCAATATGAGCAGCATGGTCACGATCAAAGGTAATAGCGCCGAATCGGCATACGTCCTCGCAGCGGTGCGCAAGGCATCCACGGCAGGCATTGGTCACCTCATAGCCGCCGACAGGACATTCGTCGCAGGCAATGTCAATAACCTCTATCACGTTGGGATTCTCTTTGTTTCCTCCCATTGCCAGCTTAACGCGCTCAGACACGATCGCACGTTCCTTATAGACGCAGCAGCGCATTGTCGGAACTTTTCCCGGAACTATCAATTTCGGAATATCAAGCAGATTATCATACAGCGTATCGTTCCATGCCTGACGAGCCACCTCGCGGAGTACCTTGTATTTCAAGTGCTGTATTTTTGTATCGAATTTTCTCATATATGTCTCCTTAGAAATAGCTGACTTTAATGCGCTTTCCCATTTGCTTCAGACAGCGTGAAAGCTCCTCAACGAGCTTCATCTTGATGCTGAAATTTATGGGAAGATCAGGATTCTGATGAGCCGGATTCATGGCTCTGCCAACATAAAAATTAATGTCCGTAGCCTCCTCGAAAAGAAGCTGACATATAAGCGAAGCGCCGTCTCTGCGGCGGCTCCATTCCTCATAAAGCTCATTTCCGCTGAGGTAATCCTCCGCATATGAAAGCACTTTGTTCACGGTAATAACGCCCTCCGTAACAAGGTCTACTCCCTCTATCTTTGCAATTGGAGGAACGTCCGATTTTTCGTACTCAATACTTGCTCTGAGAGGACGGCGGAGATATTTTGCGGCGATCGTTGAAGTCGTTCCGCCGCATATGATATGCTTGCCCTCTTTGGAGAAAAACAGCGACATCATGCGTCCGCAGTCGTCACGATTTGACGGAGGACCGAAAAGTATGTTCATAGGCTCACGTCTGCGTACCTTGACCACACAGGCTGTAGCGTCGTCCCCCGGCTGTCCGCCGTAAAGATCGTTTACCTCGTCAACGAGGTACGTTGACAGCGTTTTTGCCGTATATCCCGCATTTGTAAGAGCCTCCATATACGTGATTATATCGTCCCTCTGCCAGCCGAAATTGTATCCTATTCCTATCCCTGCATGAGGACAGCCGTCGCTCATGGCAACGAAAACATCGCCCTCCTGAAGCTTGATAGACGAACGGAATATCTTCTTGCCGCCGATGTGCATTTCCGTTGCGTTGTAATCGTAATTTTTGCCGTCGCGGATAAGTATTGCCATGGGATTGTCATACTGGATAAGCTCTGCCGTTTCGTTGTTTATGAGATGAATTATGGTGAACGTTGAATAAGCAACTCCCCGAACCGAGCATATCGGCAGCGTTGCGGCAATAGTTTCCACGCAATCCTCAATTGACAGACCGTTCGCCATCATGGTCGAGATTATTTTCGACGTCAGAGTGGACAGTATACTTGCCTTAACGCCGCTTCCCAGACCGTCGGCAAGCACAATTACGGAAGAATTTTCATCCTGCTCAACAATGTCAACATGATCGCCGCACAACTGTTCTCCTGCATGATTTATGCTTTTCCAGCCTATATCTGTACAAAGATTATTCATCGGCGATACTCTCCTTTAATTTGGAAAGCGCGATCTTCGTTTCAGCCGCAGTTTCACCCAGAAGCGACGCTATTTCCTGAACAATTCGCATCTGCTTGTCTACGACCTTATCAGCGATCTCAACAGTCTGACGGCTGATATTTTCTTTCTTTTCACGCTCTGTTTCCTCATCGGTAACATCGCTCATAATGCAGATAAGCAGGTGATATTCCTTATCGTATATAACAGACTGTTCAACGTATTTTTTGTACTCCGCAAGATAGATACGCCGATCACGCACATCCTTTCCGCCGTTGAGAACTTCTAAGAAAACGGCAGGGTCAAGGATACGGATGACCTGTTCTCCGAGAACATCGGAAGCATAGCGGATATTCATGATCTTTCTTGCGGCATTGTTTATCTGCTGAACTTCAAGGCTCTCGTTAAGCACAATAAGTCCGTTGGGAGTATTGTTCACCACGTTGTCCGAAAAGCTCTCGGCTTTGTCTTTCAGGAAAGGCAGACACATCGAGATCTCCGCCTTGCCCTGATATATAGCGATCGCTTTTTCACGGCAGGTATTGTAGCCGCATGAACCGCAGTTCAGCTCGTCAGACTGCTTTATCTTTCCCATCTGACGGAGAATAGCGGCTATCTCGCTCTCGGAGGGCTGCTGGATATTGCGGTTTATAATTTCAAAGGGCTTTCTGATCTCATCAGGCTCGGGCATATCCACATCAAAATCCAGATCTCCCGCAAACTTCGCAATTGCGGAATAGTCGCGTACAGGCGAACGATGACGCTTTTCCATAACAGGACCGCCCACGCAGCTTCCTACGCAGGCTGACATTTCTATGAAGCAGTTTTTGATATTACCGCACTCGATCTCTTTCAGTGCGGCAATACAGTTCTCCACACCGTCTACAGCCATATATGTATATTTCGGATTATTACATGCCATGGTTTTGAGGATTCCGCCTGTTGTGGGGAAAAATCTCGCACGGCTTTTCTCCTCGCTGTCGGGAACTTCTTTCAGCTCGATATTTTCGGCTTTCAGCCATGCGGAAAGCTCCTCGAAGGTCAATACAGCGTCAACTATCCCCTTATATCTGCCAGCCTCGTCCTTTTTGGAAACGCACGGTCCGATAAACACCGTTTTTGCCGCGGGATAGCGTTTTTTCAGGTCGGAACAATGAGCCTGCATGGGCGACATAACGTCCGCAAGATATTGCAGAGCCGTTGGGAAATATTTCTGAATGAGCAGATTTACGGAATGACAGCATGAAGAAATGACCACATCACGGCTTTCTTCATTGATCATGCGATCGTATTCTGTTTTGACCATAGTTGCGCCTATCGCAGTTTCTTCAACCGCAAGGAATCCCAACTGTTTCAGAGCCTCGGTCATTGCGCCGATACCGACGCCGTTGTAATTAGCCGCAAAGGACGGCGCAAGACTGACCACAACAGGGCCATTCTGCATGAGAACCTTTACCTTTTCAGTATCGTCCACTATTTCCTTGGCATTCTGGGGACATACCACAAAGCATTGTCCGCAGAGAATACACTCGTCTCCGATGATATGAGCCTGATTCCCCGAAAAACGAATTGATTTAACGGGACAATGACGGATACATTTATAACAGTTTTTACAGTTGGATTTTTTAAGTTTCAGGTAGTCTGACATCTTGCGCACTCCCTTATGTAAGCTTTTCGAGAATTTCGGTTCTGAAAAATTCGCTGACGGTCTCGGGCGTTACCGAGAAGCATTTATCGTCTACGGTAACGCATACGCCCTGCTGACATTTGCCCATGCAGAACGTACCGCCAAGCTCTACGGAATCCTTCAGATCATTCATACTGATCTGGTGCTGGAGCTGCTCCACCACCTGACGAGAGCCTTTCAGGTGGCATGAACTGCCTATACATACTGTTACTTTCATAAATAAAACCTCCGTTTTTATTCATAGTCAACAACGTCTACCCATGAGAGCAGAAATTCACGTTCCTTTTCGTTACCCTTGACGGACTGTGAAGCCGCAACGATAGGCAGCCACTTCTGCACGTAGGCGCGAGGCGTTCCGCTTTTGTCGCAGAAAAGGTACAAATACTTTTCGGCGGAGTCAATGTCGCCGATGAGCCAAAAAAGCAGATACGTCCTTGCAGCGTCTGCGGAGGCGTTTCCCTGAGTTGCATGTGACCAGTCAAGAATATACGGCGTTCCGTTCTCATCAATAATGATATTGGAGGGATTGAAATCGCCATGACACAGCTTGTTGTGCTTCGACATACCCTCAAGCCGGGTATGCAGGTCGTAGCGCGTTGTGGCGTCAAGCTCTGCCTGTGAGATTTTACGGTTCATTTTGTCTTTCAGCTTGTTGAGCATGGGACAGGTCTTGGACTGTACTTCAAGCTGGAGTTCCGTGAACATTTCAAGATACTCGTCCTTTTTATCGGGATTTTCAGCCATAAGCCTGTCAAGAGTCTGTCCTTTGATATAATCCGAAACTATAGCCCACTTGCCGTCTATCATAGTTACTTCGATTATTCTCGGGATATTCAGACCTGTTTCTTCAACACGAGCCTGATTGAGAGCCTCGTTCAGAACATCCGCCTTTGAATAATCCGAATCGAAAATTTTAATGCACCGATTTCCGTCGCGGTACACGGTCTTGGCATTTCTTACCGCGATAACTCTTTCAAGATTCATACTCTGACCTCCTTACTTTCTGTGCGACTTTACATAAGTCTGCTTTACGCTGTCCGAATCGACGCTCTTAAGCTCCGAAGCATTATCCGGCATTTCAGTCTCGGTAAAATGCTTTCCGCCGTAGTATGCGTTAAGATACATCTGCCTGATCTCGCTCATAAGAGGATAGCGTGGATTTGCTCCTGTACACTGGTCGTCGAATGCCTGCTCGGTCATTTCGTCCAGACGTTCGAGGAAGTCCTTCTCATCAATATTGTACTCTCTGATAGACTTTTTAATTCCCACACGCTCCTTGAGTTCGTTTATCTTAGCGATAAGTCCCTCTAACTTTTCATTGTCGTTCCTGCCGTCAACTCCCAGATAATCGGCTATCTCCGCATATCGTGCAAGGGTATGAGGATGACCGTACTGAGAAAAAGTACCCATTTTAACGGGAGCTTCGCTTGCATTGAACCTCAGTACCTCCTCGATCATAAGCGCATTTGCAACGCCGTGGGGAAGATGGTGGAATGCGCCTAATTTATGCGCCATTGAGTGGCATACGCCCAGAAATGCGTTAGCGAAAGCCATGCCTGCCATAGTCGCTGCATTTGCCATTTTCTCACGGGCTTCGGCGTCCTCCCGACCGTTGTCATATGCACGGGGAAGATATTCAAAAATAACCTTTAACGCACGAAGCGCAAGTCCGTCGGTATAGTCCGTAGCAAGCATGGAAGCGTATGCTTCAAGAGCATGAGTTACAGCGTCTATTCCGGAAGCGGCAGTAAGTCCCTTAGGTGCGCTCATGTGGAAATCAGTGTCGATAACAGCCATATTCGGAAGTAATTCATAGTCGGCAAGAGGATACTTGATACCGCTTTTTTCATCTGTAATAACGGCAAATGGAGTTACCTCCGAGCCTGTTCCAGCCGATGTTGGGATAGCGATAAAGTACGCTTTTTCTCCCATTTTCGGGAATGTGTATACACGCTTGCGTATATCCATAAAGCGCATAGCCATATCCATAAAGTCAACCTCGGGATGCTCGTAAAGAACCCACATTATCTTTGCGGCGTCCATAGCCGAGCCGCCGCCCAATGCGATGATGCAGTCAGGTTCAAATGACTTCATCAGGTCTGCTCCTGCCTTTGCGCTTGCAAGAGTCGGATCGGGTTCAACGTCAGAAAACTCTGCGTAACGTATGCCCAATTCGTTCAGCTTATCGGTAATAGGCTTGGTATAACCGTTTTTGGAAAGGAAACTGTCGGTAACGATAAACGCCTTTTTCCTGCCCATGACATTTTTCAGCTCGTCAAGAGCCAAAGGCAGACAGCCTCGCTTTAAATATATCTTTTCGGGCGCTCTGAACCACAGCATATTTTCTCTCCTCTCCGCAACAGTCTTGACATTTATAAGATGCTTTACACCGACGTTTTCACTGACGGAATTTCCTCCCCATGAACCGCACCCGAGAGTGAGGGACGGAGCAAGCATAAAGTTATAAATATCGCCGATACCGCCCTGCGAGGAGGGAGTATTCACCAGTATACGGCATGTTTTCATGCGTGCGGCGAACTCATTGAGCTTATCGTTCTCCGTTGCCGCATTGAGATAAATTGAAGAAGTATGACCGTAACCGCCGTCTGCAATAAGCTGCTCAGCCTTGCCGAAAGCGTCCTCGATATCCTTTGCTTTATACATAGCAAGTACGGGAGAAAGCTTTTCATGAGCAAATTCCTCAGAAATATCCGTACTTTCAACTTCGCCTATGAGAATTTTTGTACCCTCGGGAACGCTTACGCCTGCAAGCTTTGCAATGGTATGAGCCGTCTGACCGACTATTTTAGCATTCAGCGCACCGTTAATCAGGATAGTTTTGCGAACCTTTTCAGTCTCCTCGGGATCGAGGAAATAACATCCCCGTGCGGAAAATTCGTTTTTGACCGCATCATAGATCTTCTCATGTACTATAACCGACTGCTCGGAAGCGCAGATCATTCCGTTATCAAATGTCTTGGAATGGATAATGGAATTTACCGCAAGGATAACGTCGGCTGTTTCGTCGATAATTGCAGGAGTATTTCCAGCGCCTACGCCGAGAGCCGGCTTACCGCTTGAATAGGCAGCCTTAACCATTCCCGGACCGCCCGTTGCAAGGATAATGTCGGCTTCCTTCATTACGAGATTAGTCATTTCGAGACTCGGAACGTCTATCCAGCCGATAATGCCTTCGGGCGCGCCTGCCTCGACAGCAGCTTCAAGGACGACCTTTGCGGCTTCAATTGTAGATTTTTTCGCTCTCGGGTGGGGACTGATAATAATTCCGTTTCGTGTTTTAAGAGCAAGGAGTGTCTTAAATATAGCCGTTGACGTAGGATTTGTAGTGGGTATAACAGCGGCAATTACGCCTATCGGGTCTGCGACCTTTTTTATTCCGTAAGACTTGTTTTCCTCGATAACGCCGCAGGTTTTTACATTTTTATAGGCATTGTAAATGTACTCTGAGGCGTAGTGATTCTTTATCACCTTATCCTCAACGATACCCATTCCTGTCTCCTCAACGGCAAGCTTTGCCAAAGGAATGCGCTGCTTGTTCGCAGCAGAAGCGGCAGCAAGAAAAATTTTATCGACCTGCTCCTGAGTATAGGCGGAAAAGATCTGCTGTGCCTTTCTTATACGCTCAATTGCAGCTTCAAGCTTTTCAACGCCGTCAACGATCTCATACTTTTTCGTTTCCATTTTATTTCCTCCGTATAATTATTACGTAAAGTCCATCCTTGTTAAAATTATAACACACCTTTTATACTTTGGGAATTGCTTCTTTGATATATGAGTAATGTATTTTATGATATACCCGCTCACCTTATTTATTATCTGAGGTAAATGCGGAAATATGCGGCGACGCTTTTAGTTAATTGGGAATATACTGCCTTTTTGATCTGCAAAGCTCCGTGATAAAACATCTGTCGAGGTCTGTGAGATGATAATCCTTACGATAAATAAGAACATCCTTGTAAATGCGGCGGTTGTCCGAGCATTTTTTCAGAACCAGACCGTACCTTTCAAGAAGCTCCTGTGACGCAAGAGACACCCACATAAATGTATCGGTATTTTCGGAAAGCAGGTCAAACTGACTTGCCCGTTCAAAGATAAATATTTTTTTGTCTATATCATCGGGAAGCTCTGGTTTTTTCACATCACAAGCGGGCATAGGCGATATGAACGGGTCTGCGTGAGAAATCTCTATATACGGTTTCAGATCCTCATAGCGTATGTCCTCGTATTCCGCAAGAGGATGCTTCTCACTCATTATCAGGACGTATGAAAACTCCGCAACAAGCTCATGAACGATGTTCTTTCCATTCAGCATTTCTCTGAAATACATATCGTGATCCTCGGCATATCTGATAATTCCAAGCTTGTAATCATTTTCAAGGATATTTTTTATAACGTTCATGGTATTTGTTTCGTTGTAGAACAATTCGGCAGGGCTTTCCCGATCGAGCGATCTTGAAAATCTTGCAAAGGCTTCGGAAATGTAACACGCGCGAGGGACAGAAATCGAAAATTTCTGCTTGATCTTAACTCCGCTTTTGTACATGGATTCAAGGGCGTCGATCTCCGCTAAAATTTTTCTCGCACTTCTGAGAAATTCCTCGCCTTCGGGGGTAACTGCCATTCCCTTTGCGGAACGCGCAAATATCGTTATACCGAGCGAGGCTTCAAGCTCCTTTATCGCACGGCTGAGATTAGGCTGACCGATATACAGATTTTCCGCAGCCTTGTTTATCGAGCCTGCCTTTTCCGTTTCAACAGCATACTTAAGGTGAAGAAGGTTCAATTTTACGTCCGCCTTTCTGCGAAATCCAATGCAATAACAAGCATTGGCAATTTCGGCTGAATATATACTTCCCTCTATTGCAAATTCAAACAATGCTGCTGATATTCATCATTTTTATTTGGATTTGCAATAGAGGAAAGTATAATTGCTATAAATATTCAAAACAGTTTTCGTCTATTGCGCCTCGTTTGTCCTGTAAACCATAATATATTCCTCATCATTTTCTTTTACGACCTTAAAGCCGACACGAACATAAAGCTTGACCGCATAATTCTCCTTCTGAACAGAAAGCGATACCTGTTTACAGCCGCATTTTTTCAGCATATCAAGCATTTGCCTGAGAAGTTCCGTACCGATACCTTTTCCGCGGTATTCCTTATAAAGTGAAATTGCCAATGACGGCGTTTCATCATCAACATGACCGTAATCGTTCATAATGCGAGTCCAGACAGCTCCGACTATTTTATTACCGACTTCGGCTACGAGGCATTTGTCGTCGGGATATTTGCCGAAATCCTTTACATATACCTGCAAATCTTCATTTTCAATGATCGACCTTGGCGGAGGTTCAATATCGTTCGGGGTAAAAATAGCTTCATACAGAAAATCATCCAAAACAGCATATTCGGATTTCTTTATTTCTCGTATATTGTAATTCATTTTCTCTCCTTATTTCCCCCGTGGTCAGAATATGTGATACAAATAGGATACTTCCCTCAGTTTCCTGCCGCCGATATTATTTTCATAAACCTGACCGGCAAGCATAAATCCGAACTTTTCATAAAAAGCTCTTGCTCTTTTGTTATCCTCAAGCACCCATAG
The DNA here is from genome assembly GCA_947627275.1 of uncultured Ruminococcus sp. Lineage (GTDB taxonomy): Bacteria > Bacillota > Clostridia > Oscillospirales > Ruminococcaceae > Ruminococcus. The sequence goes on along the minus strand of CANQVK010000003.1, from coordinate 85,132 downwards.
GAAAATATCATGAAAACCAAACTTTTCGAGTTCCGCAATGACTGCGTTCATCAGTTTTTTACCATAGCCTTTTCCGATGTATTCCGGCAAAAAATATATAGAAACGATTTCGCCGCAGTTCTCAAATTGCTGAAATCTTGATTTACAAAAACTTGAAGTTCCGATGAATTTTCCGTTTTCGATCAGTACAAGCGAATGAATATCCGACTTTTCTAAGTTTTCGCACCATTTTCCATTTGGAATACTATCGAGGAAGCTCTGAGGAATAATGCCTTTATACGCAAACTTCCAGCTCTCCTCATAGATCCGGCTTATTTCAAACTTATCGTCTACATCTGTTATATATCTGATTTCCAAACCTATCACCTATTTCGATTCAACTATCAGCATTAGATTGCATTAAAAATATTAGCTTTCCTCGGAAACTAAGGTGCAGCCGTATGACTAAAGATTTTGTCATATGGCAAAAGATTTTAAACAGGCTCTTAGTTTCAGAGGAGGTCTATTATGTGAGCAGGCTTTGATTTTCCATAAAGTCTCTTAGATCCTTTTCTGTCTCAGATACACGCTTTTTCAGCTCGTTAGCCGACATTCTCATAGCTCCGCTGCCCAATATTATCATCTGCTCGATGCCGTCCGAAGTTGCAACGCGAACCCTGTGTTTCTTTGACAGCTCATGAGTGACCCGTTCAATATAACTGTCCGCAGTTTCCGCCTCTTTTGTGTAGACCACGCTGATATTAAAGTGTTTTTCAGTCTCACGGCGCTTGCCCTTGACCCTGTATGCGTCAAAAACCACAATTATTTCATATCCCGACACTCCCTGATAATTGCTCATTATTTTAACAAGTTCTGCTCTTGCTGCGTCAAGGTCGGAAGCGGCAATTTTTTTCAGTTCGTCCCAAGCAAAAATTATGTTGTAACCGTCTACAAGCAAATAGTCAGGGCCGTCATAATCCGGGAGCGTTACGGGCTTTGAATAATCCCTTTTCACCTTTGCTGATCTGAACGCCTTTCTCGGCTCCTTGTCCGTCTTACCGTAGGTTCGCTCGAATATTTCCATAAGCTCCTCCTCGGAAACGGCTTTAGAGACGTTTTTTCTGACTTTCCGACTATCGCCGGTTGTCTCGGATTCTGAGCGCAGACAGCTTTGAAGGTGCATATGCTCCGCCGCATCCTTCCAGTTTACATTCATACCTGCACCGTGACTGCAAAATACCGAATCTGCGGTGTTTTCCGTATCTCCGTCAGCATCGTATGCGATTGAAGCTATTACCTCCTCCGCATTATGGCATTCACGGAAACCGCCGTTCACGCAGGTCAGCCGTCCTCTGCCGCGTGTAAATCCAATAACCTCCGAAACATAATCGTTCATCTCCGATACAGGCGCGCACCCTCTGATAACCGCCGTATCACCTGATATTTCGGGAGGTTCAAAGTCCGCCGACATACGCTGTAGATCGGCAATGGCACGACCAACGCATTCCTGCGGAATTTCAAGCTCGTAGTCGTAAAACGGTTCAAGAAGAACGCTCTCAGCCTGTCTCAGCCCATGGCGGACGGCACGGTATGTTGCCTGACGGAAATCTCCCCCCTCGGTATGCTTTAAGTGAGCTTTACCTGCCGCAAGAGTTATTTTCATATCGGTTATCGGCGACCCCGTAAGCGCCCCGATATGAACCTTTTCCTCCAGATGAGTGAGAATAAGCCGCTGCCAACTGCGGTCAAGTTCGTCCTCATGGACTATCGTATCAAATACCAGTCCGCTGCCCCTTGGCAGAGGTTCAAGTATAAGATGAACTTCCGCATAGTGACGCAGCGGCTCGTAATGACCTGCTCCCTCCACCACGTTGGCGATAGTCTCCTTATAGGCGACCGCTCCGCTGCCGAAAATCGGCTCATATCCGAATCTTTCTGCTATTATAAGGCTCAATACCTCCAACTGGACCGCTCCCATAAGCTGTATATGTATCTTCCTGAGCTGCTCATTCCAGACTATGTGAAGCTGAGGATCTTCATCTTCAAGCTGCCGAAGCTCTTTCAACGCTTCAAAAACATTTTTATCAGCAGGCAATATGACCTGATACGTCATAACAGGCTCGAGGACGACACGCTCGGAATTAGGAATACAGCCTATTCCCTGCCCTGAATAAGTTGCTTCAAGTCCCGTTACCGTGCATACCTCTCCTGCTCCTGCAATTTCGGCAGTCCGGAATTTTTCTCCCGAATAAAATCTGATCGAACTGACTTTTTCCGATATTTCTTCGCCGTCAGCGGCTTTATATGAAAGCTCCGAACGTACTTTAAGCTGTCCGCCTAAAATTTTCATATGAGTAAGACGAGTTCCCTTGCTGTCATAGGAAATTTTATAGACCTTCGCTCCGAATGTTTCCGAAGGTTCTTTACGCTCCGTAAATCTGTCAAGACCGTCAAGCAGCTCGGAGATCCCCTCCATTTTCAGTGCAGAACCAAAAAAACACGGGAATAACCTTCTTTCTGCAACGGCACGGATCAGTGCGTCATCGGGAATATCGTCCGTCTCCAGAAAAATATCCATAAGTTCTTCATCACAGGCTGCGGCATTTTCCGAAATTTTGTCAAATTCTGAAAAATCGGTACAGTTCTGGGAAAGACGTTTTCTGATGTTATCCAGAACCGCAAGTCTGTCCGCTCCTGTTAAGTCCATTTTATTAACGAATATAAACACTGGCACTTCGTACCGCATCAGCAGCTTCCAAAGTGTAGAAGTATGGCTCTGCACGCCGTCTGTACCGCTTATTACAAGTACGGCATAATCAAGGACCTGCATGGTACGCTCGGTTTCGGCAGAAAAGTCCACATGCCCCGGAGTGTCCAGCAAAGTGAACCGTGTATCGCCGTGAGTAAGCTCTGCCTGTCCTGCAAATATCGTGATCCCCCTATCACGCTCTATTTGATTTGTATCGAGAAACGAGCTTCCGAAGTCAACACGACCTATTTTGCGTATTGTCCCCGTCTTATACAGCATAGCCTCCGCAAGAGTGGTTTTTCCCGAATCTACGTGAGCCGTGATACCCAATATCAAATTCTTCATTGAAATTCCTTCTTTTATACGTTAAGTCGTTTTTTCTGTTCTGAATATCCTTAAGACAAACTCTAAAGTAATTATAACATATTTCCGAAAGCAATTCAAGACACAATTTCTCATTGTAACGAATATAATAAAAAAACAGTATATACAGAATAAAAGGGGTGACTTAAATGAGAAGGCGCAGAAAAAGGAGACGTAACGCCCGAGGAATAATAGGCGCATTTATACTCGTAGTAATTATTGTTCTTCTTATATTGTCAACGGCACGACTTGACAAAGCAGTAAGACCAGCGGCAGAATTACAGGCTCAACAGCTCTCGCAGAAAAAGGCAAGCATTATAATAAACGATGTAGTATCACAGTATATAGCTGAAAACGAATATACATACAGCGATTTTGCAGCAGTGCTTTACGATGAATCGGGGCATGCGTCCGCAGTGGAGGCATTGTCCGAAAACATAAACCGTGTTCAGGCTGAGCTCACGGCTGAGATCAACAGACAGTTAAATGCCTCGGGAGAATCGAACGCCGAAATATCTTTGGGTTCTCTCAGCGGCTCGTATCTTTTGGCAGGCAAAGGTCCGACCGTCAAAGTGCGGATATGTCCTGTTGGCTCTGCGGAGGTCAGACTCACAAGCGCCTTCGATTCAGCGGGGATAAATCAAACGCGACACAGGATCTACGCTGAAATTTCAGCGGATATGGTTTCCGCAACAACTCTTTACAGCTTTGATACCAATGTAAAATTTGATTATCTGCTGGCTGAAACGGTTATTATCGGCGATGTTCCGCAGTTTACCGCAAAGGCGTGGAATCCGCTGTAAACGGCTATCTCTTTCCCCTGAGAAATGTCGGCATAAGTCTCTTGATGTAAAGGGTATAAGTTGCCTCTAAATTAAAGTCGTACAGCAAGAAGATCAGATTGCCCAAACCGAGAAACGCCCAGACGCCGTATCTGCCTATGTCATTCATTTCATCAAGCATCTGGTCGATCCCGAATAAAAATACGGTCACATAAAAATACGCCACGGCACATATATTAAACACCGCCGCCTTGATAAGAAACCGCAATCCCCTGAGTTTCAGTTTACTGAGGTACATGCGGACTATCGGGTAATGACCGAAAAGCATAACAAAAACCAGCGCAGCCTCTTTGTCCGCTGTAATGAACATGGAAAGCAGGCTAACGGATATGTACGTCAGCCATGCCCAGCTTACGCTCACTTCCTCGGCAATAAGCATCAGCAATATTCCTGCCGCCATTGGCAGAATAAGGTAAAATGCGGGCATTATCCCTGCCAAAAACATGCAGAGCAGACACAGAGCAGAAACTATCCCCCCAAGCGCCACACGGTAGCTTACGTCTTTCATATGCTCTTTTTCCTTTCCTGCATACCGTAAACAAGCCTTGCCAGCAGCTTATGAGGAACATATTTTGCAGCCATGACCCCCAATCTTACAGTAAGTCCCGGAACAGCTATGAGCTTTCCCGATAATGCCGATCTTACGGCATATTCCGCCGCATACTCAGCCGATATGGGACGCATACTGAAAGAAACGCCGGCTCTGTTGTTGAACTGCGTATCGACAGGTCCCGGACATAGTACGGTTATCCTAACGTCCGATTTTTCACGCCTCAGCTCCTCAGCCGCCGCAAGCGACAGCCTTACAACATAATTTTTTGACGCATAATAGGAGGACAGCAGAGGACCTGTAAGAAAACCGGCAGACGACGCCACATTGAGTATAATGCCGTGATTTTGGTTTCTGAAATCACGGAGAAAAAGCTTCATAAGAATATGAACGGCGGCAATATTAACGTTTATCATTTTAAGCTCGTCGTCAAGATCGGTTTCATAGAATTTTCCGAAAATGCCATAACCTGCGTTATTTACAAGCATATCCACACCCTTGTTGCGGCAGAATTCGTAAACCTTAAAAACTTCCGAACGCTCGGAAAGATCCGCAGCTATGATCTCGCAGTTTCCAAAGCGTTTCCGTAATTTTTCAAGAACCTCCTCGTTTCTGCCCGTAAGTATCAGCTCCCAGCCTCTCTTTCTGAGATTTTTGGCTATACTCAGCCCAATTCCCGATGTCGCTCCTGTTATCAATGCTTTCATATTTCACCTCTGAATTTTATCAATTTGTTCGCACTGGATTACTTTATATTATCCAATATTCCCTCTGCAACAGAATCAAGTCCCACAAGAAAAAGCGTCTGCTCGTAATCGTCAAAAGCGACATATTTCTCAATGTCCCCCTCGGCACACTGAGCTGAAATAAGCGCTATTTCACTGTAATGCTTAGTCAGGAACGGGATAAAGCAGTCAGCCGACTTATCGCCTATTACAAGCAGCTTTTTATCGTTGTTGACTGTTGTGCGTATCTTCACAAACGGCATAGGCTCGCCAAGATACAGCTCATAACCGCTGTTTGATTCATCATACGGTATAATTCGGCGTCTTACTCCGTCACGATCTATGCCTGAGCATTCCTCGATTAACGTTCCGTCGTCGTACTCATAAATATCGAGTATATCGGGCTTTGACTCCATGTAGCTTGTGCGGCTGTAAAGATTTCCATGATAGCTGTCGGTAACGTGGCGGATAGTGTATTTATCATAGGAAACGGGTATAAAGCCAAGCTTTTGAATTACCGTTCTGTAAACGCAGTACGCACCGTAGCTTGTCCAGCGTGTGTCGCTTCGGCAGTAAATGTAATTATCGCTGAGCATTTTAAGTATGGTATAAGCGTCAATTTTACGTATATCCGCCGAAAGTTTCTCATACAAGCGGTCAGCCTGCTGCTTTTCTGTGACGGGAAGCAGATAAGACGGCAGCGTGTCTCCGTATATACCTGTGGAAGTGGGTATCGCCGCAAAATAAACCGCGCCGCCATAGTTTTCTGTAAAATCGTTGACAAATTCAGCCGCCGAATCCATATCCTCAAGAGATGCAGAGCCTACTGAAAGCAGTCGGTCGTCCGCTATATACACTCCGTTGACGATCGGTTCTCCGACCTTTGAGCTTAACCCTGCTCCTACTGAACGCCATTTGTTTTTCATCGGAAAATTCTCTGCCGTACAGTTCATGATCCCCTCTGAAAAACCGCCGTCAAGGAGAACGTTTTTGCCTGTTTTCGGAATTTCGCATCTGCCGCCAAACAAGGTAACAGCAGAAAACGCTATTATAAACGTCATGACCGCAGCCGCAGTAATTTTTTCGGTTCTTTTCACGCCGTCTCACCTCTTTTGTTCAACATCGCCTTTACTAAAGTTTTATTATCATCATCTCAGAATATCCGCTGTATGCCATAAGGGATGTACATATGCACAGAAGTCCGAGCATAGCTATCGGCGTAAGAACCGACAGCGTCCACCCTAACCGTGAGTTCTTTACTCTTGTGACCGTATTTCTGAAAAGGTCAGTTGAAGCGTAAACAGCAACGATCAATGCCACCGCATAAGATCTCAGCAGATACGCCGTCATGGAATCCGCCAGTATACCGCTTCCGCCGACCATTGTCCACAGGCATCTGAAAGCGTCTGAAACGTCCCCCAACGCCAAAAAGACCGACAAGATCATTATGACCGGAATAGTGTAAAATATTCCATTTGATCTCAGGAGCTTAAATTTGCGGAGCTTATTTTCAGTCATGATAGCAATTCCCATAAGTCCGCCCCACAAAACTCCGCCCCAGCTGAATCCGTACCAAAAGCCTGCCAACGACCATACGCCCGCAAAAACGAGCTTGCTTAAAAGAGGATCGTCAGTCATTGAGGAAAGCGGACGGGTGATATATTTCCTGAACCAGTGAATTATCTGAATATGCCAGCGTGAAGCGAAAACCCGTATTCTTCCACTGAAGATCGGATAACTGAAACTGCTCGGAAAGCGGTAGCCAAAACATCTGCTAAGTCCTGCGCCCATATCCGAAAGACCTGACAGCGTAAAATACAGGCAGAACATATACGAAATTACCCCAAGCCATGCCGCAGCCGCAGAGGTACTCCCGAAATCGCCGCTCATCGACGCAGAATACAGCATATACAGCTGATCTGCAAGAATGACTTTTTTGGCAAGTCCTTTGATAAAAAGAGTCAGACCTGCGCCTATTTCCGCAATATTGAATCTTCGTTTTCTGAGGGCGGCAGCAAAAATATCGTAGCTGACGGCAGGTCCCATTATAATTCTCGGAAACATCATGATGTACAGGGAAAAACGCACAAAATTCTTATCAGCTCTTATATTTCCCTTGTAAACGTCGATAAGATAACCTATCGCCGACAGGGTGAATAATGATATGCCCCAAGGGAACGCCCCCTCCGAAAGGCGCATAAAGCCATGCAGATAAGAAAAATCCTCTGCTCTGAACGACACAAGCATCACAATGTCAAAAAGGATCGCCGCCGCCATAGGAATACATCTTATCTTCGGTCTTATGCTGTATATGAAAAGTGCGGCGATATAGTTCGCTGCACAGAAAAGCATTATAAACAGCAGCATTTTAAGTCCCATAAAACCGCAGAATATCATGCTTTCCAGCAAGAGAGCCACGTTTTTCAGCTTTTTAGGAACTATACAGTACGCCCCCAAAGCCGCAGGCAGAAATATATATATAAACAGCAGACTGCTATACGTCATCATTTTCCTCCAAAAGAGCCGCCGTATACTCTCTCAGCTCAGATGCGGTCATCATAGTATTCAACACCTCAAGAAGCGCACCTGCCGACAGCATTTCGGGAAGCCCGAGACTTTTTTGCAGCCTTTTCCGCAAACGGCTGCTTTCCTGCCCTCCGCTAAGCCCCATTTCAAACAGGGTAAGCTTTGTAATATCCTTTGGAACTGTTCGTTCTTCGGAGCTTATCCCTGCTTTCTCAAAGGCTTCGGCGAGCGTTTTCACATCTATTCCCTCAACGCCGAGCTTGCCCTCCGCAGACGGCTTCGTTTTCCGCTTCTCCTTGCCGAAAATATCGGGTATATAGACATTTTTGATATTTCCGCCTTTTACAGCGCCCTTGATGTACCCCCGTATTTTCCGTCCCGCATTGTCGGAGTCGGTCAATATGACAATACCCGTTTTTTTCGCATAGTACCGTATAAGCTCCAGTTTCTCCCTGTCCTTGAAAATGCCGAAGCCGTTTGTAACGATTATTACTCCGTCCACTACCGAGGAAAGCTTTATTTTGTCGTACTTTCCCTCGACAACGACCGCCTCGTTTATTTTTATCATCTTTTCGTCCTCATCATCTGAGTTACCGCCTGTTCTATGGCGATTCTCGGGTCGGAAGCGGAAGAATTAAGCCGCATTGCGGTATCACGGAGAATTACAATACATTTTCTGAGCCTTTCAACACTCATTCTCGAACAATCCCTGAAAGCATTCTTAACTGCAAAAGCACGTCCGCCGTAGCTGAAATCCGAAACCGTCTGCTCAAACGAAACGCCGGCTCTTTTCGCACAAGCCGCACGGTATAAGTCCATGAAAACGGACGTAATGGCGTACAACACCGCTCCTCTGTTATCGTTATCAACATTCAGCTCGTCGATCGCTTCATAAGCCGCACGCGCATTGAAAGCTGCAACGGCGTTGGCGAGATTGTATATCGTGGTATCGCTGCGCTCGTGAACCAGTTCGCCAAGCATTTCCCGTGTTATCTCCCGACCATTGGCATATGCGCAGAGCTTGTCTATCTCGTTACCTATCGTCAGCTCGTCGCAGAGGCAAAGCTCCGCCAACTCGCGAGCATTTTCCAAAGAGATCGCACCGCCCCTTGCCGATACCTTTGTGGAAATTATCTTTGCAAGCTCCTGAGGAGTTTTTATGGGCAATTCGCATAGAGTACCGTTTTTCGCCGCAAAGTCGGCTAACTTTTTATTTTTATCCTTGATGATATTTTTTCCGCTTCTGTAATCACGCTGAACCTTGACCTCAAAGCCTGTAACGTTAAAAATAATAACCGTTTGCGAGGGAATGTATTTCAACACGGCAAGAAGCTTTTTTGTTATATCATCGGCAGACTTTCCACGCATATCGTCATACGGCTTCTCACAATTGTAATCGTTTATAAGAATGCAGTTATAATCAGACATCATGTTGAACTGCCCTGCAAGATCCTCCAATTGCGAAAGATCAAGCCGTCTGCCGTCAAGCTTTGTCAGAGCAAACTCCTCACTGCCGCCAACAGCCGCTTTTATAATTTTCTGCGTCAGGTCGGAGACTCCTACCGTGTCCGCTCCGAAAATATAGTAAATCCGGCTCAATTCGCCTTTCTTCAAAGCTGCTGTAAGCTCCTTTGCATTAACGTTAGCCATTATAATCTCCTTATACTGTACTCTCCGTCCGTCTCGAATAGTATCTCAAAATTGTTCATATCCGTAAGATATATACAGCCGTCCCGCTTTTTCTCGGACTTGGCTTTGCCCCAATATATCGTTACTTCAGCTTTTTCCTCGTATTCATGAGCCGCCGGTAGCAGAAACAGCTCGGTTTCGCCGTCAGTGACCGTGAGTACGTTATCTCTAAGCTCTAGCTCATGATCTCCGATGCGGGCGGACATGCCCTTTTCACCGAAGATCTCGGCTTTTCCGCCGATAACGTCATTTTTGCTTACGTACACCTTATCCGGCGGAAAATATTTCAGCTCGTCAATATAGGCAGCGTACTGCGACTGAACCGCCGTATTCAGAATAAGCGAATCCACACGATCGAAACCGTTTTCCGTGAGATACTTTTTCACATATGCGGCTGATTTGTTGTTTCCGCTCAAATCGGCAACGACCGTTCTGCCGTCATTAGATATTACTGCGGCGCATTGACCGGATTTGCCAAGAACCGCAACGGTAAGCCGATCGTTCCGGAACTGCCGGAAAACCGCAGCAGCCGTAAAATTCAAAGCAATTGCCGCTGCAATGGTTACTGCCACAGCCGTCCGCTTTCCGCTAAAAAGATATATAAGTACAGTCAGCGCTGCCGATATGAAAAACAGTACGGGCATATATCTACAGGTATGCGGCAAGTGAAAAGCTCCTACAAATGATGCAATATCGGCAATCTTCAATACAGCGGAAAGCATCATTTCCGCAGGTATGAGAAACGCAGTGAGGATTCCGCCCGTTAAAATAAATATAAGTCCCAGTATCATTGACGCCGTACACAGTGGAACAAGCAGAATATTTGCAAGAGGGGCAATAAGCGATGTTTCGTCAAAATAATAAACAGAAGCAGGCATTACCGCCAACGATGTACAAACTGCCGCCGACACTATTTTTCCGAGTTTTCCGAAAAACGTGTCCGAATCGAACTTTTCGGACATATACGGCGAAAAAACCGCAATTCCAAACGTACCCGAAAGCGACAGTATGAAGCCGCTGCTGTAAACGGCGTAAGGGTCGCAAAGGGAAATTGCCAATGCCGAGATACTCAATGAATTAAACGAATCGTTCTGCTGTCCGAAAAGCTCCGCCGAATACATCGTATCAAGCATAAGGGCGGCACGTATTGCCGATACAGGATAATTTGTCAGCATTATCAGAAGTGCGAAAAGGCAATTTACCGCGCCAAACCGAAAATATTTATTTATTCGTGCAGACTTCATCAGCCGCATGAAAACAGCCGCAATAATTGATACATGCAGTCCCGAAACCGCCAATATATGACCGATTCCCGTTTTGTAAAGTGATGTGCGGACGTTATTTTCAATATACTGCTTTTCGCCGAATATCATTCCCGAGAGAAATCCGCCGGTTTCGCTGCCCATTTCCACACGCAGTTCCGATACCATATGCTCACGAAAGTTCGACAAAATACGACGTAATCTTGCAGAATCAGTCTTTGTGACGGTCAGTCCCTCGATTTTTTCTGCCTCAAGATAAATATGACGCGACTTATTCCACGTTCTGCTGTCAAAAAGATAATCTCTCTCAAACCCTTCAAAATTGCATCTTTCAATTGACAGTATATCGCCGTAATCAGCATCAAGCTCATTTGTCAGCAAGGTTATCTTAGCTTTCTGAGTTCCGTTTATTTTGCCTTTAAGAACGTATGAAGCAAGATCTCCGTCATAAACGTCGTAATCGGTCACTTCGCCGCAAAAGCTGCCGCAGCTTCCTGCATATGAAACTATTCTGCTGTAATAAAGCTCGGTATACAGCCGGTTTACTGTTACCGCCGCCGCAAATGCAAACACTATCAAAAAGAGATCCGCCCTGCTGAACCTTTTTATTCTCCCATACGCCGCAGTTAACAAAGCGGCACAGACTGCCATGAGCGCGCCAAATTTATCAAAAAAGAATGAAGCGAAAAACAATCCAGAAATATAGGCTGCCGCCGCTCCAATCATTTTCCGCTTCATATTATTATTTAAAGAACAGGGGCAGCTTTTCGAGGAAAATTATATCGGTTCTTTCCGCCGCATCGCCCTCTGCGAGGACAGCCGCTTCCGCCGAAATTTTTCCGCCCGCACCCTCGGCAAGCTTTTCAAGAGCCTTAAGGGACTCTCCCGTGCTGATAACATCGTCCACGATAAGTACGGACTTTCCCTTGATCATAGCCGCTTTTTCCGCAGAAAGATACAAGGTCTGCTCGGCGGCGGTAGTAATTGATTTAACTGTAACTGCCACAGGATCGCTCATATAAAGCTTTACGGACTTTCTTGCAACTGCATACGGCTTTCCGCTCTGACGGGACATCTCATAAGCCAACGGTATTCCCTTTGATTCCGCCGTCAGGATCACATCAAAGTCGGGACACTTTTTTAAAAGCGCCTCGGCTGCGGCAACAGTGATCTCAACGTCCGAAAACATTACAAACGCCGCTATATCTATATTTTCGTTAAGGGGACACAAGGGAAGCTCACGCTTCAGCCCTGCAATGGTTATTTTGTATGTGCCGGTCATGATCTATCCCCCTGTTACTCGCTCTTGCCCAAAGATTCGGGACCCCAGCCCATTTTCACACCTGCCAGCATGTGGAAGTGGAGGTGCTTGACAGTCTGCCCTGCATCGTCACCGCAGTTATTTATAATTCGGTAACTCTCGATCCCCTCAGCCTTTGCAATTTTTGCAGCCGCCTCAAAAACTTTGGCAACAACGGAAGAATTGCTCTCGTCAATCGCATTGGCACAGCATATATGCTCCTTGGGTATGATAAGATCATGCACGGGAGCAATAGGAGCAATGTCCTTAAAGCTGTACACAAACTCGTCCTCATATACTTTTGTACTCGGAATTTCTCCCGCTATGATTTTACAGAATAAACAGTCCATAGTACCGCTCCTTACTTTATAAATTCTTTAACTATATCGGCAAATGCTGCTACAGCTTCGTCAGCCTTTGAAATATCGCCTATACCTGCCATTGCGCTGTCAGGACGACCGCCGCCCTTTCCGCCTGTAACTGCCGCAGCCTTCTGAACCAATTTGCCTGCGTGAGCGCCTTTTTTCAGTGCGCCTGCCGTACATACGCAGTAAAGCGTACCCTTTTCGCCGTTGACGCCTGCAAAGAGAGCGATCACATCGTCAGCTCTGTCCTTAACGCTGTCGCCCATTTTACGGAGTGCGTCGGGAGCTGTACCGTCCGTTCTTGCCGCAACGACCTTAACTCCGCCGACTTCAAGGGCATTATTGAACATTTCAGCCGCCTTAGCGTTTGCAGCCTGCTGAGCAAGACTTTCAAGAGCCTTGTCTTTCTCTTTAAGCTCTGCTGAAATTGCCGCGCACTTCTCGGGAAGTTCGTTAAGATTTGCAAGCTTCAAGGCTCCGGCAGCCTTAACGATCGTGCTTCTGTATTCGTTGAGAAGATCGAGAACTCCCATGCCCGTAACCGCTTCGATACGCCTTACGCCGGCAGCCACGGAACTTTCGGAAACTATTCTGAAAAGTCCTATCTGAGATGTATTTGAAATATGAGTACCGCCGCAGAATTCCACGGACTTATCGGCTGTTACAACACGGACCGTATCCCCGTATTTTTCGCCGAAAAGCGCCATTGCGCCGAGCTTTCGAGCTTCGTCTATAGGCATTTCCACCATTGTTACGGGGAGAGCCTTCATTATCTCGGCATTTACAAGAGCCTCTACCCTTGCAGTTTCCTCTGCTGTCAGCGCGCTGAAATGGTTGAAGTCAAAACGGCATTCCTTTTCGTTTACAAGCTGACCTGCCTGATGAACGTGATCTCCGAGTACCTGACGCAGAGCATACTGAAGAAGATGCGCTGACGTATGATTTCTCATTATAGAAAGACGTCTGTCTCTGTCGATAGCGGCTGTCACCCTGCCGCCTTTTTTCAAAGTACCCTCAGTAACGGACGCAATATGGAGAAAATGTCCCTCGGATTTGATAGTGTCTGCAACGACGGCTGAATTATCACCGTCTGATAAAATACCCGTGTCACCTGTTTGTCCGCCGCTTTCCGCATAGAAAGGCGTTTTGTCGAGAACAATGACAACGTCCTCGCCCTCGCCGGCAAACTCCACTTCCAAGCCGTCCTTATAAATCGCAAGTATCTCGGCATCCTCCGCCGTAAAATCCGTATAGCCCGTGAAAATCGTCTTGGGAGCGTCAACCTTTATGCTGTTGTCAGCCCATGACGAACCTGCCTTTGCAAGATGATCTGCCTTTGCTTTTGCACGCTGCTCCTGAGCAAGCTCCTTGAAGCGGTCAACATCAACGGTCAGACCTTTTTCCTCGCATATCTCGATCGTAAGATCTATCGGGAAACCGTAGGTATCGGAAAGTCTGAATGCGTCCTCACCCGAAAGAACCGTCTCTTTCTTTTCCGTAAGAGCCGAAATAAAGCCGTTCAGCAGTTCCGAACCCTTATCGACAGTCTTGGCGAACGCTTCCTCCTCAACGCCAATTATCTTTTTTATATAATCGCGCTTTTCCGCAAGCTCGGGATATGCGCATGAGTTTTCATTTATAACCGTATCGCATACCTCGCAGAGGAACGGACGAGTAATGCCAAGAAGTCTTCCGTGACGTGCCGCGCGTCTGAGCAGACGGCGCAGAACGTATCCTCTGCCCTCGTTTGACGGAAGAATACCGTCGCCGACCATAAATGTTGTGCTTCTTATGTGGTCTGTGATAACACGGAGCGAAACGTCCGTTTTATCGTCCGTTTTATAGGAAACTCCAGCGATCGAAGAAATGTGCTTCATAATATTCTGAACGGTATCGACCTCAAAAATATTGTCAACGCCCTGCATTACGCATGCAAGTCTTTCAAGACCCATGCCGGTATCTATATTCTTGTTTTTCATTTCAGCGTAATTACCGTTTCCGTCGCTGTCAAACTGACTGAAAACAAGGTTCCAGATCTCAATGATGTTATCCTTGTCACCCTCGGCTTCAAATCCTGCTCTGTCGAGCTTTCTGCCGCCGCCGACTCTATCGAAATGTATCTCGCTGCACGGACCGCACGGACCCGAACCATGCTCCCAGAAATTATCCTTCTTTCCGAGACGGATAATACGGTCATGAGGAATACCGATGTTATTCTCCCAGAGCTGTTCAGCCTCATCATCGCTTTCGTAGATCGTGATCCAAAGGCGGTCTGCCGGAATTTCGAGAACTCCAGTCAGAAACTCCCATGCCCACGCAATAGCCTCGGGTTTGAAATAATCGCCGAAAGAGAAATTTCCCAGCATCTCAAAATATGTACCGTGACGCGCAGTCTTGCCCACGCTTTCAATGTCGGGAGTCCTGATACACTTCTGACATGTTGTCACTCTTACATTTGGAGGTACAGCCTGTCCGAGGAAATACTTTTTCAAAGGCGCCATGCCCGAATTTATAAGAAGAAGGCTCTTGTCCCCTTGAGGAACTAAAGAAGCGCTTGCCATTCTTGTATGATCTTTGCTCTCGAAAAACGAAAGATATTTTTCACGAAGGTCGTTAAGTCCTGTCCACTGCATATATATTTTACTCCTTTTTCCGCCTGTGAAAAGCAGCATACTGTAATTTTTTTCATACAATATTATTATAGTCTCTTTTTAATAAAAAGTCAATAGTTTTTTCATCAAAATCACGGAAATCAATTTTCAAAATATATTCAGTTAAATTTTTAAAACATAGGGACGCAGCATGCCGTGTCCCTACAAATTCAGATATTTCGCATTATCTTTTAAAATTTATTTCTTTAAGGCAACCTCTAAAAACCTCTTATGAAAAAAATCAGCTATGCGCGACACTTGCTGCGTCAACCCATCTTGGAGTGCGACAACACGCCTTCGAGGGCTTTCCTTGCAATTGATGCACCTATCTGATTTTTTCTTAACCAAACAGGTTTTTAGAGGTTACCTTAAAGAATAAAATTTCCTCAGAAAGCAGATAATACCTCCGAGGTGATATTATGCGCAAAAGAGGAGAACACGGCGTTATACTGCTTACAGCGGTATTTTTTATGTTTTTTTTCGGAGTTTCCCTGAACTTTTTCCGACTGTCTCAGGAAAGAAAGTATGTCCGCACGGCTGTCGACAATTCATTTGTGACCATACACGCAGGAGACAGCAGCGGTACGATATTTGACAGGAATTTCGTTCCACTGACCAATTCCAAAACACGTATTACAGCCGTTGCCGTTCCTTCGGAAACAGATTTGGAGGAACTGAAAAAATATGCCGAGGATAAAGCGGCGATCGAAAATTTATATAAAAAGGGCGAGCCTTTTGCATTTGAATGCACTCAAAAGGCAGACGAATCACCCGGATTGACGTTCTTTGAGATTCCCGAGAGATACGGCGAAAACATCATTGCGCCGCACATTATCGGCTATCTTTCGGACGGTGCAGGCGCAAGCGGTCTGGAGTACGCCTATAACGATCTTCTTCGCTCGGGAAATGTGGAGAACAGCGTAACCTATTCAACAGACGGGTACGGTCATATCCTCATAGGCAGCGGAAAAACAGTCATACGCAGTACAAAACAAAAAACAGGCGTAGTAACTACCCTTGACAGCGAAATACAGGCGATTTGCGAGAAAGCCGGACGTTCGATAGACAAAGGCGCAATAATAGTGTCGGACGTTAAAAACGGCGAAATACTCGGAATGGCAAGCTTTCCCGACTTTAATATAAAGAATATTTCAAACGATCTGACCGACAGCCGCAGTCCTATGATAAACCGTTGTCTTTACTCATACAGCGTCGGCTCGATATTCAAGCTCGTTACCGCCTGCGAGGGAATAAACGAAGATTCTTCGGGATTTATGTACAACTGCTCGGGAGATTACGCCGTTGCGGACAGGAACTTCGGCTGCCACAACAGAGAGGGTCACGGAATGCAGAATATGCGGCAGGCTATGACAAATTCCTGCAACCCGTATTTCATCTCCCTGAGCCAATGCCTTGATATACAGAAGTATCGCAGTTTAGCCTATTCTATGGGATTCGGGCGTGAGATACATCTTTGTACGGGAATTACCTCGTCGGCTGGAGTGCTTCCCTCAATCGAGGAACTTCTTGTACCTGCAGAGCTTGCAAATTTTTCATTCGGACAGGGAAAGCTTTCCGCAACCCCCTTGCAGATAAATCAAATGACATGCGCTGTCGCAAACGGCGGCGAACTTATAATGCTTCGCCTTATCAAGGGGATCACCGTTGACGGCGAAACTGTAGGCAACGAAAAATCCGCCTTGAGATCCCGTGTGATGACCGAGGAAACAGCAGCGGAGCTTCGCAAAATGATGATAAGCGTGATATACGACAACGAAAATTCAAAAGCCGTCCCGAGCTGCATACGCGCCGGAGCTAAGACCTCGACTGCACAGACGGGACGGTTTGACGATAATGACGAGGAGCTTTGCCATGGCTGGATAACCGGCTTTTTCCCCTCAAGCTCTCCGAGATATGCCATTACGGTTCTGGCTGAGGACGGCGGCTACGGCAACGATTCTGCCGCACCTGTTTTCAAGAAAATAGTGGATATGATGATGGAGTGAAAATAGGCAGTCCCCAAAATATCAGCGCTCAAGCAAAACGGTAAACGGTCCGTCATTTACAAGGCTGACTTTCATATCAGCGCCGAATATTCCCGTTTCTACGTGCTTGCCCTTGCTCCGGCAGTAGTCTGCAAAATAATTGTACAGCCGCTCTGCTTCATCAGGCTTCCCTGCCTGAATGAAGTTGGGGCGGTTTCCTTTACGGCAGTCGGCATACAATGTGAACTGGGAAACTATCAAAAGCTCACCGTCCACATCGCTCAGGGACAGATTTATCTTATCGTTTTCATCGGAAAAAATACGAAGATTTATAATTTTATCCGCAAGAAAACGGCAGTCCTCCTCCGTATCTCCGTGTCCAACTCCGAGCAGAAGAAGATAACCTGCACCGATCCTTCCGCAGATCTCGCCGTTTACCTCAACGCTTGCGGAGGTCACTCTCTGTACGACTATCCTCATTTTTATTTCCTCACTATATCCATTTCAAAGGGACGAAGCTCCAGCCTGTCCTTTCCTATGACGCTTATCATGCTGTACATCGGCTTAGGCAGAGGGATAACAACGGGCTTTTCGGAATTGTTGAAAAAACAAACATATTCGTCTCTGCCGTTAGTCCTTGTCGTTACCTCGACTCCCCTCGGCAGACCCTTAAGCTTCGGAATACCCGTCTGCATCATCAGATTCGATATAAAGCTTTCATAGAAATCCGAACCGCATATCGTGCCCACATAATACGCAACGCCGGAGCAATAGCGATTCATGGTAACGGCAGGCATACAGCGGTATTCGCCGTCATTATACTCCGCATAGGCTCTTGCCGTGGAAAGGCGCAGAATATCGCACCATTGCCTGCATCTGAACTCGTTTCCGGCAAAATCGCGTATTACCTGCTCTCCCCTGCCGATCGGATCGTACTCGGTTATCTCTGCTCCGATAAGTTCCTTGAATACTGTAGGAAGAGTGTCCATAATGCAGTTATTATTTTCGTCCTTAACGCCGCTGCGTGCTGTTAGAACAAGAGTTCCGCCGTTGATCACAAAACGATAAATATTTTCCGTAACAGTTTTGTTATTAACGTACAACGACGGCGCTATAACAAGCTTATACTGCGATAGATCGGTGTTTGGAGCGACTATATCCACATTAGCGCCGAATCTTGTCAGGGCAGAATGGAACGCCTTAAGCTGCTGCAAATAACAGAATCCATCGACCTGCGGCTGAATTTTGAAAGCTGCGTCCGCTTCGGGAGAATAAATTATCGCCGCCTCGGAAACTATGCGCGTGCTGTCAAGTATACCGAGCTGGGAAACTCTGCGGCAAAGCTCGGAAAACTCCAGAAAACGGCGGTTCGGCACGTTGCTGTGGTCAAGGATGCCGTGCCAGTGCATTTCGGCTCCTGTAAGAGCAGTCCTCCAGCGGAAGTGCATTACCGTTTCAGCCCCTCGTACCATAGCCTGCATTGCATATCCCATTATCATGCCCGACTTCGGCGCAGGCGACATAGGCGCCCAGCTTCCCGTAGATCCGCTGAGCTGCTCCATGCCCCAGAAGCCTTTGCCTTTTATGCCTCTCATAAGGTCAAGGTGGAAAGCGTGAGAATAAAAATCCTCGGGGTCGTCTGGAATTCTGACAGGGGGATAGTTATCATATGAGACAAAATCAAGAAGCTCATACAGCTTATAAAAATCGGGAGTGTTTTCGCAGAACCATGTATTGGTCGTTATTGGAACTCTTGTGTCCTCCAGCCGTATCGTAAGCATAGCGTCCCTTACAAAGTCGGCTGTGCATTCGGATGTAAAACGGTACCATTCGAGGCACAATGCAGGATTCTGCCATGCCTTCGGATAATCGTTCGGCGGCTGTATCTGTGATATATCGCTGTATTCGCCGCTCCATACGCTGCTGCCGAACGCCTTGTTTATGCCCTCGATACTGTCATGCTTTTCAATGAGCCAATTACGGAATTTTTCACGGCATACGGAACAGGTACAAGGGTACGCTTCAAGCTCGTTGTCTATCTGCCACGCCACAATTGCAGGGTTTCCAGAAAAGTGGCGTATGAGCCGCTCGGTTACTTTTTTTGCATAGTCCCTGAAAATCGGAGAATTTATGCAGCGGTGCGCCCTTATTCCAGTGCGAATAGGCTGACCGTCAGCGCCGACCTGAATTATTTCGGGGTGCTTTTCATAAAGCCATAATGGCGGACAGCTTGTAGGAGTACACATAACCGTGCCTATAGTGTAGCGTGAAAATATTCCGATAACCTCGTCAAGCCAATCGAGATCGTACTCTCCCTCTCGTGGTTCTATCCGTGACCACGCAAATTCGCCTATACGGATAAGCTTCACTCCTGTGCGAGCCATAATTTCAGCGTCTTTTTCCCACAGAGACTTATCCCATTGCTCAGGATAATAATCAACACCAATTCTCATAGATCAACCTCTTATATATCATATTCGAGCAGCTCGCAGTTGCCCATAAACCAATTGCCGTATTCCCCTGCGGTCATATCGTGAAAATACGTCTCAATAACACGGCAGATACCGCCGTGGCTGACTACAAGTACATTTTTATCTGCGTACCTTTCAATAATGTCGTCAAGGAAACTGTAGACCCTGTGGCTCAGTTGTAAAAGCGATTCTCCGCCGCCTTTCATTTTCACGGCGAACTCCCTCTTATTTTCCGCAAAGCCCTCTGTAAATCGTGACATGCCTTCAAATTCGCCGTAATCCCATTCTCTCAGCCGTTTGTCCGTAATAATTTCAAGGCCGCATTTTTCGGCTGCGGCTCTTGCAGTAGTTACAGCTCTGAGCATGGGCGAAGATATTATAATATCAATGTCGCCCAATTTCTCCACAGCCTCGGCAAGCTCCGCCGCCTGCGCAAGACCCGTTTCGTTCAGCGGCACATCGGTCGTTCCGAGGATCAGCTCCTCTTTGTTGTGATCCGTCTGACCATGCCGTGTGGAATATATTTTCATATTTCCGCCGCCCTTCTCAGTTCGTCCTCCGCCGCCTTTACGACAAGGCTTCCGGGATCTTCACCGCCCATGATACGGGCAATTTCAGCTGTTCTGCCCTTAAAATCGAGCTGTGTTACTCTTGTTTCCGTTCTGCCGTCTATAATGCTTTTTTCTATCATAAGATGATTGTCAGCCATTACTGCGATCTGCGACAAATGGGTAACGCAGATGACCTGACGCACTTTGCCTATCTCCCTGAGCTTTATACCGATTTTCTGAGCAGCCTTGCCGCTGACTCCCGTATCTATCTCATCGAATATCATTGTGTCGATGCTGTCACGGTCGGCAATAACGCTTTTCAGTGCAAGCATGATTCTTGAAAGTTCGCCGCCGGAAGCGATTTTCGCTATCGGCTTCGGCTCTTCCCCCTTGTTTGCGGAAATAAGGAACTCCACCGTATCCATGCCGTTGACCGTCAGCTTTCCCTTTTCATGACGGACAACGATAACGACTCCCGCCATATTGAGAAATTCAAGCTCCTCAGAAACACGGCTCACAAAGCGCTTTGCAGTCTCCTCACGGTAATCGAAAAGCGCCTTCGCCTGCTCTGTTACCTTGTGAAGCAGTTCCTCGCGCTTTGCCGCAAGCTCCTTTATTTCTCCGTCGCTGCTTTCAAGCTTTGAAAGCTCTCCGCAGGCATCCTCGTACATTTTTATAAGCTCCGCAGAATCCGCCATATACTTACGTTTGACCTTATTTATCTCGCCAAGCCGCCGCCTGAGATACTCTATACGCTGACCGTCAAGCTCTGCCCTTTCTGCAATTTTTTCAAGCTCTGAACCGATGTCCGCAAGCTCTATCTCAACAGCGGAAAGCCTGTCGTACAGCGTCGAAAGCTCCTCTGAATCGTCTGTAAGAACAGCTATTTCACTCTCTGCCGCAGCTATCATATCATTTGCGGCTTCATCGCTTGTAATAGCCTGAACAGCCGCTTTTATAGCTGAAACGGTACGCTCTGAATTCTGGGCGGCGGAATACTCCTTTTCAAGTTCGTCGTCCTCGCCCTCCTCCAGTTCAAGCTCTCCTATGTCCTTAATGATCTCGTTAAGGCAACGGATACGCTCGATACGGGAAATCTCCTGTTTTTTCAGATCCCCCAGCCGCCGTGCCGTATGCTGAAGCTCGCGGAAAGTAAGGCGGTATTCTTCAAGAAGTCTGCCGTCTCCGCCAAAATCGTCCAGAATATTCATATGACGTTCGCTGTCAAGGAGTATCTGATTGTCGTGCTGACCATGAATATTTATCATCATGCCGCCTATTTCTTTAAGCAGTGATGCGGAGGCAGTCCTGTGATTTATCCTTGCAACGCTGCCGCCGTCCGCGCTTATTTCACGGGTAACGGTTATTTCATTGTTTTCATGGTCTATGCCAAGCTCTGTGAGTTTTGCGCAGACTTCGTCGGAAAGCTCTGTGAAAAGTGCGGTGATTACCGACTTATCGCAGCCTGAGCGGACTATATCCTTGCTGCATCGCTGTCCGAGAACTGCATTTATCCCGTTGATAAGTATGGATTTACCTGCGCCTGTTTCGCCTGTGAATATATTAAGACGCTTTTCCAACGGAATAACAGCTTCTTTTATAACGGCTAAATTTTTTATATAAAGCTCTTTTAACATCGACCAATGACCCGCTTTCCTACGTGTTTTTTCAGCTTAATATATCGTTTCTGAATTTTTTTGCCAATCTTTTTGCGTCGGCTTCGCTTCTGACAAGAATAAAGATCGTGTCGTCTCCCGCTATCGTACCGACTATACCTTCATGCTTTACAGCGTCTATAGCCGCACACGTTCCCTGAGCCATTCCGGCACGGCATTTAAGCACAATTGTATTCATTGCGTAATCCACATCAATTACGCAGTCGGAAAATATACCCTTCTCCGCGGCTGCCGCCGGAGGCAAAGCATACCTGTATCCTCCGTTTTCGTCTCTCTGTTTTACAAGAGACAGTTGTTGAATGTCCCTTGAAAGCGTAGCCTGCGTAGCGCTTATCCCTCTTTTCCCGAGAAGCTCTATAAGCTGCTCCTGCGTGGCTACGGGATTTTCGTTAATTATTTCAAGAATTGCATCACGGCGATTATTTTTCATCGTATTCCCTGCTTTTTATTTTTTTATGCGATTTTCACAGTGCAAATCGCTAAAAACGGCTATTTTATAGGTCTGCACATTTTACGGCACAGCGAATCATGGAATGCGTTGTCCACCAAGTCCACAAAATTCAACGTATGCCGTCCGCGCATTATCTCGATAGACTCGTTTTCACCGATACGATACTCAAGCTCGCCGTCCACACTTACAACAAGGGACGTTTCCCCAGCAGTACGATCGGTCAGCCGAAGCTTTCTGTCCGCTGAAAAAAGCGTCGCCCGTGCGAAAAGGCTGTGAGGACATATCAGGTTCATTTCGATACATTCAAGGTCAGGCTCGATAACAGGGCCTCCTGCCGACAAAGCATAGGCGGTCGAACCAGACGGCGTGCTGAAAAGTATACCGTCCGCACGGTATTTTCCTATAAGATAATTATCAGCATAGACCTCAAAATCGCATATTTTAAAGCTGCCTGACCTTGCCGAAACTTCGTTGAGAGCAGTGTAGACCCTGTCCCCCTCTTTGCTGTGGATAACGACGTCCACAGTCATACGCCTTGATACGCCATATTCTCCTGTTTTAAGCCGTTTCAAGGCATAGAGCTGATCTGCCTCCAGACCTGCCATAAAGCCGAGAGTTCCCGTATTTATGCCGAGAAGCTTCGTTTCCGTGCCTATAAGGAGCTTTGCACACCGCAGGATAGTCCCGTCGCCGCCGATAGCGATAAATATGTCCGCAGTTCCCACAAGAGAAGCAATATCCGCAAATCCTACAAAGGGCTTATCCCCGAATTCCGCCGTATATTCACGGCTTACAACAACTTCGATCCCAAGGGAATTAAGTACGTCGCACACCTCTCCGGCGCAGCTCAAAGCATTTTTTTTCTGAAAATTCGGGTAAAGTACCGCTTTCATTTTATCCTCCTAAAGTCGGCTGAACGCTTCGTCAACAAGCGTCCTGAAATCAGCTTTCGGCGGAAGTTCATCAGTTTTTCTCAACTCCGCCAGATATTCGATATTTCCGCTTCCGCCTTTAACGGGCGAGTATGTGAAGCTCACGGGAGCAAGTCCTGTCAGACGTATAGATCCATACATTTCCTCCAGAACACGGACATGCGCCTTTCTGTCCTTAACGACGCCCTTCTTGCCGATGCTGCTTTTCCCAGCCTCAAACTGCGGTTTTATGAGAACCGCCGCCGTTCCGCCGTCTTTGATCAGCTCGGCGATCTTCGGAAGTATTTTCGTAAGTGAGATAAAGGAAACGTCCGCGCATATAAAGTCAACACCGCCGTCCAGCTCCTCTGCCGTGACAGTCCGTATATCGGTATTTTCCATGTTGACCACACGGCTGTCAGCCCTCAGCGTTTCTGCAAGCTGACCATGCCCCACATCAACGGCGTACACCTTCTCAGCGCCGTGACGGAGCATGTATTCGGTAAATCCGCCTGTGGACGCTCCTATGTCAAGGCAGCGCTTCCCATTGAAATCAAGCCGAAAGACCTCTGCTGCTTTTTCAAGCTTCAAAGCTCCCCTGCCAACATACCGCTCAGTTTCGGCAGATTCCACAACATCGTCGGGGGCTGTTTCATCGGAGGGCTTTTTTGCCGTTCTGCCGTTGACTGTCACAACTCCCGCTTTTATCATTTCCTTAGCGCGCTCACGGCTTCGGGCTATCCCTCTTGCCACAAGCTCCGAATCAAGCCTTGCCATTTCCGCCGAACTCCGATCTCACAAAATCAGCCATTTTACTGCTGCTGAGACCTATTCTGTCAAGCAAGGAGTCGACCGATCCCTGCTTTATAAAGCCCTCAGCCGCAGACCGTCTGTAAACGCCTTTATATTGACGCTCCATAAGCATACATCCGAGCTTTTCGGAAATACTGCCGTATCCCACAGCTTCCTCAAAGAAAATAATGCGCTTATAGTGCATTATCTCACTCACCAGCGAATCGGCAATAGGGAAAATCTTAGTAAGCTTTAGCATATTGCATTCAATGCCCTCGCTTTTCAGTTCCCTGCACGCCTTGTACGCCTCGTTAAATATTCTTCCGTAGGAAATTATCAGCGTATCGCTTATCGCATTGCGTATAAAAAGGCAGTCAGAATTTATTACATTTACGTTGAAGTCTGCCTCCTCAGCGCCTCTCGGATACCTTACGGCAACAAGCTTCTTTTCATTATACACAGCCTTTCTCAGACATATGCGCAGCTCGTCGTAGCATGAGGGAGAATATATTGTAACATCGGGGATAGTTGTAAGCATCGGAACATCAAACATTCCCTGATGAGTTTCGCCGTCCTCGCCGACTAAGCCGGCACGGTCGATGCCGAGAACAATATGAAGTCCGCCTATCGCTATATCGTGGATAAGCTGATCGTATGCGCGCTGCAAAAACGTGGAATATACGGCAAAAACAGGTATCTGTCCCATGGAGGCAAGTCCGCCGCAGAAGGTGACCGCATGTTGTTCGGCAATACCGACATCATAGAAGCGATTGGGAAGTTTTTTCCCGAAATACTGCAATCCCGTACCGTACTTCATAGCCGCTGTAACAGCGCATATACGCTCGTCCATTTCTGCAAGCTTAAGCAGTTCTTTGCCGAAAACGGTGGAGTAGCTGTCGCCGGCAGAGATCTCGGGATTTCCTGATTCCGCGTCAAAACGTGATATGCCGTGAAATTCCCCCGGATTTTTCTCAGCCGGAAGATAGCCCTTGCCCTTCTGCGTCTTAACATGGATAAATACGGGACGGTGATAGGTTTTCGCCATTCTCATAGCCTGTTCCAGTTCCTTAAGGCTGTGACCGTTGATCGGACCGAGATAAATAAAGCCCATATCCTCAAAAAGGTTTCTTTCGAGAATAGTCGATTTTACAGCGTCCTTCACACGCTTCATGCCCTTTGCCGTCTTTGTGCCGAACACAGGTATCTCGGTAAGAATGCGTTCCACGTTTCTTTTTGTATCAATATATTTCTCGGAATTTCTGAGAGTAGTGAGGTATTTTTCAAGCGAACCTACGCTTTTGGAAATAGACATATTGTTATCGTTAAGTATAACGATAAGATTGCTTTCCCTGTCAAGGCAGCAGTTGTTCATAGCCTCGTAGACCATGCCGCCTGTCATAGCTCCGTCTCCGATAACGGCTACTGTGTAGTTGCTTTTTCCCTGAAGGCGCATTGCTTCGGCTATTCCGCAGGAAACGGAAATCGAAGTGCTGCTGTGACCTGCTATGAAGGTATCGTGTTCCGACTCGGAAGGCTTCGGAAATCCTGATATACCGCCCTCCTGACGTATAGTGGAAAGCTTGTCGGCTCTTCCTGTTAGTATCTTGTGGACGTATGCCTGATGACCCACATCCCATACGATCTTATCCTCTGGGGAATCAAAGTTCCTATGAATGGACATTGTAAGCTCCACTACTCCAAGGTTTGAGGCAAGATGACCGCCTGTCTTTGATACGGTGTCTATGAGAAGATTCCTTATTTCGCTGCAAAGGTATCTGCACTGCATCAGGGACAGCTTTTTCAGATCCTCGGGCAGAGTAAGCTCCGAAAGGCTTACTCTGCTGCCGTCGTTTAAATATTCGTTCATTTTAACGTTTGCGGAGAAACCGAAGGTACGGCGTTCTCTCAAGCTCCTTTTATTTTTTGCGCTTCAAAAGCTTTCCTGTCAATTCTTTAAGAAAATCATTGTTCGGGACGGCGTCAAGCCATTCCAAAGCCTCGGAAGTCGCCTTATCAGCCATTTCCTGCGCTTTTTCAATACCGAAAACGGATACAAAGGTATTCTTGTTCGACTCCTCGTCGCTTCCAACGGGCTTTCCAAGCTCCTCTGTAGTGCTTGTTACGTCCAATATATCGTCAATTATCTGAAATGCAAAACCAAGCCTCAGACCATACTCCGCAGCAGCTCTTATCGTCTCGTTGTCCGCATCGGCGCATATGGCTCCCATAACGCATGAAACAGCTATAAGCTGACCTGTTTTACAGCGGTACAGATTTCTCAGTTCTTCTTCGTCAACATCTGTTCGGTTCTCGTTTTCCATATCTATGACCTGACCGCCGATCATGCCGTCTCTGCCGACAGAGTTCGCCAGCACCGAGATAATAAGCACCTTCTGCTCAGGAGAAAGCGCCTGAGAATCGGCGATTATCTCAAACGGAAGAACTGCAAGAGCGTCTCCTGCAAGAATTGCCATAGCTTCACCGAACGCCTTGTGGCAGGAGGGCTTTCCCCTGCGGAAATCATCGTTGTCCATGGCAGGAAGATCATCATGTATAAGCGAGAAGGTATGTACCATCTCAATAGCGCATGCAGGAGCTGACGCCGTTTCCATCTGACCGCCGAGAGCCTCGCAGAAAGCGTATACAAGGGCGGGTCTTATCCTCTTTCCTCCTGCTCGGAGAGAGTAGTTCATGGCGTCGATAAGCTTTACCTGCGGTCGATTTTCATGACTGTAGTTGTTGTATTCCTTAAGTTCCTTTTCCGTGAACTCAACATAGCGGTTCAGAATTTCGTTAAAACTGCTCATAATTTATTTTTCCTCCGTTATTACGATCCTTGCTTCGTCAAGCTGTTTTTTGCAGACGGCTGAGAGCTTCACGCCCTCTCCGTACAGCTCGACAGCCTTTTCCAATGGGACGTCGCCTTTTTCAAGCTCTGCAACTATCGTACCGAGCTTTTTCATATTTTCTTCAAAATTTGCACTTTCATTCGCATTTTTACTCATAAAAACTCACCATTTTTTCCTGATCTCAGCCTCTGCGCCGCCTTTATCGAAGCGAAGCCTTACCGTCTGCCCCTCCGATATATCAGCGGAGCTCCTCACAAGCTCTTCTCCGCTGTATACAAGAGAATAACCGCGCGACATTACTTTCAGCGGACTCAGGCTGTCAAGTCGTGCCGCAGCCTCCGAAAGACGCGCCGTGTGTCTGTCAATACTTCGCATTACAGCCGTTTCAGCACGATTTTTAAGAGCGCCGAGCTTTTCCTCCATAAGCTTCAGCCTGTTTTCGGGCGAACCTGCCGCAAGCTTTGCGGATAATGCGCCAAATTCCGAAAAACGCTTTTCCAATACAGCGGAAGCCGCTTTTTGGAAGCGGTTCTCGTATGAAGTCACAGCGTCCGCCAACTGACGTATATCGGGAGCGGCCAGCTCTGCCGCCGCCGAGGGAGTAGGCGCGCGCATATCCGCCGCCAAGTCTGCCACAGTGAAATCGACCTCGTGTCCGACGGCGGAGATCACAGGAACCTTGCAGCCGTATACAGCCCTCGCCACCGCTTCGGTATTGAATGCGGACAAGTCCTCCGAAGAACCTCCGCCCCTGCCCACGATTATAACATCGCAGCCTGCCGCCTCGGCTTTGAGTATTCCGCTGCATATCGACATAGGTGCGGTCTCGCCCTGTACGACCGTATTCACAGCGTAAAGCTCGCATAGCGGATAACGTCTTGTTAAAACGTTTATAATATCCCTTACGGCTGCGCCGCTCAGAGAAGTTACCGCCCCGATCTTCCTCGGCATATATGGCAGAGGCCGTTTATGCTCCTCGGCAAAAATTCCCTCGGCGGCAAGCTTTTTTTTCAACTGCTCAAGAGCAAGACTTTCTTTGCCCGCTCCTTCGGGAATAATGTCGGTGGCATACAGCTGATATACGCCGTCTCTCTCATAGACGGAAATACTTCCAGATACGACCGCATCCATGCCGTCCTCGGGCTGAAATTTCAAACGAGCCGCCGCAGAAGCGAACATCACCGCCTTGATCGAACTTTCCTTGTCCTTCAATGAAAAATAGCAATGACCGCTTTTATAATGACAAACGAAGTTCGAGATCTCTCCCTTTACCATGATACCCTGCAAAACTCTGTCGCCTTTAAGCCTTGACGCAATGTATTTATTGACCTGAGTTACCGTTATTACGGGCATTTTTCCTCACTCCATTTCAGATAAGCGAATATTGCCGTCCCTGCCGCATTATCGCAGGAATACTGCGGCTCTGCAAAAGCGGCGTCCTTATATCGGGAAATTATCCTATCGCGAATAAGTCTATCCGACATAACTCCGCCGGCGTAAACAAGCGGAAGTCTGCCGTACCTTTCCATAGCGTATTCCGTCATGGAAATTATCGTTCCGGCAATAAAATCAAGGCAGTACGCCGCAGTATTCTCAGGAGATTCGCCCTTATCCAGCATTGTGCGGCACTTGTTTTCAACACCCGAAAGACAGCAGCAGCCGTTCTTCAGCACAGGCTTTATTTTCATATGCTTGTCCGCCTTTACAGCCAGTTTTTCAAGCTCTGCTCCGCAGGGAAATCTCAGTCCGAGCATTAGACCGACACGGTCTACAGCCTGTCCTCCGTTCAGATCGAGCGACGAGCATATCTCCGTCACATTCAGAATATTCACGTTGTCGGGCTTACACAGCAGACAGTCCGTAGTTCCGCCGCTGACGTGAAAAGCTATGAACGGCTGCTTCACGTAATCAAGCTTGTCTGCCGAATAAAGCGCTGCAAGGATATGTCCTATCTGATGCGAAGTCGTATACAAGGGAACTTTTTTGACAGCCGCCACGCACCGTGCAAGACCCTCTCCGCACAAAAAGCACGGCATATACGAACCCTCAAGATTTCTCGGACGAGCAGACGCCGAAACTGCTGAAAATCTGCCGAATCCCTCCGCTGAAAACAGTTCCTCTACAATATCCGGAAGCTGCTTCGTGTGGTGAAACACCGCGTCGCTCTGACGAAGCCCCAGCGTCCCTTCTTTCACGGGGAGGAGCCTTTTGCGCTGTACTATCCTGTTTTCATCGCTGATATATACAGCCGCAGAGGTCGTATAATTGCTTGTGTCGATACCGAGGAACTCAGGCATTTTCCGAATCCTTGGCTCTGTCGCGTGAGAATGCGCCCAGTACGCCGTTGATAAAGTTTACGTCCTCACGATAGGTATATGTGCCGGCAAGCTTGATAGCTTCGCTTATCGCCGCATTATCGGGCGTTTTATCATCATACAGGCACTCGTAAATCGCTATCCTCAGTACGGCGTGATTGAGCTTGGAAATTCTCGAGAGCCTGCGTGACTTGCTGTAGCTTTCGATGATCCCGTCTATCTCTGCGCTGTGAGCGAGCGTACCGTCAACAATAGTTTTTACATCATCGTTGACGGTGATCTCCTCTATCTCGTCGGCAATTTCATAAAGCTCCTCAATGTCGTCGCTGCGGAGAAGCTGTTCAAATACCAGCTTGAACGCGCTGTCTCTAACTTCACTTCTTGTCATTTTGTTTTCTCCTAATCTTTAAAATACTACGCCGCTTACAGAAACGTTTACTCTCGCCACCGCAACTCCCGTCATTGACTGAACGCCTTCCTTGACTGCCGACTGGACCTCCTGAGCGACCGCTGCGGCCTTAACGCCGTTTTTTACTTTTATTTTAACATTCAAAGCCGCAACGTCCCCCATCATTGTGACGTTTATAGGACCGTTGTTTCTCAGCTTGCTAAGCTTATTCACCTCTCCGAACAAACCCGCTACGCCCTCGACGTCGAGAGCGGCAAGCCTTGCGACGGTGATTATAACGTCCTCCGAGATCTTCAGAGATCCATCCGCAGCTTTCTTCGTACTTTCCATTTTTTACCTCCTTACCGATTATTTTCGCCAGTTTTATCTTTTAATCAAACGTCCGAATAAAATCCTACTTTTATATTATACCAAATAATTTACAACTTTTCAACTATTTTACCTCAAAAATTCTGATATTTTCTGCGGAAACGTTTGTTTCACCTAAAATTATCTCCTTTACAGACGCTGCCTGCGCTTTATCAAGTCCCTCGGTTTTAATAACTACCTTCGCCGATTCGCCGTCCAGATAGGCAACGCAGTCCTCAAAGCCCTGCGCTTTTACCAGAGATTCTATAGTTCCCTCGGATTCAATGAGCTTCGATACCTCCACAGCGTCAAGAGCGTTGACGACCATTTCGTCCTCCGTCAGATCTCCGCCGCCGATGATCGTCTGCAAGGTCTGTACCGCTTCGTCACGATTGTTCATTTTGTCAAGACGAGCCTGTGCAAAATAGTCAGCCGATGCAGGCTCTGCGGCGTCCTTTTCCATATCTGCTCCGGCGTTGACGAACTCCGTTTCGCCGTAGTTCACCGTGTCGCCCATTTCAGCGACCTCTACCGACTCGCCGTCCTTCGAGAGCTTGGGTGCGGAAACATAATTTATGTAAACCGCTACTCCCAGCATAAGCGTAAGGCAGGTCATGATTATCTGCTTTTTTCCTATAATTATTGTCGGTTTTTTCATGGTAAATACTCCTTATTTCATAATAGTTACGTAAATATCAGCTGTTGGTATGTCGAGAGCCGCCGATGCCGCCTTGTAGACGCGCTCCTCCACTACGGGACTTTCGCAGCCTGTGCAGACGATCACTGCTCCCGTGACCTTCGGGACTTCAACGGTTTCTATCAGCGGCTCACGGCTGCTGCTCCCTCCGATCAAAACATAT
Organism: uncultured Ruminococcus sp.; assembly: GCA_947627275.1. Taxonomy (GTDB): domain Bacteria; phylum Bacillota; class Clostridia; order Oscillospirales; family Ruminococcaceae; genus Ruminococcus. The sequence continues at coordinate 54,513 of CANQVK010000003.1, read as the reverse complement.
TTTTCCTCCTCCTCAGTTTTATTTTCCGATTCCGACCGCTTTTCCTCGGAGACATAGACATATCTTTCTCCCGAACCTACCGTAAGATATACCTCCACCTCACCTGCCCCTTCGATTTTTTCCAGAAAGGCTTCAAGTCTTTCCTCAGTCTGACTGCAATAATCCTGTGCGGCGCCTGTCTGCGGCTTTTCGCAGGACTTTACGGGTTCTTTTTTGTCCGCTGAAAAAGATGACAGCATTATCAGAAGAAGTCCCGCAGTTCCCAATACTGCGACTGCTGCCGCAGATTTTTTATTTCTCATAATGTTCCCGATTTTTTCAGTCAGCACCTTTTATTACCTCCGTTTCAACACCGAGACAGCTTTTGATTATAAGAGCGGCAGCTTCAAAGTCCTCCGCCGTGACCGTCACACTACTAATAGATATGCTGTAATCTGCCGAAATATTAACATCTGTGACAATTGAAACGTAATTTATTCCCGCCGCTGTCAACTGCTGACCGAGTACGTCCGAAATATTGGCTTCTGTCTCGATTTTCAGAGCTTCGGAATACAGATCGCCGGGATATTCCGCTTCAATAGTCTCAAAGCTCGATATATCGGGCATTGTAAAGTTGACAACTCCCTGTGCGAACGGAGCTATCATCACAAACGCAAGGAGAAGATTCAGCAGCGACATGACCTGATTTTTAAGCTTTGAAGCCGAAACAATGCTTCCTATAACGCATCTTGCCGCCGATACTGCGCATACTGCCATAACAGCCGATTTTATCCCATCCATATTTCTTTCCTCATGACCTCTCACTGTCTACATCTTAAGAGAATTTTGTTTTCTTTCATTTTCTGTCAAGGAGAGAGCCTTTGAATCAATGTCGTAACATTCTGCTCCATTTGGGGCAGAATGTTACGAAAACTGAGATTCCAAAGGGGTCACCCCTTTGGCAGGGGGTGCAGGGGGACAGAGTCCCCCTGCTTAAGTTGTGGATAGTGCATGACCTATATCAAACTGCGGACAATGTTTTCATCAGAATAGCCGAGCAGAGTATGAATATCACCGAATAGCATATCATAACGCTCTGTGCGATCGCAAAGCCGCTGTCTATGGATTTCAGAAGCTTTGACATTGCCTCCTCTGAAAACACATCAGCCACAGCTTTTCCGACCCACATCACTCCCCTGTATACGCACAGCTCCAGTATTCCCGGAAGAAGCAGCATGACAACGCCGATTATTCCGGCTGCTCCGACAGTTCCGCCGATCACCTCGAAGCTGCCCTTTACCGTAGAATAAGCGTCCGATACTGCTCCGCCGACGATCGGGATAAATCCGGATACGAGCATTTTAGCCGTTTTTGCAGCCGCGCCGTCTGCCTTGCCTGTAATTGAACATTTTAAAGTCACAAAACCCGAAAAAAGCGTCATGGTTATGGATATTCCCCAAGTGACCGTTTTTTTCAGAAGATTAACAAGGCTGTCGAGAGAGGTACTCGGGAATACGCTGCCCGTTACTCCCAACGCCGCCGTAACTCCCAATACAGGCAGGAGATAGCTCTCCGACAGCTTGACTATAAGCTCCGAAGCTCCCAAAAGCATCATGTGGCATACGCCTGCCGTTGTGAAGCCTCCGCAGGCGACCGATACTGCCGAAAGTATAGGTACAAAGACAAGTATAAAACTGCCCGTTATCTGAATAGTCCGCAGAATTTCGCTGTACACAGTCATAAGCTGCGGCACTATGACCGTTACCGCAGCCATAACGCAAACCATTCCGTATATGTCCCCCGAACCTTTCACCGCCGATCTTGTGACCGACCCAAAGACGATCACAAGAAAAATACTTGACAATATACGCAAAGGCGCTGCAAGACGTACAGAAAGCTCTCCCCATACCATGTCCCACAAAGCCTCAAATGACAAACCGTCAATATCCGCCGCATTAAAGCCGATGTCGTAATCCGCAAGCAGACCGTCAAGCTCCTCGGTTATTTCAGCTCCGTAGTCCTCGTATTCCTCAGCATGAGCCGTAAATGCTGTTATATTTACAAGAACCATGAAAAATGATAAAACTATTACTATGATCTTCCGCATATTCCACCTATAGCAAGCCGCTTACCTGTTCCAATATCGCCTTTACAAGAGGCAGACTTATGAACGTCACCGCACCCCGCCCCCAGAGTTCCGCAGCCGAAGCGATAGCAGTTTCTCCGCTGTCGCGGCAAAGCTCCGAGGTTATCTGAGTTATCATACATATTGCCGCCGCCTTGAAAATCAAGGCAAGATAGCTTTCGGATATTCCGGCGGATGTGAAAATATCTCGTATCTCCGCCATCATCGGAGATGCAAAGGCGGCGAAGCTCCCCATGACCGCTGTGCAGGCGGCGGTTGCAAGGAGCATAGACTGCTCACGGCAATGCTGCCTTAGCAGTACCGACAATATCGCTGAACACAGACAGAAAGCCGCTGTAACAAGGCATCTGTCAGTCATAAGCCGAACACCGTTTTCACTGTCTCGAAAAGTCCGCCGATCTCCTCTACGATTATAACAAGCACCACTATCAGACCTGCAAGCGTCGTCATCATTGCTTGTTCCTCACGCTCCGCCCGTTTAAGAACAAGATTAAGTACGGCGACTATGATGCCTGTCCCGGCTATTTTAAATATTAAATCAATATCCATTCCGCCACCCCGCTACAGCACAAGTATTCCTGCCATAACACCAAAAAGGAGACCTGCCGCCCGATACAGTCTACCTTTTTTCACCAGAGCATCCCGTCGCATTCCCGATACAGCTTCAAGCTCAGTCATCAGGATGCGTATTTCCGAAAGCTGTGCGTCCTTATCGCTTCTGCCAAACATTGCTCCGAAGCGGTAAAGCAGTTCCTTTTCCTCTTTGCAGATATTCTGCTCATCGTCGAGTGCGCTGTTCCAAAGCCGATGAAAATCCTCGCCTGCTATGTAGTAATTTGGCAGAGACTGAAGAAAGCCAAGGCGCTTTAATTCCTCGTCCTTTTTCATATCCCTGCAAACACCGTATACATCCTCGCATCGGCTTCCGATAAGAAATGCCGCTCTCTGAAAAAGATGCCCGACCGCTCCGCAGGACTTCCGATCGTCGCGAAGCCTGTCTGCCAAAGAAAAACCTATTACAGCTCCCACAGCCGTAAATATCAGCGCCGCCGCCACTCTAAATATCATTGTCGAGCCTCCTTATCTCCTTGATTTTTCCAGGACTTCCGCCGCCCTCTAAAATTACGGCATATCCGAAAATACCGCTGTTGAGCAGAGTTTTCATTACAGTCCTTTTTTGCAGCTCCTGAAAGCTTGTTCCGTGTACCGTTGCACAAAACTTCACGCCGCAGCCGACGTTTTCCCTGATTGCCGCAGCGTCATCGTCCGTGGAGATCTCGTCGCAGAAAATAAAATCGGGCGACAAAGTCCGCACAGCTGAAACTATACCTTTGGCACGGCTGCATCCCGTCAGAACATTTGTGAGCATTCCAACATCATTTTCAATGATCCCGCCGTTTGTACATGCTATCTCATTGCGCTCGTCAACCAAAACAGCTTTTCGAGTACTGCCGACCATTCGGCATAGATCGCGCAGAATGGTTGTTTTTCCGGAGTTCACGCCTCCGCATATTACTACTCCCTGACCGCTTTTTTCAACCAGCTTGTACACCTCGTCCGCACAGCCCCGAACGTTTCTTGATATACGGAAGTTCAGCCCCGTTATATCCGTCATGCAGCCCTCGGAATTGAAACTCCCCGAAAGTCCCACACGCACTCCCCTCCGCAGTACGAAAACTCCCTCGCAAAGCTGACGAGTACAGCTATGAATGGAATAATGCGACAATGAATCGACTATTGAAGATATATCGGTGGGCATAACCGTGACTGCCGACGTATTTCGCGGATTTGCAGTAAGTCCGGAATTAGTAAGATACATTATTTTATCAGGAAAAACCATTGCTGCCGCTCTTCCTGAATTCAGACGAAGCTCGCTTACCGACTGCCTTTCAAATTGCCTTACAGATAAATACGCCGAACGGATACCGGCAGTAAGATACTCGGCTATTACTTCATAACTTGTACTATCTGTCAATTCAACCACCCCTTTCCATAAATCATATGCACAATATTACAGCATTATGACATAAAAAAACAGCCCACAAAAGTGAGCTGTAATTTTTGGAAATTATTCCTTTACACCACCGAGCGCAACACCGGCAATAATAAATCTTGAAAGAAGAACATATGCGAGAATAATAGGTAAAATCGAAAGTGCAATTGCAAGATAAATCAAACCGAGATCTTTAACCTTATCCGAAGCCTGAAGAGCAGATACCATCATAGGAAGCGTCTTTTTCTTCATATCAACGTTAATAAGGATCATATTCGGCGTATAGAAGTTATTCCAGCTTGCGATGAAAGCAAATATAGCCTGAACGGCAATAGCAGGTTTCATCATGGGAATAGCGATTGAAACAAAAGTTCTGAACTCTCCGCATCCGTCAATACGAGCTGCTTCAACAATATCAAGCGGGAACGACGACTTCATGTATGATCGCATAAAGTAAACGACCGCAGGCGCTGCAACAGCAGGAACAATAAGAGGCCAGTATGTATTTGTCAGACCAATGTCAGCCATAAATGCTACGAAACCAGCTGATGTTACCTGAACAGGAACCATCATTACAAGGAGAATAACCGTATAAGAAATTTCCTTGATCTTAAAATCATAAACATGAATACCATAAGCTGTCATTGCAGAGAAAAATACCGTAAGAAATGTTGAAAAAACTGTAATAAACAAGCTGTTTTTATAACCATGAAACGCGTTATAAGCAAGCTTTAAGTTCTGGTTCGTTGATAGCGACTTAAAATTCTCAACGAGATGAGAACCGGGAATAAAACTGATACTGTTAGCAACTTCTGAATGCTGTCGTGTAGCGTTAATAATAAGAATATAAATCGGAAGCAAACAGATAATTGTTAAAATGAGAAACCATATAAACAGTATTGTGGATTTAAGCCTAATCTTGAAAGAATAGTTGTCCTTAGGTTCTCCGTAAACTGATTTCATTTTACTCATATTGAAAAACCTCCAAACTGTTTACTTTCCTGCTTAAGCTGCTTAGCAATCTTTTTTCTCTGCTTCTTCTTGGCGATTTCGTCCTTATCACGTGTGATATAGAATGAGATACATCCGAGAATAAGAGTAACAAAGAACAAAAGAACAGATGCAGCGCCTGCGTAACCCATTTTGTTCTCATCCAACTGAGCATGGAAATAATCATAAATGAGAACGGCAATTGTACGAATATCTTCATTTTTAGCAGTACCCTTATGATAGAGATAAGGAATATCGAACATCTGAAGACCGCCGATCATGGAAGTTACGAGCGTATAAGCCATAATAGGTGTAAGGAGGGGGAAAGTAATCTTGCGGAAAACCTGTCCTGAGCTTGCACCGTCAATACTTGCTGCCTCAAAGAGTGAAGGATTGATACCCTGAATACCCGACATGAGCATGATCATAGTATTTCCGAACCACATCCATGTCTGAATGAACATAACCACTCCTCTTGACTGCCATACGCCTTCTACAAAAGGAATAGTGTCATAAAGCCCTGAAGTCGAATTCTGTTCAACAATGCCGACTTTACTAAGAAGTATGTTAAGTGCGCCGGGGTTAGTTTCAGACTGACCGCAAAGCTGAAGGAAAAGAACTGCTACAGATGCAGCTGTTATAACGTTAGGAAGATACATTACGACCTTAAAGAATCCCTTGCCCGGAATTTTAAGGTTAGCCTCTGTAAACCATACAGCAAGTGAAAGGGAAAGGGCAATCTGCGGAATAAAGTTGCCGAACCAAAGAATTATAGTATTCTTAAATGACGAGTAGAAAGAACTGCTGATAGCCGCTTCACGTCGTCCGCCTCCAAAAAGCAGAGTCTTATAGTTCGCAAAGCCAACGAAATCATCTACCCCCGGTCCATTGCCGTGAAAACTTACAATAAATGTATTTATCAGAGGATATAATTGGAAAAAGAAATAAACAAGAAAAAACGGCAAAATGAATATGTAGCCGTATTTTGCATAGCTGATAGATTTAATACGTCTCTGCGCAGCTGATGCCATAACACACACCCTCTCGGTATTTTATTAATAAACAAATATACACCTACGGAATACACAGAAGTATTCCGTAGGGTATAATGTTATTTAGCTATTCTGACGAAATCAGTTGGCAGAATTAATCAACGTCAATAGTTGTGATATCCTCAGCAACCTTATCCTTGAATGCTTCTACTGCATCATCCCAAGACTTGCCGCCCTCAAGATACTCTTCCTTAACAATCTTTGTAAAGTCTGCCTTGATTGTAGCATCGTAAGGAGTGATAAGTCCCTTGAAGTCGATCTGCTTAGCGTTATCAGCAAGCTCAGCAAAGTAGTTCTGACCATCCTTGAAGTTGCCGGAGATCTTCTCATTAAATACTGTGTTACTGCTGATAAGCTCATCCATTACAACCTGGTTGTTTACATACTCAGGCTTCTTTACAGCGTATTCCTTCATCTGAGCCTCATCGGATGTAGCAGAGATGATGAAATCGCGAGCTTCCTGACCGTTGTCTGTTGCAGGGTTAACAACGATCCAAGTACCACCCCAGTAGTAAGGTGTGGGTCCCTGAACAAGATTCCAGTTACCGTACTCAGGACCGCCTTCTCCACCGGCAGCATCGAGGAAGAATCCGCCGAAGCCCCATGTAGATACGAAGTAACCCATAGCGTTGCCTGTTGTACCAGCCGCTGTCCACTCGTCAGCCCACTGTTCATTCTTTGTAACGCCGTTGATATCCCAAAGTTCCTTAGCTGTATCAGCAAAATCCTTGCAGAAATCATCGATCTGGAGCTTGTTATCTACAACCCAAGGAGTTGTACGTCCGCAAGCGTAAGCCTGCCACATACCGCCGAGAGAGTCAGCAAGAGCAGCAGCGCCGCCGGACTTCTCGTTGATTTCCTTAGCTGTCTCTACAAACTTAGACCAGTCAGCAACCTTCTCCTGCATAGCATCGGGAGATGTTACTCCAAGGTATTCTTCAGCAAGTCTTGCATTGTATGCGAAACCGCCTGCTGCAGCCTGCCATGAAATACCCTTACGAACTCCGTTAGAGTCAAGACCGATTGTATCTGTGTAACCATAGATGTTGGGGAAATCAGCATCTGTAAGACCGAGCTTGTCAAGTGCAAGTGTCTTAGTGTCGTCATTGATGTACTTCAGAGCCCAGTCAGCTTCGCAGAAGTAAACATCGAGATCGCCGCCGTCGTTGAAGAGCTGATCATAGTTCTCGGAAGCCTTTCCGCCGCCTACATTGAAGCTAATGAAGTTAATGCCCTCAACCTCGTTGTTAGCAAGCTTATCAGCAACTGTCTCGAAGTCAAGACCCTTCCACTGTGCGAGAAGGTAAGGAACATCGTTAGCGTCCCAAGCAGCTACTGTGAAAGTATCGCCGCCCTGACCAACAGAAGGATCGATGGCGCCTGCCTGTGCATCAGGCTCGCTCTCGGAATCGCCGCTCTCTGACTCAGAATTGCTGTCCTCAGCGGGTGTGGACTCGGATGATGACTCAGATGAGCTTGAGCTGGATGAAGATTCATCCTCGCCGCAGCTTACAAATGCAGTTGCAGCCATAGCAAGAGTAGCAACTAATGCTAATGTCTTCTTAAGTGTGTTCATTGGTATTTCCTCCTTAAAATATGTATTACACTCCCGTAATGATCGGAGTATAATATGTGAAAATGTGAATGTTTTTTCCGGCATCCTCAACGATCCGCATTTACCCTGCGAATGTCCTCGCCGAAGCTCACGCTTCTCATTTTTCAGCCGGACGTCCATAACGGACTTATTACAAGACTTTTTAGGTCTCTGTAATGTCTTGGAGCTGCACATGACCGCCGGGAGTTTCCGAAGTATATGTGCCGCTTGTGTAATTAAAATATACCCTATTTTGCGCTCAAAGTCAATCCTTTGCGGCATTCTTTAATATTTTTTGAGCAGTCTGTACATTTTCAACACTATTTTTTTGTTGATTTTCACATAAAGTTTTTTAAAAGGTTACAAAACGGTAACTGAGTATTTTGACTTTATTTCACAATACAAACATGTTTGTTTTATAGCTTTTGAACAAAGCTTCCAACTAATTGCCAAAAAACAAGGGCTGTATTTGGTTACTTTGTAGACCGTTCGGCATATAATTTCAATATGCCGGAGGCATCGGACGCGTCTATAACGCCGTCCCCGTTGAAATCGGAGTAGTCAAAAATTGCTTTTTTCAGAGTACCGCCGCCCCCTGTCAGCGTTTGTGAATAGTGAATAAGTACCAGACTTGCATCGGACGCGTCCACAATGCCGTCAAGGTCGATATCGCCGACCTCCGGAATACGGTCAGCGGAAATATAGCTTCTTTCGGTATAGTTCTCAAAGTCAACAGTCGCCGAGATAACGTCATATCCGTTTATTTCAAGCGGCTCGGTATAGGGTGCATACTCTGCTCCGTTAATTGAATAGTAGACCTGAGAGCCGTCCTTTACGGAAAGTTCAACCGCTTCGTCAGCATGCACAACGCCGCTAATGTGGCTGAAATCCACGGAATTAACGGGACTGCCCAGTACCTTTAACGGAACGTTTCCCATAGCTATTGAAAGATCTGCCGAAGAAAATGCGGATCTGTAAAAATCAAGCACGGACTGTGCGTTTTCAAGAAGTTCTGTTTCTTCGGGGTAAATGCCGTCGAAAAGATCGGTTTCAAGCTCTTTTAGAAGTTCCTCTTTTTCCTCTGCCGTATACGTGTAATCCGAACCGCACATATCGTACCACTCAGCGCCGTCAGAGCTGTAAAAGCTCTCATTTTCGCCCGTATTTGACTTTATACCCTCATATGTCGTAAAACTTCCGAGACTTATTTTCTCCTCAAGCTCGTTTGAATGAAGATACAAAACAGATTCTATGGGTATGACATAGGGCGAATCCGGACAATAAAGTCTCACAACCGCAGAAAAGCTCTCCCCTGCCCCGATCGTCACATCCTCGGCAAGGTCGATATTCAGCGTACCCGAAATGTCGGCAGTTCCGCATGTAACCTGCGAAGGACGTCCCGAGACAGGGTCTGACAAGTCGCTCAAACCGCTGTATATCGTAATTTCATATTCTGTTCCCGGCTGTGGAAAATTCACGGAAACAGTTTCGAGCTGAACCGCTTCGTCCGCCGTGAAAACGTTCGCCATATAGGACGGCGTGTTTTCATCCGCGGAATCTGCCGCAGACATTGACTGCGCAGGTACATATGTATCGTGGTGGAAATTGACGGTATGCTCCTCCTGATCCTCAAGCTCAAAAACCGCAAATTCGCACAGCGACCTGTCATCGTAGGAGATCCACATGTAACCGTCATCGAAGTTATAGTCGCCCCAACTGTTCTTTACAAGCCATGCGCCGTCAATTTCGGCAGGGACTTTAAAATTTTCCTTCGGGAAATTATCGTCCCAACCGGCAATAACCACGGAATGACTTGCAAAGCGCGGCTTTCTTGCGCTTCTCGTTGAAAAATGCTCGCTGTCGTAAAGATTTTGCGAATCCGACTGAAATGAAACATCTACCGCTAGTCCATTATAGACGAACTGCTTTATTATATTATTTATTTCATCTGTATTTGACCTTTCATCATTATAGTCAAACATATACGCATTCTTCAAATGATAGTCACTGTCAAACTTCAAGGCGTCCACCGCAGAGGTATCATCAAAAAAATCAAAATCTCCGTAGGGGAGCTTTCTTTCGCTCACAGGTCCTATCCATTGCGACCAGAGATTCGCCGCAAGATAGCTTGTTCCGCCGATACTGAATATCTCGGAGGCTTCGCCGTCCTTCTGTACCTGATCTTCACCGTAATACGTGTAAAACGCCGTATGGGCTTCCGAGAGATCTGCCTGCGGATAATATTTTATTATGCTTGTTTCCGCAGAAGCAATTGCAGAATGCGCCCAGCACGTACCGTGAGTTCCCTGACTTTTAACCGACGTCATGCCGTTTTTTTCCCGTAAGTCAAAAGTCACGGGCAAACTCTCGCCGCTGCCATACATATTGACCATTCCGTTTATATCGCCGATCTCAGGGAGCATAACAGGTTCGCTGCCGCCCATCCCCTCACACATCCGAAAGGTCGGAGCAGACAGGGAAAATCCGCCGAAAGCCGTTTCCTTCGGCGCAGTCTCCGGTCTGTATGAAACGCCGGCTGCCGAAGAACACAGCGGTAATGCCGAAAAAGCCGCCGCTATTGCCGCAGCGGCTATACGTCTGAGCCTTTTAATATAAATCACTCCTTGTTCAAAACTCTGCTTCCAGCAAGCCGTATTTCCTATACGGCAATTATTTGAAAACAGTATAGTAAGCGATGCCAAACCACTCTCTTACCCAATATGTCGGAAGAAGCCATACCGCAGTCGGCGCAGGGATATTATATGCTCTCAGTCCCTCACGGCGGGCAAAAATATCTCCTCTTAACTGGTGAAAGCCATCGGTAACAATGGTAATATCGCTGCAAAGCCCCTCTTTTTCGATGATTTCCTTTGAAAAACGGATATTCTCCTGAGTATTGACGGACTTATCCTCCATAAAAATGCGATCCTCGGAAATCCCCTTGCCAAGCAGATAATTCCGCATAACATCAGCTTCGCTGGTTATTTCGTCGCTGCCCTGACCTCCCGATACAACTACGGAAACGTCCTCATGCTCTATGAGATATTCGTATGCCGCATTGAGCCTGCGCTTCAACATAAGGCTCGGCTCATCAGCTTTTATTTGACAGCCGAGAACTACAAGCGTAGTCGGCTTGCCCTTCGGCTTATCGTTCATTGCTCCTATCATAAAACAGCTTATTATGATCGCAATAATTACTCCCAGTCCGAAAAGTCCTCCGAAAATACAGACAACTCCCCTGCCTGCCGGACGTTCCCATAAACGTGAAACAAGACCGCAGAATCTCACCCAAAAGAAAGATACCGTCATAAGCAGTCCCGATACAAGCGCACCGGCTATATTTCCGACATTGATTATTCCATTTCCGATAGGAGCAATAAATAATACTAATAAAATTAAAAATATAAACGTCATTGCTATCCTGAATCCGATTTTTGTTTTCATTATCCTAAAACCTCTTGTGAGAGTTAAGTTTTCATTTTTTCTTTGATGTAAGCTTCATTATTCTTTCAACGGACTTGACGGAGGAGCTTTCGCTTCCCAGATGCGTTGGAACAGCGTTGTAAAGTCCGTGGAAATCCGAGCCGCCTGTAGTGATAAGATCGTATTTTTCGGCAATTTTACCAAGCTCCCGGCGGTATTCTTCATCTGCCGAATAGTGACCGATCTCAACTCCGTCTATCTTGCCTTTTTCAGCAAGCTCCACAAGAAGCTCCATATTGTCGTACTGAGCAGGGTGAGCCATAACTGCCGCACCTCCCGCAGTATGTATGAGGTCTACGACAAAATTAACATCGGGATACTCCCGTTCAACATAGCAGCAGCCTGTTTTCGGGTTGAAAAGCTCCCTGTCAAGATCGCCGTAAAACTCCAAAGCGTAACCATAGTCTATAAGAGCGCGCATGATATGCTGCTTGAAAATGCTCTTGGCAGACGTAGTATGCTTCAGAATACTTTCCATTGTTATGGGAAATTTCGCCATGACTTTTTCGATCATTTCCTTGGAGGTCTCTCTGCGTATTTCGCAGCTCTTCATGCAAAGTCCCTCGAGCCTGTCGGGTTTGACAGGGTTGTAGCACAAAACATGCACCTTTGAGCCTCTTTCCTTATCCCATGCGGAAAGCTCAACGCCTCGCAGGATTTTTACTCCCTCGCGCTCTCCGAGAACATGCGCGCGCGAAAAAGACGCCATAGTGTCGTGATCGGTAATGGACAGCCACTCTATGCCTGTACGCTTAGCCTGTGAAATTACATCCTCAATGCCGAGAGAGCCGTCGGAAAGCTTGGTGTGACAATGCAGATCGCAGATCATAATAAACCTCCAGATTGAAAAACATGAATGTCGGAAACAGGATAACCTGCCATACAATATATATGTATCTATTATTTAGAATTATGTTTCAATACACGAATCAATTATATCACACTTCACGACAAATTACAAGCTTTTTTGTGCATTTTATATGATATTTCCTAAACTTTCTCATGATGGTAAAAAATTCTATTTTTGCAGCGCAGAATACAGTTCGCCTTTTTTGAACCCTGTTTCCTTTGCAACGGCTTTGCAGGCTTCGGTAGGCTTTTCGCCGCTCTCAATAAGCCGTCTGACCTGCTCCATAGCCTCGTCGAGCGTAAGAGTATCGCCGTCGGAAAGATTTTTTCCTTCAAGAACTATGACATACTCGCCTCTCGGCTCGTTCGATTCGTAGTATACAACTGCCTCCTCCAATGAGAGCCTGATGACCTCCTCATGCAGCTTTGTAAGCTCACGGCAGAGGGCTATCCTTCTGTCTGCACCGAAATGCTCCGCCATATCTCTGAGCGTCGTTTTAAGCTTGTGCGGAGCTTCATAAAATATCATTACCGCCGTTTCGTTTCTCAAAAGCTCCAGACGCTCCAGACGTTCCTTCTTTGCCGTTGGAAGAAATCCCTCAAAAGTGAACCGGCTTATGTGCATTCCTGATAACGCAGCGGCAGAAGTCACCGCAGACGGCCCGGGAACGACCTTAACATCTATTTCATTTTCACAGCAGAGCCGAACAAGCGCCTCTCCGGGATCGGAAATACACGGCATGCCTGCGTCCGTAACGACTCCGCAGCTTTCTCCCGATAAAAGACGGTCGATTATGCGCTGTGCATCTTTCCGGCTGCTATGCTCATGAAAACTCACCAGTTCGTTTTTTATTTCACACCTATTCAGGAGCTTTAAGGTAACGCGGGTATCCTCAGCGCAAATAAAGTCCGCTTCTTTAAGGAGCCTCATCTGCCTTAACGTTATATCCTCCATGTTTCCTATGGGTGTGCCTATTATGTAAAGTGTACCGCTCATATATATCCTTTCACGTTGATGATTGATCAGTATCGTCCTTGCCCGTATCGTAGATCTTCTGTAACTCCTCGGAAAATCCGCTTTCGCTTCTTATATACAACTGCGGCTCTATCTGCATAAACGGCTTTGAACCCTTTTTGCCCTCCGCTAAAAACAGCCAAGGCGCATCATCGGCAGTTCTGGAGACAAAGCGCAGCCTTTTCGGCTCGATATTGTTGCTTTTCATTGCAAACAGCACGTCCGAAAGACGTTCGGGACGGTTGCAGACGCACAGTCTGCCGCCGAATTTCAACAGTTTCTCCGCCGCCCTGCACACATCGTCAATATTGCACATGATCTCATGCCGCGCGATACGCTGAGCTGTTATCTCACTTTGAAAGCCTGCTTTGTCCGCCTTATACGGCGGATTGCATGTCACCAGATCAAGCTGACCGAGCGGAGCGTTTTCCCATAGCTCCTTCAAGTCCGCACAGATCGGGATAATGCCCGAAACGCCGCTTTTTTCCATGCCGAGACGAAGCTGCTCCACAGCGCCCTCCTGAATATCCACGGCATAGGTTATCTGCGGCGGACGGCTTTTCTGCATGATAAGCGGTATTATTCCGCAGCCCGTACCAAGATCGCATACCTTATCCTTTTGACGGTATTTCGAGAAATCCGCCAAAAGAAAGGCGTCTGTGCCGAAACGGTGATCGCTGCTTGCGCAGACATATATTTTTTCGGTAAGCTTTTCAAAATTGTATTCCATCAGACAATAGTTCCTCCGCCGACAACAATGTCCCCGTCATAGAAAACGACCGCCTGTCCGCTTGTGACCGCACGCTGCGGCTCGTCAAATTCAACCGTATATCTGCCGCCCGTATATGACAGAACGGCGGGACGGTCGTTCTGTGTATAACGGGTCTTGGCGGTAATACGCATTGGCTCGGTTATTTCGGACACTGAGATAAGATTTACGTCCTCCGCAGTAAGCGTTTTAGTGTACAAGTCGGCTTCGTCGCCCAGAACAACGGTATTTGAATCCTTATCCTTCCTGACAACATAAGCTGGCTTACCGAGAGCGACTCCCAATCCCTTGCGCTGACCTATGGTGTAATTCATAAGTCCCTTATGCCTGCCGAGAATATTATTGTTTATGTCCACAAAATTTCCAGGAGGAGAGCTTTCGCCGCTGAATCTTTCGATAAAGTCGGCGTATCTGCCGTCCGTGACAAAACATATATCCTGACTGTCAGGCTTATCTGCGTTGGCAAGACCGGCTTTTTCCGCAATTTCCCTGACCTGTGATTTTTTAAGATTTCCCAACGGAAAAAGGGTATGCGCAAGCTGCTCCTGAGTAAGCGAATACAAAACATACGTCTGATCCTTGCTTCTGTCAACGGGACGCTTCAGCAGATAACGTCCACGAGCCTCATCATACTCACGAACAGCATAATGACCTGTTGCAATATAATCAAATTCAAGTTCCATGGCTCGTCTGAGCATTTTATCGAATTTCACATGTCTGTTGCACTCTATACATGGATTTGGAGTTCGTCCGCAAAGGTAGCTTTCGACAAAATGTTTCATTACCTTTTCACGAAAACAATCCTTGAAGTTAAACGTAAGATGCTCAAAACCAAGCCGCCTTGCAACGCTTTTTGCATCGAACACATCTGACAATGCACAGCATGTTTTTTCGGTATTTTCAGCTTCTGCGACATCTTCGTCACCGAACATTTTCAGCGTTACTCCCATGACCTCATAACCCTGCTCCTTTAAAAGCAGAGCCGCAGCGGAGCTGTCAACGCCGCCGCTCATTCCTACCATAACTTTTTTCATACGATCAGTTCCTTTATTTCATCAAGTCTCATTATGTAACTATCGGCGGTACTTTCCAGCTCCGCTCTGTCGGGAGAGGCTGACTCGTCATATACCGCCGCTGTTCGGAATCCCGCTTTCTTCGCCGTTTCAACGCAGTGCAGGGAATCCTCGACAACAAGAGTTTCAGAGGGAGACGTGCCGAGCAGCTCCGCTCCCCCAAGGAAAATATCAGGGAATTTCTTGCCATTCGGGTACTCCTTATCGGTCAGCAGGAATTGCGCCCTGTCAAAAATCCCCAGACGCTTCAAAGCAGCCTCCGCAAGAGCCTTGTAAGTCGCTGTTGCTATTCCGTAAGGTATACCTCGTTTGTCGAGGAGATCAAGCAGTTCCAACGCTCCGGGTTTCAAAGGTATATTTTCCTCATATTCAATACGCACAAGCTCCTCAATGCGGTTTATAACGTATTCCCGGGTGCATTTAAGACCAAATTCACTTATCAGCGTTTCCGACGACTGAAAAACGGTCATTTTTTTCAGCCTTTCGGAAATTTCTCTCGGAGGGTCGGCGATACCGTTTTCTATAAGAAATCTCCGGTCTATATCATACCATATCCGCATGGAATCTATCAGCGTTCCGTCTAAATCGAAAATTATTCCCTTTATCATGACTATTCCGCATTCTCCTCGCCAAACAGAAATTCCAGATTTGTAGGCTGATGCGTTTCCAGCCATTCTGTTTTCTCCTCATCGGTGGTATAATCCTTTCCGGCAGATTCGGCATTTCCGCAGAGCATTACCGCCTGACTTCCCATTTCATTGTATATCCACTCAAAGATCTCCATATTGTATTCGATGTTTCCAACCAACGGGTCAGCGACATGGACAGTTCCCGCAGCATAATCATAGCCGTAAACCGTGAGACAATGCTGATAGGGATTGAACCAATGCTCCTCTCCGCAGCCCAAAGTAAATTCGTATTCCGCATGGGTCTGCCGCTGATCAATAGTTGACCAGACTATCACGGGTCTGCCCTCGCCTATCTGACAAAAAACCTCCACAAGCGGCGCTCCCGTCAAATCAAGAGCATACCAGTCCGAACCGAGATAATCAAAATAATCGTTCGCCGCCTTTTCGATAACGGGAGCGTTGCAGCCGTAGCCGTAATTTGTACGTGGGTCGCCAAGATATACGTCGTTCATAGTGTAATAGCCGTTTATGTCCATAGGCATAAAGGTATCGCAAAGCTCCACCTTATCAATGCCGAAGCCATAAAAATTAAGAGTCTGAGCAAGAGCCGTTATTTCGCAGCCCGTTGGAAGCTCAGGGGTCTGCATGACCGTTTCAAAGCCCTCTATGACCGAGGATTCGGCAAGCTCTTTTTCAGTGTGCAGGGAAACGTTTACTTCAACAGGCTTAGGCGGTACGTTTGTTGGGGCTTCGGTAACGGCTTCCGTTTCAGCTTCGGTAAGCTCCGCAGCCTGAAACTCCAAAGGCTCGGTGGATGAAACTCCGTTCTCACGGTCATATCCTACTCTCTGAACCGTTCTGCCGCAGGAAACGGCAGAAACTGCGAACATAACGGCTATAATTGAATAAATTGTTTTTTTCATGCTTTCTCCCGAATCATTTCTATCTTTACTCTGTAATCCCGACCCGCAGGACATATTTTTTCCGACGCAAGACCGTAAATATCGGTCGCAGCCGCTTCAAGCTCCGCAAAACGATTTGCGTCGCAGCTCAGTCTGCACAATTTTGCAAGGGACGTGCCTGCTGGTATTTTCTTTTTCTTCTTTGCCTCGGCAAGTATTTCTCTGCCTCTTTCATTGAACGCAAGCGCCCTTGCATAAGGGGGCGCCGTCTCCGTATCAGTTCTCGTTATTCCTATAAGCAGCGACAATATGACGCGCTTTATACGAGCCATTGTATAACGCTTTGATTTTACCGAATCCAGCAGTTCTTCAATAGTCGCCGCTTCGCTGCGGCATATCCGCTCCGCAAGTCCGTTTGAATCGCTTATTTTCGATATTTCTTCGATCGAAGCTGTACGTATCCGATAAAGTATTACTCGCTCAAGCCTTTTCAAGGAAGCTATGCCGCCTGCTCTAAGAGCATTTTCCCATATTTCGGGCATTACGCCGTCCGCACTCTCTCCTGATAAAACGCGGCTACGTATGTAAGAGGCGCTTACGTGACCGTTACCGTCCTCCATGCTGTCATGAGCCGCGCCGCTGCGCTTTACGGTAAATGGCTGTATATCGCTGTTCAACGACTTCAAGGCACGGATATATTCAACTCCGAGCAGATTATTCGGCTCGGATATTATTTCCGCTGCTTCCGCGTCCGTTTTTTTCAGCGTTTCGCATAATGCACGAGGATATGTAAAGCCTTTTTCCATAAGTATGCGGACTTCATCGGAATGCGCCAGACTGTCGGCTTTATTCATGGCATGGATAAGCTTTTCAATACTGCCGCACTCGCTGCCGAACGAAAGCTCGTCCGTCACGCCAAGATTATGAAGCAGATACGCCGCTCCCCATGCGAATTTTTCCGCTGAGGACAGACAATATGCTGTCGGAAGCTCGATTACAAGATCTGCGCCCGATCTTACCGCAAGTTCTGCCCGTGTAAATTTATCAAGGATAGCCGTATCGCCACGCTGGACAAAATTTCCGCTCATTACGGCGATAATGTGCGTTGCGCCGTTTTTTCGGGTTTCATCTATATGATAACGGTGACCGTTATGAAATGGATTGTATTCGCAGACTATACCGCTGATTTTCATAGTGCAGTCCTCCTTTCAGAGCTTGCGTTCATAGGTATCACATGCTGATATTACGGAAAAATCCGCCAAAATTATATACGCACGCTCCGTCGCTCATAATAAAGCTTTTCTTATTATAACGTTTTCGGCGCTAAAAAGCAAGACATTTTGCAAATATTTTGCATTTTGTTCAAGGGATAACATGCAGCAGTAAGAAAAATCGTGCAGAAATCATACTATTGATAATCCAATTAACTCTTGAATCTTTTATGAGCAAAATATGCTTTTTTCAGTGCTTTACAAACTTCATATCTATATGAAGTTCAAGAGTTAATTTTGGGAGCAATAATATATAATTCAAGGGCTGACACAGCTTCTGTCAGCTGCATCAGCCCATTGTATTTTTATAGTTATTTCACAAAATACTGCGAATTACTTAGTAATAAGAGCCAAAGTATCTCTTGCGATAAGAAGCTCCTCATTTGTGGGAACTACCCAAACCTCAACCTTTGAATCGGCTGCGGAGATCTTTGCAAGCTTTCCTCTGAGACCGTTGTTTACGGACTTGTCAAGCTTGATACCGAAAAATTCCATATTTTCGCAGACCTGCTCTCTTACGTCATATGCGTTTTCACCGATACCGCCTGTGAAAAGAACGGCGTCAAGACCGTTCATAGCGGCGGCATAAGAACCAATGTACTTCTTGATCTCGTAAACGAGCATCTCAGATACGAGCATAGCCCTCTGATTGCCGTGCTGAGCGGCGTCCGTAATATCACGGTTGTCAGAGCCTACGCCGGAAACTCCGAGGAAGCCTGATTTCTTGTTCATGTAATCGCTCATCTCAGCAGGTGTGAAGCCGTGCTTATCCGCTACGAAAGTAACGGCAGAGGGGTCAACAGCTCCCGAGCGAGTTCCCATAACTACGCCGTCAAGAGGAGTAAAGCCCATTGAAGTATCAATTGACTTTCCGCCGTCAACAGCCGTAATGGAAGAACCGTTTCCGAGGTGACATGAAACGATCTTCAGATCCTTGATGTCCTTGCCCATAGCCTCTGCAAGAGCATCGGAAACAAAGCGGTGAGATGTACCGTGGAAGCCGTACTTTCTTACGTGGAGCTTCTCATAGTCATCGTAAGGGAGACCGAACATATAAGCCTTCGGAGGCATCGTCTGATGGAACGCCGTATCAAATACGACGACCTGCGGCACATTTGCCGGAATTACGCTCTTGCATGCACGGAGAGCAAGTGCGTGAGCGTGGTTATGTACGGGAGCAAGCTCTCTGAGTTCATCTATCTTGTCGATGATCTCGTCCGTAACGATCACGGATCTGTCGAATATATCCGCACCCTGTACGATACGGTGACCGACAGCCGAGATCTCGTCCATGCTGTCAATTACCTTTGCATCGCCTGATGTAAGAGTTTCAACAAGCTTCATAAAAGCTTCTGTATGGGTGGGGAAAGAACAGTCGGCATTAAGCTCCCTGCCGTCTGCCGTTTTGTGAGCGATATGACCGTCAATGCCAATACGGTCGCAGTTGCCTTTAGCAATAACGCTTTCGTCCTTCATATCAATAAGCTGATATTTAAGCGATGAGCTTCCTGCATTTACAACCAAAATAATCATGATTTAAATTTCCTTTCATAAATAAAGATTTCCATATATAATTATATACTTTTTTCGGAAAAAATCAAGTCTTTTTGAGAAATTTTAAGAATTATTCGCACTTTTTACAGTTTTCAGCGTTCAATTTGCCGACAATGACGAAGAATTGCGACAGAATCCAAGTAAAGTTCCAAACGAGCAGCAGATTCAGCACGTCAGTGCCAACATGAAAAGACCGTGCAGAATAATTCTGTACGGTCTTTAAATCAACATGAATAATTTTGAAATTCACCTGTTTGTTCTTTAAACTGACGGATCGGGAGATGGTTCTGATGATTCGCCGTTATTTTCGTTTGGAGTTACCGGCTCTTCTGCAGGCGGCTCAGGATTGTCTACAGGCGGAACGTCACCGCCCGTATTCGGGTCAACCGGAGTTGTCGCAGGCGGAACGTCACCGCCCGTATTCGGGTCAACAGGGGTCGTTGCAGGCGGAACGTCACCGCCCGTATTCGGGTCATACGGAATTGTTGCAGGCGGATCTGTATTCGGATCCCCTTCTCCGCCCTGATAACCCGGGTCGGGAGTAGGAGTTACAGGGTCTTCAACAACGGTAGTGGGGTAGCTTTCGCCCGGCATAATGCCTGTAGGGATTCGTCCGTTCCAAAGGAAACCGGAACCTGTCGTTATACGGATATTGACTGTGCGCGCGGTAGTCGTTACGGGTTTTTCGGTTGCAGCTTCCGTACTTTCGGATTCATCGCCAGCAACAGTAGTTACAACCCCCGGAGTAATGCTCTGAGGACTTCCGCCCACGCCTCCGTTTATAACGTTTTCACGCCCGATACTCGCCATTATCTTTTCTGATGGAGTTATCGGGAACAGGACGAAGAAAACGAGTATAACGGACGTAAGGAGAACAAATCCGATACACGAACATACGGTTATCTTAGTGGATTTACTCAGTCCGGCTATAAAGCCTGATTTACTGCTCATAAAAATCAACACCTTCTAAAATATGACATAAACTTGCATTTTATTAATTTTATTATACCTCTTTTAATGTGAAAAGTCAAGCGGTAAATAGTGAGAATTGTGTGAAATTTGAACTGTTCTTTGGAATGCGACTAACTCTCATCGCTTTGCCGAAGAAAAAAGAGTCCCCGAAGGAACTCTCTTTTCTTATATCATTATATTTATGGGATGGGCTTTTTTTTACTTTATCACTTCAGGAAGCGAAGTAATTATCTTAGCGTCGATCTTCTGAATTGCAAGAGCATCGCTCGGCAAAACGCCATCTCCGGGGTTGCAGCAGTCAGCGTTTTTTGCGCCCTGCTGTGAAAGTCCGTACTTGTCGGGATTTCCCAAAGCCTGAAGAATAGCTGTCGAGTCTGCAATAGTTACCTTGCCGTCGCAGTTTGCGTCGCCGATAATTCCGTCGTCAACGGGGTCTGTTGGAGTCGGTTGTGTTCCCGATTCAGCATATACTATGTAGAAAAGGTTTGCTGTATCTGCCTTTGTTACCGTATGCTGACCTGCCGCAACGTCTACCGTAACGATACCGTTGCCCGACGCCGTATACTTTGTTCCGTCAACCTTGACAGTTGCCGAGGGTTCAACGAATACGAGTGTGAGCTTTCCGCCATTTGCCGCATTGAAAGCTATATTTGTGGCAGATTCCATTTTCAGGCATTGCGTAAGAGTTTTGCCGTCGTAATTAACAGTTCCCTTACTTGTTGAGAGGTTGCCTGTGATCGTGTAGAAAGAGCTTGAAACGCCGTTTGCCGTAAAGTCATGAACATATCCGCCCTGAACAGGTTTTACGGGAGTTGTGGGAGTTGAAGGCTCTGTGGGAGTTACGGGAGTTGTCGTAGTCTGTGGGGGTGTGGGAGGATCAACAACAGTACCGCCGGATATTTTCATGTTATCCATGCAGCCGCCGTCCGTCTCGAAGAGAGCGTTAAGCGATGTGTAAAGCGCTTCGCCTTTCGCCTCTGTCAAGCTGTAAGCGCCGGCGGGAACGTATGAAATTGAAGAATTTGTATCAAAGTTGGCGTACTTATTGGATGAATCGACTTTCTGGCTCTTATCCGTTACAACAGTCGCCTGCATATCCGAGCCTTTCTTGACGCTGATATAAGCGTCATTGTAACTCTTTACAACACCGCCTGACGTAACTCTGCACGGATCCTTGCATTCGTTTACAAAGGCATTGTACTCAGAGAATATGAATGCGTTTGCACGAGGATTCTGACAGTAGCTTGTCTGACCGTCGTATACGTTGTTGTACATATGAATATCAGCCTGACGAGCGAGAGGTCCTCTCGATTCGCAGTTTTTCCAGTAGTTGTGGTGATATGTAAGGTGGTACTGGAGACTTGTATCTGATGAACCTACGAGGTTTGTCTTATGATAGCCCTCATAGTAGCAATAGCTGTTTGTGAAGTACTGACCGCGTTTGAAATCGCAAGCGCCATCGCCCTCAGCCTTGTCTGATTCAGCAGGATTAGCAACCTTTGGTACATAAAATTCGCAATTGTGTACCCAGCCTCTTTCAACGGGAGTTGTAAGTTCGCTTCCGGTCTGAACGCCCTCAAGACCGATGCAGTCCTCGGGAACGTTTCTGAATGCAATATTTCTTACTTCAAAGCTCTTTCCGAATTCGGGAGCAGCAGACTCTGCCATGAAGTGGAAGCCCCAGCCGTTGATCACAGCGTCGTTGCCAACGCCTTCGATCGTGATGTCCTTGCCTGATTTCATTCTTGCCATGAAACCATTGTCGCCTACTGAACCGCCGTTGCCTGTTGAGTCATATTCTGTAAGTCCCGCAGGAGCTTTAACGTCACCGACAATTCTGACAACAAGTGGAGTTCCGTCCTCAGCAAGCTTCTTGATAATACCCTGATTTGAGTTGCATGTTCCGCCGTTGGAAGTTTTGCCGCCGCCGACATCCTGACCGACAGAGTTGAGAATATTACCGATACCCTTTACAGTTGTGCCGTCTTTTGATGTAACTGTTACAGTATCCTTGTTTTCGTCTGTAATGTAGAGAACCTTGGCGTTGACTTTAAGTTCGCCGCCGTCTGTATATGCGCCAACGCCCTCATTGTAATTGAAGTGCGCATAACCCGAACGATCCTGAGCTCCTACGGTAATGCCCGATTGTACGACCTTGCCCTTTGTTGTGTCAAGAGCGATCGAATAAGTACCCGGTTCAAGTCCGAGGAGATCGACACGTACACCCTCTGCAACATCTCTTACAAGGTATTTTAAATCGTCGCCCTTGAGAGTTCCCTCGGACGCTCCTGAATATGAAACGCCTGTAACGCTTGCGTCACTAAGACCGGAACATACAAGGTATGCCATTTCGTTCCAACCGCCTGCATAAACGACCTTTACGTCTCCAGAAGGAACAACAGGCGCAGGAACATCAGTTACAACAGGTGCGGTAGTTGTCTGTACCGGATCGGAAGGTTTTGTCTGAGCAGGAGTTGTAACGGGGGGATTCGACACATCCTCCTTGAAACCTGAGCCGATAGCTACGATAGAATCGTCATAAGATGTGAGTGCAGCCTTGAGAGCTGAGTTTACCGCATAGGACGCGTCGTCCACGGAGTCGTCAAATTCCCACTTGAAGTCGCCGCCGTCAACACGACCTGCCTTTGCTTCAAGAATTGCTGGAACGTCCTCAGCAGCGTCGATCTGATAGCTGTACATTCCGCTTGCTGTATCGAAGTTGTTGTACGACGCGCCGCCGGAAGCCGCCTTGACCGATGAGGGAACCTGCTCGTCTCTTGACTTTGCGTCATAAGCGTCAAACTGTGTGTTGTTCTGGCTGTAGGGAACGAATGTACCGCCCTCGATAATATTGCCGTAAGCCTTGATCATTCCGCCTACTTCACCGCTGAACGTACCGTCGCCTGCTGCGTCCGTACCCTGACCCGAGATCATCATGGGAGACTTGCAGTTGCGGAAATAATTGTTCTCTGCGAAAATATCGGAATCCGTTGTCGAACCGATACCATACTTTGCATTGCCGTCATAGTAGTTGTTGTAAACATGAACAGTTGCAACTCTTACGCGTGGATGACGGGAATCGGAATGATCGTACCAGTTGTGGTGATAGGTGATGTAATTCGACGTATCAGAAGCATTTGCACCCTGAAGATTGCACTTTCCGTTATCAAAGAAGTGATTGTACGAATGAGTGATATGGTGGGACTTCTTTGTATCGAGAGCGCCGTCGCCCTTTATCTGATCGGCGTCAGAGCCTGCATCGCCGTAGAAGAAATCGCAGTTGTGGACCCAGCAGTAGGAGTCGCTCTGCTGGAGTCCGATATTGTCGCCCTCGTCGCTGTTGCAGTTCATTGTGCCGATGTTTCTTACCTCTACGTCAACGCTGTTTTTAAGAACGATTCCCCAGCCGTTGGCGGTTGCGTCGCTGCCTATGCCCTCGATAGTCATTCCTGCGGAAGTCACTGTGTCAACCATGAGGTCGCCCTTGGGCATGTTTGCAGGGTCGGTAATATTTCCGATAAGTCTTATTGAGATCGGACGGGTCTCCTTGCCCTTTTTGTATGCTGTAACGATATTCTGGATTCCCTTGCACTCTACGTTTCCCTTGCCCTCGGCGTTGAGGGACGCCGTAACGGTGTCCTTGGTTTCCTCTGTAACGTAAACAACTACAGCGTTGTCCTTAAGCGTTCCGTCAGCCTTGTAAGCTCCGGGCATGTGACCGTCCTCAAAGGCATAGCCGCTTCTGTCGTGGGCGTAGCATGAAGCTGTAGCTTCGGCAGCTTTAGAAGTATCCTCCTTACCGCTGACGATAGGAACTATCTTCATCGTGTGGCTTCCTGCCTTAAGACCGATTGCGTCCGCTCTCATATAACCGCTGTACTGTCTGATAAGCTCGCTGTCGATCTGTACGCCGTCAACGTAAACGTTGTAGCCGGAAGCTCCGGAAACTGCGCCCCATGTTGCATACATACCCTCTGCGTAGCCAACCGACGCGCTGATCTTTACGCTTGCCTCGGCGGCAAATGAAGCTGTGAGCGAACCGAGCATCGGAACAGAAACGCTGCCTATAGCGCCTGTTACAGTGGTAACGCTCATTACAGCGGATGCCGCCGCTGCCATGATCCTTTTCTTCTTAATTGAATTTCTCATTGCTTTTCCCTCCGATTGGATTTTTATGTAAATATAATGATATATGACCGGGAACTCGTTTCCCCGACCGTCTGCTTTGTCAGCCTTCCGCTGACCTTGTAACTATATTATAGTCCAATTTTTCCCGAATTTCAATGATATATAATACTGATTAACTGATTTATTACGCTTTTGAGTTCCGCTGTAGAATTTAATTTATCATTTGCATTTTGTATAAAAATGCCTTCCGATTTTTCGTAACAAAAAGCAGCGTTATTAATCTGAAAAAGCTGTACAGCATAATGCTGCACAGCTTCTCTGTAAATATTTTAGTTTTCAATCAACGCTAACTGTATTTCACCGTCAATAAATTCTATTCTTCCGATTTCTTCCCCCGCTGTAAATACTGCAAATTCCTCTTCTGCATGACATAGTGACTGACATATTGACAACATACCGTTTTTATTGCTGAGTACCATATCATGATCCCAATATACATAATCAAATTCGGCAATCTCTTTGCTTTGCGTATCAAAATAAGCAATATTTGAACGATGTCTACCCGAACCAAATGAAAATGTAAAATACAGTTCATTACTGCCGTTATGGTCTATGTCGGCTACTGCAAATGATATAAGTCCCAAGCCGCCGAAACTTTCGCCAATATGATATATCTCATTTTCGTAAAGTAAAAATCCGTCGCAGTCATAGTCGAATTTAAAAATACGCATACCATATTTATCGGTTATTGCCTGCGGAGTGACATTATAACAGTTTCCTTGTCCGTCATTGCCGTATTTTTCACGGAAAAGCTCCATAAACTCCTCCACGCCGTCCGTTGACTGTGTAAGCTGAAATACCTCGATATTTTCGTCAGCAACAGGACTTATTGTAGTCTGCACCGGTTTTTCCGTCTGAGCCGGTTTCTTTGTTTGGGGAATTTCTGTTTTTTTGGCTTCCGTTGTCTGGATCGGTTCTTCTGTCTGAACCGGCTCGTCTGCTTTGTTGTTTTCCGTCTTTCCTGCCTCCGTTGGCTGGATCGGTTCTTCCGCCTGAACCTGCTCCTCCGCTTTGTCGCTTCCTGTCTTTCCGACTGCCGTTGGCTGCGTCGATCTGACAAGAGAAGTTGTTTTTGCAGTTTCAACCTTTTTTCCTGCGTGGCTTTCAGGAGCAACTGTTGTTTTAACAGGAACTATCTGTACCGAATTACTCTTATCAGATGTTTCCGTACTATTCTCCGCGTTTGTTGTAGAAATCAAAAAAGATTGGCTCATCTCCGATTCATTATTTAAATCGGGTTTCCTCATATTCGGCGAAATAATCGAAATGATTACCGCCATTGCCAAAAACACCGATGACGTTGTGAATATCAATGAAAATTTTCTGTTCATAAATCCAACACCCTTCACTTCTTCGGAATCTGTAAATTTTTCTGTCAAAGTATTTTTCTGTTCAATATCTACAAGTCCGAATGTAATTTTTTTAATAAAAGCATTTCTTCTGTTAACTTTCTCCCTGTGCTCATTAAGTCTTTTGATAACGTATTCTGTCATTTCTTCAGAACTTTTCATATCTGAAGCCCTCCTTTTCAAGCTTGAATCTTAATGCCTTTTTCGCATTATAGATGAGATTTTCTATCTGACGACGTTTTTTCTTCATTATATCTGCTATTTCCTCATTACTCATATCTTCAAAGTATGACAAATACAATACCTGCCTGTAATCCTCTTTAAGAGAACAAATAGCTTTATGAAGCGATTTTTTCTGCTCATTATTTATCAGTTCAGATTCAATATCGGTTATATCAGGTATATCGGCACATTCCTGAAATGATACAAAACGAAAACGTCTGTGCTTGCGCATGTAATTAACAGCAGTATGCCTGCCGATAGAATACAGCCACGTTTTAAATGAACTTCGAGCCGAAAAATCAGGTTGTTTAACGGCGATACAAACAAAGGTTTCTTCGGCAATTTCTTCCGCAGTATTCAAATTATTGCAAATACTGTTAAGATACAATATCAAGCCGTCTTTGTACTCCGCTATAATATCGCCTATTGCATAATCGTCGCCATCAAGAAAACGGCGGTAGCTACTTGCACCGTTATCCATATAACACCTCCTTCTTTTCCTTTCTACTTATTAGTCGCAGTTTTTTCAAAAAACTCTAAGAAAAAATTACAAAAAGTCCTGCATAAATTGCAGGACTTTCGTAGCTTTGTCTTTTTACATATTTTATACTCTCCTCTATTGCAAAATATCCATATCTTTCGGCTAAAATTTCGCAGGTCGGCGAGTATATTAATCAACGGATTTCAGCGATTCCGCCATATTGATGCGTTCCAGCTTTATTTCCATAAACAGGTTCACGATAAAATTAAAGGCAAAGGTAAGGAGAATGCTGTAAACATAGCTCATGGGCAGGATAACGACGCTGAAATCCACTATGTCCACCTTTATACAGGAGATAACGAAGCTGTGAAGCGGAACTCCGAGAAGTATACCTGCAATTATCCCCATAGCCGTAAGCGCAAGATTTTCTCTCAGTACATAAGCGGACGTTTCTCTGCGGAAAAATCCAAGTACCTTGATAGTCGCTATTTCTCGTGTACGCTCGGTTATATTTATATTTGTCAGATTGTAGATAACGATAAACGCCAGAGCCGCCGCGCATACTATTACAAGAAGTACGATATAGTCAAGGCTGCTCATCATTTCCGCCATGCGTTCTTTGGTATTCTCAAAAAGCTCGGCTGAAATTATATTTTTGCTTCCTCTTAGCTCAGCCGTCAGTTTTGTGTGGTCGTCATTATCTGAGAAGTTCACAAACGCCTTGTTAAGTCCCATTTTCTCGCCCAACTGAGCTTCATAGGTCTCTTTTGAAATATACACGTAATTATATGCGTGATTTTCAAATATCCCTGTGACTTTAAGGTGCAGCTCACGCATATCCTCGTCGCGAAGGGTTATTTCGTCCCCCGCCTTTACATTGTATCTCTCAGATATGCTGTGACTTACAAGAGCCTCACCAATCTGCGGATGATCGAGAGGACTTCCATTTTCTTCACGAAAACACATGAAAGAACCGATTTCTTCAAAGTCCTCGGCAGCTTCAAGGTCAATACTTTTCACCCTGCTTCCGTAGAGCAGATCCCATGAGCTGTGACGGAGCATGAGGGAGCTTTCCGTCTTTTCGTCAAGAAGTGTGCGTACTGCGGAGGTTTTATCCGTTTCAAACGTGACAGCGGCATCTGCAATTTGTATCTGATCGAATTGTATGTCCGCAAAGCCTGCAATAGAATCCTTTAAGCCGAAGCCCGTCAGCAGAAGCGCCATACATCCGCCGATACCAATGATCATCATGAAAAAGCGTCCCTTATAGCGGAAAATATTTCGCGCCGATACCTTATGAAGAAATTTCATCCTGTTCCAGATAAATGGAACGTATTCGAGAAGAACACGCTTTCCGGCTTTGGGCGATTTCGGTCTCATAAGTCCCGCCGCTGTTTCGGAAAGCTCCGCACGGCATGATACCCATGTCGTCCCGAGAGAACATAAAAGGGAGGCGAGAACTACAATGACGCCAAGCTTCAGGTCAAAATAGTACGGAATATCAAGCGGAATGTATATAAGCTTATAGGTCATCCAGATAATCGCAGGGAACAGCGATGTTCCCAAGGCAAATCCGACAATACAGCCGATAAGCGAAGCCGAACCCGAGTAGAACATGAATTTTCCCATAACAGCCGCTTCGGAATATCCCAAAGCCTTGAACATTCCTATCTGAGTACGCTGTTCCTCGACCATTCTGCTCATAGTTGTCATACAGACAAGAGCCGCCACGAGAATGAAAAATATCGGGAAAACCTTTGCCACCTGCTCGACTATTTCCGAATCGTTTTCAAAAAGCGCATATCCGATATTCGTGTTTCGGTCAAGGACGTATACGGAAGGACTTTTCAGATCGGCGATGTCCTGTTCCGCTTCCGATATTTCCTGTTCTGCATCGGCGATCTTTTCGTTAAATTCCGCAATAGCGCTTTTATAATCGGCAAGTCCGTTGTTGTATTCCGAAAGACCGTCCTCATATTCGGCAAGACCGTCGTCGTACTCCTTTTTGCCTTTTTCCCAGTCCTCCAAGCCGTCCTCATACTCATTAACTCCCTTTTGGAGTTCGGCTTCGGCTTTTTCATATTCCGAAAGACCTTGCTCATACTGAGAGACGCCCGCTTCATACTCGGCACGTCCGGCTTCAAGCTCCGAGCGGCTTTCGTCAAGAGCCGACTGCTGTGAATCAAGCTCGGCTCTTGCGGAATCAAGCTGCGACTTCGCCGTTTCAAGCTGAGCAAGCCCGTCTTTAAGCTGAGACTGCCGCTCGTCAGGCAGAGAGTCAAGCATTGCAAGAAGTTCGCCGTATTGGCTGTAAAACGCGTTTTCCTCAGCTTCATACCCTGCAAGCCCCGTATGATATTCGTTCCATGCCGCATCAAGCTGAGACTGCCCCTCCGAAAGACGCGCTTCACCCTCGATGAGCTGCTTTTCGCTTTCGTCAAGAGCTGCTTTCGAGCTGTCAAGGGTCTTCTTCGACTTTTCAAGCTCTTTTTTACCGTCGTCTATTTTCTTTTTTGAGGCTCTCAATTCCTTTTCGCCGTCATCAAGCTCCTTTTTGGCTGAATCAAGGTCTGATTTGGCGTCGCTAAGCGTTTTTTTAGATTCTTCAAGTTCTTTCTCCGCATCGTCAAGCTCCTGCTTTCCTTCGGCGCGATTTTTCTCAAGCTCGGCTTTACCGTCGGAAAGTTCAGTCTCTGCTTCTGCGATAACATCGTCGTAACGCTTATTTGCGATCTCCTTCGCCAAGCCTTCCCACTCCGCTTTTTTTCCCTCGATAAAGCTGTTGTAATCGTCCGAATATATAAGCTTATCGTGGTCGAATCTGATATAGATCTCGGTATAGTTATCCGTATCGAACGCCGCTTCGGGAAGATATACAAACCCTGAAACAGTGCCGTCTCCGACAGAAGTAGTACCTCGTTCGTGATTTATATAAAAAGAAGATTCAACAAGGGCTGTAACGGTATAGACCGTTTCACCGAGAGTATCTATGACGTTTTTGCCGTTTTCGCCGCAGACTTGTATCTTGTCGCCGATTTTCAGCCCTCTGTCGTTTTCTGCGGCACATTCGTTTTCTTTTGTCGGAAGATTTCCCTCAACCAGAAGCAGGTCGTTGATATTCCGAGGCATCATATGGGTTTTCATGACAAATTCACGGCTTCCCTTTTTGAAAAGCACGTCAAAACCGATGCTTCCCTCTGCATAACGGACGTCCGGCTGCTGTAAAAATTCCTCAACGCTGTCATTGTCCCAGCCCAGAGTTGAGACTAATCGGTAGTCGTAAAACTGATTTTCATTTAAGAATTTATCCATCATATTGACCATGGCAGGCGTGGTATCGCGAACTCCCGCAAAAAATCCCACCCCGAGGGCAATTATGGCAAGTATTGCTGTGAACCGCCCGAATGTATGCTTTATCTCACGCAGTGCGGTTTTTCTCATAGAACGACCCATAGCTGTCACCACTCGATGTCGGCAACATCGGTTATACTGCCATTCAATCTCATGTCTGAGACTTTTCCGCTTTTTACGGTGATTATCCTGTCAGCCATGGCGGAAAGCGCGGAGTTATGGGTTATCACTACAACAGTCATGCCTGTTTTGCGGCAGGTGTCCTGCAAGAGCTTCAATACCGCCTTGCCCGTATTGTAATCCAAAGCGCCCGTAGGCTCATCGCAGAGAAGAAGCTTTGGATTTTTCGCCAAAGCTCGCGCTATAGCCACTCGCTGCTGTTCGCCGCCCGAAAGCTGAGCAGGGAAATTCTTCATACGTTCGGAAAGTCCCACCTGTTTCAGAACGTCGGCGGCGTTCAGAGGATCACGGCATATCTGAGCCGCCAATTCAACGTTTTCAAGGGCGGTAAGATTCTGCACAAGGTTATAGAACTGAAACACAAACCCTACATCGTATCGGCGATATGCGGTCAGCTGCCTTTTGGTCATCTTGGAAATATCCGTACCGTCCAGCACGGCGCTACCGCTTGTGAGGGTATCCATTCCGCCGAGAATATTCAGAATAGTAGTTTTTCCTGCGCCCGACGCTCCCACGATGACGCAAAATTCGCCCTTGTTTATTTCAAAATCAACGCCGTTGAGCGCATTTATCTGTGTTTCGCCCATCTTGTATATTTTTTTAACGTTTTTAAATTCCACATATGCAGACATAAACCTCTCCTTTCTTATTAACAAATAAGGCACGACCCAAATCGTGCCTTGTGAAATTTTATTAACAGATCCGTATTGTCCCTGACTTTAAGATTTATAGGGGTCTTCGGCATCCTTGTACTGATTCAAAGCTCCGGCATGAGTAGCTATCATTTTCCAGCCGTCGTCCTTGACCTTTACAAAGCAGGCTGTTTCCTCACCCTCGGAAGAATCAGTTTTTCCCTCTGTCTTGTATTTGAATGTGACTTCGTAGCCTTCTTCAATTTCAATGTCGACCTTTATATCGTAATAGGTATATTTATAACAAAGCTCCGCAAAGAACAACTGCTGCTCCGTAAGGGAACGGTTGCTGACCTCCTCTGTATAGGTGGCTTTGGGATCTTCGCCGTAAGTCTCTTTCCAGTAATCCATTGTAGAAGTAATGTCGCCCTCGGTCTGCGCGCGCAGTTCGTCGTATTTTTCCGCATCTTTAAGACCGTCTATGAACGCCTGCGGCGTTATGGAAGCGATCACTTTATCCGGATCGTTACTGTTGAAGCCGTCAAAATAGTCCACAAACGGCTGAACTACCTCTGCGGCAACAGGCGTGTCACTCAGAGCCTCCGTTGCGATCTGACTTACTTCGCCCGATGATGATGAGCTTTCTTTTTCGCCGCAGCCCCAAAGCATAAGAGCAAGCGCGGACGCTATTACTGCCTTAATTTGTTTTTTCATGTTCTTCTCCTTAAATCGCCCCGAACGCCTGTTTCAGCGTAGAAGCCGGTATTATTTCTATACTATAGTCCTTCTGATCTATCGAGGAGGCGTTCTGCCTTGGGATTATGACCTTTGTAAAACCCATGCGTTCAGCCTCTCGTATTCTCTGAGCTACGTGTGAGACCGATCTTAACTCGCCGCCGAGACCTATTTCGCCGAAAGACAGCAGCTCATCGTCTATAGGCTTGTCCATTATGCCCGAATACAGAGCCATTGCAACAGGCAGATCGGCGGCAGGCTCGTCAAGTCGGAAACCGCCCACTATGTTCAGGTAAATATCAAGACCGCCCATAAATATCCCCAGCCGCTTTTCAAGAACGGCAATAAGTATGCTCAGTCTGTTGAAATCAAAGCCCGTAGCCATTCTTCGGGGGGCGGAATAACTCGTTTTCGCCGCAAGCGCCTGAACCTCCGCAAGTATGGGACGGCTGCCCTCCATTACACAAGCGACGCAGTTTCCCGAAACATTCCTCGGTCTGCCCGAAAGAAGCGTCATCGAGGGATTTTCCACCTCCGCAAGACCCTTGTCCAGCATTTCAAAAACGCCTATTTCGTTTGTAGAGCCGAAACGGTTTTTCACCGCACGGAGCAGACGATAGCTCTGATGACGCTCGCCCTCGAAATACAGAACGGCGTCCACGATATGCTCCATGACCTTCGGTCCTGCGATCGCTCCGTCCTTATTGACGTGACCCACTATAATTATGGGGATCTCCTGTTTTTTTGCGGTGTGCATAAACAGGTTCGAGCATTCCCTCACCTGAGTAAGACTTCCCGGGCTTGACGAGATACGGGAAATGCTCATGGTCTGTACCGAATCTATAACGGCAATATCAGGTGAGCATGAAGCAATTGTCTCCGCAACAGCTTCGGCGTCGGTTGCAGTGAGGATATAGAGGTTTTCCGTATCAACTCCCAGTCGGTCTGCCCGAAGCTTGAGCTGCCTTGCGGACTCCTCGCCCGAAACGTACAGCACGGAATGCTCCTCCCCTAAAAACTGGCAGATCTGCAAAAGCAGTGTACTTTTTCCTATGCCGGGTTCTCCGCCTAAAAGCACAAGAGAACCTTTGACAAGTCCGCCGCCGAGAACTCGGTTAAGCTCTCCTATGCCCGTATCGTAACGGACGTCCATGTCTGCGCCTATATCTTCAAGCTCAAGAATGCTGTCGGAAAGATTTGGTATCGAACGTGAGGAGGACGCTGCGGAGGAAGCTTCCGAAAGCTCCTCCTCCAAAGTATTCCATGCTCCGCAGGTGGGACATTTTCCGTTCCACTTCGGACTTTCGCCGCCGCATTGACTGCAAACGTAAATATATCTTGATTTAGCCATATCAGTTAAATACAGCTAAAATGCTGTTTTCATTCAAAAGATGCTTTCTTCCTATAGTTGCTATGCTGTCGGATTCAACGTAGTCGTTAGATGAGAACGAGTTATTGGCGATGCTCCAGTAGGTCTTTCCCGATTCTTTGTCAGCAAAGAAAACATAGTTTTTTGTGTCGAAGCACATAACGCCTGCCGCACCGTACTTACCGTCCATCTCCACAAGATCGCCATCCGAAAAATAATATACCGAGCATTCGGCTTC
This sequence comes from uncultured Ruminococcus sp., assembly GCA_947627275.1. Taxonomy (GTDB): domain Bacteria; phylum Bacillota; class Clostridia; order Oscillospirales; family Ruminococcaceae; genus Ruminococcus. Next base: position 21,497 of record CANQVK010000003.1, on the reverse strand, counting down.
GGGATTCGAGCCGTCTGAAATTATCAGCTCGGGAACCTTATCGCCGTTCAAATCGCAAAGGTCAAAAGCAGGGTCGGTTCCGTCCTCCGAAGTCAGCTGCATGACCTCTGTAAGCTTATCTGTGCAAAGCTCTTTCTGTTCGGGACTTATTACCGCCTGCCAGCTTTCCGAACAGTGCAGAGCGTATTTAATAACGCTGTCTCCGAAAGTATAGCGTCTGCCTGCATCGAGGCATTTCAGTTCCGCATAAGGCGCAAGCGCCGCTTCGTATTCGGGCAGAGACGCATCTTCGCCGTTTATTTCGTGATAGATCTCCGCGCCCAGTGAGGCTGACGCCATATTGTCGCTGTATGTCAGGACCGTATCGAAAGCTCCGTTGATGTGGGAGACGATATTGCCTATAACAAAGCCGTTGCCCTGATATTCGTTTTTCAGCATGTTGTTTTCGGAACAGTAAGAAACAATGCCGCAGAAGCCTGTTTCGCCGATCTCCGCAAACTCTCCGTTATCGTAGGTATAAACAGAGCATTTTGCCGTCGATTCAGAATCAGGGGAAATAATAAGCTCGGGAGAACCGTTCCCCGTTATATCGAAAATGTCAAACGCAGAATTATCGGAAAACAGCTCAGAGCCTTTAAATTCCGCCAGCTTGCTTTCGTAAGCATCCTGCCAGCTGAAAGAAACGCTTTCGGGGTCGGTTTTTTTGAATATTGTTTTTCCCGAAGAAGCCGTTCCCGCTTTGGAGCAGCCTGTCAGTGCGGCGGATGCTGCGGCTGTGAGTAGAAATAGTCTGCAAATTTTTTTCAAAGAAAAATCCCTCCAGTTGTCAAGGCAGCAGCATTATTATTTTCACGGGTGATCTGCGTGACGTTTTTTAATGCTGCGGCAAGGTCCGACATTATTTCAAGCAAGAGATCATGAGAAACTCTTTCATATAAATAATATGCTATTTTATATTGTACCATGAACGGCACTTTCTGTCAAGACAGCGAATTGCTGATAAAATATTGTGGATTCTGTTATTTTTTGGTCTAATTTCAGAGATTTTCACATACTATTCACAAGCAGATAATTATGCAGGAGGATATTATGAACGAAGAAAATGTTATTGAAGAAAGCACAGTATTGGAGGAACTGCCTCCCGAGGACAACACGGAGGAGCTGAGAGAAGAAAACTTCCGAAGAAAAAAAGAGGGCAGGCTTGAAGATACGGCTGCGGTTCAGGCGGCTGTCTGCCTGATACTTTCGATCGGTATCGTACTTCTTAACGTCTGGAAGCCCGACATGGCAGGCGAGCTTTTTAATATGGTGAAAGGTCTTTCCGTATCCGAAAAACCGCTTTTTGAAAATCCTATAAATACGCTTATTGAATTTATCAGTGAATTATGCCAAAAATAAACATAAAATTTTCATTTCTGCTTTTTAACGCGCTGATGTTCATGTTCAGGGAAAGCCGCCTGATACTGGGATTTTACATCGCATGTCTTATACATGAAGCGGGACATATCATAGCTGTACGTCTGACAGGAGGAGAGGTACACAGAATTGATTTCAGTTGGACCGGTATAAAAATGACCGCTTCTCCGCCGAGTTCACTGAAAGCGGGCATACTTGTCCAGCTCAGCGGCCCTGCGGCGAACCTGCTGACCTTTCTTATACTTATTCTGGCTGGAAATACAGGGTATCTTGCGTTATTCAGCCTTGCGGAGGGACTTTTCAATCTTTTGCCGTACAGCTTCCTCGACGGCGGTGCCGCTCTCGATATGCTTGCGGAGGGAGCGGCAAACGAGCCTTTGCTTCGCAAGATATACACAACTCTGAGGATAACCGTTACGGCAGCGATAGCGACATTTCTCATCTGCGGAATATTATGCTCGTATAACTTCTAACAAAATAACAGATAATATATATATAAAAAATGTGTTAGCTTATTGACAAAACTGTGAAAATATGGTACAATCAAAGTGGAAAATTATGTCGGCCGAACGATTCCGCCTGTTGCTTCTTTCCATTAGTTTGAGGATTCCCGGCTGAATTTAGGATGATGTTTAATGATCTGGCTTATGATAGGGGCTATGTTCGCAGGGGCGCTTTTTTTGGCGTTCTGCACAGCATATGGCATTATTAAGCTGAAAAGCAACCCGCTGGAGCATTATGTGAGGCGCGCTTTGTCATGTGCCGCAGTCGTTACGGCAGCCAATGCAGCCGCAATGCTCATGCCCGGCGAGACTTCGGCTTTGTTTGTTTTCGGGATCTATAATATTTTCGAGACGTTTACAGTTATGTCTCTCCTTTCGTTTGTGCGGCACTACCTGGGACATACCGGCGGTCTCGGCAAGATAAGGCTGCCTGTTTTTATAATTGCGGGCGTTGACAGCCTGCTTATGCTTCTTAATGTATTCTTAAAATTCTCATTTAAAGTGGAAAGCTTTGACGCCGGCTTCGGAAAAAGCTTATACAGAGTCTCGGACTATTGTCTGCTTTATTACGTCCATTCGGGGTTTGTCGCATTCATGACGGCGGCAGTCCTTGTAATGCTTCTGCATCGGATGCTCATCGCTCCGAAGGCATACGCCATAAAGTACAGCTCGGTGTTCCTGACGCTGTTAATACTCGCCGCTATGAGCACGTTTCATATCTACCTGAGACTGCGTTTTGATTATTCAATTGCGCTTTATTCCGTAGAGGGCTTTATAATTTTCTATTATTCCATGCTTTACGTCCCAAGAGGTCTGATGGAACGGCTTATGTTCTTTACTGTTGCAAATATGAAGGACGGTATAATCTGCATTGATATTGACGGCAGGATAGTCCACGCAAACAAGCCTGCAAAGGATTTCTGCGAGGCGGATATAGACGTTCAGACGCTGGAAGAACAGGTCAGGCGCTGGAAAAGAGACGATGTTGACTTTGAAGCGTCTGTCCATATCTGGGAAACAACACGGCGTACTGCCGGCGAAAAACGCTACTATACGATCGAATACAGGCGAATTTACGACAGTTACGCAAAATATCTGGGGTGCTTTTTCCTTGTTCATGACAGAACGGAGGAGGTCGTTAAATTCAACGCCGAAAAATACCGAGCTACCCACGATAAGCTTACGGGGCTTTACAATAAGGAATACTTCTACGAGCTTGTAGAAAAGCTGCTTAAAGATAATCCTGCGGAAAAATATAATATTATCGTTACGGACGTTAAAAACTTCAAGATAGTCAACGATGTTTTCGGCGTTGATGAAGGAGACAGACTGCTGAAAAAAATTTCCGAGATAACAATGAAGTTCGGCGGAAAATACTGTATCTACGGCAGACTTACAGGCGACCGCTTCGCCCTGTGCATACCTAAAAACCGTTATTCCGAGGAAAAGCTTCTAAAATGCTACTCTGCGGCTGATTCCTTTATTGAAAACGCGTCCTTCAAGACGCATATCCATATCGGCGTATACGAGGTCACAGACCGAAATATACGAGTTTCCGTTATGTGCGACCGTGCCAATCTTGCTATCCTCACTATCAAGGACAGCTTCCGAAGCCGTGTTGCCTATTATCAGAGCGAGCTGAGAGAGAACTTTATCGGCGATCACCGCATTATCAGCGAATTTGAAACGTCCATTGCAAACGGGCATTTCCGACCGTATATCCAGCCTCAGATCGCCGCTGACGGAAGTATCAGGGGCGGAGAAACGCTTGTCCGCTGGCTTCATCCCGAAGAAGGCATGATACGTCCCGACAAGTTCATAAAAATATTGGAGCAGACAGGTCTTATCAGCCGTCTTGACAAGTATATGTGGGAGCTTGCCTGCGTACAACTGAAACGCTGGACGGAAATGGGACTTAAAAAAAGCTATTTGTCAGTTAATATATCTCAGAAGGACTTCTATCTTCTCGATGTGTTCGAGGTAATTACGTCTCTTGTTAAGAAGTACGATATAGCGCCGAAAAGGCTTCATCTGGAAGTCACGGAAACCGCTATCATGGATAATCCCGAAAACCACCTCCGACTTATCGCAAGACTGCGCAAACACGGCTTTATTGTGGAAATAGACGATTTCGGCAGCGGTTATTCGTCGCTGAATATGCTGAAAGACCTTGACGCCGACGTGCTTAAGATAGATATGGGATTTCTCCAGAAAACGCAGAATCAAGAGAAAAGCAAAACTATTCTTAAAATGATAATTTCATTGGCAAAGTCGCTGAAAATGGAAGTCATTACCGAGGGCGTGGAAACTATCGAGCAGGTGAAGTTTCTGGCGGAATACGGCTGCGATGTCTATCAAGGTTACTATTTTGCTCAGCCTATGCCGGTGGACGAGTTTGAGAGCGGCTACCTCAACAAACGTTTCAGAATGAGAGGAAGCAGCTGAGAAATGAGTATTTTAAACAAAGCTGAGGAGAAATCCCTGAGATTCTATATCGGCGACGTTTCAGGGAACGACCCGTTTTACGGCGACCCAAAGGCTTATGTAACGATCAATTCCCTGTTTTTCCCCGATGTATTTTCCGAATCTGCAAGAGCAGCCGAGGGAAAACTGCTCAATCCTGCGGTTATTTCCGATATACCTCGGCTTCTGAGCTTTTTTGAGGGTCTTTTTTCCGCTTTCGGCAAGGCGCAGCTTCATAAGGAATATAACGTATTCCGTGTGGAAAGAGCGGCTGATTTTGAATTGTGCCGACGTCTCGGGGAAACGATCTCCATGACCTCCACATCAACGGCGGGATTTCTTGATTCATACCGCGACCGCAGAGGGATAGCTCTCATGCGGTTCAGCCTTCCCGAGGGAAGTCATTGCATAAACGCTGCGGAAACGCTTGATTTTTATGCAAAGCCCGAAGAAGCCGAAATACTCCTTCCGCCGTTCACTGAACTTGAAATTACAGAAGTCCCGATGTCCGACAAAGAAAAGGAAATTACCGACAGTGACGGTATCTCGCCTAAAATATCGGTAATTGCCGCAGCAACAGGAATAAAGGAACATAAGAAGTCTACGGGCACCGATATAACGGCATGTCCTGCCGGAATAAGGGTCTACGAAGCTCTTAACAGCGGAAATATCCCCGACTCAACAGACGTATGGGAATTTTCGGAATGGAAGAATAATTTTCGTTCGGTGATCTATTCTATGTTGAAAAGCTATACTCGCCGCAATTGCAAAATGTCCAAAGAATGCTGAACAGAAAGTTCGTATGTCAAGGACGACGACGCAGACAGACGGATCTTATGTCTGCATTACTGGATATTTTGTAATAGCGGCGAGTATGTATAGGAGCATTATATGAGCAATTTCAGAAAACAGCATATGGATATTAACTGGTATGAGGTAATCGACAGCGAAAGTACATATCCGATCGCAGAAGCGTCTTTGAGAGAAAAGGCGTCTGTAATAGGACGTGTGGGACTGCTTATGCTCTCCTCGGGAACGGCTGCATGGCGTGTCCGTGCGTCCATGAACAAGGTCGCAAGAGCATTGGGTATCTCATGCACCGCCGACATCGGTCTGCTTTCCATTGAATACACCTGCTCGGGCGGAGGAGAAGTCTGCACAAATGCACTTTCCCTGCGTACTACCGGCGTAAATACCCATAAGCTGTCATACCTTGAATATTTTGCAGACAGTTTTGCCGAGCGAACAAAAAAATACTCCGCAGAGCAGTTCCACCGCATACTCGATAAGATCGAAAATATGCCCATGAACTACAAGGCTTGGAAATTAGGTCTTGCCGCTGCTTTTGCATGCTGTGCCTTTACCTTTCTGCTCGGCGGCGGTATAGTTGAAATGATATGCGCTTTTTTCGGAGCGGGAGTCGGAAATTTTCTGCGTAAAAAGCTGCTGGAAAACCATATCACGCTCCTCGCCAACGTCGCTGCTGCCGTTGCGTCCGCCTGCTGCACATATGTTCTGCTTATCAAGCTTGCAGAAGTTTTATTGGGAATATCGGCGGTCCATCAGGCTGGATATATCTGTTCACTGCTGTTTATTATACCCGGTTATCCCCTTATCACAGGCGGTTTTGACCTCGCGAAGCTTGACCTGCGTTCGGGTATCGAGCGGATAACCTATGCTCTGCTCATAATCGTTCCGGCAACTCTAACAGGTTGGATAACAGCGTCCGTATTCGGCTTTGCACCGGGAGAATTTAGTGATATTTCGCTTTCCCTGCCGCTAACGGTCATGCTGCGCCTTGTTACAAGTTTTGTCGGAGTTTACGGATTCTCCCTGATGTTCAACAGCACACGCAAAATGGCTCTCACCGCAGGTCTGATCGGTATGCTTGCCAACACGCTTCGTCTGGAGCTTATCGACTTTACGGGCATTCACCCTGCTGCTGCGGCATTTATAGGAACCCTTACAGCCGGACTTCTTGCTTCTGCCGTAAAGCCGCTGATAGGTTTCCCGAGAATAACCCTGACTGTACCGTCAATAGTCATTATGGTTCCGGGAATGTTCCTCTACAAGGGGATATTCTTCATAGCCAAAAATGACATTGCAGAGGGCGGACTTTGGCTTACCAAAGCAATACTTATAATAACAGCCCTGCCTTTGGGACTGATTTTTGCACGTATTCTGACGGATAAGAATTTCCGTAAAAGCTCATAAAATATTTTACATATTAAGGAGGACTTATATGTATAAGAATTTAAGGCATCACCGCATAAACAGCTTTCTTTGCTTTTTTCTTTGTTTTTTTATGCTTTCAGGCTGTGAAAATAATAAAAAAGATGACAACAGTATAACCGATGATTATTCCGTGAACCATATAGCGTTTTACTCTGATGTGGAAACTGCAAAAGATCTAATGAATAAATACGACATAGCATCGGAATCGGAAGAAGTCAGCTCTTCAGGGCAGCTCCAAACGTTGATCGAGTATAACGACATTATGCTGTATGACGAAAAATGGGATCTGACCCTATGCTTCACGAGCTTAGGGTTGATAGGATTCAATTACCGCAGTCGCTGTTCTGCCGAAAATATTGAACAGGAATACCAAAAATGGATACAAAAAACGAGCGATATTTACGGTGAGCCGTCAACTTCAAATGAATATATCGCTGAATGGAACAATGCTCCCCTCGGAGAAAAAACGTCAATTCTGATAATGCAGCTTACAGGCAGCGAGTCGGAATACGGCGTTCAGATCTCATTTTTTGCCGACGATACCGGCTCCGAAATAAGCAAATAACCGACAAAAAATATGCAGTCTCTAAAAAACAAGTCCTGCGATGTACATAAAGTTCATCGCGGGACTTTTATTGTATTAGAGCCTGTTCAGAATCTTTTTATGTGCGGATTTTCGTGCATAATTTTGTTGTTTACAAGGAAAAAATCCGCAGGAATACTGTCGTATTGCAAGGATTTTTGACGCAGTAAACGGCAAAATTTGCCGAAAAAACGTGCGGAAAAAGATTCTGAACAGGCTCTTAGACCTCATCGGAAACTAAGGTGCAGCCATATGGCAAAAGATTTGACAGGCGGTGTGCGTTAGTTTCCGAGGAGGTCTATTGATCAAATTAAAACAACGGAGCGACAAATTTCAATATCTGACCCGTAATTTTGTAATACAGACGTTCTTTTTTTATCGTTTCGGGAGTTACTTGACGGCAGAGCTTCAGAGTCTCGTCAAAATCGCGCTCAATATCGGGAATACACGAAGTCCTGTACATATACGCCGCACACTCAAAATGATGATAGAGACTTCGATAATCAAGATTTATCGTACCCACAACAGCCTTCTCATCGTCGCACACAAACACTTTTGAATGGACAAATCCGGGCGTATACTCATAGATCTTGACGCCTGCCCTGACAAGCTCCTTATAATGAGTCTTGGCAAGAGCGTATGCCGCCTTTTTATCGGGGATACCGGGAAGTATTATCTTCACGTCAATACCCCTCTGTGCCGCAAATTTAAGCGAACTTTCCAATTCGCCGTCAAGTATAAGATACGGTGTCATAATATGAACGTAGCTTGTCGCACGATTGAGAATATCCATATAAACGTTTTCCCCGACCTTATCATCGTCAAGAGGACAGTCCGCATAAGGCATAACAAATCCGCCGCCCTTTACGGACAGCTTCGGCTTAAGCCACTCGTCCCACTCTGCATTTTTTTCATTGATATTCCACATCTGGAGAAACATCAGAGTAAAGCTCGGCACAGCTTCCCCTTTCAGCATGATCGCCGCATCCTTCCAATGTCCGAAGCGTTCATGTCGGTTTATATACTCGTCTGCGAAATTTATCCCGCCCGTATAAGCCGTTTTTCCATCTATAACAAGGATTTTACGATGGTCGCGGTAATTGTAATAGGTGGACAAAAAGGGAGTTATAGGAGAGAACGCCTTGCATTTTATGCCAAGTTCAGCCATTCTTTTCGGATAATCATGAGTAAGGGTTGACATTTCGCACATTCCGTCATACATTACGCGGACGTCCACGCCCTGAGCCGCTTTTCTGCGCAGTATCTCGAGTATCTTTCCCCACATATAGCCCTCGTCAATAATGAAATACTCCATAAAAATAAAGTTTTTCGCATTTTCAAGCTCCGCCATAAGCGACTCGAATTTTGCTTCGCCGCTCGGGAAATATACCGTATCTGTATTTTCATATATCGGGAAACAGCCCGTCCGGTTGACATAACGGCAGAGGTCGTCCGTTCCCGAGTCGCTCAACTGAACATCCTCCATGACAGACTTCTTCTGCGGCAGTATCATTTTAGTTTCCTGTATAAGAGTCTCCACGCGCTTTGTTATGGCAAGGTGTCCGAAATCCTTCTGTGTAAGATAAAACAGAATAGTTCCGGGGATCGGGAACAGGTAAAAGATCATCATCCACGTCAGCTTGGCAGTTGAATCCATTTTGCTGTTAAAAAGCCAGCATATCATGACTATGGTAAAAACTGTATAAAACGCCCTTGAATAAGGAAGTATCGCCTCAAAATGTATGAACATTGAAATAAGTATGAATATTTGCAGGGCGATCAGCAGTATTATCATGAAAAATCGGCTGAATATCAGCTTGAAAAATCCCTTTTTTCTCTTGGGTATTAGCCTTAATATACCTTCATCGGGTATTTTTTTACGAAACATTTTATATATCCTTTAATTAAATTCAAATCTCTGTTTTCAAAAAATATACTTAAACAACCTTAATTCCGCCGTCCTGCCTGATACCGAGAACGTGACAGCTGCCTTCTCCGAATATGCGGTCAAGCTCTCTTGCATAGCCTTTTTCCATATATTTCGGAACAAACGCCTGTATCGTCCCAGCAAATCCGCCGCCGTGAACCCTGACCGCTCCGCTGCCCCTGAGAAAGCGTCTGCTGATCGCAATGCCGACCATAAGCTCCCTGTCTCCGGCTCTTTTCGGAGAATGCAGGTTTTGAAGAAGCATTGCCGAGGAGTCGCCGGATTCGTTTACAAGGCTGAAAAAATCGGTCAGTCTGCCGCTTTCCAAAGCCTCGCCCTCAAGCTCCGCACGTCTGCTTTCATCAAAAAAGTGAATCACTCTGAGTACGGCGCGGTCAGTACATTTTTCACGAATTTTCGGGAGCTTTTCGTAAAACTCCTCCTCATCCGCATCACGGAGAAACTCGACCCCCAACTGAGCGGCGACCGTCCTCATATCGTTCGGAATTTCAGAATAATCATCGCTAAGGTCACTGTGACTGCCCTTTGTATCAACAATGCAAAGGCTGTAGCCCGACGTGGAAAAATCGGAATTGATCGAGCGTATCAACGGCATATCCGGATCTTTGAAGTCTATAAATGTGAAACCTCCTACAGAACTTACCATTTGATCCATAAGTCCGCTTGCCTTGCCGAAATAAACATTTTCTGCATACTGACCGATTTTTGCGATCTCAACAGCGCCTGTTCTTCCGGCGTTATAATATTGGTCAACGATAGTACCGATAAGGACTTCAAATGCCGCAGATGAGGACAATCCGATGCCGCTTGAAACGTCCGACGTCGTATACGCGTCAAATCCGCCGATTTTTACGCCCATCTCCTTGAATTTAGCAAGCACGCCCCGAATTATTGCACCGCCGTGTCCTGTCTCATCATTATTCAGAGAAAGGTCGGAAAGATCAATGACATCAGGCTTGTGGCCCTCTGATCTTACCCGCACAATCCCCTCGTCATGAAAACCGACTATCGCAACGGTATCTGAAGTAACAGCCGCCGCAAGGACGCATCCGTGCTGATGATCGGTATGATTTCCTCCTATTTCCGTTCGTCCCGGAGCGGAAAAAACATGAATCTCCTCACGTTCAGGATAAAGCCTTGAAAACTTTTCGGCAGCGTTCAGGTATCTCGCCCTCTGCCGCAGAAGTTCCATATCCGATCTTCCGTAAATTCGGGAAAAGATCTCGTCCAGTCCGCCGTTTGAGAGGGCATTTGAAAGCTCGTACACGGTCATAAGTAAAACTCCTTAAACTTCATAGTATATATGTTCAATAAATTTATTATAAACCATTTTCCGAAAAAAATCTACAATTTTAGGAAAATTTCTTTCTCTGACCGATATTTACGGTCTTTTTAACAAATCAAACAGCTTTATTCCGTGCGATTTGGACAAATTTTCAAAAACACTTGACATATAAATAAAAATAATGTATACTTAAATTATAATAAATACAGCGATAAATTAACTTATTTTAAGTTAATCAGGAGTGATAAAAATGTCAAAGATAAAAATTATTTCACCGCCGCTGCCGAATATTCCGTGGCAGGATAAACCCGAGGGTTGTACTTTGCCTATGTGGCGGCACACGGATAACCCTATCATACGGCGTAATCCGCTCCCCGATGTGGCGCGTATATTCAACAGCGCAGTTATTCCCTATAATGACGGATTCGTTGGCGTTTTCCGAGGCGAACAGCGCGACGGAGTTCCCCATGTGTACTTCGGTACAAGCAGCAACGCCCTTAACTGGAGCTTTCAGGAAGAAAAAATTAAGTTCACAGACGAAAACGGCGATCCCTCTCAGCCAATTTACGCCTATGACCCAAGATTAATTAAAGTAGATGATACTTATTACATAATCTGGTGTCAGGATATGTACGGAGCGGCTATCGGCATGGCGAAAACCAATGATTTCAGAACATTTATCCGCCTTGAAAATCCATTTCTGCCTTACAACCGCAACGCCGTGCTGTTCCCGAGAAAAATCAACGGAAACTTCGTCATGCTGTCACGTCCCTGCGATAACGGTCACACGGCTTTCGGGGATATTTTCATCAGCGAAAGCCCGGATATGGTTTACTGGGGCAGACACCGCCATGTTATGAGCAAGTCGGAAAACTGGTGGGAAAGGCTGAAAATCGGCGGTGGCGCAGCTCCCATCGAAACGAACAAGGGCTGGCTGATGTTCTATCACGGCGTAGTTCAGACATGCAGCGGATACGTTTACAGCGTTGGAGCGGCGATACTTGACCTTGACGAGCCGTCAAAAGTCCTCCACCGCTGTTCACGGTACGTTCTCACACCGGAAGAATGGTACGAGGAATGCGGTTTCGTACCGAATGTTTGCTTCCCGTGCGCTACCCTGCACGACTCCGAAACAGGCAGAATCGCTTTGTATTACGGCTGTGCGGACAGCTATGTCGGAGTAGCATATACGACCGTTGATGAAATCTACAGATATATTTTAAAGTATGACGATCTTTCGGAGGACGACAAGTCGCTCGGCAAAAGATAAAATAATTATAAATGTCCTGTCGCTGAAATCGGCAGGACTTTTTCGTTTTTTTGCACAAAAAATACTGTTTACAATTGTACACTATTAACTTGATTTGCTGTTTTTTTAGATTTTTTGCGAAAAACCCTTGCAGTTTTTTGTGAAATGTGATAAAATAGTATTAATAATTATTATCAAATGTTATGCTTTGATTTAAACAAAGGAGTTCTATATGGCTAAGATAAAGGCTGCTGTTATTTTCGGCGGAGTGTCGCAGGAGCATGATCTGTCCCTTGCATCTGCCGCCGAGGTCATCCGCAGTATTCCTACCGATGAATACGAAGTAATGGCGGTGGGCATTACCCGTAAGGGGCGCTGGCTCTATTTTCCCGGCGATCCCGATGAAATAGCCAACGGAAGCTGGGAAACAAATCCCGACTGCACTTCCGCTATTCTCTCCCCCGATCCGCTCCACCGAGGGATCATCATTATGGAAAACGGCGACGTTTCCATACGACGGCTGGACGTGGCTTTCCCCGTTTTGCAGGGAAAAAAGGGCGCCGACGGCACTATTCAGGGACTTCTGGACATGGCAGGCATACCATATGTCGGCAGCGGACTGCTCTCCTCGGCTTCGTGTATGGACAAGTCCCATACGCACATGGTACTGGACGATTACGGAATAAAAACCGCTCCGTGGAAGCTGATAACCCAACGCGACCTGAGCAACATCGAGGGAAAATGCCGTGAGATCGTCAGAGTGATCGACTTTCCAATGGCTGTCAAGCCTGCAAACAGCGGATGCAGCGCAGGCACAGGCACAGCTCATGACCTGAAAGAGCTTATAGCCGCCGTAAAAATAGCTTTCTCCAACGATAACAAGGTCGTCGTTGAAAAATATGTAAGCGGACGCAAGCTTGAAGTGGCTGTTTTCGGCTACGATTCGCCGTTTGCGTCAAATGTCGGCGAAATTCTTTCCACCGACCGCATTTACGACCCCACAGAGGTAAGAAAAACTTCGGGAAACGATCTGGCTATCCCTGCGGACATCCCCAAAGACGTTTCGGAATTCGTCCGTGAGACTGCCGTCAAGGCGTTCAAAGCCATGGGCTGCAAGGGTATCGCAAGAGTTGATTTTTTCCTTACCGACGAGGGCACGCTTCTGCTGAACAAGATAGGCACAGCTCCCGGACTGCGGCTAAACAGCGTCTATCCGAAACTTATGTCGGATATGGGTATGGATATGGAGGAACTGACAAGCAGACTCCTTGAAATGGCGATCGAAAATGCCGATAAGACTTATTAATACCGCGCCGCACAAAACACGGCTGTCTCTAAAAAAAAGCATTGAAAACGTGCCAAAAATCAAAAAATCCTTCTCGAATAAAAGGTGATATATTGAAAAATAATGTAATGATCTCCCTGACAAGCATTCAATGGCAGGACGGCGAACGCAGCCAGACCGAGCTTGTCACCAAAGCAAAACGCTCTAAAGAAGGCAAATTTGACATTATTTCCTATGAGGACACCGAAGCTACCGGCTACGAAGGCTCTGTCACAACTATTAAGGCGGACGCAAGCTCGGCATATATAACACGCGAGGGTACGGCAAATTCTGCTCTCTCCCTTGAAGTCGGAAAAAAACATTTCTGTCAGTACGAAACTCCCTTCGGCTGCCTTCAGCTCGGAGTGTATACTCACAACGTTGACAACACGATCACAAAAGACGGCAGACTTTATCTCAAGTATTCCCTCGATCTGAATGCCGCCCCTCTTTCGGACAACGAAATAATTATGACTATTAGCTAACAATTTAAATTTAAATACTGAAAGGATAATACCGATGTCAGACCTTATCAAATCGTCTTCCGAGCAGCTTCGTGAGCTGATAACCGAAGCCTTGGGAAAAATGGTAGCCGAGGGTACTGCCCCAGCCGAACCGCTCCCTGATTTTACAGTTGAGATCCCAGCAGACAAATCCCACGGCGATTTTGCCGCAAATACCGCAATGGTATGCGCAAGAGCGTTCAAAATGCCGCCAAGAAAGATCGCCGAGCTTATCTGCGAAAAAATTGATCTGAACGGCTCTGTTTTCGACCGTGCGGAGATCGCAGGTCCGGGATTCATGAATTTCTTTCTTAATAAAAAATGGTTCGCCGATGTAACGCAGAATATCCTCTCGGAAAAGGAAAACTATGGCAGGATAAACTTCGGCAGAGGCAAAAGAGTTCTGCTGGAATTTGTTTCCGCCAACCCCACGGGTCCTATGCACATCGGCAACGCACGAGGCGGAGCTATCGGCGATTGCCTTGCAAGCGTTATGGACTGGGCGGGCTATCATGTCGAGCGTGAATTCTACGTAAACGACGCAGGCAATCAGATAGAGAAATTCGGAAAATCCCTCGACCTCAGATTCATACAGCTATGCTCCGAAAAAGGTCGTGCAGCCGCGGAGAAATGCGCCGATAACGAATCGCTTTTCAAGTACATCTACGACCTCAGCGGAGAGGGAATGGATTTTGAAATGCCTGAAGACGTTTACCTCGGCATGGATATTATAGAGCATGCAAAGAACTTCCTTGACCTCAACGGAGATTCTCTTGTTTCCGCTCCCGAATCCGAGCGCAGAAAGGCTCTTGTTGACTATGCTCTTCCCATTAATATAGCCGGTCTGGAACGCGACCTCAAAAAATATCGTATCGTTTACGACAACTGGTTCAGAGAAAGCTCTGTCCATGAAAAAAACGAAACCAAAGCTGTAGTGGACAAGCTTTTAGAGAACGGCAACGCATATGAACTTGACGGCGCCGTATGGTTCAAAGCGACCGCTCACGGCTTGGACAAGGACTTCGTTCTCCGCCGTTCAAACGGACTGTATACTTATATAGTCCCCGATATTGCCTACCACTATGATAAGCTTGTGACACGTAATTTCGATAAAGCGATAAATATTCTCGGCGCAGACCACCACGGCTACGTGCCTCGCCTCAAGGCGGCTCTTACGGCTCTCGGTGTGGACGCCTCCAAGCTCGACGCAGTTCTTATGCAGATGGTTCGGCTTGTCCGCAATGGCGAAACGGTCAAACTCTCAAAGAGAAGCGGCAAGGCGATAACGCTTGTTACGCTCCTTGACGAAATACCGATAGATGCGGCAAGATTCTACTTCAATCTCCGTGAAGCAAATTCGCAGTTCGAGTTCGACCTCGACCTTGCAGTTGAAAAGTCCTCTCAGAATCCCGTATTCTACGTACAGTACGCACATGCGAGAATTTGCAGCCTTGTGGCTAATCTTAAAGCGGAGGGTATCGAAGCCCCCGAAACCGCCGATCTCTCCCTCCTCAGCGACCCCAAGGAGATCGAGCTTATTCGTCACCTCGCTTCTCTGCCCGGAGAAATAGAGCTTGCGGCAAAGCAGTACGACCCGTCAAAGCTTACAAAATATGCGGTCGATACGGCAACGCTATTTCACCGCTTCTATGACGGATGCAGCGTGAAAAACGCCGAAACTCCCGAGCTTATGAACGCTCGTATACTCCTCGCCTGCGCTGTTCGTCAGGTCGTCAGAAACGTGCTGTCTATACTTAAGATAGATTGTCCCGAAAAAATGTAACTTTTTTGTAACCTATATGTTACCAGATTCAACGAAATTTGTTAATTTCTTACAAGTTTCAAAAAATATACTTGTGCAATGTTTAAGCTTTTACGAGAATTTTAACTGTGCTTTCACAGAACCGTCACAATAACATGTTACAATTTGTAATAAATCGAAATTCTCTTAAAGCGTGATAAATTTATTTCAGAAGGGATTTTTTTACTATGTCCAACAGATTATTTCAGGGTTTAGTTCACCAGATGAGAGATACAATAGATACCACTATGGGCGTGGTTGACGAAACAGCTACTATCATTGCATGCAGCGACCTTGCCAAGGTAGGCACTACAAACGAGTTCGTTTCTCTTGATCTCAGCGATTCCCACGATATTTTTATCCGCGACGGCTACACCTATAAGCCTTTCGGCTCTCGTGTAAAACCCGATTACGCTGTTTTTGTCGAGGGAGTTGACGACGCTGCCGCAAAATACGCAAGCATCCTCGCTATCACTCTCTCGAATATCAAGCAGTATTACGATGAAAAGTACGACCGCAACAACTTTATCAAGAACGTTATCCTCGATAACGTACTCCCCGGAGACATCGTTATCAAGGCACGCGAGCTTCACTTCAACGCCGAAATAAGCCGTGCCGTATTCCTTATCAGGATCGTGTCTGCCAACGATATATCGGCATATGACGTTATTCAGAACTTATTTCCCGATAAGAACAAGGATTTCGTTTTCAATATCACCGAGTCCGACATCGTTCTTGTCAAGGAGCTTAAATCGACTGTTGATTCAAAGGATCTCGAAAAGCTTGCGCGTTCTATCTCCGATACCCTTTCCTCTGAATTCTATACAAGAGTAAATGTCGGAATCGGTACTTCCGTTGTTGGCGTAAAGGATCTTGCACGTTCCTTCAAGGAAGCGCAGATGGCTCTTGAAGTCGGCAAGGTATTCGATACGGACAAGGTCATCGTAAGCTACGATAACCTCGGTATCGCGCGCCTTATCTACCACCTTCCCACGACCCTCTGCGAAACTTTCCTCCACGAGGTGTTCAAAGTCGGCAGCATTGATTCTCTCGACCACGAAACGCTTTTCACTATACAGAAATTCTTTGAGAATAATCTGAACGTTTCCGAGACTTCCAGAAAGCTTTTCGTTCACAGAAACACTCTCGTATACCGACTTGAAAAAATCAAAAAGCTGACAGGTCTCGATCTCCGTGAATTCGACCACGCTATCATCTTCAAAATAGCTCTTATGGTCAAGAAATATCTGTCTGCAAACCCAGTTAAGTTCTGATTCGGTAAGACGGGGCATAACAATGTCATTGATCTACGGCATTGTTTTAAGCCGCGTCCTAAAACTCCGGATCGTCCCCTTCTCTTCTTTTAGAAAGGATGTGTAATTTTGGTTGAGCTTCAGAACGTATCCGTGACCTATGCCGGCGGCGTTGACGCTTTGAACAACGTCAGCCTCAAAATAAACGACGGCGACTTTGCTTTCGTCGTAGGATCTTCGGGTGCGGGAAAAAGTACCATGATAAAGCTTCTGCTGAAAGAAATAGACGCTACAAGCGGCGTTGTGACCGTCAACGGCTACAATCTCAGCAAGCTGAAAAAGCGTAAGATCCCCGAATTCCGCCGCACTCTCGGCTTTGTTTTTCAGGACTTCCGCCTTATCCCGTCCATGACCGTTTACGAAAATATCGCTTTCGTTCTCAGAGTTCTGGACGCGCCTTTAAAATACATCAGAAAAAGAGTCCCCTACGTTATAAGCCTTGTGGGACTTCATGCAAAGACAAATTCATATCCCGATGAGCTTTCAGGCGGTGAAAAGCAGCGTGTCGCTATAGCAAGAGCCTTGGTAAACGACCCCCAGCTTATTATTGCGGACGAACCTACGGGAAACATAGACCCCGAACTTTCATACGAAATAGTCGAGCTTCTTAAAGGCATAAATGATCAGGGAACGACCATACTCATGGTTACCCACGAGCATGATCTGGTTCGCCACTTCGGCGGTAGAATAATTAATATCACAGGCGGCGAGATCGTTTACGACGAGGTGCTTACAGGAACTAATGCAGAGCTTCTCCCCGAAGTTGAGCTTGCTCAGGCTATGGAAAACGCCGAAGTTCAGCAGTCCGCCGAATATTCTATGCCTGCGGGCGACGGCTCAGACTACGGCAACCCTTATGTGGACGACGTTATAGCAGCCATTACAAACGCCTCCAATGAAAACGGAGGTGCGGAATGAAAATAAGCGGTATAAAATACCTCGCCAATCAGGGCGTGGAAAACATATGGAAAAACAAAATGATGGCGTTCGCCACATTCTGCGTACTGCTGATCTCTCTGCTGCTCGTAGGCTGCTCTGCCTTGTTTTACATTAATATGAACTCCATGATCCTCGGATTGGGAGATCAGAACGAAATAGCCGTATATGTTGAGACCGACACTCCGCAGGAACGCGTCGATGAAATAGGAGAACAGCTCAGAGATCTCGATAACGTGAGCAATGTCAACTACATATCAAAGGAAGAAGCTTACAATCGTATGCAGAACCAGATCTCTCAGGGCAAGGAGATCTTCAATTACATAGACGATTATCAGTTTATGCCCGATGGATTCAGCGTTACGGTCGCCGATAACGATCAGATACGCGCAACGGTCGATGCCATAAAAAGGATAGAGAATATCCAAAAAGCGGATTCTTCGCCTCAGGTCGCAGAATTTCTCCGCGAGCTGAGAAGGGTCGTTACGCTTATTGCAGGCGCGGTAATCGTCGCCCTTGCAGCTGTTTCAATGATAATGATCTCCAACACAACTAAGGCAAGCGTTTATGCAAGGCGTGAGGAAATTCAGATCATGAAATACGTAGGCGCAACAAACGCCTTTATAAGAACGCCGTTTTTCGTTGAAGGACTTGTTACAGGCTTTTTCTCGGGCGCGGGCGCATTCTTTATTACATGGGCGGTTTATCGTTCCGTATACAATATCCTTATGGAGCAGGGAATGCTCATAAACGCTTTCGGTGCGGGCAGTATAATTCCCTTTGCGGACATAAGAGTTATCTGCGGACTTGTTTATCTCCTTGTAGGCGCTTTTGCAGGAGCTTTCGGAAGTACCGTCAGCACACGCAGACATCTTGATGTGTGAGCGAACGGTTCGCCGCAGCTTTTAGTATAATTATGGCTTTTAACTTTGAAAGGAGCATCAAACCGATGTACTATTTAAAACACGTCAAAAAGGTTCTTTCATTTCTGACATGTTCGGCAATTTCACTCGGAATCATAGCCGCTTATCCCAGATCTGCGGAGGACGGAAATTACGCCGAAGCCGCAAAAACCATCGCGGAAATACAGGAGCAGAGAAAGAAAAATGCCGAAAAAATAGCGTCTCTTGAAAATCAGATCTCTGATCTTGAGGGAGACAAGGATAAGGAAAAACAGCAGCAGGCTTACCTTGAAGAACAGACAGACATTATTCAGGATAATATCAACCTCCTTAATGCCGAACTTGAAGCTCTTTCCGCCGACATTAAAACTACTGAAACCAATATCGCCAATCTTGACGCTGATATAATCGCTCAGCAGACTGCGATAGACGAAAATATCGAACGCTTCAAGGAGCGTCTGTGCGCCATGTACATGACGGGCAGCGATACGTCGGCTTCTATCGTCCTCGGTTCTTCAAGCTTTTACGACATGATGTCGAGAGTTCAGATGATAAACAGCATGGCTGAATACGACGATAAGCTCATAAACGAAATACTCACCGAGATCGAGAATCTTGAAACCTCCAAGAGCAATCTTGAAACCGAAAAGCTCAGCCTTACAATGAAGCTCGAGGAGCAGGAAAAGCGCAAGGAGGAGAAAACTGCCGAGATAGAACAGCTTAACATAAAAATGCAGGAAACTCAGTACGAGATCGAACGCATTGCCCTCGAACAGACCGAACTTGAACGCAGTAAAGATGAAATCCAAAAAGAACAGGATGAACTTGACAACGAACTTGCGGAAATAGAGGCAGAGATACAGCGGCAAGCGGCAGAGGCTCAGAGACTTTGGGAGGAAAGACAGGCTCTTATTCAGCAGCAACAGCATCAACAGCAGCAAAATAATAACAATACCCAGAACACAGGCGGCGGAAGCGTTCCGGCAGCTCCGGCACAGCCTACACACGTTGCCGTCACTCCGGCTGAAAGCGGCTTTGCATGGCCCGCTCCCGGATTCAGCTATATATCCAGTCCCTTCGGAGCAAGATGGGGCAGAAATCACAACGGCATAGATATAGGGGACGGCGGCATCATGGGCGGAACGGCGATAGCTTCACAGGCAGGCACGGTTATTACGGTAGTAAACAACTGTACCCACAATTACGCCAAAAACTATAGCTGCGGCTGCGGAGGAGGTTACGGAAACTACGTTGTTATCTCCCATGACGGTACATATTCCACACTTTACGGTCACTTAACTGCGGCTTGGGTATCTGTGGGCGATACCGTTGAACAAGGAGATGCTATCGGCGCTATCGGCTGTACAGGTCACTCTACAGGCGCACATCTCCACTTCGAGATACGTGTGAACGGAGGCGCTCAGAATCCTCTAAATTATGTCGGTCCTTGATAAAAAGGAATAATTTATTAATTGTAACAAAAAATACGAAGCAGGAGGCAAGATCAACCGTCTTGCTTTTTGCTTCGATTTTTAGAACCTGCACTCATAGCGGTCAGATGAACCGATGAAAACAGGTTATTGTATGGAGAAAATGTGTATGAACAAAAAAATAAGCCTTGGACTTACGCTCAGTCTTATTGCTGTTTCCGTTGCGGTAACATTTATACTGACATCCTTTTTTTCGCTTCAAAGCTTCAATACAAAGGTCGTGGACGTCAACGAAAAGGCAAAGAAATACTCTGCGCTTCAATCTCTTGACACTATTGTCAGGGAAAACTATTTAGGCGATATTAACGAGCAGTCACTCGAGGACGGCATTATGAAAGGCTACGTCAACGGTCTTGGAGACAAATATTCACGCTATCTCACAGCAGAAGAACATCTTACACAGCTTAACAACGATTCCGGTACTCTTGTAGGTCTTGGTCTGACTCTTTCGGAGGATGAAAGCGGATATATCCGTATTTCGGAAATTCTCAGTGACTCGCCTGCCGCTGATTCGGGAATCATGCTGGACGACCTGATAACCACCATAAACGGCATAGACGTTAAAACTATCAGCTTTTCGGAAGCGGCTGACGCTATGAAAGGCATAGAGGGTTCTACGATCGCCCTTACCGTCCGCCGTGACGGAAAAGATACACAATATACAATTGTACGCCGCTCAATAGTGGTCAATTCCGTTGAATCCGAAATGCTCGGAGGACTTATAGGCTACATCAAAATAAGCGGATTCAAAAAAAATACTCCTGAGCAGTTCATAGACGCTTTGGAACGTCTTACCGCCAACGGAGCGGAGGCTCTTGTAATAGACCTCAGAGACAATTTAGGCGGACTTGTTACCTCTCTACAGGGATGTCTCGATCCCCTGCTTCCCGAAGGTGTAATAGCTGTTGCGGAATACAAAGACGGACACTCGGAAACACTGGTATATTCCGATTCCTCGGAAATTAATCTGCCAATTGCTATACTTGTCAACCAGAAAACAGCCAGCTCCGCAGAGCTTTTTTCAGCTTCGCTCCGTGACTTCGGCAAAGCCGTTTTGGTCGGTGAACAGACCTACGGAAAAGGCGTTATGCAGAATATAATTGAACTTGACAACGGCGGAGCGCTGACTATTACCGTTGCAGAATGTAAAACCGTATACACTCCTTGCTACAACGGTATCGGTCTTACTCCCGACTACCCCGTGGAAAACGGCGATGACGGCATTGATCTACAATATAATAAGGCGATCGAAGTCGTTAATCAAATGAAAGCTCAGTAAAAAATATTCCCGTTCTGTACATAATCAGAACGGGAATATTTTTATAAACATTAAGAGTTATATAATAGATCTCCCCGGAAATTAACGAACACCGTCTGTCAAATCTTTTGCCATATGGCTACACATTAGTTTTCGGAGAGGTCTAATAATATATGTTTAACTTCTATCACTATATGTTTTTTATATCATGCTATAAATGAGCATTCAAAAAAAATGCACAAAAACTAAGGACAGCAGCTCCAAAATGAGTTATAATGTAAGTGTGAC
>CANQVK010000002.1 GCA_947627275.1 uncultured Ruminococcus sp. | reverse complement strand
CTGAGATTCCAAAGGGGTCACCCCTTTGGCAGGGGGTGCAGGGGGACAGAGTCCCCCTGCTTAAGTTGTGGATAGTGTTTATGAAAGGGGTTGATATAACATGAACGCTAACAGCGAAACCAATGAAATTATGAAAGGCGGTGAGAATATGCAGACAAAAGAGATACCATTAACCGCCGAGCAGCTTCTTTTGCGAATGCGGGGTATCATTGAGAAAGTACTTCTTAAAAGCGATCTGCATGAACGTGCGGAGATATTCACGGGAATTATGATACAGGCGAGGGAGCTTAAAATCGAGCAGCAGATATTTAATATTGCTCAGAATGCCGCAAAGGAGTTTAATGAGCCGGAGATGTGGGAACTTCCCCAAAGTTTAGAAAAGGAAGTCACTTTACAGCCGTTTCCTGTAACCTGTCTGCCGAAAGTTCTCGGAGAATACCTTAATGCGGTTTGCGATTTCGTACAGGTTGACAGCTCTATGATCGCATTGCCGATGCTTTCGGTGTTGTCGCTGTGCCTGCAAGGAAAGGCTGTAGTCTCTTATCCTGCTAACGCGCATACGGAATCAATAAACCTGTATACATTGACTATAGCACCGCCCGGAGAGCGTAAGTCCGGCGTATTCAAGGCGCTTATGCGACCTGTTGAAGAATATCAGCAGAGATATAACGAGCTTCACCGCAGCGATATAGAGGAATACAAAAGCAAGCGGCAATTTCTTGAACGTCAGAAACAAGCGGCTATGAGCGGCAAAAACGCAAGTCTGAAACGAGTGCAGGAGCTTACAAGGGAGCTTTGCAACCTTGAACAGGTTCACGAAATGCGCCTTACCTGCTCCGATACAACACCCGAAGCGTTGGCGGCGGAGATGTTGAAACAAGGCGGTTGTATGGCTGTTATGGACGACGAGGGAAGTGTATTTGACGTTATTTCGGGTATGTACACAGGCGGACAGGGTAATATCAACCTATTTCTAAAGGCTTATGACGGGTCGCCGCACACCATATTCAGGCGGACTTCCGATAATATAACCTTGAATGCTCCGTATCTGACAATAGGCATTATGACGCAGCCACAGCAGTTTATGCAGACGATGAGCAATCCGCAGTTTTCAGGGCGTGGACTTATGCAGCGTTTTTTATTTGCTTTTCCGAAAGGACGTGCAGGAGAACAGAGCTACATAAGCACGAATATTCCACAAAACGTACAGCAGGATTATGACGAGCTTATAACAAGGCTATTGAAAATGCAAAAGAACGATACTCCTGTAAGGCTTACACATGACAAGGAAAGCTATAATGTTTTTCATGATTATCACGATATGCTTCAATCTAAAATGCAAAGCAATGGTATCTTTGAGAACATGAAAGAATACGCAAGTAAGCAATTTGGAAAGGTCTTGAAGGTCGCAGGGTTGCTTCACCTTTGCGAGCATTCGGCGGACGAGCCTATAAACGGTCAGACGGCTTTAAATGCCGTGTCAATAGGTCTATGGGCTGAAAATCAAGCCTTGTTAGCCTTTGACGGAGGAGCAGGCGAGGACGAGATAACGCAAAATGCAAAATATATTATTAAACGTTTGAAGTCTGTAGAATGTAATGTAATTACATTAACAAAGTTAAAGCGTCTTTGCAGGGCTATATCTGATAACAGCAGATTTACTGAATCTGTTGAACTGCTTGAAGATATGCACTACATTAGGATAGAGCATATTGAAACAGGTGGCAGACCGGCAGAGCTCTATCATATCAACCCTTTTATATGAACTTTTTACCCTTTTTGCCCTTTTTACCGTAAGCACACAAATTGATTTATTACTTTTTTACAAGTCCTTTTATAAGCAATTTTGAAAAATAATTAAAATATTTATTAAAACTGCTGTTTTAAAAATTCTGATTTCTGGATTTATGGGTAAAAAGGGTAAAAAGTACCCAAATATTTTAATTAAACGCGAGGTTACTATATAGAAAGGACGTCGGTCAATATGACAAATGAGCTTTTAGCGGAATATATCCAGCAGGGCTGTTGTATTCAAAGTCTGACAGCCTTTACCGACTGCACAAGGAGAGTTGCAATTGATTCTGTGGGCGATACAACTGCATTAATAACGCTGTCCGTATTTCGGACGGGGATAGATAAAAGGAGCAGGTCATTATGCCTGCTCCTTTTATTTAATCATTATTCAGATATTCTCCGAGTTCCTTGATCCAGTCAGGCGTTTTGCTGCCTTTGATGATCAGCGAGCCGTTTTTATATTCGGCTTTTTCGGTGAATCCATTCTCGTTATCGAAGAAACGAACCTCGTTGCAATAGGGCAGAATCTTAGCCAAATCTTCAAATCGCTTATTGTATCTGCGTTCTACATCTGCGGAGGGAATATCATGACCGCCCTTTTCTACTCGATTCTTAATTCGTCTGATACTTTCGCCGGAGGAACTTACTCCCACATAGTAGAGCCGTATAAAATAGTCGAGTTCCCGAGCTTTACGGATTGTTTTAAGAGTGCGGACACCAGAGAGAGTTGTCTCCTGAGTGAAATTCACGCCTTTGCGCAGACAATCTTCAATTCGTTCAATAGCAAGCTTACCGCCATTTATACGATCTCCTCCGAGTTCAGCGGTTAATTTATCGGTATCAATTATAATTCCGAGATCGGTATTTTCAGCAGAAAGCACCCCTGACAAGCTACTTTTTCCTACTCCGTTAACGCCACCTATTATTGTGTATATCTTCATTCCTGCTCCTCCTCGTACTCCATGATGTCTCCGGGCTGGCAGTTCAAGACTTTGCATATTCTTGCAATGGTCTTGTGATCAAGTCCGCCTGTACCATTTCTAAGATTAGTCAGCGTCCCTTGTCCGATCAATCCTTCTTTTCTGATTCGAGTAGTATTCCAGCCTTTTTCTTTCAAAAGGGCAAACAGTTTATCATATTTGATCGGCATTGTATCAAGTCCTTTCCCGTGGGAGCGTTTTTATAGCGTTCCCTATTTCCCATTATAATTATAGCACACATCATGCACAAAATCAAGTGCAGGAATAAACAATATCTTGCACAAAAGTTTGTGTGATTTGTGTATTGACTTACACTTAACTTTGTGCTATAATGTAAGGAACGGACAACCCGATCAGTATATATCGTCATAAAAATTTAAGGGTTTTTTAAGGATTGATTTAAGTGTTTTTTCAGACATCAGCGTTATAATGGATATTGGAAACAGTTTTTCGGAGCTGTTTAAAAAACCACTATCCACAACTTAAGCAGGGGGACAGCATTCTCTTAAGTTGTAGAAAGTGGTAAAAAAACTCAAAAACGGAGGTCAATTATGCGTGAGATCGTACTGAAAACGACAAAGCTGACCAAAAGGTACAGCTCATTTACCGCTCTTGACAGCGCCGATATGACCGTATACAGCGGAGATATTTACGGACTTATCGGACGTAACGGGGCAGGTAAAACGACAATTATGAAGGTGCTTACAGGTCTGACGGAAAAGACGTCGGGAGAATTTGAAATTTTCTCTCAAAAGGGCGCAAACGTTCAGCGTGAAAAGAGACGAATAGGGTGTCTTATTGAAAATCCTGCATTTTTCGGCGGAATGACGGCGTATCAGAACTTGAAGTATTACGCTCTTCAAAAAGGGATAACAGACTTGAAGCAAATAGACGAGGCGCTTTCGCTGGTCGGCTTGACAGGATCGAAGAACAAGAAATTCCGTAAATTTTCACTTGGAATGAAGCAGCGTCTCGGAATTGCATTTGCGCTGCTTGACGATCCCGATCTGATAATACTTGACGAGCCGATAAACGGACTTGATCCCATAGGTATAAGCGAGCTGAGGGAGACTTTCCGTAAGCTTAATACCGAGCGGGGAATAACGTTCATAATTTCCAGTCATATACTTTCGGAGCTGTATCTTTCAGCAAACAGATTTTTGTTTATCGACAAGGGCAGAGTTCTCAGGGAAATGACAAAGGAGGAGCTTGACCTTGAATGTATGCGCTGCATAGCAGTCAAAGCGGACGATATAAAGAATGCCGCGGCAGTTATTGAAAGGGAAACGGGAATGACCGATTACAAGGTGATCGACAGCGGCGAGCTTCGCATATATGACGGAAAGGCAGACCCCGAAATCCTCAATAAACTGCTCGTCAGGAACGATGTAAACGTGCGTTCGATATTTGAAACGGGTATAACGCTGGAAGATTATTTCAAGTCGCTTGTAGGGGAGGAAAAGTAATATGTTTAACATGATAAAAGCGGACTTATACCGCATAACGAAGCACATAGCCCTCTATATTTCTATCGCAATAATATTTGTAGTTGCCGCCGTGAGCATTTATCTTGTAAGTCCGGGAACTGTCGGTCAGGCAAACATAGGCGATATAAGTACAACTCAGTTCAGTCAGGAAACGCCGCTTGCCGATATAAGCCTTGAAGAAATGCATTCTCTTACACCTCAGAAAATACGCAGTCTCATGCTCGAAACAGAGAATTACGAGCTTGACAGGGATATTCTCAGTATGAATATGAATCTTTATTACTGCTTCATATTTATAGCCGCGATCATTATTACTGTGGATTTTTCCTCGGGAAGCGTAAAAAACACGCTTTCATCCGCAATAAGCAGAAGAAAATATTTTTTCTCGAAAACCGCGATAGTTTTCGGAATATGCCTTCTTTTGTTTTTCCTTAACACATATGTGGTATACTTCGGAAACCTTATCATAAACGGCGGAAAGGTCTCCTCCGACCTTTGGACGGTCACAAAAATAAGCCTGCTCCAACTGCCGCCGATGTTTGCGCTTATGAGCATTCTTACGGGAATAGCTTTTATTACAAAGAAAACAGCCGTATATAACATGATAGCGATACCGCTTGTAATGTTGTTTCAGATCGTGTTGGGACTTATGATAAAGCTTTTTGATCTGAACGGCAAAGCAGTCGAATTTGAATTGCAGATCATGATAGGAAAGCTGTCCTCAGTTCCCGATAACGACTATATCGTGCAGAGCTGTCTTGTATGCGGAGCGATAATTATTGTGTTTATGGGACTTGGTTATCTGTCCTTTAGAAAAAGCGAAATAAAATGACCGTATTTGCTGTAATATTCGGAACGTTGGCTGCCGTTGCACTGTTATTATTCATTATGCAGAGCATCGAAATGAGAAATATCAAAAAACAACTGAGATCAATTTCAAATCGTGAAACAAGAGAGCTTATCCACTCAAAGTTCGGCGGAAAAAATGCGCGGGAGCTTATAAATGAGATCAATTCTCTGCTTAAGAAAATGCGCAGGGGTCAGGAAAAATATAAGCGGAAAAGTCACGAAATGGATCAGATGATAACCAATATTTCCCATGATCTGCGTACTCCTCTTACTTCTGCAATGGGCTATATCAATATTATTCTCACATCGGATATGACGGAGAACGAAAAGGAAGCTCAGCTTAATATTGTCGAAAAGCGGCTGATGCGTCTGGAGAAGCTTATAAATTCTTTTTTTGAGTTTTCGAGAATAATTTCACAGGAACGTCCGCCCGAGCTTGAACGGTTGAATCTGATCGAGATTTTGCAGGATTCCATCGTCAATTATTATGACGACTATTGTTCTGTCGATCGTGAAATATGCCTGAAATGCGATATAACGAAGCTCGCTGTTTTTTCAAACCGGATAATGCTTACGCGTATTTTCGATAATCTTATAAGCAACGCCTATAAGCACGGCAGGGGAACTCTTGAAGTATCGGTCGATGCAGGCGAAAAAATACGTATATGCTTCAAAAATGAGCTTATTGACGCTAATATTGATACAGAGCGTATTTTTGACGAATTTTATTCAACTGATATTTCGAGAACAAAGGGAAATACAGGTCTTGGACTTGCAATTGCAAAACAATTTACCCGAATGCTTGGGGGAGATATTTACGCCTCATGTGAGGACGGATCTTTTTCCGTAATAATAGCACTGTCTACAACTTAAGCAGGGGGACGCTGGCTTATCGCCCCGTCCCCTCTGCCCTTCGGGGAGTTCCCTCAATGCGGACACGGAACTAAAGTCCCACTGGTTAAGTTGTTAATAGAATTTTCAAAAGATAAATTTCATAAGGAGCAGTAAAGGTCATGTTTGAGGAATATAAAAAATGCCGCTTGTGTCCGAGAAGATGCGGCGTGAACAGGTACGATGCCAAAGGCTTCTGCGGAATGGGGGCGGCAGTCACGGCTGCGAAAGCGTCCCTGCACAAATGGGAAGAACCCTGTATATCTTATAAAAATGGAGCTGGTACGGTATTTTTTACGGGCTGTAATCTGCGGTGCGTTTACTGTCAGAACGCCGAAATAAGCGCGGAACTCTTTGGCGCAGAGCTTACGCCGGCTAAGCTGGGAGACGTTTTTCTGCGGTTGCAGGAAAGCGGTGCGGATAACATCGAACTTGTTACGCCCACTCATTTTCTGCCTGATATACTTGCGGCTCTCGACCGGATCAAACATCGCCTTGATATTCCCGTGGTGTACAACAGCGGCGGTTACGAGCTTGCAGATACAGTCGGAATGCTTGAGGGATATATAGACGTTTATCTTCCCGACATAAAATATTTTTCCTCTGAGCTATCGGAGAAATATTCTTCTGCGCCCGATTACTTTGAGTATGCTTCATCGGCTGTTAAGGCAATGACCGCGCAGGTCGGAGAACTTGAATACAATGCGGACGGCGGACTTGTCAGGGGAACGGTCATACGCCACCTTGTACTTCCGGGCTGCCGTCACGACAGTATGCGGATAATGGAGTGGATAGCCGGAAATATCCCCTCCGAAAGGCGTCTGGTAAGCATAATGAGCCAGTATACGCCATTTGAGCATATCCCGAAAGAATATCCCGAGCTTATGCGGCATGTTACAAAAATGGAGTACAACTCTGTAGTACGTCGGGCGGACGAACTGGGCATTATCGGATATACTCAGGATAAGTCGTCGGCAGCTCCCGATTACGTACCTGATTTTGACCTGTCGGGAATAAATTAATTTTTAGGGACGCGCCGAGATACTAAACAGGCTCTTAGAAAAATTGATTTACGTGAAAAAATGATAAACGGCTATTGACAAATTTTTTTTTTTGATGTATAATAATAGCATATTTAAAGGCAGGGAAGATGAGGAGTAGGCATACCCCCGAGTTTCAGAGAGCCGCCGTTGGGTGAAAGGCGGTACAAGGGAATGTTGAAGTAGCTTCGGAGCTTCATGGGCGAAGGTGACACACTGCGTAGTTCATGGCGTGTTTCTCACGTTATAGGGAAAACGAGTGCGGACGCGGCAGAAGCGTCCGAATTCAGGTGGTAACACGGACTTAGGAAATGTTAAGAAATAAATTGTGCATTTAAGCGCAGGTTCGTTTTTCAAGGGTGTGTAACGAAGCACAGGGCAAACGAGGCAAGCGTAAACGTGCAAGTTGTTTTTTAACAGTACCTTAATACAGTTCGCCCTGAGCCTTAAGGTTCGGGGCGTTATTTTTTCCCCCGAATACATGTGAAAAAAGGAGAAATTATTTATGGCAAAGGAACTTGCAAAGTCCTATGATCCCAAGGATTTTGAGGACAGGATCTATGCGGCATGGAATGATAAGGGCTGCTTTCGTGCGGAGGCAGACCCGAAAAAGACGCCCTATACTATAGTGATACCGCCCCCGAACATTACAGGACAGCTTCACATGGGGCATGCTCTTGACGAAACGTTGCAGGATATTCTTATCCGCTGGAAAAGAATGAGCGGCTATTCTGCGCTTTGGCTTCCCGGTACGGATCACGCAGCCATTGCTACAGAGGCGAAAATAGTCGAGGCGATGCGCAAAGAGGGCATAACCAAGGAAGAACTCGGACGAGAGGGCTTTATGAAGCGCGCATGGGAGTGGAAAAAACAGTACGGCGGACGTATTGTAGAGCAGTTGAAAAAGCTCGGCTCTTCCTGCGATTGGTCGAGAGAGCGTTTCACAATGGACGAGGGCTGCTCAAAGGCTGTCAAGGAGGTTTTCGTAAAATATTACGAAAAAGGCTTGATCTACAGGGGAGAACGCATTATCAACTGGTGTCCGAAATGCAGAACATCTCTTTCGGACGCAGAGGTAACTTACGAAGATCAGGCAGGTCATTTCTGGCATCTTCGCTACAAGATAAAGGACAGCGACGATTATCTTGAACTTGCCACAACACGTCCTGAAACGCTTCTGGGCGATACGGCGGTAGCTGTAAACCCCAATGACGAGCGTTATAAGGAACTGGTCGGCAGGACAGTTGTTCTTCCTATCGTACACAGGGAGATACCGATAGTTGCGGACGATTATGTTGAAATGGACTTCGGAACGGGCGTTGTAAAAATAACTCCGGCTCACGACCCCAACGACTTTGAAGTCGGACTGCGCCACGGTCTGCCTGTTATAAACGTTATGAACGATGACGCCACTATCGTTGACGATTATCCGAAATACGCGGGAATGGACAGATACGAAGCAAGAAAGGCTATCGTTGAGGATCTTGAAGCAGAGGGCGCGCTGGTAAAAATCGAGGATTACAGCCATAACGTAGGAACGTGCTACCGCTGCGGAACTACCGTTGAACCGAAAGTATCAACACAGTGGTTCGTAAAAATGAAGCCCCTTGCTAAGCCGGCTGTAGACGCTGTAAGGAACGGCGATACGAAGTTTGTTCCCGAGCGTTTTGATAAGATATATTTCCATTGGCTTGACAATATCCGCGACTGGTGCATTTCCCGTCAGATATGGTGGGGACATCAGATACCTGCGTTTTACTGCGACTGCTGCGGCGAAATGGTCGTTACAAAGGAAGATTCGGCGTTATGTCCTAAATGCGGCAAGCCCATGAGACAAGACCCCGATACTCTCGATACATGGTTCAGCTCGGCGCTGTGGCCGTTCTCTACCCTTGGATTCCCCGAGAAAACCGCCGATCTCGATTACTTCTATCCCACGAATACCCTTGTTACAGGTTATGACATCATCTTTTTCTGGGTCATCAGAATGATGTTCAGCGGTCTTGAAAATATGGGAAAAGTCCCCTTTGATACGGTGCTTATCCACGGTTTGGTGCGCGATTCTCAGGGAAGAAAAATGTCCAAATCCCTCGGCAACGGCATAGACCCCCTCGAGGTCATTGATGAGTACGGCGCGGACGCTCTCCGCTTCATGCTCGCTACGGGAAATTCTCCCGGAAACGACATGCGCTATATTGACGATAAGGTCAAGGCGGCGCGTAACTTTGCAAACAAGCTTTGGAACGCTTCAAGATTTATCATGATGAATCTCCCCGATGATTTTGAGTTCAGAGGACTTCCCGAGGAGCTTGAAACAGAGGATAAATGGCTTATCAATAAGTTCAACAAGCTTGCGAAGGAGGTAAATGAGAACCTCGATAAATACGAGCTTGGCGTTGCTTCACAGAAAATTTACGATTTCATCTGGGACGTTTACTGCGACTGGTATATTGAGCTTACAAAGCCGAGGATAATGGCTGGCGGCGAAACTATGGCGAAGGCTCAGGCTGTACTTGTATGGGCGATGCAGGGAATGCTCAAACTTCTGCACCCATTCATGCCGTTTATCACAGAGGAGATATGGCAGGTACTTACAAACGAAAAGTCCATGATAATACTCGAAAAATACCCGACCTACGACAGCTCTGTGGATTACTCTGCCGAGGAAACCGCGTTTGAAAAGGTCATTTCAGCTATCAAGGCGGTAAGAAACACTCGTACTGAAATGAACGTTCCCCCTTCGGTAAAGGCGAAGCTCATTATTGAGACAGACGAACCCGAGCTTTATATTTCCTCGTCAGCGTTCTTTGAAAGACTTGCTTCTGCATCTTCTGTAGAAACTAATAAAGTGTGCCTCAACAAGAATTGTGCCGAGGCTGTAACAGATAGTGCAAGAATATTTATTCCTATGGAAGATTTGATTGATTTTGAAAAGGAAATAACACGTCTTGAAAAAGAAAGGTTAAAGGTTCAGAAGGATATTGACTTCCTCAGCGGAAAACTCAATAATCAGGGATTTATTTCAAAAGCTCCCGAAAAGCTTATTGAGGCAGAAAAGGCAAAGCTCGAAGTAGCAGAGAAAAAAATGAAAAATATAGAAAGTTCACTTTCAACCTATAATCATCTGTATAACCAAAGGAAAAGGCAAAAGTAATGCGCAGTAAAATAATAGCATATGCAAGGGACAAGTATGCCACAGAACCTGAATATCTGTGGCAGAAAACCCCCGACGCATTCGTTTTGAGGAACTCCAAAAATAAAAAATGGTATGCTCTGGTCATGAGGGTTAAAAAGTCCGTGCTTGTTCCCGATACAGAGGGTTTTACCGACATTATCAATCTGAAATGCGAACCCGTTACAAGAGAGTGTCTGCTTGCAGAAGAAAAGGCTTTTCCTGCATACCACATGAACAAGAAACTTTGGATTTCCATAATCCTTGACGATAATATTGATTTTCAGATATTATGCAATATTATTGACGAAAGCTATGAGCTTGTAAAAGGGTGACGTTATGGTATTTATCGTTAAATGATGCGGAAAGAGTTATCGAAAAATGCGGACTTGTCTTTGAGGAATATTCAGAATACTCAAAATTCGACAACAGCCGTACTTTCAGATGCAAAAAGTACAGAATGACTTTAAAATAAGGAGAGATTTATTATGATAAAACATATAGTAATGTTCAAGCTGAAAGATACTGAGGGAAAAACAGCTTATGAAAATGCGGTCGAAGCAAAAAATCGCTTCAATAAAGTCATAGAGAACGTAAGAGAGCTGAAAAGGGGAGAGGCGGTAATAAATTCCGCTGATGCGCCGCAAAGCAACTACACGATCGCACTGATATGCGATTTTGAATCAACAGACGATCTGAACGCCTATCAGGTACACCCTGTCCATAAGGAATTTGGCGCATTTATTGCGGAGATAAAAACGGACAGAGCGTGTATCGACTACGAGTATTAAGGAGAAAACATGGTAGATGTAAAAGGGAAATGGGCGCTTATTACGGGCGCAAGCAGAGGTCTTGGCAGACTTATCGCCAGAGCAATGGCGGAGCAGGGCTGTAATCTTGTTCTGCACAGCAGAAGCAACGAACACTGTCAGGCAGTTCTTAATGAAGTGAAGTCCCTCGGAATTGAAGCGTACACGGTGCAGGCAGAGCTTTCCGATATGGCTCAGCTTGAAAAAATGCTTGACGAAATTGACGAAAAGGGTACTCAGATAGATATAATTTTTAATAATGCAGGCTTGCAGACAACGTACAGGTCAGCTATACTTGATACTCCTGTTGACGAGTACGAAACGAGCTTCAGGATAAATACGATCGCTCCCATGATGATATGCTATCACTTTATAAAAGGAATGGCGGAACGGGGCTTCGGCAGGATAATAAATACATCGAGCGACATTAACCATGAACCTCAGCAGGCGCCGTATTCCGCAAGCAAAGCCGCCCTTGACAAGGTAACGCGAGATATAGCGTATGCTTACCGTGACACAGACGTTATGATCAGCCTTTCAAATCCGGCGTGGTGCAAGACCGACATGGGCGGTGAGAATGCGTTTTTTGAGCCTGAGACTGCAATTCCGGGACTTCTCGTCGGAGCGTTTGTCGATGATAAAAAATCAGGCAGATATTTCAACGCTCAGGATTTTAAAAATATGACCTTGGAAGAAGCTGTCGCAAAGGCTGAAACTCAGGAGAGCCCGTACTGATGATGAATTTTCAGCAATGTATGGAGTTTGTGAATTCCTACAGCAAATCGGGAAAGCCTGTTACTGATTTGTCCCGTGCGGAAAATTTAATGCGGCTTGTCGGAAATCCCGAAAAAAAACTGAAATTCGTCCACGTAGCAGGTACTAACGGCAAGGGTTCAACGGTCGAATATATCTCCAATGCACTGATTTATTCGGGCTATAAAGTCGGACAGTTTACATCGCCGTTTGTATTGCATTATACGGACAGAATCCGCATAAACGGACGTGAAATAGACGAAAAGTCGTTTTGTGAAATATGTGGATTTATCAGACAAATAATTGATGACCAGCCTTATTCACAGTTTGAAATCACTATGACTATAGCTTTCTTGTGGTATGTACAGGAAAAATGCGATATAGTCGTACTGGAATGCGGTATCGGCGGACTTCTTGACTGTACAAACGTGATTGAACCGCCGATCTTATCCGTGATAACTTCAATATCGCTTGACCACACGGATATTTTAGGCGATACCGTGGAAAAAATCGCACAGCAGAAGGCAGGCATTATAAAAGAGGATTCGGCTGTTGTTGTTGCTCCGGTGTGCAATTGTAAAGATATTTTCAAGAAAAAAGCAAAAGAAGTAAAGGCTGAATTTATCAAGGTAAAAAAATACAATGTCAAAGACAATATCTTAATATATGACGGGATTATTTATAAGCCGTTTATGCTTGGTCATGGACAGTTTTCAAATGCTTCAACAGCGATCGAGGCTTGTCGTTATCTGATAAAAAAGGGATTTAAAATTTCAGATAAAGCAATAAGAAAATCCATAGAAACTACACAGGTCAAGGCGAGATGTCAGTATATTGAGGGAAATCCGCCGGTTATAGTGGACGGCAGTCATAATCCGGCAGGACTTGAAAATCTTGAGCTGATATTGCGGAATTACGCGGTTAATGAACATAGAGAAATATATACAATTATGGGTATGGTCGATTCAAAGGATTATGAATACGGCGTTTATACAATTGCACGGTACTCCGAAAAAATGTTCACGGTTGACGACTTTGCACTTAATGCTGTATCTGCCGATAAACTTGCTGAAATTGCAGGAGAGTATACTTCTGCCGAAGCCTGTAAATCTCTTGATGAAGCTGTTGAAATGGCAAAAGCCCTCGCCCTCGAAAATGATGGCATAGTTGTTATATGCGGTTCGCTTTACCTTGCAAGCAAATATCTCAACGAGTACAATTTCGACAAATAGCAAGTCCTTACGTTAGCACGTTTTGTACAAATTGCCGAAATTGCCTGATTTTTTAAATTTACTGTAATAAAGTATTGCAAAAATTTGTCAATAGTGCTATAATTTTACTTGAACTGCATGTGATTTTGCATTTGCAGAATTTATTAAAGGAGGTTTTTTAACAATGGCGTTAAAAAATCAGTATCTTATCGACTTACTTGAAACAGTTAAAAAAAGAAATCAGGGCGAGCCTGAGTTCATTCAGGCAGTAACAGAGGTTCTCGAAACTCTCGAGCCGGTTGCCGAGAAAAGACAGGACCTTATAGACGCAGGCGTATTCGAGAGAATAGTTGAGCCTGAGAGACAGATAATGTTCCGCGTTCCTTGGGTCGATGACAACGGCAAGGTTCAGGTAAACAGAGGTTTCAGAGTTCAGTTCAACTCCGCTATCGGACCTTACAAGGGCGGTATCAGACTTCACCCCTCCGTATATCTCGGAATTATTAAGTTCCTCGGATTCGAGCAGGTATTCAAGAACAGCCTTACAACTCTGCCTATGGGCGGCGGCAAGGGCGGTTCAGACTTCGACCCCAAGGGCAAGAGCGACGGAGAGGTTATGCGTTTCTGCCAGAGCTTCATGACAGAGCTTTGCAAGCACATCGGAGCTGATACGGACGTTCCCGCAGGCGACATCGGTACGGGCGCGCGTGAGATCGGCTTTATGTTCGGTCAGTACAAGAGACTCCGCAACGAGTTCACAGGCGTTCTTACAGGTAAGGGACTTACATACGGCGGTTCGCTTACACGTACAGAGGCTACAGGCTACGGTCTTTGCTACTTCACAAACGAAATGCTTCAGGCTAACGGCAAGAGCTTCGAGGGTCAGACAGTCGTTATTTCAGGTTCGGGCAACGTTGCTATCTACGCTACGGAAAAGGCTACACAGTACGGCGCAAAGGTCGTTGCGCTTTCCGATTCCAACGGCTATATCCACGATCCCGACGGTATCGAGCTTGACATCGTAAAGCAGATCAAAGAGGTTGAGCGCGGACGTATCAAGGAATACTGCGACAGAACTTCTCACAAGAACGTTACATATACAGAGGGCTGCAAGGGCATCTGGACTATCAAGTGCGACATCGCTCTTCCCTGCGCTACACAGAACGAGATAGACGGCGAGAGCGCTGCTATCCTCGTAAAGAACGGCACATACTGCGTATCTGAGGGCGCAAATATGCCTTCAACTCCCGAGGCTATCGAGACATACCTTTCAAACGGTATTCTCTACGGACCTGCTAAGGCTGCAAACGCAGGCGGCGTTGCAACATCAGGTCTTGAAATGAGCCAGAACAGCGAGAGACTTTCTTGGACATTTGAGGAAGTTGACGCTAAGCTCCACGGCATTATGAAGGAGATCTTCAAGTCATGCGACGAGGCTGCTAAGGAGTACGGTATGGCAGGCAACTACATGGCAGGCGCAAACATTGCAGGCTTCCTCAAAGTTGCTGAGGCTATGAAGGCTCAGGGCTGCGTTTGATTGATATAATTTAATATGCGTGATTTCCGCATAATATTATAATAATAAAATTATCCTCCCGAGTTTACTCTTGGGAGGATTTTTTTCCGGAAATATTTGTAACGAAACTGCAATTTGCAAGTCTAACTTTATGAACAGCTCAATATTATACTAAACGCTATAGCAAAACGCGCAATAAATGACAAGCAGATTTTGCACATAGCAAGGCGGAGGACGCAGGCATACTGTCGTATGGCAAGGACGACAACGACGCTGTGTGTAAAATATGCTGTCAGATATGCGTGATTTGCTATAGCGTTTAGTATATGACCTTATCGAAAGGAGGGTGAACGTTGGACTTTGAGAAGCTGTATCGTGCCTATTTTATGAAAATATATTCCTATGTGATGACCATAGTAAAAAATCGGGAGCTTGCGGAGGAGATAACGCAGGAAGTGTTTTTTAAGGCGCTTAAAGCTGAAAGAAATTTTGAAGGTAAGTCGGGAGAATTTACATGGCTTTGTGCAATTGCTAAGAATGCGGCTTTTGACGAGCTGAAAAAGCGAAAAAAACAATCGGAGCTTGATGAAAATTTCAGCAGCGAAACTGATTTGCAGAATAGTTTTGAAAACAAGGAATCAGCTCTTAGGATTCACATGTATCTGCACAGCATGGACGAGCCGTATAAGGAAGTTTTTCAGCTTCGGATTTTTGGAGAGCTGTCGTTTGCAGATATAGGCAGGATCTTTCAAAAGACCGAATCGTGGGCGAGAGTAACATATCACAGAGCGAAATTGAAATTACAGGAAAAAATGCGATAGAAAGGAAATAATTATGAAATATAACTGTGAAGTTGTGCAGGATCTTCTGCCTTTATATGTAGATAATATTTGCAGTATGCAGAGCAGAGAAATAGTAGACGCTCACATAGAGGAATGTCCCCGTTGTAAGGAACAATTGACCGCTCTCGGCGACAGGTCGGTAACGCAGGAGCTGTCTCAGGAGCGTGACGGAGTTCTGAAAACGCATATGAAAAAAGAAAAGAAACGAAGTACAATGATAGCGATGATAACGTCAGCCTGCCTGACAGTACCGATAATCGTGTGTCTGATATGCAATCTTGCCGTTGGACATGCCCTTGACTGGTTCTTTATCGTATTGACCTCGCTGTTGGTTTTTGCGTCTGTAACGATAGTTCCGCTGGTGACATGCGACAACAAGCTGCTGTGGACTCTCGGGTCTTTTACAGTATCTGTATTGGCTTTGCTTGGAACAATTTGTATCTATACAAACGGAAATTGGTTTTATATTGCGGCAGTACCGGTGACAGCAGGACTTCTTATCTGCTTTATGCCTTATATTATAAGACACTTGCCGCTGCCTGCGTTTTTAAGAAACCACAAAGCGCTGCTTGTAATGCTTGTCGATACAGCGGCAGTTTACAGCATTATCGCAGCAGCAGGACTGTATACTCGTTATCCCGGATACTGGGACATTGCTGTGCCGATCGCTTCATTCTGCATGATATTGCCTTGGGCTATCGTATTAACGGCAAGATATATCCCTATTTCCAAAATGTACAGGGGAGCTGTTATCAGTCTGATTTGCGGAGTTTTTTGCGCATTTATCAACGATGTGGCAGAATTGACGCTTGGCGAGTTCGATAAGCTCAATTTATTAAAGGCGGATTTCAGCAATTGGAATTACTATACAAATAATGGAAACGTTGCTTGGCTGTTTATTATTTCGGGAACCGTAATTGCACTGATATTGGCTGTCGCAGGTCGTATTCTTTCAAAAACGAAACGTAATTGATTTGCAATAGCGGCAAGTATAAACATCTTTTTCAGTCAAGTATTTTGTATAAAATCATACAAAAAATTATTGACTTTTCTGCTGATTTGTATTATAATAAAAGAAGTGATTTTTGTATTTTGGAGGAAAATAATGGAAAACATTAAAATTTCCGAGCTTTTCGACCTTAGCCATACCATAGCGGCTGACTATCTCAAAAGCTTTGTATATCCGTGGGAGGCACTGAAGGGAATAGGCGAACTTATTATTTCTCTCGGAAAAACGCTCAGTCCCGATGAATATGATAATCCTGCGGAAAACGTGTGGGTTCATAAGACAGCGAAAGTATTCCCGAGCGCATACCTCGGCGCGCCGTGTATCATAGGAGCAAATACGGAGGTACGTCATTGTGCATTTATCAGAGGAAGCGCGCTTGTAGGCGAAAACTGCGTTATCGGAAATTCAGTCGAATTGAAAAACGTTATTATATTCGATAACGTTCAGACGCCGCACTATAATTATGTAGGGGATAGTATTTTAGGTTACAAGTCTCATATGGGGGCAGGCTCGATAACATCAAACGTAAAATCCGATAAGACAAATGTTGTCATAAAGTCCGCAGATGAGGAGCTTGAAACAGGAATCAAAAAAATTGGCGCTATGCTCGGTGATAACGTAGAAGTCGGCTGCAACAGCGTTTTGAATCCCGGAACTATTGTCGGCAGAGGTTCTAATATTTATCCGACAAGCTGCGTCAGGGGAGTAGTTCCTTCCAACAGTATATGGAAAACAGGCGGAGTAATCACACAAAAAAAATAAATCCGTAACGAGCAGCAATTTCATGAATTTAAGGGGAGTATATTATTTTTAACTTTCTGTCGGAGCGTTTTCGTACAAAAATGTTATTTTGCCTATTGACATTTTTAGTTTAATCTGATATAATCATATACATGGAATACAAATCCATTGTGGGAGCTGTCTGTAGAGTCGGCTCTCTTTCTGTATTAGGGAATATTTCCCGAAAAATCGGGACAAGTTCACTATTTTCAAGGAGGTAAATATGGCATCTGAAACAGTAAAAAAGGTTCTCGAAGCAGAGGCGGAGGCAGACCGGCTTACGGCAGAAGCACGCAAAAAAGCCGACGACATCATTACCGAAGCTCAGCGGCAGTCAACTGTTGCTCTGCAAAAAAAGCTTGCCGAAGCTAAATCCGAGACTGATAAGATAAAACGGAATAATGCCGTAAGTCTTAAAGAATACGCCGATAAGGCACAGAAAGGCTGTTCCGAGGCGCTTGAAAAGCTTAAAAGTACGGCGGAAAAAAATTCCGACAAGGCAGTGTCGGCAATTATCGACAGCTTTTTTGGATGAAAGGAGCATGATATAATATATGGCAAAGCTCAGAATGAAAAAACTCGAGCTGATAGCGCCGCTTACCGACAGTAAAAAGATCATCGAGCTTATACAGCGCAGAGGCGTTGTTGAACTGTACGAAAACAGCGATGAAGAGCTTGAAACTGCCAATGTGACCGCTGTTATCGGAGAATTTGAACGTTTTCGTTCCACAGCTTCATCCGCTCTCGATATTTTGAATAAGTATGCTCCCGAAAAAAAGCCGCTCACCGATATGTTCGGAGGACGTGATGAGATCGAGAAACATGATTTCGGAGATAAAGCGGCTCAGCTCGAAAAAATTATGAACGGCGCAGCGGAAATTATCCGCAACAACAGACTGATTGCCGATGCGCAGGCGGAAACGGTTCAGCTTACCCTGAAAAATGACTTGCTGAAACCTTGGAGCAGCCTTGACGTTCCGCTGAACTTCAAGGGAACTTCCAGAACAGCAGCGTTTATCGGTTCGCTTTCAGGTCAGTATACGGCAGAGGAAATAGAAGCGCATCTGAAATATCCGTCAGTCTCGGCTTTAAAAGAAGAAAGTTCGCCGAATGCTTGTGCGGTCGAGGTAGTTTCAAGTTCCAAAGAACAGACAAATCTTTTCATTTTATGCAGTAAGGAATCGTCCGCTGAAACGGAAGAAACGCTTCGTAAGATGTCCTTTGTACCTGTTTCTGAAAATCCGCCTGTAACGGCAGCTGAACTTATGCAGAAAAACAGCCGCCGTGTGACTCAACTGGCAAAGCAATCCGAGGAATCGGAAAAGAATATAGTTTCCATGAGCAGTTTCAGGCGGCAGCTTGAATTTGCTGTAGATTTTCTTTCGATGAGGACTGAAAAGTACGCCGCTCTGAGCAAGCTCGGCATTACGGGAACTACCTTTGTGCTGAACGGCTACATTCCCGAAAAATACTGCGAGTCTCTGAAAAAGGAAATAGATAAAAAGTACACGGCGGTAATTACCTTTACCGACCCCGCCGATGACGACGATGTGCCGGTACTGCTTGAAAACGGCAGATTTTCCGCTCCCGTCGAGGGGATAACCCGTATGTACGCTATGCCCTCAAAAGGAGATGTAGACCCCACTCCCGTTATGGCTTTCTTCTACTACCTGTTCTTCGGAATGATGCTTTCGGACGCAGGCTATGGCGTTCTTATGGTTGTGGGGACGATGATAGTTCTGAGAAAATTCCGGCTTGAAGAGAATATGAGAAAAACAATGATAATGTTCCGAAACTGCGGTATATCCACTGTTTTTTGGGGCGCGATGTTCGGAAGCTGGTTCGGAGACATCGTTCAGATAGTCGGGCGCGAGTTCTTCGGGAAAGAGATCGGCAGTATCGCATTATGGTTTCAGCCGCTGGACGACCCGATAAAGCTGCTTCTTTTCTCTTTCGGACTTGGTATTCTTCACCTGTTTCTCGGAGTTGGCGTATCCTTTAAAATGTCGTGGGACGAGGGACATAAAGTCGGGGCATTTCTTGATACCGTCCCCATATATCTGACCATAACGGGCGTTGCACCGTTGGCGGCAAGCATTCTTACGGAAGTTCCGCAGACTCTCAAAACTGTCGGAATGTACATGATGATAGCCGGTATCGTTCTTCTGATACTGACAGCCGGCCGCAGCTCGAAATCAATATTCGGAAAGCTTTTCGGCGGACTTTACGCACTCTACAACACAGCGACAGGTTATCTGGGAGATATATTGTCGTATTCGAGACTTCTTGCGCTCGGACTTGCTACGGGAAGTATCGCAAGCGTTATCAACCTTATCGGTACGATGCCCGAAAATAAAATCGTTAAGCTGATTCTGCTCATAGTTGTCTTTGTTGTCGGACATACGGCGAATCTTGCTATAAATCTTCTCGGCGCTTACGTTCATACCGACAGACTTCAGTTCGTTGAGCTGTTCGGAAAATTCTACACAGGCGGCGGAAGGGAATTTGCACCTTTCGGTGTAAACACAAAGTATATAAAATTCAAGGAGGAAAAAAACAATGAATAGTTTGGGAATTACTTTAGCGATCACAGGAGCTGTATTGGCAGCGCTTTTTGCGGGAATAGGCTCGGCAAGAGCAGTCGGACTTGTGGGTGAAGCTGCTGCCGGCGTGGTTTCCGTTGACCCGTCGAAATTCAGCAAGGTTCTTATTCTACAGCTTCTTCCCGGTACTCAGGGACTTTACGGACTTCTTATCGCTATTCTTCTTCTCAGCAGAGTCGGAGTTCTCGGCGGCGAAGCGGCTGACCTTACTACAGCTCAGGGACTTATGTTCCTTGCGGCATCGCTTCCTATGGCGATCGTAGGCTATTTCTCTGCCATGGCTCAGGGACGCGCCGCAGTTGCCGGCGTAGGTATTACAGCTAAGAAGCCCGAGCATAACGGCAAAGGTATTATTATGGCGGCGATGGTCGAAACATACGCTATCCTCGCCCTCCTTGTATCTATTCTTCTGATATATAATATCGCTATTTAACAGAGGTGCTGAAATGGCAGGACTTGATAATATTCTGGAATTGATCTCCGCCCGTCAGCATGAGGCTGAATCAGCCGTTATTTCGGCGGCTCAGCGTAAAGCTGAGTCAATAGCGGCTGCTGGAAATTCCGCCGCTCAAAAAGAGTATGACGAATATATGAAAAAGGCGCGCTTTCGCCTTGAACAGGAGCTTATAAACTCCAAAACGTCTATAGACAGCGATATGAAGCGTAAACAGCTTGCGTACAAGGTCAAAGAGGTGGATAACGTCATAGAAAAGACCTTGAAAAAGCTTAACGATCTTCCGACTGGCGAGTACTTTGCGATTCTGGAAAAACTGCTCAGACGCAGGGTACAAAAGGGGAACGGCGTGCTTTACCTGTGTGAACGCGATCTTGGCAGGATAACGGAGGACTTTAAAAAATCTGTTTCAGACATTGCTGAAAAGGTCGGAGGAACTGTTAAAATTTCCGAAAAAGCCGCTGATATTGACAACGGATTCGTTCTCACATACGGTCTTATTTCTGAAAATTGCAGCTTCAGGGATATAATAGGAGCAGAACGTGACGCTGTAAGAGATACGGCGGCAAAGGCATTGTTTGGGCAGGTGACTTAATGAGTACAACAAAATATGCAAATGCAGTCGCGGCGATAAAGGCTATGGAAAATACGCTTCTTACCCGAAACGATATGGAACAGCTTATAGGAGCTTCGGGGAAAGCGGAGACAGAAGCGCTTCTTTCCGCAAAAAAAGGCGCATCCGAGACTGAATCCGCTGAAACTGTATGGAAAATGATAAAAAGCTATGCTCCCGAAAGCCGCGAACTGGAAATACTGCTTTACAAAAATGATTTTCATAATCTGAAAGCCGCTTTAAAATCCATGATCTCGGGCAGAGAAGCAAATCGTTACTATGTCCGTCCGACTAATCTTGACTTGGAGCATTTGTCCGGAATTTTAGCGGAAAAGGATTATGGAAGCCTTCCCGTGCATATTCGTGAGACAGCGCGCGAGGCTTATGAATTGCTTGTAAGAACTTCCGACGGACAGCTCAGCGATTCTTTTATTGATGCGGAAACACTGAGAATTATTCAGAAAGATTCCGAGGACTTCGGAGGGGAGTTCATGCAGAGATATGCGCAGCTTACAGCGGTATGCGCCGACATAAAAACGGCATATCGGTGCAGCAGAATGAAAAAGCCACGTGTGTTCCTCGAAACGGCAGTATGCGGCAGCAAAGAACTTGACAAGGACGCTCTTGTTAATGCGGCTCTCGAGGGTACTGAAAGTCTTATGACGCT
The DNA here is from genome assembly GCA_947627275.1 of uncultured Ruminococcus sp. GTDB lineage: Bacteria > Bacillota > Clostridia > Oscillospirales > Ruminococcaceae > Ruminococcus. The sequence goes on along the minus strand of CANQVK010000002.1, from coordinate 105,459 downwards.
GCTTGAAGGCGCGGGCTACAGCGAGGCGGCAAGGCTTCTGAATGAATCTGCGGCACAGTTTGAGAAGTGGTGCGACGACGTTATAATGGAGCTTGCACAGACGGCGCGCATGAAGTCCTTCGGAGCGGAGCCGTTGGCGGCGTACTATCTTGCGGTTGAAGCAGAGCAGAAGAATCTGCGTATTATTTCTGTCTGCCGTGAATTCGGCGCAGACAGGGAAACAATTAACGAAAGGATGAGAACGCTTTATGTCTGAAATGTGTAAAACGGCTGTTATCGGCGATTCTGCAAGCGTTTCGGGTTTTGCGGCTCTCGGACTTTCGGTTTTCCGCGAGACAGAAGCAGAAAAAATCTCAAAACTTATACACCGTCTTGCGGCTAACGGCTTCGGAGTTATTTATATAACCGAGCCTGCGGCGGCTCTGGCAGATGAAGCGATAAAAAAATACAGGAGCAGGAAGCTTCCTGCAATTGTCCTTATCCCCGCTATAGACGGCAATACGGGAGAAGGCATGAGGGGACTTCACAGGGCGGTCGAAAAGGCTGTCGGCTCGGACATCTTAAATTAAAGCAAAGGAGATGCGATTTTGAGCAGCATTGGAAATATAGTTAAGATCTCAGGCCCTCTTGTTGTTGCGGAGGGAATGAGAGATGCAAATATGTTTGACGTTGTGCGCGTCAGCAAAAAGCGTCTTATCGGCGAAATTATTGAAATGCACGGCGACAGGGCGTCTATTCAGGTCTACGAAGAAACTTCGGGTCTTGGTACGGGCGAATCTGTTGAATCCACAGGCGAGCCTATGTCCGCCGAGCTTGGACCGGGACTTATCGGAAGTATATACGATGGAATCCAGCGTCCTCTTGACGATATACGCAAGCTCTGCGGAAACAATCTTGCAAGGGGAGTAGAGGTAACTCCGCTGAAACGAGACAAAAAGTGGAAATTCACGCCGACTGTCAAGGTCGGGGATACTGTTCAGGGCGGCGACGTTTTCGGCACAGTTCCCGAGACAGATATAGTACTTCACAAGATCATGGTACCGAACGGCGTAAAAGGAAAAGTCAAATCAATTAAGAAAGGCGAATTTACCGTAGCTGAGACGGTCTGCGTTATCGAGACTGAAAACGGCGACCGTGAACTTACCATGTTCCAGAAATGGGCAGTAAGAAAAGGCAGACCTTATTTGAAAAAGCTTTCGCCGACTATGCCCCTTGTCACGGGACAGCGCGTTATAGACTGTTTGTTTCCGATAGCAAAGGGCGGTGTAGCGGCTATTCCCGGACCTTTCGGAAGCGGAAAGACAGTTACTCAGCATCAGCTTGCAAAGTGGGCTGAGGCTGATATAATCGTATATATCGGCTGCGGCGAACGAGGAAACGAAATGACGGACGTTCTTAACGAATTTCCCGAGCTTATCGACCCAAAAACAGGAAAATCGCTTATGGAGCGCACAGTTCTTATTGCGAATACCTCCGATATGCCTGTTGCGGCTCGTGAAGCGTCAGTTTATACAGGTATTACGATCGCCGAATACTATCGCGACATGGGATATTCCGTTGCTCTTATGGCAGATTCTACCTCACGCTGGGCGGAGGCTCTGCGTGAGATGTCGGGACGTCTTGAGGAAATGCCCGGAGACGAGGGCTATCCCGCATATCTCGGAAGCCGTCTTGCTCAGTTCTACGAGCGTGCCGGACGTGTTATATCCACAGGCACGGAGGGACGTGAGGGCGCGCTGTCGGTAATAGGAGCGGTATCTCCTCCCGGAGGCGATATATCCGAGCCTGTATCTCAGGCTACGCTTCGTATCGTTAAGGTTTTCTGGGGACTGGACGCAAATCTTGCGTATCAGAGACACTTTCCGGCTATCAATTGGCTCACGAGCTATTCTCTTTATGCTGATTCACTTTCCGAATGGTATAACAACAATGTTTCCGCCGACTGGATGAAGCTGAGAAGCCGCTTTATGTCTATTTTGAATGATGAAGCGGAGCTTAAGGAAATTGTCAAGCTTATCGGAATGGACGCCTTGTCCGCGGCAGACCGCCTTAAAATGGAAACTGCCCGTTCAATTCGTGAGGATTTCCTGCATCAGCTTGCGTTTCATGAGGTGGACACCTATACAAGTCTGAAAAAACAGCTTTACATGATGAAGCTTATCCTTAATTTCCATGACGAAGCGGAAGCGGCTATTGAAAAGGGAGCTGACGTTGAACAGGTGGCGGAGCTTCCTGTGCGTGAGAAGATCGGACGATTCAAGTATATCGCAGAAGAAAACACAGATGCGGAATTCAGCCGTCTGTCTGTAGAAATTTCCGCAGGTCTTGACGAACTGAGAACGGAGGAATACTGATGCCAAGAGAATACAGAACTATCGAAGAAGCCGCAGGTCCTCTGCTGCTTGTAAAGGGCGTTGAAAACTGCACCTATGGCGAGCTTGCCGATATACACCTTACAAACGGTGAAATACGCCGCTGTCGGGTACTTGAGATAAACGGGAGCAACGCTCTTGTTCAGCTTTTTGAAAATGCGGCAGGTATAAACTTGCAGGACAGCGCTGTTGTTTTCACGGGTCATCAGATGGAACTCGGCGTTTCCGAGGATATGCTGGGACGCGTTTTCGACGGCATGGGCAATCCGATCGACGACGGCCCTGAAATAATTCCCGAAATGCGTATGGACGTAAACGGACTTCCAATGAACCCCGTTGCAAGAAAATATCCGCAGGAGTTCATACAGACGGGCGTTTCGGCTATCGACGGACTTAATACGCTTGTAAGAGGTCAGAAGCTCCCTATTTTCTCGGCAAGCGGTCTGCCGCATGCTCAGCTTGCGGCTCAGATAGCTCGTCAGGCTAAGGTGCTTGGCGATAACGAGCAGTTTGCCGTTGTTTTTGCAGCTATGGGAATAACGTTTGAGGAATCGGAATACTTTATCCGCAGTTTCCGTGAAACAGGCGCATTGGATAGAACGGTGCTTTTCGTGAACCTTGCAAACGATTCCGCTATCGAGCGTCTTGCAACGCCGAAAATGGCTCTTACAGCCGCCGAATATCTTGCATTTGAAAAGGGAATGCACGTACTTGTCATTCTGACCGATATAACCAATTATGCCGACGCGCTCCGTGAGGTGTCGGCAGCACGTAAGGAAGTTCCGGGACGCAGAGGCTATCCCGGATATATGTACACCGATCTTGCTTCTCTTTATGAACGCGCAGGTCGTCAGGACGGCAAAGAGGGAAGTATTACCATGATACCGATACTCACAATGCCGGAAGACGATAAGACTCACCCGATACCCGATCTTACGGGCTACATTACAGAGGGACAGATAATTCTTTCCCGTGAGCTTTTCCGAAAAGGCGTTAATCCGCCTGTTGACGTACTGCCTTCCCTTTCAAGATTAAAGGATAAGGGTATAGGCAAGGGCAAGACCCGTGAAGATCACTCAGACACGATGAATCAGCTTTTCTCGGCATACGCCCGTGGCAAGGACGCTAAGGAGCTTATGGTCGTACTCGGTGAGGCGGCTCTTACTCCGACCGATCTGCTGTATGCGAAATTTGCTGATGAATTTGAGAAAAAGTATGTTTCTCAGGGCTTTGACAATAACAGAAGCATTGAGGAAACGCTGTCTATCGGTTGGGAGCTTCTTAAGCTGCTTCCCCGAAGCGAGCTGAGACGTATCCGCGAGGAGTATCTTAACCAATATTACGACAAGAACTGAGGTGAGCTGCATTGGCGAGACTTAATGTTAATCCAACACGAATGGAGCTGAGCAGTCTGAAAAAAAAGCTTGCCTCGGCTCAGCGAGGACATAAGCTGCTAAAGGATAAGCGTGATGAGCTTATGAGACAGTTTATGAACCTTATAAAGGAAAACAAGCAGCTCAGAAGCGAAGTGGAGGCAGGAATTGCCGAGGCAAACCGCTATATGGCGGTAGCAGGCTCGGTAATGCAGAGGGAGGCGCTTGAAACCGCCCTGATGCTGCCAAAGCAGGAGGTAGAGCTTGAAGTTTCGGAGAAAAACGTAATGAGCGTTTACATTCCCGTGTTCAGTCCAAAGTACCGCACAGGCGACACAGACGATATTTATTCCTACGGAACGGCGTTTACTTCCGTTGATCTGGACGGCGCTATTCTGGCTCTCAGCGAGATCTTTCCGAAGATGATACGGCTCGCTGAGATAGAAAAGGCTTGTCAGCTTATGGCGGACGAGATAGAAAAGACACGCCGGCGCGTCAACGCTCTGGAGCATATCATGATTCCCGATTATCAGGAAACTATCAAGTATATTACAATGAAGCTTTCGGAAAATGAACGAAGCACTACGACTTCTTTAATGAAGGTTAAGGACATGGTGCTTAATCAGAGCCATAACTTTAACTGACGATATGATCAAAAGTGAAAAGAAAAGACGGGTCCTGCGGATCGTTGGAATTGTTATGATGATCTGCGGAATTTCCGTACTCAGTTTGTTTGCTTACAGGAAAATCAGCCGAGAAATATATCTCCGCTCTTTGCTGGAGGAAAATATCAATTTCGAGATACCTTGCCTTGATATAAAGGTACCCGTACTCGAGGGAACTGACAATGAGAAACTCGCTGTTTCTGCCGGACATTTTCCCGGAACAGGGGAGCTTGGCAGTGGAAATTATTGCATTGCGGGTCACAACAGTACGATCTATGCAGAGATCTTCAACGATCTTGACAAAATAAAAATAGGCGATGAAATGTATCTTGTAGACACAGACGAAAAGCGTACAAGATATAAATACACGGTTACGGAGTACAAAATAGTAGATCCATATGATGTAGGAGTTCTTGACGACTTCGGAGACGATCGGCTGACCGTCATATCATGTACGGACGACGGTAAATACCGGCAGATAGTTATAGGCAAATATGACAAAGAATATCAGAACAAATAAAAGGGATATAAAATAGTCCCCACAATAAAAAACCCGAAGGCATTTTTCGCATACCTTCGGGCTTTCCTGTTATTGGGCTTTTATAGTTTTTATGAATTATTCAAATTCATATTCGCCGTCATAATTCTTTTTAAATTCCTCAAAGACCTCATTAAGAAGAACTTCATCATCAATTCCGACAAACTCGTCATAATCGGGGTCATCGGTAGGAATCATTTCAAGAATGACAACGCCGTCGTCCTCCTCGTCAAAGGGGATAAGAACGGCAAACCAGCGTTCTTTGTATTCAAGAGTGCCGACTATCTCAAAAGAAACGTCCTGACCATTTTCGTCAACAAGCGTGACATAGTTTTCGTTTTCATCCTCGGGAATATTGCCGTTATTAAGTTCGCTCATGGTAAACCTCCGTATCTTTATAAAATATTGAATTCAATTATTTTTTAATATATGCCTTTCATAAATAACGTCCGACGCCTCGATGATTTCAGGCTTTTTCCTGAATTCCTTTTTCAGAACGTCAAAATTCGGACTTCTGACCGTGACGTTGTGGCAATCGCTGCCGAAAACGTACCCGACACCGTTTTTTATGAGCTTTGCTGCAAACTTTTTTTCTCTGAATCCTGCAAAAGCTTCATTGTTTATCTGAAATATCGCTTTCATTCTCAGCACAGACTCCATTTCCTCTTTGCTGAAAATCGAGACATACCGGTGCAAATGAGCTATCACGGGAACAAGCCCATATTCGCAGGCGATATTATGCACTTCCTCCGGCATCCAGTCTTTGAAGCCTGAATATGGAAATTCCAAAAGAATAAGATCAGTTCCGTCAACAGCAAGCTTTTCAATGCCGTCAAGCTCCGAAATCCCCTTTTCGATAGAAATTTCCGCACCAAGGAAAACATTTGTCATATCGGCTTCCGAGCCGATCAGTTTTTTATATGAATTTTCTCTTTTTTTCAAAAAATTATCTACACTTTTTTCTCGGTGGGCGTAAAAATGAGGTGTTGCAATAATACGTTCAACTCCCTGCCGCCTTTGAAGTCCGAGCATTTTAACAGACATTTCCACATCTTCCGAGCCGTCGTCAATGCCCGGAAGTATATGGCAATGATAGTCTGTCAGCATATATCATTACTCCTTTTCCGTGTCTTCTTTTTCGTCCTCGCTTGGATCGGCTGTTCCTTCCATTTCTGCCTTTTCCTTTTCATCATCATAGTCGCTTACTATCGAGGAGTAGCCGTATCCCGATTTATAGGCGTACTTATCATGGTACTTATAGCTGTGTAAAGAACCGTTTTTCTTTGTTATGTCATTAAGCACAAAACCCATGATATTCGTATCCGAAAGCTCAGTATTCTTCATGGATTCGGTTACTTCGTCAAATGTCGTTATGCCGTATCTCAGCACGAGAATAACGCCTGCAATATATTTATTCAACCCGAGGGTATCGCTTACAACATTGATCGGGGGCGTGTCTATTATGATATAGTCATACTTTTCACTGACTGCTTCCAGAAGCTTTTCAGTCTGCGCGGAGGCAAGAAGCTCCGAGGGATTAGGCGGCTTCGGACCCGAAGTGATTATATCAAGATTATCGAGAGATGTCTGCTGGATACATTCCTCGATCTTTTTCATTTTTCCGAGTATGCTTGACAAGCCGTTTTTATTGTTTATTTCAAATGTTTTATGCTGTACGGGACGTCTCAGATCTCCGTCTATAAGGAGTACCTTACTGTCTGTCTGCGCAAGAGCTATAGCGAGGTTTGCGGCTGTTGTGGACTTACCCTCGCCCGGCATCGAGCTTGATACCGCTATTATTTTTTTATCTGATGTAGAAAGGGAAAATGTCAGATTTGTACGCATTGCCTTGTAGCTTTCGATTATATAAAAGGGAATATCGTCATTCAGCAAGGTACAGCGCGGATGATCTTCAAACGAGGTATTCTTTTTCCTTCTTTTGCGTTTTCCGTTATGGGAGAAAAACTGAACTTCGCCTAAAATCGGCTTATCGAATCTATTGGAGAGTTCATCATTGTCCTTGACTGTATTGTCGAAAAAGTCAATAAGGAATATAACGGCTACGGCAAGAACAATGCCAAAAAGCAGTCCGATAGCTGTATTTTTCATTATATTGGGTGAAACCGGATTTGGATTCACATCAGCCGAACCTATTTCTTCAACAGAACCTGCTCCAACGACCCTGATAAGAAATTCTGGAGCTATATCGGCAAGAAGATTACACATATCGGCTGAAAGCTCAGGCGATTTTGTTGTAGCTGTAATTTTTATTACTTCAGTTTCTTCGACAGCGTTCATAACGATACAGTCACGGAGCTGAGAAGCGGAAATAGTCATTGAACCGCTGTTATTTTCTTTTACATTGAAATACTTGGAAATTTCTGTAATACCGTATTTTTTGATAAGAGCGGAGGAAAGCTCGTTCATAACGGCGTCGTCGCGCATGACAACGATGTAAGTAGACGCAAGGTTTCTTGCCGTGTTGATGTCGTATGAATTGATATTTGGAGTTAAGGTCTGCTTTTCGGTGCTTTTGACAAACAGCGAGGTGTACGATTGATATTGTAGAGGCATCATAAATTTAGACACACCGAAAGTTGCCGCCGCACCTATAACAGCTGCCAGTATTACGAGCCATATTTTGGATATTATCAGCTCAAGCAATTTTTTTATTGAGACCGTTTCATTCATTTGAATAATCCCTTTCATTGAATAATATAGTTCATCTTTTAAATTATAGCACATTCTTTAAAAAAAGTCAATAGTGAACAAAAAAGCGACATATTTTTCATCAATATATACAAACTGCTTGTAAAACATTATACATAATTATGCAAAAAATTGTTCTCATTGGCTTTAAAATAGAAGTTTAAGCCATATGAGAACAATTAATTATCAAATTATTTTTATTTATTTAACAAGTTTTCTCATTGCAATAAGGTCAAAAGTATCAAATACGCCGTCTTTGCAGAGATCTCCGGCTTCAAAATCGGTAAGTTCACTGCTGCTTCCGAGGAGGAATTTCTCCGCCATAACAAGATCTGCAACAGAGAATTTTCCGTCCGCATTGACATCGCCGATAATCTTTTCAGGGATTATTGCCGGTTCGATAACGAATTTCTGACCGTCGCCGCCCCAGAAATTCCATTGGCAGATATTAGCGCCGTCCTCAACGCTTACTTCATAAACGTCAAGGCAGGATTTACCGTCCGAAACAGTTGAAAGGATTGCGTATGACCCGTCCTTATTACATTTTAAAGAGAACTTCTGCGTATCTGCTCCCGTGTATGTGGAAACAGAGATATTATTCCCGTCATCGCCGTTTTCGTTTTCAACCGTAAGCGCATTCCCGTATTGATCGGTAATTGAATATGTACCGTCCCCGAGGTTTTTAAATGTCCATATATCGGCACGGTTGTTCTGAATAACATTACCGTCCGACACTGAAACATATTTGCTTGAGTTTACGTTGCGGAGCGTATATGTACCGTCGTTTACCAACGGATAAACCGGAGCGATCTTCCAGAGCTGACAATCGCCGCCCCAGTAGTTCCACTGATTGACATTTCCGCCGTTTTCGACGCTCCATTCATATACGTCAAGTCCGGCAGCATCATCGGAACACTTTGAAACAATGCCGTAGTATGACCCGTTTTTGATAAGCTTGAACTGCTGATCGTCTGTTCCCGAATACTTTTTCAGCATGATATTAAGTCCGTCCTCAGAGCCGCTTCCGTCAACAGTAAGAGCCATTGATTCATCCGACATCAGAGCTATTTTGCAGTAGCCGTTTCCGAGGTCTGTAATACGCCATTCATGATGCGGACCAACGTTTTTCTCCCATTGCTGAACGTTCGTGCCGTCTGCTGTAAGTCCGTTTTCAACTTCAAGAAGAAGTCCGCTGTTTTTATTGGATATAAAGTATGATACGCCGCTGAGAAGCTCTGTATCGCCGATGTTCTTTACGCTGCTGCCGCCTGTTATGGAGTCGGAATTATAAACAAGGCGGCTGTCGGAATTTGTGTGATCGGCAAGTCCGTCACGGTCTGTTCCCGTATACTCCTTTGTCTGAACGCCCCAGACCGTTTGGTTGTCGCTGCCGACTGCGGTAAAAGACATGACTTTCTTTTCCTTGCCCGTTTCGTCCTGAGCGGCAAGGAAAACGCCGTCATACCGATGTCCGCCTATCACAAAGCTCACCTGCGCCGAATCCGCTGACTGCTCCCATGTTCCGGCTGCGTCTCCGCTTACAGTACCGTCCTCATTCAGCTTGATGTTAATGTAGTTGTGAATGGTCTTGCTTGTATCGCTGCCGTGATTGATAAATTCGTAATCGCCGACAATATCAGTTACGTTATAGCCGCTTTCGGATATTTCATCGCCGCTGTACTCATACGGAGCGACAACAGGCCAGCCCTCGCTGTTGAAGTACATTGAACGCACACGAACCTCATGAAATTCATAACCATCGTCAAATCGGGTATGATTGATAAGATACCATTTCCCGTCATCATCTTTCAGGACGGAATTGTGACCGGGAGCCATATAAGCTTTGCTGAGCGAACTGAATTTATAGTTGCCCATGACTTTAAGTCCGATGCTGTCCAAATTGGAATTTGAGCCGAGTACAGCAGGATTTCCCGCCGCATCGAAATACGGACCATCGGGATTTTCAGAACGGAAAACACGCATATTATAGCCGCCTTCGGACGTAAGTCCGCCGTAGGTCACCCATAAATAATAGTAACCTGTTTCATCGTTATACTCTATAAACGGCCCTTCGCCCGATTTGCCATAGCCGCCCGAAAGTTTAGTTCCGAAATAGCTGTCAACGAGCCGTCCGTCGGAAGTAGTACCTGTTTTCGGATGAATGACCCTGCCTGTAGCCTTGTCGATCTCAAGGGAAAAAATACCGCCCGACCATGAGCCGTAAGTCATATACATTTTTCCGTCCGGACTGTAATAAATAGTCGGATCAATAGCATTGGGAAACTGCTGATTGTTGAAAGCGTCGCCTCTGAACCAACTGTCGTTCCATGTGATCTGTCCGTTTGAAATAAGCTCGTCAACGTTAGTCGATGTATATTTTCTGTTGACATTTTTAGTGGAGCTTGTGGCATAGCTGTCGTTTTTGGTAAAACCTGAGTAGATCAGTGTGTCCACAAACTCGTAAGGACCTTCGGGCTTTTGCGATACTCCGAATGCGATAACGGAACGAATGTACGTTGATGTTGTGCAGAAGTACATCATGTATGCGCCCTTTGAACCGTCTTTATTTATGTACTCGGAGTTGTAGACCACATCGGGCGCCCATACGGAGAAGCCGCCTTCGCAGTCCTCAAGATTTTCCCCAGCCCATGAGAATGCTCCGGCAAGATTTTGAGAGAGATTTCCGAACAGAGCATTGTTGGTCGCTGCATAACCGTTTGAAAATCTGTACCAGCTTTGCAGATCAGGCGATCTTGCCGCTTCGATATGCGAGCCGAAAATGAAGTATTCTCCGCTTTCGTCCTTGAAAATTGACGGGTCATGAACTGACACGCGAGCTTTGTTCGCCACCGCAAACGAATTGAAGCGTATCGGAGAAAAAGCCTGCCCCGTTATCATAACAGCCGCAGCCAATATCCCCGAAATTGTTTTCCTGATATTCATAAAATTCCTCCTTATATAATCTCGTATAGAGGGAAAACGAAATTATTAATTGATTTTATTCTATCACATTTTATTAGAATCGTCAATTCATTATTATGCTTTAATATCGGTTCTGAAATGCACAATATTATACATTAAACTAAAATATAATATTCTTTATAACGTGATTTAAAAGATTATATTGAACACCCCTTTACATATGGGATGACGAAAGCTGATTTTTGTTCAGATGAGCGAAGTGAATGGTGAACAGCACAAAAAGAACCATGTTGTGAGCTATCATACAGCCCCATGCGGATACAAGACCAAGATCCATGAAACGGGTGCATACAAATGTTCCGACAATTCTTACAGCCCACATTCCGACTATATTGTATACAAAAGGAGCGGCGGTTTTTCCCATTCCCTGCATCATGCCTTCTATAACTATCGGTACGCCGTAAAACGGCTCTGAGACTGCGACCATTCTTAGAACGGTCACTCCAAGCGAGACGACTTCCTTATCGCCGGAAAATATTTTCATAAGCTGAGGAGCGAATATAAAGAGCAGTCCTCCCGATACCGCCATAAGCGTCAATTCAAGAGGTATTACGGTTTTTGAAAGTTTACGGAGCTTTAGCTTGTTTCCCTCGCCCCAGGCGTTGCCCGAAAGAGTTGCCGCCGCAGTCTGCATACCGTAACCGGGAATGTAAAAAGCCGATTCTACGGTGTTTGCAATTGTATGAGCAGCCGTGGATATTTCGCCCAAGGAGTTTATCATTGAAGCGAACGCAACATATCCCAACGACGTTGCGAAACGCTGCAGCATATTCGGAAACGCAACTCTGAAGCATGGTCTGAGTATTGACATATCAGGACGAAACCGCTGTCCTTTCGGAGAAATTTTTTTATGCCGCCAAAGCGCACATGTTATGGTTATTCCGCCGAAAACAAAGGAAACAGCGCTTGCCGCCGCAGCGCCCTCAATACCAAAACCTGCTCCGTATACGGTTATCCGTTTTCCGAACACATCGACGATGCGAGTGGAATAAATAAGGAAAAAATTGAGAATAATATTAATTAAATTAACCCCTATCCCTACCAGCATAGGAGTTTTGGTATCACCCGAAGCGCGAAGTACCGTTCCGAAAATAATGCTTGCCGTTCTGAAAATCATTGGCGAGTAAAGGATAAGAAAGTATCTCGAGGCAAGCTTGCGGATCTCGGGATCGACATTCATCCACACAGGTATAACGCCGCTGAGTGAAACTGTGACAGCCGTGAAAAGCATACCCGCAATAAGAGCGAGGCTGACCGCCTGACCTGCCGCTTTTCGTGCTTTGTCGTACTTTCCGGCGCCTATCGCCTGCGATATTACGGCGAGCAGACCTACGCCGAGAGCGGAAATAGTACTTCCGATAAGCCAATTGACCGTAGTGGTAGCCCCTACAGCGGCGGTTGCGCGAGTTCCGAGAGAACCTACCATAGCCGTATCAATATACTGCACCGCTGTCTGGAGCAGTTGTTCTATCATCGTAGGCAGCGCAAGTGTAAGTATTACAGGAAGCATTTTGCGCTCATTTACATTAGATACAGAAAATTTCATTCGTCGTCATCCGTTTCCTGAGTTTTATAAATAAGCGCGGCTTGTTCTTCGCTGTTTACGGGCAGACAAAGAAAGTCGAAGCTTCCCGGAGCAGCTTGCAGGCATGTATCCAGAACTGAGGCGAAAATTTTCAGCTTTCGGGACATTGCTCCACTGTCAGCCGGAAATACAGTATTGTCAAGAAAGAAAGTTATTACAGCGACTATCATTTCGGCGCTTTCTCTGGGATAATCAGTCTTAACGCTTCCCTCCGCACAACCCTGATGAAGAAGAGTCGTAAGGATGGGGGAGACCTCCCGAACAGCTATCATTTTTAGTTTATTGTGGAGACGCAGATCATCATCGAGATGCAGAGTAAGTATAAGATTTTTTTGCTTATCGCTAAATTCACTCTTTAAAAGAGAATGGAAAAGAAGCTTTATTTTTGTAAGAGCCGTTTCATCGGAATTAATTTCTCCAAAAAAATCGTGAATGGCTTTTCTATAGCTTCGTTCCACAACAGCGTCAAGAAGTTCTTCCTTGCTTGAAAAGTAATAGTATACTCCGCCTTTGGCTATCCCGGCAGTTTCGGCAATAAGGCTTACAGAAATATCCTTGTCGGGCATTCTGTACATAAGTTCCTCCATAGCGTCGAGTATGCGTTCTTTCTTATCGGACTTCATTTTTATCTTAACCTTTCTTTTGGCATTTTTATAATTATATCACAAGCTTAACTTTTTTTCAAGCTTTATAAAAATACCTATTTTCTGTTCGGCGTTCTTTGGACATTTTTCAATTGCGGCGAGTATATTTGTGAAAATTTGAAGAAAAAAATTAAATACTATTGCATTTATTCAAAAAAAATGCTATAATAAACATTGTATACCGTAAAATCGGCACTATTAATTTGAAAGAAGTGGATCAGATGACTAAGATTACAATTTTCTCCGGCTTCCTCGGCGCAGGCAAAACAACGCTCATAAAGAAGCTCATAAAGGAAGGCTACAACGGTGAAAAGCTTGTTCTTATTGAAAATGAATTCGGACAGATCGGCATTGACGGCGGTTTCCTCAAAGACGCAGGTATTGAGATAACCGAAATGAACTCGGGCTGCATTTGCTGTAGCCTTGTGGGAGACTTCGGCAAGGCTCTTGTTAAGGTGCTTGACGAATACAAGCCCGACCGTATTCTTATCGAACCCTCGGGTGTCGGCAAGCTCAGCGATGTAATTAACGCTGTTCGCAATATAGATGTTCACGACGTTGAGCTTGACGGCTTCACAACGGTAGTGGACGCTAAAAAATGTAAAATGTACCAGAAGAATTTCGGCGAATTTTTTGATAATCAGATCGAGTATGCAAGCTGTATCATTCTCAGCCATACCGCAGGACTTTCACAGGAGAAAATCGCTGAGGCAATAGAGCTTCTCAGAAAATTCAATGCAGACGCTCCTATCGTTACAACGGATTGGGACGAACTTGACGGTTCTCAGATAATAGCAGCCATGACAAGAAAAAATACTCTTGAGGGCGAGCTTAAAGAAATGCTTGAACATGAGCATCATCACCACCACGACGACGATGATGAACATTGCTGCTGTCATGGCCACGACCACGAGCATCACCACCATGACGGCGATGATGAACATTGCTGCTGTCATGGCCACGACCACGAGCATCACCACCATGACGATGATGATGAAGAACATTGCTGCTGTCATGACCACGACCACGAGCATCACCACCATCATGCAGACGAAGTATTTACGAGCTGGGGCGCAGAAACTCCCAGACCCTATACTGTTGAAGCTGTAACAGCGGCTCTCGAAGCTCTTTCAGATGAAGAAAAATTCGGCGTTGTTCTTCGCGCTAAGGGTATCGTGGCAGGGGAGGACGGTAAGTGGATACACTTTGACTATATCCCGGGAACTCCCGACGTTCGTTACGGCAGCGCAGAAACTACCGGCAGACTTTGCGTTATCGGTTCAAAGCTTAACGAGGAAGCTGTCGCAAGGCTTTTTTGCATTGAATAAGGAGAAAGAACATGCCTAATTTTAATCAGGAACCTATCCCCGTATTTCTTTTTCTCGGTTTCCTTGAAGCAGGCAAGACCCGCTTCTTGCAGGAAACCCTTGAGGACAGGCGTTTTAATTCGGGCGAGAAAACTCTGATACTTTCTTTTGAGGAGGGTATTGAGGAGCTTGATTTCACGAAATTCCCGAATAAGGGAAAAAATCTCACAATGAAGGTAATTGACGACAGATCCGAGATGAACGTACCGAACCTCGCACGAATCGCTTATGAAACAAGAGCGGAAAAAATCATTATCGAGTATAACGGAATGTGGCAGGTGAGCGAGTTTTTCTCCAATATGCCTGACAACTGGGGCGTTTATCAAGTCATGTTCTTTGCGGACGCCTCTACCTTTATGGCTTACAATGCAAACATGAGAAGTCTTGTAGTTGACAAGCTTAATATTGCAGAGCTGACTGTGTTCAACCGCTTTGAAAAAAGCATGGACGTTAAGGAGTTCCATAAGATCGTCAGAGGCGTAAGCCGAAGAAGTGAAATATGCTATGAGTATACCGACGGTCAGGTCGCTTATGACGATATTGAAGATCCGCTGCCATTCGATATTGAAGCCGATCACATTGTCATAGAGGATCGCGATTACGCCCTCTGGTACAGAGACATCATGGACGAACCTGAAAAATACGACGGCAAGACCGTGACCTTCAAGGGACTTACGGCAAAAAACAGGAAGTTCCCGGAAAATTCCTTTGCTTTCGGCAGACATATCATGACTTGCTGTGTTGAGGATATTCAATACTGCTGGGCGGCGGCTGTCTGGGATAAGCCTGTTGACCTAAACCCGAAAAAATGGCAGAAGATCACGGCTGTTATAAGAGTTCAGAAGCATAAGGTCTACAAGGGCGAGGGACCTGTGCTTTATGTACAGTCGCTTGAAACGGCGGACGCTCCCGAGCAGGAAGTCGCCACATTTTATTAATACAAGGTGATTTTTAATGAATAAAATTAAAATTGGATTTATTGGTGCCGGAAACATGGGTACGGCTATAATGAAAGGCATTGCGTCAAGCCGTGTCGGAGAAAATACAGAACTGTTTGCTTATGATCCCGATTCGGATAAGGTAGGCGAGCTTGCAGAGTTCGGCGTATCTGCTTGTAAAAGCGAAGCGGAGCTTACTGAAATGTGCAAATATATTTTTCTTGCCGTAAAGCCACAGATCATCGAAGCGGTAATAGAAGCTGCCGCGCCTGCCGTAACGTCCGAAAAGGTAATAATTTCCATAGCAGCAGGAATTTCCGATGAATTTATTGTTTCAAAGACAATTCCCGAAGCTAAGGTAATACTTGTTATGCCGAACACACCTCTGCTTCTTGGCGAGGGTGCGTCTGCGCTTTCAAGAAACGATCGTGTAAGCGATGAGGAATTTGACGTTATTCTTAACGTTTTCCGTTCATGCGGAAAGGCTGCTGTTATCCCAAAGGATAAAATGAAGGAAATCATAGCGATAAACGGCAGCAGTCCTGCTTTTATTTACCTTTTTGCCAAAAGTTTCATAGATTATGCGGAGGCTGTCGGAATCCCTTCCGAGTCAGCTGCCGAGCTTTTCAGTCAAAGTCTTATTGGCTCGGCAAAAATGATAAGCGATTCGGGATATACCATTGACGAATTGATAAAAATGGTGTCCTCTCCCGGCGGTACGACTCTTGCAGGTCTTGATAAGCTTTACGACGGCAAGCTTGCCGACACGGTAAGAAGCTGCTGTGAAAGCTGTACAAAGCGCGCATACGAGCTTTCAAAATAATTAAGCATAAAACATGTCCGAACCGCATATCCTTGAATATGTTTATTGAAAGGATGATGCAGTCTGAAACGGACTATTTATACATCGGGCGAAGGCGGCAGCGTTAAACTGCTGCTCCTTTGTACTGCCGAGCTTATCGGTATTGCAGTCGGCTCTTATTTTGCGGTTCATTCTGAAAACAGCGAATTGCTGCGTAAGTTTTTTTGTGCCGAACTTTACGGCGGAACGGCTTTGGAGATATTTGGCTTCTCGCTTTTGACATTGACGATATTTCTCGGAACGGCGTTCCTTTTGGGATTATTTGCTTTGGGACAGCCTTTCGGAATCGCGCTTTTAATGGGCATGGGAGCTGAACTTGGATGTTCTGCGGCTATACTGTATTCCGAAAAGGGTATCGCCGCTATACCTGCCGTACTTGCGCTTTATCTGCCGAAAACTGCGGCTGTGTCTGCCATAGCGCTCCTTGCGGCAAGAGAGGTCTTAAGAAATTCATCTTCTTTGCTGAGGAGTATGCTCGGAACAGCAGATCCGCCGAGTTTTAAAAGCTTCTGCACAAGGTACGCTGTGCTTTTTGCTGCCGCATTGATAATTTCTGCGGTTGATTCTCTGGTGAATTATTTCTTTGGAGGATTTCTATTATAAATTAATTGGAGGAAGTTAAAATTGGGTTTATTCAGCAGCTATGAAAATTCCGGTCCGGGCATTCCGAAATATGCTCCCAAGAAAAAGGGGATAGCTCTTTTTTTTGATTTGTTTTTCAGGAAAATATGGAAGATAGCAGGTCTGAATATGCTGTTTTTCATTTTTTGCATTCCTCCTGTTGCGGCATTGTTTATCGTGAGCTTTATGAAAAATTATGAGCTTATGCTTGTACTGCTGATTGGCTTGTTTATTGTTTTTACGATAAATATAGGTCCTGCTATGGCGGGAATGACAAAGGTCATCAGAGCCTTTCTTATTGAAAAGCACGTTTATATTGTCCGTGATTTCTTCCGCGGTTACCGTGAGAATTTCAAAAAAGGCTTAGTTGTCGGAATACTTGATACTGTGGCTGCCTTATCGGTATTTTCGGGATATAACCTCTATCCCGATTGGGCGGAATTTTATCAGAACAAGCTGTTTTATGTTCCTTTGGTAATAACGCTCAGCGTAGGACTTGTAGTATTTATGATGAACTATTACATTTTCCTTATGATGGCGGCTACCGACCTTTCTTTGAAAAATCTGATAAAAAATTCATTTGCTTTGGCGTTTGTCTCCTTGAAACAAAATGTTATTACGACTTTTTTTGTAATAATTTTCGGAGTGCTGGAGTTTATGCTGTTTATTTACACACCGCCGCTTTTCCTATTGATACTTCCGTTTTTCCCGGCTGCTTTGGTATGGTTTATTGTGTGTTTTAACAGCTACCCTGTAATTCAGAAATATGTTATTAACCCGTATTACGAGAGTATCGGCGAAATTAACCCCGAGCTTACGGACGGTACAGATGACATTGAAGAAGAAACGCTTTTCGAGGATATGGGCGGAAAGGAAAAACCCATTGAAAAGCGAAAGAGGGGAAAGGGCAAAAGAATTTCATAATATTAAAAAACTCGGCTGATATTCAATTAAGCCGAGTTTTCTATTTTGTATATTTAAGGAAACAATGATTTAGTCAGCGTCTTTACACATGTTTTTTTCCGCCAAGACCAATTCCGAGAAAAATAAAGAGAAAAGGAGCTGTGTAAAATAGTGAAGTTCCAAAAAATGAAGAAACTAAATAACCGAATGCCGCCGCAAGTCCTGTAAGCGTATAAATATCAAGTTTGTATCTGTAATTTAAGCCTTTGATAAAGACCGACACAACGCCTGCAATATACATTATGCCGGCTGGTATTCCATAAAAAGCTGTATACTGCAAAAATTCGTTGTGGGTTCTTGGAGAACCGGCTTCTTTATCAAGTCTTTTATATATTCCATCCGTTCCAAAACCAAATATTGGTTTTTCAGAAATGTATTTAATAGTTGCTTTCCATAATATCCAACGTCCTGAACCGGCTGAATCGCTGTTTTCTTCATTGGTATAAATGTTTTTTATATCAACGAACATTATTAAAACACTTGACAATACTGTATTGTATGTGAAGCTCATTAAAAACGTTATAAGAATAAACAAAATCAACGGAATAAATAAGCGAAATTCAAACTTTTTGCTGCATATACCGATAACAACAGCGGTAAATAAAAGTCCGAACAAAGATGCAATAAAACACCCAAGCGTATTATTCATGATAAGTATTACAGTATTAACAGCAAATGATGCGAGGCTGAGATATTTGAGCCATTTATTTTTTTCAAGAATAAATAGTCCGCCGCTCATTATTATGATCATTGTCATGTAATAGGCATAATGATTACTGTTGAAGAAAATGGCATTTATCATTGTTGGATAGTTTTCAAATGTGAACTGCTCTATAGGATGAATATATATATGAACAAGCATAAGGAGTCCCATAAAAAGTCCGCCAAGCAAAAATGTATAATTGATAATTGATTTTAATTTCTTATTTTCAATTATTGAGGCATGAAAATAATATATCAAAAAGTACATAATATAAACAAATAAGCTTTCACGTCTTACAAGTCCGCCCCTCATAGCCATTGTCGTAAATCCATTGATGAAAGTAGATATTATCATCAGTATAACGTACGGAATGAAGAAAAGCATTGCGGGATTATCTTTGAAAAACTGCCGAATACTGTATTTTTCAACTATGTTTTTTCCAATGTAAAGTATCGTTATAGGAATGCACAATACCAGCGAAAATCGAGAGGCATATTTGAAAGTAACGTAATAAGGATGTACTGAATCAAATAGAATATCATAGTAAAATGCAGCTAAAATTTGCGTTACAGGCGTAAGTATATATGCCATTATTGATAAAAAAGCGAGTTTTTCAATAGTTTCCCATGATATATTATAAAAAATGTCTCTGAGCGAATGTACATCAATTATTTTTTTAGACTTTGGAAGTACTAACGGTTTCAATAAAATCATCTCCGAAAATATTTTAGCGTTTAATATGCTTTATACTCGCCGCTATTGCAAAATGTCCACGGATTTTATGTCGGCGTTACTTGATATTTTGCAATAGAGGAGAGTATATATATTGTAACATATTTTTAAGAATTTTTCAATAGAAATAACATATTTTCTCTGCGATTCTTGATAATTAAATAATAAAAACCGCTTTAGATTTTTTTAACTCTAAAGCGGCGAGTATAATAATAGCTTAAAAAGCTCACTGCTCAACAGCTTTCAGCGGCAGCTGCGAAACATCAAGAAGTCCGGCATCAACTTTCTGTAAAGTGAGGGAATCCGAAGTTGTTATTCCGGGCAAGCCGTCAACGTCTCCATTTTTGAGACCTTGTTCGGAAAGACCGTATTTATCCTGATTGCCAAGGTGCTGCAAAATTGCGGTTGAATCGGCAATGGTAACCTTTCCGTCACAGTTTGCATCGCCTGCAAGATATTCTGAACTGTCGGAGATAACGTTCAGCTTAAAAGCGCTGACAGTTTTTTCAATACCTGACGATGAAGTGATTTTAACAGAGTATTCGCCCTCATCTTCGGAGGAAATATCTTCAAGTATCAGTTTATTTGTATTTGCTTCGGGAATAATGTCTCCATTTCGCATCCATTCGTATTGCGAAGAATCGTCAAGCTCCGTGACGGCTGTGTATTCATAGCTTGCGCCCTCATTAAGGCGAACTTCCGTAAATGCTGAAAATACGATAAAATCAGAGGGGATAGTACATTCAGGCGTTCTGATGTCGCTCATAAGCTTCCAATCATTTCCGCTGTCCTGCATAAAAATACGCAGATTCTCAAGCTTCATGCCGGGTTCAAGATCCATAACCTCAAAAGGAATACGGAACTCTGTCATGTTATCGCTCCACTTGCATTGACAGCCGTTGTAGTCGCCGTGATTGAAGTAAATGAAGCCGTTTGACGCATAATACAGCCAATAATTCTCCGAATTGGCAGGATTTTTAAGCTGCAAATTATATACGGGAGCCGCAGCGTTGTTCTCAATATTGCTCATAACATAAAGGTATTTATTATCAGCCTTTGCATAGAGATTTATACCCGATTCACTTTCTCCGACAAGCATATCGTCAGTCCATTCATGCGGAGAGGACTTTATTCCGTCTACTACTGTCTTTACCTCTGCCGAATAGAACTTAGAGGGCGTATTATCAGTATTTTCGGAGGCTGTAAGCGTATTGTTCGTACCGTTGCCGCTGCTTTCCGTTACTTTGACCGTTCCAAGACAATTCGCTCCCAACGATGGATTCCACACGCCCTCATTGGCAAATCGTATGCTTCGGCCGCTCATGTTGGTAACTTCGAGCGGAGTTCCCATGCTCAGCTTTAAGTATACATTCCAGTCGCCTTCGGGAAGGCAATCGGGGAGTTTAATATTAAGAAGATTATCTGTTTCAGTGCATGAAAGCCATTGGCGGCAATCCGTATCAGCCTCGGCATAGGTGAAAACACCGTCTTTTTCGAGTAATACATACGACTGAACAGACGGAATAACATTGGCAAATCCGGTATTTTCTATTTTGAATTTTACCTGTATATCTCCGCCTTGTTCAACAGTGTCCGTAAGCTTTGAGTCACGAAGCACAAAACGATAGCCGATGTGGTCGCGCATGAACTTGAATACAGTTTGTCCGTAATATGCTGAATTATCCACACCGCTTATATCGTATGCCTCCGAAAATGTATAATCCTTGTAAAGATTAAAAATGTTGCTGTTTATATAGCTCAGATGAGTTTTGTACATTTCGGGTATTGCATTTTCCGGGAGATAGGTATCGTACTGCTTGGCAAAATCAATGTTGCCAGAAAATTCACCGCCGAAATAAGAAGTAAGCGTCTGATGAGAGAGCCAGTCCGTTTCGATCTCACGGTTTGCATATGTGCCAAGGTCTGAGTTACTGCCCATATACCCGTCGTCAAAAAGACCTATTCTGTCCTTGTTTTTCTGAATATCAGAGGTATATTTACTTTCAGTAAGGCTGTCTATAAGCTCTCTGTCAGCGAGTTCAGCACGGGTTATTCCTGCCCATTCAGCAAATATATCGGGAGTTCTGACCGTTATGGGGATCGGTGCGGGAACTGCCTGAAGCAGAGCTTCCAATACCTGAGCTTTATGCTGGACGGACGTATATTTTCCGCCGTGCATTTCACCCCATTTACCAACAAAACCGCATTCCACAAAGGCGATAATATCAGAATATTTCTCGAAAAGTCCGCTGTTTTTCAGCTGCTCTATATGACGGAGAACCTGTTCAAACGACGCAGGCTCAGGGTTATCCTTGCCCTCATCGTCATAACGGAAACGAAGAGCTGCCATACAGCCGTTGTTGCGGCAGTTCTGGAGAGTTTCGTCCCATGCTTTGAAAAAAGCGTCGTCGAAGTCATAATCAACACCCTCCGTATACGTTCCGTCCTCGTTTTTCGTGCCGTTGACGCCGCATGAAAATCCGCCTATGTCTATGAAAAACAACATCAGATTACCTGTCGGATTATAAACCGGCGTATTTCCGGGTTTGCAGTTAGGCCATAGAGTAGAGCTGTAGCCAACTCCGGGATTACTTATAGTTTCAACAGATTCGGTATAATTTATGCCGCTGTCCTTTAAATCCGATTCTTCGGCAAATATCGGAAAGCAAACCGCACCCGAGGTTATTGTTGAAGCAAGTAAAAGGGAAAATAATTTTTTGTTCAGATCCATAAGAAAACTCCTTTTGTAATGATATAATAATTATAACTCATTTCCGCCGAAATGTCAATTAAATCTAAAAAACATATTCGGGAGAGCGCTTACATATTTATTCGTATAATCACAATTATACGAACTAATTATTAACGTTTTTAAGCTCTGTCCGTTTTCAGTGTATTTTCAAAACAGACAGAGCTTCGCGCAGATATATTATGCGGTTATTATATCATTTGCTTTATGGAGTCCAAGCTTTTCTACAGCCTGTTCTCTCATTTTATATTTCAGTATCTTGCCTGCGGCGTTCATCGGGAAACCGTCCACAAAGTCAACGTATCTCGGACATTTGTGCTTTGCCATTTTTTCAAGGCAGTAATTTCTGATCTCCTCCTGCGAAGATGTTTCGCCCTCCCTGAGAACGATACATGCCATTATTTCCTCGCCGTAATCAGCGTCGGGAACGCCGATAACCTGTACGTCCTTAACTTTCGGATTAGTGTACAGAAAATCCTCTATCTCTTTAGGATAGATATTTTCACCTCCGCGAATGATCATATCCTTGATACGTCCTGTGATCTTGTAGTAGCCGTCAACTGAACGTCTTCTTGCAAGGTCGCCCGTATGCAGCCAGCCCTCGGAGTCAATAGCTGCCGCCGTAGCTTCAGGCATTTTGTAGTAGCCCTTCATGATATTGTAACCTCTTGCAACAAATTCGCCGTCCACATCATCAGGAACTTCCTCGTTGGTTTCGGGGTCAACGATACGGCATTCTACGCCGAATATAGGACCTCCGACAGTATTAACTCGCTGTTCTATAGTATCGGTAGTCTTGCTCATAGTGGTTGCCGGAGAAGCTTCTGTCTGACCGTATGTGATACATATTTCAGTCATATTCATCTTTTCAAGAACTTCTTCCATAGTCTTTATAGGACACGGAGAGCCTGCCATAATACCTGTTCTCATATGAGAAAAGTCCGTTTTTTCAAAATCGGGATGACCCAGCATTGCAATAAACATCGTAGGCACGCCGTGGAAACAGGTTATCTTTTCTTTATTGATACATGCAAGACCCTTTCGCGGTGAAAATCTTGTAATCGGTGACATTGTAGTACCGTGCGTCATAGACGCAGTCATGGCAAGAACCATGCCGAAGCAGTGGAACATCGGGACTTGTATCATCATTCTGTCAGCAGTTGAAAGATCCATGCAGTCTCCGATAGCTTTTCCGTTGTTTACAACATTGTAGTGAGTCAGCATAACGCCCTTGGGGAAACCGGTAGTACCCGAAGTGTACTGCATGTTGCAGACATCATGAACGTTTATAGTTTTTCTGATACGTTCTACCTCGCTGTAGGGAACGTCCTTTGAAAGCGCTACAGCCTCATCCCATGTGTAGCAGCCCTTATCTTTTGAATCAATTGTTATAACATTTTTAAGATATGGAAGTTTAGCTGAATTCAAATTACCGGGTTCGCAGTTTTCAAGCTCAGGACAAAGCTCCCTGATTATATCAACGTAGCTTATGTCTTTGATGCCGTCGATCATAACAAGAGTATTGGTATCCGACTGTCTCAGCAGATACTCAGCTTCATGTATCTTGTATTCGGTGTTTACCGTAACAAGAACAGCGCCGATTTTTGTTGTTGCCCAGAAAGTAATATACCATTGAGGAACATTTGTCGCCCAAATTGCAACATGGTCGCCTTTCTTCACGCCCATTGCAAGGAGTGAACGCGCGAATGTATCTACATCGTCTCTGAACTCGGGATATGTGCGGTTATAATCAAGCTCGGTATATCTGAATGCGTACTGATTCGGAAATGCGTCGCACATGCGGTCAAGAACATCGGGGAATGTGTAGTTGATGATCCTTTCTTTTGGCCAAGGGTAATGCCCTGTTCCCTTTATACTTGTCTGGAGGGGGTGCTTGTGTTTCTTCTTGTAGGGCGACATATACTCGGCAAACTGCGGTATTACAATACCTGCATCGCTGAGATCGGACGACCATCTTTTTACCCACTCAAGAGAAATATATCCATCATAATTTATAGTGTCGAGGGCTTCTATCATTTTTCTGACGGGAATATCACCGCTACCCATTAATCGGTATTCAACAGTACCGTCGTCATTCATAACGCTGTCCTTGACCTGTATGTACTTGATATACTGTCCAAGATTAGCGACAGTTGTTTCGGGAGATTCGTTGTTGTAGCGGTAAGGGTGGTGCATATCCCAAAGAGCGGCTACCTTGCGGCTGCCGACCTTATCAAGAAGTCTTGCAAGACGCGCAGTATCGCTGTATACGCCGTTTGTTTCAACTAAAAGCGTTACATTGTATTCTTCAGCGGAGGGAACGAGCTTTTCAAGAGCCTCGGCAATATAATCGTCATCGACCTCGCCGTTCGGAGCTGGGTCAAAATCCGCTAAAATTCTTATATAAGAAGTGCCGAGTTTATTGGCAAGCTGCGCATAAGCGATAATTTCAGCCTCCGCTTCCGCAAATTTTTCCTTGTCTTTCAGACATGCTCCCGAAGAAAGGCAGGAAATTTCAAGTCCGAGGGAATTCAGCTTTTCAATCGTTTTGGGAAGCTGCGCTTCGGTAAACGGCTGTGCCTTCACAGAAAAAATCTCGTCCCCAAGACCTCTTATCTCAATACCGTTGAAACCCAGATCTTTGGCAGCTCCGTAAATATCCTGCCATGACCAGTTTGGACATGCAAGAGTTGAAAAACTTATCTTCAAAAAAATCATTCCTTTACTAAAAATATATATGAGTTAAACTTTTATAAATTATTATACCATATTTTGCGTTTTTTGGCAATAGTTTAATGCAAAAATTATTACATTAAACAAAAAGCTGCACCTTATGTGCAGCTTTCCGATTTGTCCCCTTTTATCAAACCACAGAATAAGTGCAGTTATCTGCGGATATGATTTTTAAGAATTTTCCATGTTTTTTTCCGTATCGTTTCTTTCGACCTTTGAAACTCCTTCAAAATAATTTTTGCTTACAGCTATAAATCCCTTGTAGTACACCATGTCGGGCGTTGCAGCTTTGGAAATCTCAGTAGTTGTGTATACAGTGAGCAGCTCGTTCGACTTTTCAATTTTGTCGATAGTCAGAACTTTATTTGATCCTCCTGCGGCGTTGTAAACTGCGATAAGGACATTATTTTCAAAGAAGCTTTCGTCGATTCCATTCGGAACGAGCGACTGTACATCATGAAAATCGCAGCTGCATCCGTCATATTCGCACAATTCGGCAGTTTTGATCAGCGTATTAAGTTCAGACATAGAAGCAGCCGTATAAACGCTGTTCTGAATCTTTTCCATGCTGTTGTTATTTCTCATCGCTTCAACGCTCATAACAGCATAATCGGGCTTGCTTTCTGAAAATTCCTTTCTCATAACGCATAGATCGTAAACGTCTATCACCTGATCCTCGCAAAGGTCGGCGTTTTTCCAACAGGTAAGCTTATCTTCGCCGAGAAGCCATTTTTCGAGCATAACAAGGTCAGCTACAGTAAAATCGCCGTCTCCGTTCGCATCTCCTCTGACAGGAGCGGTAAATTCTTCCTCGTTTATTTTCTTAACTGCCATATCTTCACTGACATCATAGTAACCAAGCTCCTTGACTTCATGGCTTTGTTCCCAGTCCCAAGGCCGTCCCTGAGAAATCGTTACTTTTACAGTTCCCGAAGAAACCGCTTCATAAACAATGATTATATTACTGCTTGATCCCCCTGGCAGCAGTTCGTCAGGTTTTATGTTATACCTGAACGCTTCCTTTACCTCAGCAGTTCCCAGTTGTTCCATAACGACTTCTGCGCCTGTGCTGTAGTTTATTTCGTCACAGTAAACTATGTACTTCCCATGAATGGAGACTATTCCGTTTTTCTCAGTAAACTCATTAAATTCAGCCATAGTCTTTGGAAGAAGTTCACGAATCTTTTCTTCCGTTAAGGTTTCGGTTTCCGCTTCTGCGGAAATGCTTTCAGATTCCGCCGAGCATACGGAAATTACGGCGTTCCCTCCAAAAGCGCCGAATATTCCGGCAGCCATAAGCAGCGATATGATTTTTTTGTTCATTGCGATTTCCTCCGTTTTCTTTTTATTTCAGGCTTTCAGCCAAAATCAGCATTTTGTCATATAACATTGACGGGCCGTTCAGTATGCAGACATGACAGCCATCGTCCCAAATAAGATTACTCGGAGCATGTTCGTCAATGAGATTTTCATTATAACATGCCGGTCTGCCGTTGATTTCCAAATATTGAAGTTCATAGTCAAGTTCAGGGTTAAATCCGATCCTGAAATCCTCATAGTTAAAAATGCACAAAGTGTATATCTGACCGCTCTCGGCGTCTTCTATATTCAGCATATCACATGCCGGCGTTTCACTGCTGGAAATAACATGGAAGCTTTCAGATTCCACAACATGATTTTTTGGTTCTACAGGAGCGTTGCTTGAACGGATATATGTCAGTTCGTCAAAACCTTCGATATTTGTTTGTTCGTTGGTATATTCCCCTGCGTTTATCTTAAAATATCCGCAGCTTTCGTTAGCTGTCTCTGTCGTTGGCTCTGTTGCTTGTAACGGCTTTGTATTCGTCGTTTCTGTATAATCAACAGGCTCTGACTCTATCGGAGCTTCTGTTTGCTCGGAATACTCTCTCTCGTCATAATTTGTTTCAGATACTTCAACGTTCGATGCGGTTTTATCTAAAACGTCAGTTTTCAATGACACAGTTGTACACACAGTATTATCGGCAGAAGAAACATTGGAATACAGCACAGTAGAGATATGGACGTCTTTCTCTTTTGCTGAAGTAGTCCGCTTCTCTTGTGACGCTATGGGATTCTGCTCAATAATATCGGGCGTCCGGTCAATGTTTTTTGAAGGGATAAAAGTCATTTTTATAAGCAGGATTACTGCCGCAGCACACGCTGCCGCTATCAGCTTATTCATTGTGAAAATGCGGAATACAGACAGTTTCCGAACCTTTTCGGTTTCTGTAAATTCAAGTATATCCCCTTCCTCAGCCGTTTTGAGGTCAATCTCGGATGAGGTATTTTTTTTTAGCTCAATGTATTTTCTATAGCTTGCTTCAAAAACCTTATCAATATTCCACTCGACAGGATAATTTTCCGAAATTTTTTCGGCTGACACATTATCAATGTTTTTCAGAAATGATTTTCTCAGCTTCACAGAATGTCGCCTCACTTCAATGAAATATTTTCACTTATTAACAGTTCTCTTAATTTTTTCAAGGCACGGTTCAAACGTACTCTTACAGCTCCGGGAGTCATATTGAGATCCCTTGCTATTTCCTTTGACTTGCGGTCATAATAGTATTTTTGTATTATCAAAGAGGCATCAGGTTCGCCAAGGGAACGTATTTTTTCATAAATAAGCCTGTTTCGTTCCAGAGTTTCCGAATCGGCAGCTATATCCGTATCATCAGGCAGATTCATCAGTTCCTCGTCGTCTGTAAATACAGCTTTTTCCGAACTCAGCTTACGAAATTTATCTATTGCCTTTCTTTTTGCAACAGTACCTATATATGCCTGCAAAGAACCTTTATTTATTGTTGGAAAATTAAGAAAAACCTCTGCAAAAGTATCGCTGACGGCTTCCTCTGCGTCCTCTGCCGAACCGATCTTTCTTATTCTCCCCCATACTATTGTATATACATAATTCTGATATTGCTTGAAAAGTACTTTGAAACCGTCTCTTTGTGATTCTGCAATAAGCGTACGCAGCTTCTCCTCAGTCATAACGGCTTCACCTCGTTTTAAAACTTACAGCCCGTTTCACAGCGGGAAATATTTTTCCTTTCATTATATACTATCGCAGCACAATTGAAAAGTGTTACACGATTTTTCTGTTCAGCATTCTTTGAACATTTTGCAATAGCGGCGAGTATATAAAATTTTTTCAAAGAAATTAATACAAAAAATCCCGTCAAAGCTGCGGTGGGTCGTGATTTTGACGGGATCTTGATATTAATATGAATAGTCATTCAGACTTTTGCTTATTATTGTATATTTATATTTTTATTTATGTTGTTCTCCTCGCTTTTCATTGCTTTTCGTATACAGGTAAGAACCGTTATGGCGAGGAACGAGATGTACGGAATGAACACAAACACAATACGCAATACAGGAATATCGCTTAGATCAAAAAATTGAGCAAGCGCAGCGTCATGTGTAAGAGTTGATTTTACTGCGTCGTCATACCTTACTGCGAGGTAAACGGTAAGCGGAAGCGTCATAACTGCGGATTCGATAATACTGTAAGGAAATTCAAGAAATTTCACATTTTTAAAAATTATAACAGCCGCAAGCAGTTCTATAGCCCATACAGGTATTAAATACATAACAGTTTCCACGATAAAGAGCCAAAATCTCCATTCGCCTTGCCTTATGTATACCGGGGATAATACGTTATTTACAGGGTCGTAATCAATATCGTTATCAAGGTAATATTTTTCACTTGACTTGAACGGAAATTCTTCGGAAATATTCAGAATCTCACCATTCTTGCCTACAACTGCGATGCGGAAAGTTTTATACTTGTCGCACAGCTGCATATACCTTTCTTTGCTGTTTAAGTATATGGACGTTTTGATTTTATTATCCTCTATAGAACTCTTTGAAAAATCCTCTGTGCGGTAATGGCAGAGCATACTTCTGTAGCCGTTTTCATTATATCTGTAAATTTCAGTTTTTTTCAATTCCCTTTCAATATTTTCATCAATGTAACTGCCCTGAAACTGTTTGTATTCACTCAATATATCATAATATTCAATTACCGAATCAATGTAATTTTCATCTTTTTCACTGATAGGAATGAGAATATCTATAGTTTTATCGGTCATATAATAGCCCTCGGATTCAATATTGACAGAATACATCGAATGACAGCCGCTGAGAAATACTGTGAACAACAGTACGATCGCAGCATACAGGGAATATTTAACGACTCTTTTCATGTTATGACCTCCACTTATGATTTTTGCCACTTTTATTTTAGCACATTGTACAGTATGTGTCAACGAAGCTAACTGTATATTAAACAAATTGTAAATTAATTGTAACAAAAACCGCACGATTCAAGAGGTGGATCGTCTGCGATCATATGAAAGCCTGCTTTTTCAGTATAGATGCGATTATCCTGCCCAATACAGCCAAATAATTCATGTCGGAGACTGCCCATTTCTTGAAACGTCCGATATAACAGAATGAGATAACTCCCTTTATCATGCTGTCATCTGTCATAAGATACTGCACCGCTCCCCCGATATTTTCCGAAGTAAGCTGTGCAAACGCCCTGTCGTCCCGTCCTTCAAGCTCGTTCACATTGTCAATGGCGAATATGCCGTCACCGGAAAAACGCTCTGTATAGCCGTTTTCGAGAAGATACGCCGCATTTCTCGACGCAGCGTTTCCGCAGCTTAATATCAGGCTCATGTCTTTTCCCGCAAATACGCATATATCATCAATTCTAAATTCCGAGCGTATTTGTTCCAGCAGGACTGAAATGTCTGGAATACGTCCGAAAACAAGACTTTCCGAAAGGTTAGCGACAAAGGTAAGCTTATCGTTGAAATCCTTTCCGCCGCTCAGATAGGCTATTTTATTTTCAATATCGCGCTCAACGCTGCCGTGCTTGTTTATGTCGTATATTACATAACGGTTTTTGCCCTTTTGCTGGGCAATGTAAAGAGCTTTATCCGCCTGCATAAATAGCTCGTCATAGTCGGAGCTGTCAATGGGATATGTGGAAATTCCCATGGAGCAGGTAAGTCGGAAATTCTCAAAGCGGTCATTGAACGCACGTTCCGTATTTGTGCGTATCGCTCTGAGAATGCCCCTGAGATCTTCCTCGTCACGGGTATTTTCAATTACTATGAGAAAACCGCCGCCGCTTATTCTTCCTGCGATGCCTCGTGTGCCAAGCTCTTTTTTGACAATTCCGGCAATTGTATATATTACCTCGTCCCCGAAAAGATGTCCGTAGCTCGTATTTATATCTGTAAAATTATCAATGTCAAGAATAACTAAATTGACGTTGTTTGCAGGCTTTTCAGCAAGTATATCCATTGCAAAATCAGTTACGGCACGTTTGTTGAGAAGTCCCGAAAGAGAATCCTTATTCGCTTCCAGTGCAAGGTTTATATCCTTTGACTTCTGACGTGAGCTTACAACAGAGATAAGTCCGCTGACCTTGCGCGTCTTTGGGTCGTCATATCTCGTAATACCACGGAAAAGGCACATTTCCC
The DNA here is from genome assembly GCA_947627275.1 of uncultured Ruminococcus sp. Lineage (GTDB taxonomy): Bacteria > Bacillota > Clostridia > Oscillospirales > Ruminococcaceae > Ruminococcus. The sequence continues at coordinate 75,404 of CANQVK010000002.1, read as the reverse complement.
TTGTTTTTCCTTCGGTAAGTATGGACGCTTCAAGCTCGTAATCGAAACGGTACACGCCGTTTTTTATGTCACGGCAAAGCGTATTGAATGTTTCAATATATCTCGATAAGACCCAACCTGAACCAATGGAACGGTTTTGCCATTTTTCAAGTTCTTCATCAACAAGAACGTTTTCACGGCAGCAATCAGGCATATAAATACGTATCCGGCGCGTCTCAAAGCTGTACTCGAATGCTATATCTGTGGAAAGGCTCAATATATAGCGGTATTCGGACAATTTACGTTCATTATCCAAGGCTATTCGGTTCAACGATAAAATGTCGCTGAAATCAATTATGTACAGCGGTTCGGGTTCTTTCTGCATAATGCGGACAGAAGCCAATATCCACCTGAGCTGTCCGTTTATTCCCTTCATGCGTATAACCGTTCTTTTGATTGCTCCCGATTCAGACTCGGACACGCATTCTGCAAGTCTGGGAAAATCATCATCATCTATAGTCCGTCGTATGGAGTAAGTCACATCGTTTCCGAAATAGCTGAAAAAACGCTCGTTTCCGCTTTGCGTATGAAAGCTCTTATCGACTATTACTCTGCCTACGTTGTATATTTCCGTATCCAAAACGATCGCCGCCTTTTAGTTTTATTAGAGCCTGTATAGTATCTCCTCGCACACGTATTTTCGGCAAGATCCGCACACGCCGAGATACTATACTCTTACACTGAACGTCATTGCAAACCGTGCGAAGTTCAGAGTAGTTATTTTATTATACCATGTATTTGATCTTCCGTCAACTTAGATAATAATGTTAAAAAATAAGTATTATTAATCATAAATTCAATATTTAAACATCATATATACACATATAAATTGTATAATAAATTTGTATAGTTAATTATTGGAGGATTCTATGGAAAAAAAGGAAATCAAACGATATGGCATCATAGCGTTGCTTATAATAGCTGTTTGCTTTGTCGTCAACCATTTCAGCCTGTTCGGAAAATTGCTTGCAGTTGCATACAGCGCTGTATATCCGTTGCTGCTCGGCGCTGTTATAGCGTATATTTTTAATATTATACTGAGCGCGCTTGAAAAGCATTATTTTCCAAAAACAGACACCAAAGCAGTTCGGCTTACAAGACGTCCTGTCTGTATTATACTTTCATTTCTCTGTGCGGCGGCTATAATCGCTCTTGTGCTGAAAATAGTCATACCCGAAATGATAAACGCCGTAAAGCTGATCTCAGGAGAAATACCGCCGCTGCTCGATCAACTTAGCGGAAACATCATAAAAAAACTTGCAGAATATCCTGATATTCAACAAGAGGCTATGGAGCTTTTTGAGGAGTTCGATGTAAAATCGCTTGACTGGGCGTCTATAACAGAAAAGGCCGCCGATGTGATACAAAACGGCGTTATGGGCATAATTACTTCAGCTGTCGGTATAGTAGGTACTGTAGCAGGCTTTGTAACAAATGCTGTGCTTGCTGTGATATTCGCTATATATCTGCTTTTACGCAAGGATAAGCTCCGTCGTGACGTAAAGCGTCTGCAAAAAGCCTTTATCAGCGACAAGATCAATACAAAGGTCAACAAAGTATTCAGAACTGCCGATTCAACCTTTAAGAGCTTCTTTATAGGACAATTTTTAGAAGCAATCCTGCTGGGATGCTTCTGTTATATCGGAATGAAGATATTGAAGCTCCCATATGCTGCTATGAGTTCGGTTCTTGTGGGCGTTACCGCACTCATTCCCGTTGTTGGCGCATTCATCGGCGCAGGTGTAAGCGCATTTATAATTTTCACTGAAAGTCCCATGCAGACGCTTATTTTCCTCATATTTCTCGTTATTTTACAGCAGCTTGAGGGAAATGTGGTTTATCCGAAGGTTGTCGGAAACTCTATAGGACTTCCGGGAATATGGGTGCTTGCCGCAGTTACAGTTGGCGGAGGTCTTTGGGGCATTGTCGGAATGCTTATCGGCGTTCCATTGGCGGCTACAGCATATAAATTGTTTTTTGAGCATTTAGAAAACAAGGAAAAGCAACTCGGAATAAAATGCAATAATGGTGAAGTTCCCGAAAAATCCGAAAAAAAGCTTTTCAGTTTCAAGAAAAAAAAGAATACGCCCCAAGAAAAAAACAAAAAGACTGATAAACAAAAAAATAAATAGTATTTATAGCAAGCGAAAAAATATTTTGACGTTCACTATATTCACCCCCGATTAAACTTTGCAATAACGTTTATTCGGGGGTAAAATATACACTGTCTACAACTTTAGAGGATTTTGTTTTCTTTCACTTTTTGCCAAGGAGAGATTCTTTGAACCAATATCGTAACATTATGCCCCATTTGGGGCATAATGTTACGAAAACTGAGATTCCAAAGGGGTCACCCCTTTGGCAGGGGGTGTGGGGGACAGCGTCCCCCACTTAAGTTGTGGATAGTGGTAAAATATATGAAGAAGCTGTGCTGAATTATTTTTTAACAAATACACATAATTATTTAATAAAAAATCTTATATTCAGAGATTGACAAATTATAAACAATGTGATATAATTTAAGAGTAAAATAAATAGATGGGATCTGATACAATGCTTCATTTGATTACCGAATATCCCCGTGAATGGGAAGGATTTAAAGAGGGACGCTGGTGTACCACTTCCGTTAATGTCCGCGACTTTATAAAGAAAAACTACACCCCATACGACGGAGACGAAAGTTTTCTCGCCGCTCCGACCGAAGCTACCAGACAGCTTTGGGAACAGATAACCGAGCTTAGCAGACAGGAGCGTGAAGCGGGCGGTGTTCTCGATATGGACACTAAGATCGTTTCCACTATCACCTCCCATAAGGCAGGCTATCTTAATAAGGAGCTGGAACAGATAGTCGGACTTCAGACCGATAAGCCGTTTAAGCGTTCGCTTCAGCCTTTTGGCGGAATACGTATGGCTCAGAACGCCTGCTCTCAATACGGCTATGAAGTAGACCCTGAAATCGTTAAAATTTTCACCAAATACAGAAAAACACACAATCAGGGCGTTTTTGACGCTTATACTCCTGAGATGAGAATGGCGAGAAAATCCGCTATAATTACGGGACTTCCCGATGCTTACGGCAGAGGACGCATTATAGGCGATTACAGACGTGTGGCTCTTTACGGCGTTGATATGCTTATCGCCGATAAAAAGCATCAGATAGATACTTCTCTCGTGCGCATGACTTCAAAAAATATCCGTCTCCGCGAGGAGCTTGCCGAACAGGTTCGTGCATTGGAGGAGCTTAAGGAACTTGGAAATATCTACGGCTTCGATATTTCACGCCCTGCATCCAACGCCAAAGAAGCTGTTCAATGGCTTTATTTCGGTTATCTTGCCGCTGTCAAGGAGCAGAACGGCGCAGCTATGTCTTTGGGTCGTACATCGACTTTTCTTGACATCTACATTCAGCGTGACCTCGAAAAAGGTATAATCACCGAAGAACAGGCTCAGGAGCTTATCGACCACTTCATCATGAAGCTTCGTATCGTAAAATTCGCGCGAACTCCTGAATATAACGAGCTTTTCTCGGGCGACCCCACTTGGATAACCGAGTCGATCGGCGGAGTTGACGTTGACGGTCACCACCTCGTAACCAAAAACAGTTTCCGCTATCTGCATACTCTTGACAACCTCGGTACAGCTCCCGAACCTAATATGACTGTCCTTTGGTCACAGAAGCTGCCCCGAAAGTTTAAGGAATACTGCGCAAAAATGTCCATAAAGACCTCGTCGATACAGTATGAGAACGATGATATGATGCGTGTTATACATGGCGACGACTACGCTATCGCCTGCTGTGTATCTTCAATGCGTGTAGGAAAGGAAATGCAGTTCTTCGGCGCAAGAGCCAACCTTGCTAAATGTCTGCTTTACGCTATAAACGGAGGCGTCGATGAAAGAATGAAGGTGCAGGTCGGCCCGAAGTTCCGTCCGGTTGAAGGCGATTACCTCGATTTTGACGATGTATGGGACAAATATGAAGCCATGATGGAATGGCTTGCCGGACTTTATGTTAATACCTTGAACGTTATTCACTATATGCACGATAAATACTGCTACGAAAAGCTGCAAATGGCTCTCCATGACAGAGATGTAAAGCGTTATTTCGCTACGGGAATCGCCGGACTTTCAGTCGTTGCCGACTCGCTTTCAGCGATAAAATACGCTAAAGTCAAGGTGATACGCGACGAGGACGGAATCGTTACCGATTATGAGGTCGAAGGAGATTTCCCGAAATACGGCAACAATGACGACAGAGTTGACGATCTTGCCGTCACGGTTGTACGTAAATTTATGGACTGCGTGAGAAAGCACCACACTTATCGTGACGGAGTTCCCACTATGTCTATACTAACGATAACTTCAAATGTTGTATACGGCAAAAAAACCGGCAACACTCCCGATGGCAGAAAAATGGGCGTACCTCTTGCTCCCGGAGCTAACCCGATGCACGGCAGAGATACTCACGGTGCGGCAGCTTCTCTCGCTTCTGTTGCAAAGCTTCCATTCCGTCACGCTCAGGACGGTATCTCGAACACGTTCTCGATCGTTCCCGACGCTCTCGGCAAAGATATGCAGGTATTTGTCGGAGATATTGATCTCGATAAGCTTAGAAATGAGGATTGATCATGATCGATACCAAGGATCCCGAGGAACTCGCAAAGCTTATAGATTCGCTTATGGCAGGCGGAAGCGGTCATGTTAATATAATTGCCGATAACAGCAGCGATAATGTAACGGTTGACGTTGTAAACAGCTCCGATTTCTGTGGAAATAAGGGAGCTTGCTGTCAGCCAACTGAAAATGCAGTCGATGACGATGAATATTAGGAGGAATTTTTATGGATAATCAGAAACAGGTCGATAACCTTATCGAATTATTGGACGGATACGTTGAAAAAGGCGGTCATCATCTTAATGTAAACGTTTTTACGAAAGAAACGCTCCTTGACGCACAGGCTCACCCTGAAAAGTACCCTCAGCTTACGGTGCGTGTTTCGGGCTATGCCGTTAATTTTGTAAAGCTTACAAAAGAACAGCAGGACGATGTAATTTCACGTACATTCCACAGCACTCTCTAAGAGCCTGTTTAGTATCTCCTCATGCACGTATTTTCGGCAATTTGCCGATTACTGCGTTGAAAAAGCTCACCATACGACAGCGATAATTAAAAAAGCAGTCCTTTTCACGGGACTGCTTTTTGTTTTACAGAAACTGTCTCATATTCTGCGAAAGCTTTTCTTCTGCCTTGATAAGACGTTTAGCCAGATCCTTGGAACGTTCGTCAGCTGCCTTGTACTGATTCATATAGCGGCTCAGGGACTTGATTCCCATATTGCAGCCATCTGTCATAAGCTCAGCGATAGTGCTGTCGGATTCGTCCATTTTAAGCTTGACGTTTGTTTTAAGCCACGACATTCCCGAAGCGATAGGATTCGGCTCTTTGCCGTTGTCATGATAGTCTGCAAGAACCTTCTGCAAATCGTCCTGCAATTTCTGATTTTCCTCAGTGCTGTCCTGCAAATACTTTCTCATGTCGGAGCTGTGAGCGTACTCCATAACCTCATCAAGAGCAGATACGCCCATTTTTATGCCTGCATCGCATTCCCGAAGCAGTTTTACGGTATCCTGTTCAACCATAAAATCACATCCTTTCGCTGTTATTATTGACTGAAAGGATGTGATTATTCATTATTGACTTTTATTTTCTTTCAGCAAAACTGCTGAAGCAATGAGACATACAATACCTATAACAAGCAGAATAATTCCCCAGAGCAGATCATGTCCGAGACACATGGAAATAAGAAATACAGCTGTAGGTTCGTCAGCCCCACCGATTATGCCTATGCTTTTGTTTGGCGAAATTAACGTAACTGCAAAAGAAATTAACGCCCAAAACATCGGAGCTATAAATAATCCGCCGGCTATAAGCAGGATATAACCAATACGCTTTCTCATATATCAAAGCATTTTAGCTCTCAGTTCATCTCCGCTGAGAGGCGAAAGATATGCGGGAGCAATATCGAAAGCTGTTTTACAGCCTGTTGCGCCTTCTGCTTTTAATCTTGCCAAAGCACGTGCGTAACAAATAAGAACGCTTGCGGTAAATTCGGGATTGGACTCAAGCTTAAGAGAATACTCTATCATCTGATGCGTACTCTCCCCTTCTCCTGTCATACCGCTTCTCATAACAAATCCTCCATGAGGCATTTTATTGTGAACGGCGTCGAACTCCTCCTCGGAAATGAAATTAACAGTCGTATCGTATTCGTCAAAGTAGTTTTTCATGTTCTTGATAGTTTCTTCGATTTTAGCAAGGTCTGCTCCCTCCTCAGGAACTACCCAGCATTCTCTGAGGTGCTTCTGACGTGTTGTAAGCTCGGGCTGACTTCCGCTGCGTACTGCGTCCATAGCCTCTTCAACGGGGATAGTGTACTGTATGCCGCGTTTAACTCCCTCAACACGGCGGATAGCGTCGGTATGCCCCTGACTTACGCCTTTACCCCAGAATGTATAGCTTTTGCCGCACGGAAGGATCGACTCGGCGTACAGTCTGTTCAGTGAGAAAAGACCCGGATCCCAGCCAAGGGAAATAAACGCAAGATGTCCGCTTTCTTTAGCCGCCTTGTCAACGTTTGCAAAATGCTCAGGAATACGTGCATGAGTGTCAAAGCTGTCAATTACGTTGAACTTTTTTGCAAGTTCGGGAGTCTGCTTCGGCAAATCAGTCGCACTTCCGCCGCATATGATCATAACATCAATTTTATCAGCCATTTTTTCAGCGTCGTTCATGCTGTAGACTGCCGCACCGGTAATTGTTTTTACTGCTGACGGGTCGCGGCGTGTGAAAACTCCGACAAGCTCCATATCATCATTCTGTTTTACGGCAAGTTCTACGCCTCGTCCGAGGTTGCCGTAGCCTGCAATACCAATTCTAACCTTGTTCATTTCAAATCCATCCTTTCACGTCTATATAAGCATTTGCATATCATAAAGTCCGGCAGGCTGATCTTTAAGGTATACGGCAGCCTTTATCGAACCCTCGGCAAAAACAGTTTTTGAAGCTGCCGAGTGAGAAAGCGTTATGACTTCATCGTTTCCTGCAAATATTACGTCATGCTCGCCCACTATAGTACCGCCTCTGATAGCGTGCATTCCAATTTCGCTCTTGTCGCGTTTCTGACGGCGTGAATGGCGGTCATAGACGTACTGCTTTGAATTATTCATAGTCTCATTGATTGCGTTTGCAAGCATTATAGCCGTGCCGCTTGGTGCGTCAAGCTTTTGGTTATGGTGTTTTTCCACGATCTCAATGTCGAAACGGTCGCCAAGAACCTCAGCCGCCTTTTTTGCAAGCTGCACAAGAAGATTTATTCCCAAAGACATATTGAATGTAAAAAATACGGGAATCTGTTCAGCCGCCGATTTGATTTTAGTAATCTGCTCGTCGCTGTAGCCTGTTGAAGCAACGACAATCGGCGTACCTGTTGAGAGACAGTAGTTAAGAAGTCCGTCAAGAGAAGCCGGATTCGAGAAATCTATAATCACATCAGGCTTCACCGGAAGCTCCGCAGGACTTGCAACGATCGGAAAGTCCGCATACTGTTCGGTATACAAGTCGATACCTGCAATGACTTTACAGTCGTCACGGTCTTTTACACAGTTGTAAACAGTCCTGCCCATTTTTCCGTTAGCGCCGCATATTGCAATATTAGTCATGGTTTCACGTCCTCTTTCAATTATTTTATCAAACCGTGCTTTTCAAGTGATGCACGAAGTACAGCCTTATGCTCATCTGACATTTCAACCAGTGGAAGTCTGCAAGGACCTGCATTGACTCCCATCATGTTTACAGCCGCTTTTACAGGAATTGGATTCACTTCAAGAAACAGGCTGTTTATAAGGTCAAGATAATCTATCTGGAGCTTTGTCGCCTCTGCAAAATTGTTGTCAAGGCAGTACTGAACCATATCATGGGTCTGCTTCGGGATAACATGGGAAAGTACGGAAATAACGCCCTTAGCTCCAAGGGACATAAGAGGTACTATCATATCGTCGTTGCCGCTATAAACATCGATCATATCGCCGCATTCAGCAATAAGCTTTGCAGCATAGCTGATGTTTCCGCTTGCCTCCTTGACAGCAACGATATTCCGGTGCTGTGCAAGCTTTTTAACTGTAGAAACGTCCATATTCATGCCGGTTCTGCCGGGAATGTTATAAAGCACTATGGGAATATTTACGGCGTCTGCAACAGCCGTAAAGTGTGCAATAAGACCTTTCTGCGTGGTCTTGTTGTAATATGGCGTAACAAGCAGCAGCGCGTCTGCTCCGGCTTCCTCTGCTTCTTTTGAAAGCTTAACGGCGTATGCGGTATCGTTGCTTCCCGTACCGGCAATGACCGGAACTCTCTTTGCAGTCCTTTCAACGGCAAATCGAATACATTCCAAATGCTCGTCGTCAGTCATTGTAGACGCTTCACCCGTCGTTCCGCATATGACGATAGCGTCAGTTCCGTTTTCTATCTGATTATCTATCATACTGCCGAGTACGTCGTAATTTATCGAACCGTCGGCGTTCATAGGCGTTATAATGGCAATAGCCGCACCTGTAAAAATTGTGTTTTTCATAGAAAACTCTCCTTTCAGAAAGATGATTCATTTAAAGTATAGATATTCCATTCTTTATCTTTTTGCATTCCGTGAGCTTCATAAAATCCGGCTGAATTTTTATTCCATACAGCGCATTTCAATTCGATCTGCTCACAGTCGTTTTCGGCGGCAATTTCTTTTGCTTTGTCAAGAAGTTTTCCGCCGATCCCACATCCTCTGTATTTTTCTCTTGCATACAGATCTTCGATATACAGAATTTTTCTTCCTGAAAAAGTTGTGTACTTATAGAAAGCGTTCATAACGCCGACGGCTTCGCCGCCTATATATGCAATAAAGCTCATCAGCGCACGGCTTTCTGTAAGTTCTTTGAAACGCTGCGGAGTCATTGTGAAAATATCAAGAGCATTGTGGTATTCTATAAGTTCCCTTGTAAGAATGAACGCAGTTTCCGTTTCTTCGGGGGATATAATTTTTATATCTATCCTCATCAGTCAAAGTATCCCTTTGCCGCAAGAAGCTCCGCCAAAAGAACTCCGCCGCCTGCCGCGCCTCTTAATGTGTTGTGCGAGAGACATACGAACTTGTAATCATACTGAGTATCTTCACGAAGTCTGCCTGTTGAAACAGCCATACCGTTTTCAAGATTTCTGTCAAGCTTTGCCTGCGGACGGTCATTTTCCTCGAAATAGTGTATAAACTGCTTGGGCGCGCTCGGAAGTTCAAGCTCCTGCGGAACGCCCTTGAAATCAGCCCAAAGCCTGAGAATTTCTTCCTTTGAGGGCTTATTTTCAAAGCTTACGAATACAGCCGCCGTATGACCGTCTGAAACGGGAACTCTGAGACACTGCGTTGTGATCGAAGGAGTTGAAGCCTTAACGATCTCATTGCCCTTGATCTCTCCCCATACCTTAAGCGGCTCCTGCTCTGATTTTTCTTCTTCTCCGCCGATATACGGAATAAGGTTATCCACCATTTCAGGCCATGTTTCAAAATTCTTGCCTGCTCCTGAAATTGCCTGATACGTGCAGGCAAGAACGTTTTTAAGACCGAATTTTCTCAGCGGGTGAAGTGCCGGAACATAGCTCTGGATTGAACAGTTGGATTTTACTGCTATGAAGCCTCTCTTTGTGCCGAGACGCTGCCTTTGCGCCTTGATGATCTCTATATGGTCGGGATTTATCTCAGGAACTACCATAGGAACATCGGGCGTAAAACGATGAGCCGAATTATTTGAAACAATAGGACACTCAGCTTTAGCGTAAGCTTCTTCAAGAGCCTTTATTTCGTCTTTCTTCATATCGACCGCACAGAAGCAGAAATCTACCATAGAAGCGATCTTTTCTATATCTGCCGAAGCGTCCATAAGTATCATATTTTTCATAGATTCCGGCATCGGTACAGCCATCTTCCAGCGGCTGCCGGCTGCTGCTTCATAGGTCTGCCCCGCGCTTCTGGGCGACGCCGCAAGTACCTTTACATTAAACCAAGGGTGATTTTCCAGAAGTGTTGCAAACCTCTGTCCGACCATACCCGTAGCGCCGATTATTCCAACATTGTACTGCTTCATAAAACTACTCCTTAAATTTTTTTTGAAAAAATAATAAAAACCGGTTGCAAACCGGCTCATCATGAGTTATAATAGAAGTATTGGCATTGATATTTTTTATGCCGATAGCTCTCCATCATTATCATGATGACAGCCGCAAGCCTGTTGAGCTTACAGCCGAAACGGGATTTACCAAAGACCGTTCCTCGGCGGCATTGCCTTTCATCTCACTTCATCGGATAGGTGATCCTCCGTGAGGGTACTGATCGCAGCCGCACCTCTACCTGTTATCTATAATATCACTTTATTCTGAATATGTCAATATCTTTTTGAAAAATAATTTTCAAATTTCAAACGTCAAAGGAGTTTTTTATGGAATTGCTCAAATCTGATTTTTATTACGATCTTCCCGAAGAACTTATTGCACAGACTCCGGTCGAACCAAGAAATTCTTCACGTATGATGTGCGTTGACCGCAGTTCGGGAGAAATCTCCCATGACCGTTTCTATAATTTATGCTCGCACCTGAAAAAAGGTGACCTGCTCGTAATGAACGATTCGCGTGTCATACCTGCGCGTCTCTATGGCGAAAAGGTCGGAAACGGAACTTTTATAGAATTTCTGCTGCTTGAACAAAAGGGAGATAAGCTTTGGGAAATAATATGCCGCCCCGGTAAAAAAGCCAAGGTCGGCACAAGATTCTCTTTCGGCGGAGGCAGACTTATAGCCGAGGTAAAAGAAGTTAAGGACGACGGCAACCGTATTGTTAAATTTGAATGCGAGGAGAATTTTTTTACGGCTCTGGAGGACGTCGGACAAATGCCGCTTCCGCCGTACATAAAGGAAAAGCTTGAAAATAAAGAGCGTTACCAAACGGTGTACTCAAACGAACTTGGTTCGGCGGCTGCTCCTACGGCAGGTCTGCACTTTACCGATGAAATGCTTGAGGAACTTCGTGCAAAAGGCATAAAAACCGCATTTGTAACGCTTCATGTCGGACTCGGAACATTCCGTCCCGTTAAGGAAGATAACGTTCTCGACCACAAAATGCACAGCGAACATTACTTTCTCCCCAAAGAGACTGCCGATCTCATAAATCAGACGAAATCCGAGGGCGGACGAGTTATTGCCGTTGGAACCACAACATGCCGTACTCTTGAAAGCGTAGCGACCTTTTTCGGCGGCATTTCCGAACGTGAAGGATATACGGATATTTTCATTTATCCGGGATATGAGTTCAAGTGTATTGACGGACTTATAACAAATTTTCATCTTCCTGAAAGCACTCTTATTATGCTTGTTTCGGCGTTTATGGGCTATGAAAATACTATGAACGCCTACAAAACCGCTGTTAGTGAAAAATACCGTTTTTTCAGCTTCGGAGATTCCATGTGCATACTTTAAGCAATTACATTTGTAACTTTTTATGTGACATTTACCACTTGTAAAAATTCTCCATATCTGATATAATAAAAGTACACTAAAAACGGAGGTCACGATATGGAATATTTATTATTAAACGCCGCTTTTTTCGGTATCCCTATTGCTGTACTTATATGGCTTATCATATCTGTCGTAAGATATGTCAGAACACCCAAGGATAATCCCGAGTTGAAGAAAAAGCGTTTGCTGCCGCTGATTATTTCTGCTGCCATATTTCTTGTCATGACATTGGCATTCCTTGCGCTGTGCGTACTTTTTATGATGTCTTTAAGCCATATGTAGGAGGATATTATGAACGATAAGATATTCAAAAGACTTTTGCTTATGTGTACAGCGGCAGGCTGTATTGCAACGATCATACTTTTTATAATTACAATGATCATGTACAAAGACTGTTCTATAATCTCATATATCGCCAACGGGAGGTAAGTATGAATAAGCTGACAAAACAGATCGCAGCCTTAGCGGCAGTATTGCTTGGCTTTGCGGCGTTCGATACAGCTATATACGAACTCTGCACTAAGCCGTGCCTGCCGGATCAGAGTTCGGGAATGCAGGCAAAGTCCATTGAGCTTGACCGTTATCTGCCGTTTGACGACGCTTCCGAGATAGTTGATGTAAAATCAGAATTTCAGTTGACGGACGAGCTTCCCGTTATTGACGGCGCTGCGGCGCTCTATCCGATATGCTCTGCGTTTGTAAACGCTGTTTATCCCGAAGATGCCGTCAGCTTTGACGGTACTGATTTTTCGGCGGAAAGCAAACTTCAGATGAGGAATACCCGTGCAGCCTATAAAGCCGTTGTTGACGGAGATTCCGATATTATAATATGCGCCGAGCCCTCGGAGGAACAGCTTCAATATGCTGCCGACAACGGCGTAGAACTGGAACTTGTGCCTATTGGCTGTGAAGCGTTTGTTTTTCTTGTAAACGGCGAAAATCCCGTTGACGACCTTTCAGTTGACCAAATAAAAAGGATCTACAGCGGCGAATATAACAATTGGTCACAGCTTGGCGGAGAAAATCTGCTTATAAATCCACTGACAAGAAATACGGGCAGCGGAAGTCAGACGGCTATGCTTTCCTTTATGAAAGATACAGAAATAAAGAAAAATCCATTCGGATTTATCGGCAGTCCGATAGGTTTTTCATTCCGCTATTATGTTGAGGATGTCGTTGAGCATGGAAACGTTAAAATGATCTCGCTGAACGGCGTTTACCCTGATAAGGACAACATTGCGGATGGCAGTTATCCGATAGTCAGCAATTTTTATGCGGTATACGACAAGTCTAACGAAAACCCCAATATCAAGCCGTTTACAGAATGGATGCTGTCCGGTGAGGGACAGCGCATAATCGAAGAAACAGGCTATATTCCAATGCCTGCTGAAAAGGAATGATCTTTACGGATATATCAGTATTTTTTAAAAGTATTATAGATTCGGACATTGCACCCGTTGTGGTATGCGATACGTCCCATAAAATAATTTACATGAATCCAACGGCAATTTCACGATACGAAAAAAGAGGCGGCGCGGCGCTTATAGGGAAATCGCTTTTGGACTGCCACAGCTCCGACTCTAATAATAAAATAAAAGCCGTACTTGAATGGTTCGGAAAGTCTGCCGAAAATAACCGTATGTTCACTTTTCATAACGCCAAAGAAAATAAAGACGTTTACATGACAGCGCTCCGTGACGAAAACAGTAAGCTTATAGGCTATTATGAAAAGCATGAGTATCGTAGCTCTGAAACTGTCACTCCCTATGTTAATATTTAATATTACATGATTCATTATCTTGTGGGGAATTATTTTTATTACATATTTAGACTTCCCTCTATTGCAAATTCAAACAATGACGAAAATTTTATTCATCATTTTTATTTGGATTTGCAATAGAGTAAAGTATGATCTAAGGAGAATTTAATGTATACATTAATTAAAAAAGAAAACAAAGCTCGCCGAGGTCAGGTGGAAACAGTACACGGCACATTCCAGACGCCATGCTTTATGAACGTGGGTACTGCCGCCGCTATCAAAGGCGGAATTTCTTCAGTTGACCTTAAAGGTCTTAAAACTCAGGTCGAACTGTGCAATACGTATCATCTGCACCTCCGCCCCGGAGATAAAGTCGTTAAGGAAATGGGCGGTCTGCACAAATTCATGAACTGGGACAAACCCATTCTTACCGACAGCGGCGGATTTCAGGTATTTTCCCTCGCAAAACTACGCAAAATAAAAGAGGAAGGCGTATATTTCGCCTCCCATATCGACGGACACCGCATTTTTATGGGACCCGAGGAAAGTATGCAGATACAGTCCAACCTCGGCTCAACGATCGCTATGGCGTTTGACGAGTGTATGGAAAATCCTGCGGAACATGAATATGCTCAAAGGTCTATAGAACGCACTCTCCGCTGGCTTTACCGCTGTAAAGACGAAATGGAACGGCTGAATTCCATTTACGATACTATAAATAAAAAGCAAATGCTTTTCGGAATAAATCAAGGCTCTACCTACGACGATCTGCGAATAAGGCATATGGAGGAAATTGCAAAGCTCGATCTTGACGGCTATGCCATAGGCGGACTTGCGGTAGGCGAATCTACCGAAGAAATGTATCGAATAATTGACGTTGTAGAACCGTATATGCCCGTGAACAAGCCTCGCTATCTCATGGGCGTTGGAACTCCGTCTAACATAATAGAAGCCGTTGCCCGTGGCGTAGACATGTTCGACTGCGTTATGCCGAGCCGAAACGCCCGTCACGCTACAGTATTTACGTGGAGCGGCATAATGCACCTCGGCAACAAATGCTACGAAACAGACCCGCGCCCCGTTGACGAGCAATGCGATTGTCCGACATGCAGAAATTTCAGCCGTGCGTACATACGTCACCTTTTCAAGGCGAACGAACAGCTTGCAGGACGTCTGGCTGTTCAGCACAATCTTTATTTCTACAACACGCTGACTGAAAAAATTCGTGAGGCTATAGACGAGGACAGATTTGAAGCGTTCCGTCAAAAGTATTCGGTACTTCTTGCAACGAGGATTTAGCCGTGCTTATAATTAATTTCTACAAGAAGGAGATCATATGATAACCGCAATTTTCGATTTGGACGGCACTATAGCCGATACCATACAAGACCTTGCTGATGCTGTGAATCATGGTCTTAAACAGCTCGGATGTCCCGAGCATTCCACAGAAAGCTACAAGCAAATGGTCGGAAACGGCGCTCAGAAGCTTTGCATCCGTGCGCTGCCCGAATCCCGAAAGTCCGAAGCTGAAAAGCTCCACGGGCTTTTTCGTGCGTATTACGGTACGCACTATCTCGACAATACAAAGCTTTATCCCGGAATAAAAGCCGCGATCGAAAAGCTTAACGAAAACGGCGTAAAAATAGCAGTTGCAACCAATAAGCCGCAGGACGTGGCAAGACAGGTCGTTAAAAGTTTGCTGCCGCAGACAGAGTTTTACAAGGTACTCGGCGGCTGCGATGAACGCCCGAAAAAGCCTGATCCTGCTATAATTCGTGAAATACTTGGTGAACTTCCAAAGGATAATAAAGTATTCATGATAGGCGACAGCAACGTTGATATACAAACAGCAAAAAACTCGGGTCTTATTTCTATCGGCTGTATATGGGGATTCCGCAGCCGTGAAGAACTTGAAGCAGAAGGGGCGGACTTTATTGCAGAGGAAGCCCACGATATTACAGAAATTATTTTGAGGTGATCGCGATGGCTTACGATTCCGATTCTTTTATCAAAAATATCGTTGAACATTCCGAGAGATTAACGGCTATTATAGAAAACACCGATTTCGGCAATCATTCCCTTAATCCCAATATAATTCTTATCCCATCTCTGTGGAATAATATCAACGACGCCCTTATTGTATGGGCTATGGACACTAAGCCCGACTCCGAGGAGGAATGCCGCAAAAAGGCTGAAATTATTCTCCGCAGAGCCGGCAGATTCAGTACCGATGCGGAAAACTGGCTTGCCGCAATGAAGAGCCTGCGGACGGTATATATTTCGGATTTTCCCGAAATGGAGTTCAATAAAAGCGACTGCATGGTGTTTCTGAATGCTTATGATAATTTTATGTATTTGTTTTATACCTCATGCTCCAGAGTACAGCGCGCGCTGAATAATTTCGGAACGGATTACAAGCTGATCTGTTCCATGCGTGAGAATTTTCTGAAAAATATATCAGGAGAGACTGTATCTTCGAAAACGCAGACTTTTGAATCCCACGAAAGCGAACAATTCTCCTCTGTCGGCTCGAACGATACTGCGGAGCTTTTACGTCAGCTTATAAAAGAAACCAGAAGAACAAACGAATTACTCGAAAAATTATTATCAAGAGGTTAATTATGGCACGAAAATCAAAGAAAAAGACCCCCGAACTTTATACCGAAGAACAGCTTGCAAAAATTGAGGAGCATATCGAAAAATATTTCGGGCAGATCGAAAACTACTATCAGGAAAAAGATACCGACGATATAAAATTAAATATTTATGTCATTCCTCCGTCCGTTGAACGGAGACATCTGACGCTCGTCACCGCAGGCATGGGAGCGCATGAAATGAATGTTCCCGAGTCGCTCAGCGACCAAAAGCTCACAAGAGCCGAGCTTGCAATCAGTCTGCCGCCGAGCTGGAAGCTTGACAGCGACGACATCGAGCGATATTGGCCGCTCCATCTCATAAAGCTTCTTTCAAGACTTCCCATTGAAGAAAACGCATGGCTCGGCTGGGGACATACGGTTGATTACTGTTCAAGCTTCGCTCCGAATACCGATTTCAGCGGCGTTATTCTGACAAATCCTCCCTTTGGCAACGAATCCTGCGTATGTAAGCTATCCGATGACGAAGAAGTCAACTTTTATCAGATAATCCCGATCTACAGCAGCGAGATAGATTTCAAGAACAAGAACGGCGCATCCGCACTTCTCGGGGAACTGAACGGCGAATTCAGTTATGTCGTAGATATCGACCGCTCCCCTGCTGTTCCGGACGATTTCGGAAACATCATTGACCGGGTTGACGACCATTCGTGCAAGATAGACGAAAAAGAACTTGATCTGCCCGATATATGCGGTGCTAATCATATTGCCGCATTTTTCCGCTGGGCTATGGAACATGACATGCTCTGCGATGATTTTGCGGAATTTTTTGCGGACGAGCTTCCGCTTCTTCGTAATGGCAAATACGACATTCGCCGATTTATCATCAATTCCCTTGGCGGAGAACTTACCATGGATATTCTTACCGAGGAAGGACAAAGCTTTGCCGAGTATTATTATGACTTCTATCATGGAGACGACGAACCGTGCTATCCCGGAGATGTTGATGAAATGGCACTGAAATATTTCGGAGAAGAAAAATACGATTGCGAGGAATTCGGCAATGAAGCGTATCTTTTCGTTCCGTATGATGAAGAATACTATAAAGCCATGAGCAGATTTATAGACAAAAATTATATGGAATTTAAAAAACAGAACGTCTGAATCACGTAAACGCTCCTATTTCAGGAGCGTTTTTTGAAAATTATTGAAAACATATAAAATCAATAAATCGGGTATTGACAAAAAATCAAAAATGTAGTACAATATATAATATGTATAACTATATTTAAATAAAGGCGGTAAACAGACAAATGGGACTTTTTAAAAATATCTTCGGTGCAAACGCTTACTCAAACAGAGAGCTAAAGCGTATTGAGCCTATTAAAAATAAGGTTCTTGAGCTTGAGGATGAATACTCTCAGCTTTCGGATGCAGAACTGAAAGCAAAAACTCCTGAATTCAAAGACAGACTTGAATCGGGAGAAACTCTTGACGATATTCTCCCGGAGGCTCTTGCAACGGTGCGTGAGGGCGCTTGGCGTGTTCTCGAAAAGAAACCCTACCCCGTACAGATAATCGGCGCTATCGTTCTTCATCAGGGACGCATTGCCGAAATGAAAACAGGTGAAGGTAAAACTCTCGTTGCCTGCGTTGCCTCCTACCTGAACGCTCTTTCGGGAAAGGGCGTTCACATCGTCACAGTAAACGATTACCTTGCTAAAACTCAGGCGGAGGAAATGGGCAAGGTCCTTCGCTGGCTCGGACTTACCGTTGGCTGTATTCTTCACGGTCTCAACAACGATGAAAGACGCGCCGCTTACAACTGCGATGTTACATACGCTACAAATAATGAGCTTGGATTCGATTACCTCCGTGACAACATGGTAACGCACAAGGAACAGCGCGTTCAGCGAGAGCCTAATTTCGCTATCGTGGACGAGGTGGATTCTATCCTTATCGACGAAGCCCGCACGCCTCTTATCATTTCCGGAAAGGGCGATAAATCCACCGATCTATACGCTATTGCCGACCGATTTGCAAAAACGCTCACGCCCACTACCGTTGTCGAAATGGATGACAAGGCAGATCAGGACGCTATCAATGAAACTGCTGATTATATCATTGACGAAAAAGCTAAGACCGCTACTATCACTCAGCGAGGAGTTAAGAAGGCTGAGGAGGTTTTCCGTGTCGAAAACCTTATGGATCCCGACAATATGACCCTCCTCCACCATATAAATCAAGCTATCAAGGCTAACGGCATCATGAAGAACGAAATAGATTACGTTGTTCAGGACGGCGAGATCATCATTGTTGATGAATTTACAGGTCGTCTTATGCTCGGACGCCGTTTCAACGACGGTCTGCATCAGGCTATCGAAGCAAAAGAGGGCGTTAAGATAAAAAGCGAATCGAAAACCCTCGCTACGATCACTTTCCAGAATTTCTTCCGTCTTTACAATAAGCTTTCGGGTATGACGGGTACCGCTATGACTGAAGAGGACGAATTCAAGGAGATCTATAAGCTCGACGTTATCGCTATACCAACTAACAAGCCCGTTATCCGTATCGACCACAACGATCAGGTCTATACAACGGAAAAAGGCAAGTATTCCGCTATTATCGACAAGATAATCGAATGCCATGACAAGGGTCAGCCTATCCTTGTAGGTACTGTTTCCATTGAAAAATCCGAGCTTCTCTCGGCTATGCTCAAACGCAAGGGCGTTAAGCACGAGGTACTCAACGCAAAGCATCACGCAAAAGAAGCCGAGATCGTTGCGCAGGCAGGTAAATACGGTGCGGTTACTATAGCTACCAATATGGCTGGTCGTGGTACTGATATTATGCTGGGCGGTAACGCTGAATTTCTTGCTCGTGCAGAACTCAGAAAGCGCGAAATACCCGAGGAGATAATTTCTGAGGCGATAGGATTTGCAGATACCGATAACGAGCAGATACTCGCAGCGAGAAAGCTTTATCAGGAACTTTACAATAAGTATAATATTGAGGTAAAGGAAAAAGCTGAAAAGGTACGCGAGGTCGGCGGTCTTTTCATTCTCGGTACAGAACGTCACGAATCAAGACGTATCGACAACCAGCTCAGAGGTCGTTCGGGACGTCAGGGCGACGAGGGCGAAAGCTGCTTCTTCCTCTCCATAGAGGACGATCTTATGCGTATCTTCGCAGGCGACCGCCTTGAAAATATGATGAAAATGTTTAACGTTGAGGAAACTATGCCTATCGAGAGCAAGGCTCTTACGCGTATTATCGAGTCGTCTCAGAAAAAGGTAGAGGGACGCAACTTCAGTATACGTAAAAACGTCCTTAATTACGACGATGTTATGAACACTCAGCGTGAGATCATTTACAAGCAGCGTTCGCAGGTGCTCGACGGCGAGGATCTCCACAAGGATATTCTTAAGATGATGGAGGAGCTTATTTCCGCAACGGTAAACATCTATCTCTCGGACGAGGACGAACGGGAAAACTGGAACATGGTCGGCTTGAAAGAATATTTCCTCGGCTGGCTTATCAGTGAAGAGGATCTTGATTTTACCGAGGAAGAACTGAAAACAGTTACCCGTGAGGAGATAACTAACGCTCTCAATGAAAAATGCGGAGAAATATATCAGGCTAAGGAAGATGAATACGGCAGCGAGGTGATCCGTGAAGTTGAGCGCGTTATTCTTCTTAAGGTCGTTGACACAAAGTGGATGTCGCATATCGACGATATGGAAGAACTGAAAAAGGGTATCGGTCTCCGTTCATACGGTCAGAAGAATCCGGTTATCGAGTATCGCTATGAGGGCTTCGAGATGTTTGACGCTATGGTCGAGTCCATTCGAGAAGATACGGTTCGTGCGCTGCTGACTGTTAAACTGAGAAAGAACGAAGCTCCCGAGAGAGAACAGGTCGCTAAGCCCGATGCGCCCAATGCCGGCGCAGGAGACGGAAGCTTCTCTGAACAAGCAACTTCCAAAAAGATCGGCGACAATGATCCCTGCCCCTGCGGAAGCGGAAAAAAGTACAAAAAGTGCTGCAAACTCAAGGAAAATAATCAATAAGACATATACAGCCGGTAATTTGAACCGACTGCATTCAGGAGACAAAATATTTTAAGAGGTGTAATTATGAAAAAAACGGCAATTCTTTTAGCATTGTGCATGGCGGCTCTTTCGGGCTGCGGACGTGTTGACTCTGTTGATGTTGACAGCGACATCAAGCCCTTTGAAATCGAAAAAACGACCTCCGAAGAAGGCGATCCGGATTCCGCAGAAACTCCTTCGGCAGCAGTAACGACCGTGTCAGGCGAGCTCCAGTCAGGCGTAACGACTGTTAAAACAGGAGCAGTAAATCTCATAAAAAGAACAGGCGTAGTTACCGCTGCCAAAAGGACTGTCGCTCCGAGCAGAGGCACGGTTCGTGTCCCCTCCCGTCCAAATAACAACACTCAAAGACCTGCCGGAACAAATGCCCCTACTGTTACTACAGCTGTTGTCACAACTACAGTAGCTGCCACTGAGCCTCACATAACAACTATTCCCGATTCTGAAAATCCGGCAGTTGTTGTAAGAGACGATATGACCTGTCGTGTAGGCGAGAACACCATCTCTGTGACCTATAAGGGCGAACCCGTGCAAAATATACAGGTCTCTACGGAATTCATGCTTAATGCCTATGCCAACGGAAATACCGACCCTTCCGTTCTCCTTAACATAAACGATTATGACTTTGACGGTAATTATGACTTGTTTGTACCTCAGTCAAGCGATGATTATAATACTTATGGAAAGTATCTCCGTTTCAATCCCGAAACGAGCTTGTTTGAAGAATGGTCTGCTATTGGCGATATTTCCACTTCGGCGCTCACGGCTTCCGACGACGGCACGCTTACGGCAACAGTAAAAACAAACGGAACTGAATATGAGGAGAAAACTTACAAGTGGCAGACGATCAATGAGGAAACAGGCGAAAAGCAGCTTACTCTTATACGCAAGAAAAAACAGTTCCTCCTTGATACTGCGAATCCATACGATGTTTACATTGATTACTATGAGTATACAAGCGGCACGGAGGAGATCGTGAAGCGCGAAAAGCACATCTACGATGAAAATAATCAGTTTATCGGCGTTGAAGAAATACCGATCGAATGGACTATATAAGCAATGCTCGGTTACAGCGTTTTTGCACGTTACTACGACAGCCTTACGGCAAATATTGATTACAAAAAACGCGCTGAATATTTTCACAGAATCATAAAGCTTTTTAAAAGGACTGATGGAAATATTCTCCTCGACCTTGCCTGCGGAACAGGCAGTATTGCCGAGGAAATGGCAAAATTGGGCTATGATGTCATCGGCGTGGATAATTCCGATGAAATGCTTGGCATAGCCTTGAATAAAAAGTTTGAAAGCTCGCTTAACATTCAATACCTTTGTCAGGATATGCGCAGACTTGATCTGTACGGCTCTGTTGACGTGACTGTCTGCGCTCTTGACAGCATAAATCATTTGAAAAGCCTTTCAGATGTTAAAAAAGTTTTCATCAATGTTGCGTTGTTTTCAGAGCCTGACGCATTATTTATCTTCGATGTGAACACTCTTTACAAGCACAGAAATATACTTGCGGACAATACTTTCACCTATGAGACAGACAGGGTTTTCTGCGTATGGGAAAACACACTGCTCCCCGAAACCGATGAGGTGAAAATGAACCTTGAATTTTTTGAGCTTGAAGAAAACGGAATGTACTCCCGCAGCTCGGACAGCTTTTCTGAATTTGCATACAGCGAAGAAAATATAGAAAAGCTGCTAAAGGAATGCGGTTTTGAAGTATTGGGAAAATACGGCGATGATACGCTCGCATCCCCTGCTTCTGATTCTCAGCGTATCGTCTATGCGGCTCGCTGTATAAACAGCGGGCAGATTCATTGAAAGGAACAATATATGGGCAATTTATACAGGGCGATTTCTGCCGACGGATCAGCTTTTGCGGCTGTTCTGGACGCTAAGGATATTGTCTCGGAATTAGAAAAAATTCACAAAACCTCAGCCGTTGTTACGGCTGCGCTTGGGCGGCTGACTATAGCGGCATCGCTTATGGGATATATGCTAAAAGGAGAAGAAAGCAGTATTACTCTCCGTATAGACGGAGACGGACCATGCGGTCAGCTTGTTGCTGTTTCCGATTCCTTGGGCAATGTTAAAAGCTGCGTGAACAACCCCGTTGTAGAACTTCCTTTGAACAACTTGGGAAAACTTGACGTTTCAGGCGCTGTCGGAAAAAACGGCACGCTTTCCGTTGTAAAGGATCTGGGTCTCCGAGAGCCTTACGTAGGCGTTATTCCGCTTGTTTCGGGTGAAATTGCCGAGGATGTGGCAAATTATTATGCCGCCAGCGAGCAGATACCTACAGTATGCGCACTCGGAGTTCTTGTTGATACCGACCTTTCCGTAAAATCTGCCGGAGGATTCCTTATTCAGCTTCTTCCCTTTGCAGATGAAAAGTGTATTGATACTCTCGAAAAAAATGTTGCGCAAATGCGTCCTGTATCTGCGCTTTTGGCAGACGGCGTCACTCCCGAGGAAATCTCGGATATGCTTTTAAAGGGACTTGAACCAAACGAGCTGGATAGATCAACCCCTGTATATAAATGCGATTGCAGCCGTCAGCGTACCGAACAGATACTTATTAGCATAGGTCAGAAGGAACTCAGGTCTATTGCCGCCGAGGGAAAGGACACAGAAGTTTCCTGTCATTTCTGCGGAAAAAAATATATTTTCTCCCCTGCTGAAATTTCTGAGCTTGCAGAGGGAGCGACAGAGGAATAAATGAAAAATATTATTATACCGACTGTTTTTTTTATCACTTTATCAGCTATTCTTACCTCATGCGAAAGTTCTGAAGATACTAAGGAACACGTTAAAGCTGAAAATTTTGTAATGTATACCGATGCAGAATACTCCGAGGTCGCGTTAGAAAATCAGGAAACTCAGACTAAATCTGCCGATACTAAAATTTTCACATACGCATTGAACGGCACTCGGATTGAACTGTTGATCGACGGCGAAACAGTAAAATATCTCGATCATTACTACACTCCCGACGTTGAGGCAATATCTGTTGCGGACTTTGACTTTGACGGCTATGAAGATATTTTTATTCCCTATGAAGCTCCTTCGGATTATGGTACTTATTACAGCTACATTCCTGCCGAAAACAGTTTTTCAGAAAATGCGGAACTCAACTCGGTTGGCAGAGTAATGACTGTAAGCGATGACAACACGCTTATTGAAGATCGCAGTGACGAATTGACAAAACGAACTATCGAGTATCAATGGATAAATAAAAAACTCAGAGCCGTTAAAAAGACCGAGACTTATAAGTCATCAGAAAGCGGTAAAATGCTGACCGATGTGTATAACTTTGACGAAAACGGCGTAGAATACCTCATTGGCACAACAGAAAATGAAACATCAGACGCTGTAGTAGGTGATTGAAATGTATGAGATCAAAACCGATGAGCTGCCAGTAAAGGCAGTTCTTGCCTGCGTAGACACCGGCGAATTTAATGCCGAAGCTTCTATTGCGGAGTTGGCGGAGCTTGCGGAAACTGCAAACGCCGAAGTAGTCGGCGAGATAATCCAGAAGAAAACCTCTTACGATCCCGCAACTTGTATGGGCAGCGGACGTTTGGAGGAGCTTAAAGAACAGCTTGACGCACTTGATGCCGAGCTTGTCATTTTTGACCATGAACTGACGGGCGTTCAGGTGCGAAATATCGAAGAAATTCTCAATATTCGGGTCATTGACCGTACTACGCTGATACTCGATATATTTGCACAGCGAGCAAGAACAAAAGAGGGTAAGCTTCAGGTTGAGCTTGCTCAGCAAAAATACCGTCTGCCCCGTCTTATCGGAATGGGTACCGCCTTGTCACGTCTTGGCGGAGGTATCGGAACAAGAGGTCCCGGCGAAACAAAGCTTGAAACGGACAAACGTCATATCCGAAAACGTATCTCCTACCTTGAAGCTGAATTGGAAGAACTGAAAAAGCATCGTAATTTCTCACGTTCCCGAAGAAAAAAAGACGGCGTACTTTGTGCCGCTATCGTTGGATATACTAACGTTGGCAAATCCACTCTTATGAACGCTCTTACCGATGCAGGAGTTTTAGCTGAAAATAAGCTTTTTGCCACCCTTGATATAACGTCACGTTCTATTGAACTTCCCGACGGAAGAAGCGTTATGCTTGTAGATACTGTCGGACTTATCAGACGACTGCCTCATAATCTTATTGAAGCGTTCAAGTCTACTCTGGAAGAAGCGGCGGCGGCTGACATTATTCTTAACGTACAGGACTTGTCCTCGCAGGAGCGTGAACAACAGGCAGAAGTTACGGCAAAGCTTCTTTCGGAGCTTGGCTGTGACGGTATACCTGTTATAAATGTAATGAATAAGTCAGATGCAGCATTAAATCTTGACACTATCTTTGAGGACGACAGCACCGTTATAATATCCGCACGTCACCACGGCGGATTTGAACGTCTGTTAAGCTGTATTATGAATAAGCTTCCCGAAACGGCTAAACGTATGAAATTGCACATTCCATACGAAAACACCGCATTTATTAATCGCATTCGCTCTGAAGGAAAGATCTTTTCGGAGAAATACACCGAAAACGGCACTCTTATTGACGCTCTTGTCGATATTAAATTGGTCAAGGATGCTGAAAAGTATTTATCAGATATTTAAAACTGATATACTCACCGTTATTTCAATATCGTCGAGTATATTTTAAATCAGGAGGACAAAATGATATTATGTATTGACAAAGCTCTGTGCAGGGTTTGACGGAACAGACCTGTACAGGGCGGAATAGACTATCTGTTCCGGAATGCCTTGCACACTGACTAAGTATACTAAGTTAGGAGTAAGGTAAAATGAAAAAAATATTTGATTCGATCGCTGAAATGGGCAGTTTCCTCGCCCTTTGGTCAAGCCAGTCATTTTCCGCTTTAGGAAGTGCGATGACTGCATATGCACTCGTAATATGGTCATATAAGCAAGAAGGTTCTGCATTAATGACGGCTCTGCTCATGGTTTCTTCATATGCGCCATACGTTATTTTCAGCATTTTTGCTGGAACACTGTCTGACAGGTGGAACAAGAAAACAGTCATGCTCGTATGCGACAGCATTGCAGCGGTAACAACCGTGGCTGTGCTTATTTTGCTTGAAGCGGAAAAGCTTGAAATATGGCATATCTACATAATAAATGCGATAGGCGGACTTATGAATACGGTTCAGCAGCCTGCATCGGAAGTAGCGATAACACGACTTCTCCCAAAGAAATACTATCAGAAAGTCGGCGGACTTCGATACTTCTCCAATTCGCTCAACACAATATTCACTCCGATGATTACAACTGCTTTTATTGGATTTTTCGGAATGAAATCGGTCATTTTCTTTGACCTTATCACTTTCAGCACAGCTTTCATCGTTCTGCTGCTGTTTATAAAAATCCCCGAAACAGGAAATGAACCCACTCACAGCGAAAAATACCTTGAATCAGTAAAAAAAGGTATAAAATGGCTTACAGAAAATAAGGGGATATTATACCTTATATTATTCCTTTCTTCCATAAATCTTGTAGCTTCAATGTATGATGCAGCGTTCCCTGCTATGATGCTTTCAAGAAATGGAGGTTCAGAAAGGAACATGGGTGTAGTTAATACTGTCATAGGTATTTCATCTCTTGTGGGCAGCATTATTGCATCAGTTTCTAAAGCTCCAAAAAATCGCGTAAAAGTGATCTGTAATTGCCTGCTATTTTCCATGAGTACAGAAAATCTCATGCTTGCACTTGGACGGAACGTATGGATATGGAGTATCGCAGGTTTTCTCGGTTGGATCGCTATTCCTATCATGAATACCAATCTTGACGCACTTATGCGGCTTAATATTCCCGATGAAATGCAGGGAAGGATCTACTCTGTGAGAAATTCATTACAGTTCTTTACTATACCCATTGGATTTTTGTAGGCGGATTTGCAGTTGACCGCATATTCGAGCCGGTTATGGAGAAACAAAGAAACAACATTCTTACCGCATTTTTCGGTACGGGCAAAGGCAGCGGTGCGGCATTGTTTTTCTTTACGATCGCCTTTGTTGGAATTGCGGTATGCCTGTATTTCCGTAATAACAAGCACATCAAAGGTGTTGAATGCAACCAATAATATAAGCTTTTTCATTAGACCTCCTCAGAAACTAAAAAAAGCTATAGGAGGTCTATAAATAGAAAAATCATCAAC
The DNA here is from genome assembly GCA_947627275.1 of uncultured Ruminococcus sp. Taxonomy (GTDB): domain Bacteria; phylum Bacillota; class Clostridia; order Oscillospirales; family Ruminococcaceae; genus Ruminococcus. The sequence continues at coordinate 49,094 of CANQVK010000002.1, read as the reverse complement.
GCCATAGTACTAATGATACTCATAAGTACTATGGCGTTTTATCTGTATTATATTCCTCAGCGAACCTTTTTTAAAGGAGCGTTATTCCGTGTTCGCTGCACTTGCGTATCATTTCATCAGACCAGATAGAGGACTGAACCTCGCCGATATGCGCCTTATTAAGAAGCAGCATACAAAGTCTTGATTGACCGATACCGCCGCCTATTGTGAGGGGCAAAGTGTCATTGGCTATCATTTTATGATAGTCATACTGCATTCTGTCCTCGGCATTACATTCTGCAAGCTGAGTTTTTAAAGACTCAGCGTCAACGCGTATTCCCATTGACGACACTTCAAGCGAATCGTCAAGAACGCTGTCCCAGATCAAAATATCTCCATTTAATGCCCAGTCGTCATAATCGGGAGCTCTGCCGTCATGCTTTTCACCGTTTGCAAGCTTTCCGCCGATGCCCATGAGAAACACTGTCTTGTGTTCCATTGTAATAAGGCGTTCGCGCTCATGAGGCGTTTTGTCAGGGTATTTGTCGGCTAATTCCTGAGTAGTGATGAAATATGGTTCTTCGCAGATAGTTCCGGCAATGTCGGGATAACGCAGTCCTACCTTACGCTTAGTGTATGAGATAGCTTTTACGACAGATTTTACAGTTTCTTTTAAGAAATCAATATTGCGCTGTTCCTTTGTGATGACTTTCTCCCAATCCCACTGGTCAACAAAGATCGAATGGGTATTGTCGGTATCGTCATCTCGTCGAATAGCGTTCATATCGGTATAAATGCCCTCCCCCGGCTTGTAGCCGTAACGATAAAGAGCCATACGCTTCCATTTTGCAAGGGACTGAACTACTTCTCCCTCGCAGTCTATTTCCTTAATAGAAAAGTCAACTTTACGTTCAACGCCATTAAGATCGTCGTTTATACCGCTGCCCTTTTTCACGATAAGCGGAGCAGATACACGGTCAAGTGTAAGAGCAAATGAAAGTGACTGCTGAAAAATATCCTTGATATATTTAATTGCGTGCTGAGTTTCCCGTAATGTGAGAGCTGATTTGTAGCCCTCGGGAATATATAATGAACGTGACATAATAAAACCTCCTTTTATTGACTGCCGTCAATTACCTGATGCTGCCGACTGTTCTCGGATAGAGGATAACGTCCCTGATATTCGACATACCCGTGGTGTACATAATAAGTCTCTCAAAACCGAGTCCAAAGCCGCCGTGAGGTACTGAACCGAACTTTCTGAGATCAAGATAATCCGCATAAAGATCGAGATTCATATTTCTTTCTTTCATAGCGGATATAAGCTTGTCGTAGTCCGCTTCACGCTCGCTTCCGCCGATTATTTCACCTACTCCCGGAACAAGAAGATCAACAGCCGCAACAGTCTTGCCATCGGGATTCTGCTTCATATAGAAAGATTTAATTTCCTTGGGATAATCGGTAACGAAAACAGCCTTCTTGAACACCTTTTCAGAAATATAGCGTTCATGTTCCGTCTGGAGGTCGCAGCCCCATTCTACAGGATATACGAAGTCCTCGCCAGATTTTTTTAGAAGCTCTATAGCCTCGGTATAGGTAACTCTGCCGAATTCGTGAGAGATAAGCTCCTCGAGACGAGCTTTCAGACCCTTTTCAAAGTGAGCGTCAAAGAATGCGATCTCATCGGGACAAAGCTCAAGAAGCTGACCGATAACATATTTCAGCATATCTTCAGCTATTTCAATAACGTCCTCCAGCTCTGCAAAAGCGACCTCGGGTTCGATATGCCAAAATTCCGCAAGGTGCTTGGGAGTATTGCTGTTCTCCGCACGGAAGCTCGGTCCGAAAGTATAAATTTTTCCCATAGCGGTCGCAGCCATTTCACCTTCAAGCTGACCTGAAACGGAAAGTCCTGCTTTTCTGCCGAAGAAATCGTTGGCGTAGTAGTCCTCCTCGGATTTATACTCAGTGGTATATCCGTTTGTAGTTACCTGGAACATTTCGCCCGCGCCCTCGCAGTCGCTGCCCGTAATAAGAGGAGTGTTTATATAAACATAGTTGTGATTCTGGAAATATCTGTGGAGAGCAGCCGCAAGTACAGAACGTACACGCCATACAGCGTTAAATGTATTCGTTCTGCTTCTAAGATGAGGAATACCGCGGAGAAATTCAAGACTATGACCTTTTTTTTGCAGAGGATAATCCGTAGGACAGTCCCCCAAAACAGTGATTCCCTCGGGTGTGCAGTTTATCTCGACGGTATCGTTTCTACCTTCAACGGCAGTTCCGACTACTTTAAGGGACATTCCGACACGGGGTTCCTTGAAATCGGACTCTCCCTTTTCAACAACGACCTGAACGTTTTTAAGCGAAGTTCCGTCATTCAGTTCAACAAATGCAACGCTTTTGGAGTTGCGTGACGTGCGGACCCAGCCGCAGACTGTTACCTCCTTGCCTACATAGTCCTTTGATGTGATGATTTCCTTGACATCAATGTGCTTCATAATGATCTTCCTTTCATAAAAGTGACGGGACGAGCATAATAAAAACCCCCGCCCCAAAAACAGGACGAGAGTCAACCCGTGGTACCACCTGAAATTACCGCTCACAACACATTTCTTATGCAAAAGCGATCACTCTTGTCCGCTGTAACGTGCGGAAAACGGCATCACCTAATAATCGTTTAAAAAATCAAGACTTTCAGTTTGCTGCTCGGGAGTGTTATTCGCATTGGCTCTGATACATGGCTCACACCATTCCATGCTCTCTGAAATCGAATTCCAACGCTACTTATCTCCGTCATTGCATTTAATCATTTGTATTATATCACCATTTGAATAATTTGTCAATAGTTTTTTGAAAAATTTTTTTGGCAAATTAAAAAAAGTAAATTCAACACCTTTCCTACTGTGGAATTTACGGCGGCAAAATAAACTATCCACAACTTAAGTAGGGGGAATCTGCCCTCCTGCTTAAGTTATATACTGAAAAAATGCCTCAAAATTAACAAAAGCAAACAGCAAGTTTTATACATATTTTTTGTAAAAAACAGGTTGACAAATGTATACCAACGTATTATAATATAAGGGTAGACAAGTGTAAACCAACTACAAACCAAAAATAAATTATTAGCGAGGAAAAAATAATGATCGATAAAATATGTCTGTCAGAAGCCGAATGGAAAGTTATATCAAAGCTTTGGGAAAATGAGTCAATGACCATTACACAGCTTACCGCAACGCTTAAGGAAGAAACAGGCTGGAATAAAAGCACGGTCATTACTCTTTTAAAAAGAATGGAAGCGAAAAACGCCGTAGCCTACACACAGGGCGAACGTGCAAAGCATTATTACGCCCTGCTAAAGCACGAAAATGCAAAACTCAGCGAAACAAAATCCTTTTTGAAGCGTATCTATAACGGAAGTATCGGACTTATGATAAATGCCATGATAGAGCAAAATGCAATTTCGGACGAAGAATTGCAGGAGCTTCAGGAGATACTGAACAGAGCAGAGGGTGACAAAAATGATTGAAACTGTGATAAGCTCCTCGGTACTGATAGCTGTTATTGCGATTCTGAGGCTGTTTTTAAAAGGCAGAGTAAAAAACAACGTTATCTACGCATTGTGGCTTATAGCAGCTGTAAGACTTATGATTCCGTTTGAACTCCCGGAAAGCTCATTCAGCGTAATGAATCTTCGGTACAATAATAAAATATCAGCTGAACCAGATACCGCTTTTCCACCGATTGACACGCCCAATGGCAGCATCAACGCTGACAGTCAATACAGCTCAGAACAAACATTACATACTCCCAAAAATCAAACCCCAAGTGCGGAAATCATACCGAGCAAAACGAATAAAAACGAAAATAACGTTCTACTATGCGTTTGGTTCTGCGGATTTGCTGCGGTAACTATTTGGTTTTCGATCGTTAATTTAAAATTTTATTTTTACTTGTTAAGAAACCGAAAAAAAGTACGTTTCAGATGTCCCCTTCCCGTTTATATGGTCAGGAAGCTTAGTTCCCCATGTCTTTTCGGACTTTTGAACCCTGCTGTATACATCAACGATGCGGCAGTCACCGAAAAAAAGAACCTTGATCACATTGTTTCACATGAGCTTACTCATTATCGTCACGGCGACCTCTTTTGGTCACTTTTGAGAAGCCTTCTGACCGCCGTCTATTGGTTTGACCCTTTTGTATGGCTGGGGGCTTACCTGTCAAAACAGGATTGCGAATGTGCCTGTGATGAAAGTGCGGTAAAAAATTTCAGTCTCGATAACAGAATCGAGTACGGCAGAACTCTGCTGTCATTGGTCAGAACCAAACGTACGAATGAAATTATGAATATTTCAACATCTATGGCATCAGGAAAAAAGCATTTGAAGGAAAGAATTGTTTTTATCGGTAAAAAGCCCGAAAATTCAATTTCAGCCATATCTGCCCTTGCACTGCTTCTGACGGCAGCGGCATGCTGTACGTTTACTTCCGCTTTGAGTTCACATGCGCAAAACGCTTCGGACAAGCCGCCGGAATCAAAAAACAACTCAATATCCCACAAATATCAAGTCACAAAGGAAATTACGACAAATATTGCCACAACAGGAATTGCGTCAGATATTGTCACAATGGCAGATTCAAAAACCAAAGTTCTCAATAATGATTCGATAACAAATAATATCCGCACAACATCGGCAAGTGATACGGCGGCAAATGAACCGGAAATTGAAATTTCAACTGAAACATATACGGAAAACAATTCGGATGAAAAAACGAATGAGAACGATATTTCCGAAAAAGAATGGAACGCATTCGGCAAGGATATGTATATGAAAGCCCGAAGCCTTTATTTCGGGATCCTTATAAACGGATCGTACTTTGAAGAAAACGGAGATACAATACAGGACGAATATGGAATTACCCTGCATCAGATCTCAGATTCGAGAGTTTCAGAAATTGAAGATATAAATAACCTTGTAAGAGAAATGTTCACCGAACCTCTCGCAGCAGAATACGACAGCAGCATTGATTTCATTTATGTTGAATCAGACGGACTGCTCTACCAAAAGCATATGGGAAAAGGCGATGTATTTTCAGAGGAAGATATTGAACTCGAAGCGATTTCAGCCAACGAAAACTACGCTGTTTTTAACGTGAAAAAATATCAGCCCAACACTCAACGTACAGGAAATTTTACGGAAGAACGATTTGCTATCACTAAAGAAAGCGGCAGTTGGAAAATCTGCGAATTTAGCTATTTTTAAGCTGACTTCCGATAGCTTTTGTACTCCATGACGAAAAAAAGTATAGTAAGCCTACTTGAAATTTGAACAAAAGGAACTGAATAAAAATTTTTCATAACAAGGCGGAGGAAAACGTGCTTGTCGCACGGTGACAACGACAAACCAACTATGGAAAATTTTTATAAGTGAATTTGTTTTGATTTCAAGTAGGATTACTATATATGTTACTTCGCACGGCATTATATTCGCCGCTATAAAAGCGCGCAATAGAGGCGGACATAATATAGACAAAAAACGATCAGAAAGGAAATCATTTATGAAAGAGATTAAAAAAAGGTTTACAGCAGGATTAGCTGTTATGGCATTAACAGCGTCGCTTTCAGCAGGATGTTCAAGAATTGACACTATGTCCGATGTCTCAGACGCGTCATCGTCCTCGCTTAACAAAAAAGCAGGCGTTTCATATTCGGCTAAAGAGATAACAGGAACAGCTGCGAATGAGGATTCCTTAGAATCTACGGCAAAGGAACTTTACAAAAAAGCAGTTGAAATGTACTTTGGAATGCTGTTCAACGGCAGCTATTATAAGACGGGTTCTGAGGAAATTCAGCCTCAGTTTATGAATGTTACCGACATCAGAGTTACCTGCATTGACGATATTAAGACAGAACTGCGCACGGTATTTTCAGAGTCCCTTGCGGCTCAGTATGACAGCATGATAGATTCAAATTATAAAGAAGCAAACGGAAAGGTCTATCAGTTAAACAAGGGGAAAGGCGGCAACGTGTCACTTAAAGACTGGGATATTGAAAAAGTCTCCGCAGACGATACAGAAGCGGTCTTTAACGTAACTGCCCACTATCTTTACGGAGATGTTATTCATCCACTCCGTCTGGTATATGAAAACAACAGTTGGAAGATCAGCGAATACAGCGACCCTAACTGCGAACCCCATACCGAAGCTACTCAGCAAGTCAGCTCCGAACAAATTTCCGAATCCGTTGAAACCATAGCGGAAGAACTTTACGATAGCGCTGTTAACATGTATTTCGGAATGCTGTTCAACGGCAGCTATTATAAGACGGGTTCTGAGGAATTTCAGCCTCAGTTTATGAATGTTACCGACATCAGAGTTACCTGCATTGACGATATTAAGGCAGAACTGCGCACGGTATTTTCAGAGTCCCTTGCGTCTCAGTATGACAGCATGATAGATTCAAATTATAAAGAAGCAAACGGAAAGGTCTATCAGTTAAACAAGGGAAAAGGCGGCAATGTATCGCTTAAAGGCTGGGATATTGAAAAAGTCTCCGCAGACGATAAAGAAGCAGTCTTTAACGTAACAGCTCACTACATTTACGGAAATGTTATTCATCCACTCCGTATGGTATATGAAAACGACAGTTGGAAAATCAGCGAATACAGCGATCCGAATACCGAACCGGCTCCCACATCGGAAGTCACAAAGACTGTTGAAAACGGCACTCCAGAATCCGCTGCAACAAACGTCAGCACAGAATATCTGAACAGTTTTGCCAAGGATATGTATATGAATGCGCGAAACCTTTATTTCGGTATCATTGTAAACGGATCGTACTTTGAAGAAAACGGAGATACAATACAGGACGAATATGGAATTACCCTGCATCAGATCTCAGATTCGAGAGTTTCAGGAATTGAAGATATAAAAAATCTTGTATGTGAAGTATTCACCGAAACTCTTACAGCTGAATACGAAAGCAGCATTGATTTGATTTATATGGAATCAGACGGACTGCTTTACCAAAAGCACATGGGAAAAGGCGATGTATTTTCAGCTGAAGATATTGAACTTGAAGCGATTTCAGCCAACGAAAACTACGCTGTTTTTAACGTGAAAAAATATCAGCCCAACACTCAGCGTACAGGAAATTATACAGAAGAACGATTTGCTATCACTAAAGAAAGCGGCAGTTGGAAAATATGCGAATTCAGCTATTATTGAGCAGTTTTCTGCAACTTAACCAAGGGGAATATGGCTTATTGCCTCGTCCCCTCTTTCTTCGGACATCTCCACACACCCCTGCGGGCGGTATTTATACTAAACGCTATTGCAAATCACACATATCTGACAGAATGTTTTACACATAGCATCGTTGTCGTCCTTGCTATGTGCAAAATTTGTTTGTCATTTATTGCGCGTTTTGCAATAGCGTTTAGTATAAAAACAGCACCGCAGGAATGCTTTTATCCTGCGATGCTTTCTGCTTATCCCGTTATATCGGAATACAACCCCATATATTCTCTCTTACTGTGCAGACTGAGAGTTAATTATAAGTTTTCTCATTAAAATCATATCGAATGTATCAATTACGCCGTCATCACATAGGTCAACGTTCTGCCATGCTGTAAGTTCGCCTGAACCCATCAGCCATTTGTGGAGCATAACCATGTCAGCAACGTTTACCTTATTGTCATTGTTCGCATCGCCTTGAGGAATGACCTGCCATTCAAATACGGGATATCCGTCATTTAAATTTTTATTCCAGTTATAGGAAAATGGAGATCCGAGAAGTTCATCTGCACTTCTCAGGAGATTTTCGGACAGCGCTTTGCCGTTGCTTGATGATACCGAGCCGTCTCCTGATGCTTCCAGACCGTCTGCCTTTAAAAAGTAGTTATTACTGCAAGTTGAAGTATTATCTTTAACACTCTCAATTATCGTCTTTCCGAGAATTCCGCCTGTTAAACTGCCTGTGACAGTACCGATAAAGTAATTGTTTGATATTACGGCATTTTCGGAATTAGAAGCAAAGCCAACGTTTGATCGTCCCATTATTCCGCCTGCAAAGGCATTTTCACCTGAAAGCCCTGTTTTTATATCTGCATTTACATAGCATCCGGAAATTGTTCCACCGCCTCGCAAGCCAGAAGTTATGCCGCCTGTCAACTGGGAGCCTGTGACACTTCCGCTGAACGAACAATTTATAATCTGTCCGCCGTAGCCTACTTCTCCTACTATGCCTCCTGTACAGGCATTTGAACAAGTAACATTGCCGTAGACAGAGAGATTCTTAATTACAGAGTGTCTGTTGGTTCTTCCGAAAAGTCCTGCATAATACTTGGATGTATTCACAAACAGATTTGTTATTTTATGTTTATTTCCATCGTACACTCCGTCAAACGCAAGTGTCTGGTAAAATACTTCATCTATTTTGAATACGCCGATAGGATTGAAGAGTGAGCCGCCAAGGTTAATATCTGCGGTTTGCTTGTAGTGTGCTGCTTTGTAGTATGGGCTTATCGAAAGATCGTTTACTACATTTGAGAGCAACTTAAGATCGCTTGCAGATGAGATCAGATAGGGGGATTCCTCTGTACCTGCACCGCTGAAATAATTTTCGACTTTAACATTATACGTTGTCTTGGAATTGTTATAATTGACGGTAACCGTTGCATCACCCTCTTTTGAGAGATCGGCAGACGCTGTAAATCCGCTGGTGATCGTTTTTGATGTGCCGTCGGAATATTTTGCGGTAAGGGTAAGACCTGCTGTATCAATTGTTCCGTTAGTGGGATATATTGTATATGTTGCCGGAGATGCAATTGATAATGACGTTATGGTATTATCCTTCTTCCAGACTGCATAAAGATCAATATATGGTGAGTTGCTCTTTATCCAACTGTCTACTACGGAACTGTAGGTTGACCAGGAAGCGGTAGTCGCACTTTTACTCTTGCTCCATCCGAGCATTTTGTACCCTGATTTTGTCCATTGACCAAATCCGACATCTGCGGGCTTCATTGCGCTGTATTTTCCGGTGCCGTTTGTATTGTATCCGAATTTTTGGTTGGCAACGCCGGCTGTGAATGTTTCGCTGACAGCAGAGGTATCGCTGCTGCTTGTGTTTCTGTGGAATCTTACGATAACTTTTGCAACTGTTGTATTGTACAGTCCGTTGGAGTAATTGACCTGACCGCTGTATTTTCCTACGGGATTAGCGATGATCGCTGTAGAATAATAACCAGAACCGATTGTCATTTTAAAATGAAGATGCTTTCCTGAACTCATACCAGAGCTTCCCATTTTAGCAATAGCCTGACCGGCAACAACCTTGTCGCCTTTTTTAACTAACATTGAGTTTTGCAGCAAGTGATAATACCAGTAGTATACGCCATCATTACCTTTTATCTTTATATAGTTTCCAGACTCACCGTAATTTTTATATTCTTTACTTTTTGGATTATGTTCATCGAATTCATCCGTATGCGGGCAGGCATTTCCGATTCCCACTACTTCGCCAGCCTTAGCCGCATAAATGGTATCATTGCCGCTTGAATGGATATCAACTCCGTCATGATCTTTGTATCGGGGATCATACTTTTGGTAACGAAAAATTTTACATCCGTTATTTACCGGAAAAGTAACGTTGTAGGTGGTTGCTGCGCTTGCCGTTAAAGATATGTCGGAGTCAATAACAGAGTTGCTGCCGCCTGTTTTGCCGCCGCAGAAGATACCGAAAGCACAGGTAAAGGCCGTCAAAGCCGCTGCGGCTTTTTTTAAGACTTTTTTTAGTTTCACAATAAAATTCCTCCTTTTTTTACACAAAAAAGCCGAAAGACAGAATTAACCTGTTTTTCGGCTTATATACATATATATTCGGTTTTGATGTATGACAAAACTACACAGTTAGCCTGTGCTGTGCTGTGCTGTGCTGTGCTGTGCTGTGCTGTGCTTCATATACATCCACTCCCTCTTATAAAATGATGCCATGAAAAGGACGATTTGTCAATAGATAAAACGTTAATTATTTATAACCATTTTATTAATTGATTTCTTGATTTATCAAAAACTCCATAAACTCCTCGGTAGAATACGCTACGCTGCGGTTATACTAAACGCTATAGCCAAACGCGCAATAAATGACAAGCAGATTTTGCACATAGCAAGGCGGAGGACACAGGCATACTGTCGTATGGCAAGGACGACAACGATGCAATGTGTAAAATATGCTGTCAGATATGCGTGATTTGCTATAGCGTTTAGTATAATCAGCGGTCCTTAGAACTTGTGAAAACAAAGCCTTGAATAAGCGCGCTTGATCAGCCTATCCATTTTCTTAAAGCTTTCATAAGCTGGTCAAAATCTATCGGTTTTGCAATATGCTCGTTCATACCTGCGTTCTTTGCCAATGCGACATCCTCTGCAAAAGCATTGGCTGTCATTGCAATTATCGGCACGGATTTTGCATAATTTCCCGGAAGAGTGCGTATCGCTCTTGAAGCCTCATAACCGTTCATTATCGGCATCTGAATGTCCATAAATATTATGTCAAAATATCCGCTTTCAACGGTCGTCATAATGTCAACGGCAGCTTTTCCGTCCTTGGCAAATTCCACTTCCAATCCTGCCATGCTGAATATTTCTCCTGCGATCTCGGCGTTCAGTTCATTATCCTCAACAAGCAGAACTCGTTTTCCCTGGAATTTATCCTTGGTATATTCGCCGAGTTCGGAGCTTGACTGTTCATTCTCCTCTCTGCCCGTAAGTTCGTTGAAAAGATGTATCACTCTCGACTTGAACAAAGGTTTGGAAATAAATGCGTTTGCTCCTGCCGCTCTCGCTTCAAGCTCTATATCCGACCAGTCATAAGCAGAAATAATTATAATAGGAACATTTTTGCCCACTCGTTTCCTTATTTCACGAGTAGTCTCGATACCGTCCATTCCGGGCATACGCCAGTCAAGAATCACTGCGAAAAAGTCGTCTCCACTTTCATGATGCTCTACCGTCCGTTCAACGGCTTCTGCGCCTGTCAGGACCCATTCGCCCTTCATGCCTATTTCCTCAAGCATTTCGCAGGTATAGATACAGGACACCTTATCGTCGTCCGCCACAAGAATAGGAAGATCTGCAAGGTTGTGCGGCATATTTTCTTCGGATTCGTTTTTCAGCTTAAGGAAAAAGGTAACGGTCATTTTCGTTCCTTCGTTCAGACGGCTTTCCACCTTTATATCGCCGTTCATCATCTGAACAATATTGCGCGTTATCGGCATTCCAAGACCGGTACCCTGAATTTTTCCGACTCTCATATCGTTTCTTGCTCGTGAGAAAGGCTCGAATATATGAGCCAAATATTCTTCCGACATACCGATTCCGTTATCCTCAAAAATAAACTCATAACATCCGATTTTCTGCTTGTTTGTGGTTTTTTCCGAAATAGACAGCTTTATCTTTCCTCCCGGAGGAGTGTATTTTACAGCATTGCTCATAATATTCATGAAAACCTGCTGAATGCGCTGACTATCGCCTATCACGTTCTCATGCTCGATTCCTCTTATAGATACGGAAAGCTCGTGACCCTTAGCCGAAACCTCCGGCTTTGACATGGAAAGCAGATTGTCGATAAGCTCCGGGAGACTGAATACGTCCTCATGCAGTTCCATTTTACCCGACTCGATTTTGGACATATCGAGTATTTCATTAATAATCCCCAGAAGATGCTTTGAAGAGATAGTGATTTTAGATAAGCAGTCCGCAACTCTTTCCTTATCGTCCATATGAGTACCTGCAATAGCCGTCAGACCGATTATTGCATTCATAGGAGTGCGTATATCGTGGCTCATATTGGCAAGGAAGTCGGTTTTAGCCGAATTTGCAATATTCGCCGATTCATACGCCGCCTTAAGGGCGTCACGCTGGGCAAGCTCGTCTTTCTTCTGACCTTCGATAACGTTGCCCGCAAATACAGCCGAAATAACGTTGCCTTTCTCATCTCTTTCGGAGACTACCAGTGTAATTCTGCACCAACCCACATTCTTCCTGCGGTATTCAAGACTGACAACATCTTCGTCCGCAAGCGATTCTATGATATTCTGAGGCGTGAGAAATCTTGAAACTTCTTCCTTAAACTCGGGCAATGTTAATTCTTCGGTATATACCCTGAAAAATTCGTCGTAAGACCCTGTCTGCGACAAATATAGAGCTATATCGTCGAGATGCTTGAACAAGGTGTAAGTATTGCTTTGGAAAGAAAACAGACAAAGCCCCGAGTATATTTTACCCAATGTCTCTATCATAGAACGGCGCTGCTTTTCTTCTTTCCGAGTGGAAGTAATATCATAAATTATAACGCTTACATAAATATGGTCGTTAAGAGTGTAAAGCATTACCAATATTCTTACGTATTTGCCTTCTCTGACAACATAATACTCGAACTCAATTATCGTTGTACCTTTTTTGCTGCACTCCATAAGACTTTTCCTGCTGCGGACAAGCTCTATATCACGGCTGTCTGCATTTATCCTTTTCGGAGAGAACCAACGTTCAGCCAACTGATCGTAAGTTACCGGGACGGTAAGCCCCATATTTGCTGTAAGGTTATTTCCGTCCTTGCCATATACGTGATCATATATCACACCTTCTGTCAGATCAAATGTAAAGAGAGCCTCGCTGTCCAACGCAAGAGCGTTGCGGTACTGTCGGCGTTCCTCCTCAAGCTTTTTCTCCATAAGCTCCTGCTCGGTAATATCTGTAATTGAGCTTAAAATATATCTCTGTCCGTCCGCAAAGCTCAGAAGCTTCGTGTCGGTTTTCAAAGTAATATGTCCGCCGTTCAGTTTGTTTTCAGCATGGAAAGTATAAATCGTCCTGTCTCCGGGTACAACAAGCTTGCTTACCGCTTCTCTTATATAGGGCATTTCAGATTCGGGGACTGCCGACATACAATTTGAAGCGTTTTCACGGCTTATTCCCATACTTGTAAACAGACGCTCTGCTTCGTTATTGATTATAAGTATCTCACGGTCGGGCATGGTATATGCAAAAAATCCGCTGCTGAGTGAATTAGCCATTGCTGTCTGCATGGAAAGCACATTTTGCAGCTGATAATTTCTGTCCTCCAGCTCCGTTACGTCCTGTATAAGCGAATACCAAAGCTTCTTGCCCGTATTGCCGTCTATATGTTCTTTGCCTTGGTCTATGACCCATTTTATGCTGCCGTCCTTGCAGGGAACCCGATATTTAATAGAATACGAACCTTTTTCCTCCATCTGCCGAACAGCGTCTGCAATTGCAGCTTCTCCGTCCTCGGGGTAAATATTGCTTATTGCGCTGCGCTTGAAATTTTCAAGGAACTCGTTTACCGTGTAGCCTTGAAGATCAGCCGCGCCTTCGCTTATGTACGTATAACTAAATCCGTCTTCAGCGTTGATTATTTTCAATCCTCCTGATGTACAGTCAAGAATTGCATCTATACGTTTATTCATCTCTTTATTTGCCCGGTCAAGCTTTTCATTGGCATCTTCAAGAGCTTTTTTCTGCATTTTCTCATTACGGCGTATCTCAGATATATCGGAGGCAACAACGGAAACATGTATATGACCCGTCTTATCGTCCTTGGACATAAGGCTGTTTATACGGATATGTATGTCGGTTTGAGGACTATAATACTCCGTCACGGCGTTTGTTATGCCTGCTTCAAAGGATTCCCTGAGTCCGGAACAAGTAAAATTCCGTTTCATATCCTCGCTTACAAATTCAGGGTTGCATTGTTCAATATATTTTGCAAGCAGGTCGTCAAAGCTTGCAGGAATGGAAAAACCCATCATACGAACAAGATTTACCCCATGCGCCGTTATAAACTCCTCATGAATAAGCCCTTCGTCAACATCGAAAAAGAAATTAAATTCGCTGCCGTTAGCTAAAGCGTCGCGATAACTTTTACGCTCCATTTCAAGAGTTGCCGTAAGCTCTGTCTGTTCTGTGGTATCAAGCAGCGAGCAGAGAATATATTTTCGTCCGCTTTCAAATCTGAGAAGCTTGAGAACAGAATGTATATTTATGACCTTGCCGCTATTAAACGCTCTGTAATCGAGCGTCACCGAATCACCGGGACGTGAGAGCGCCTTTTCAGCGCCGAAAACAGTTTCCTTGTCCTCGGGAACTATCTTCCCTTTCAGAAAACGAACAAAACACTCAATAGGATCTTCAGAAGGCGTACAGCCGAATATACGCCTTGCTTCATCGTTTATCACAAGCAGCTCATGCTCGGGGAGAGCATACGCAAATACGCCGCAGCTAATAGATTCGGTTATCTCTCGCTGCATATTTCGATTATCCGTAAGAGCGGCATTATTTTTCAACAGCTTTTCATGCTCAAACCTGTTGCGCATCATAGTGCCTATAAACGTTCCCAAGGTATTGAGAGATTCGGAAATAAGCTTCAGATTTTCGTCCGGTGCGTTATCAACTCCAATAAATCCTACTATTTTACTTCCTATTTTTATCGGCGCTTCGACTACGCCTTTTATTCCTTGACGTGCAAGAGTCTCATAAATATACGGAGAGGAAAACTTTATCGCTTCAATATCCGGGATAACAACACATTTTCCGCATTCAAAAACATCCGTCCACGCAAGCATTTCTTCCTTCGGCACATTCTGCAGCGAATCCATCTCAGGCGTTACTCCGTCCGCACACCATTCGATCGTGTTGCAGAAAAATTCCCCTGTATCCTCAAATACATACACGCGCTCGGCAGTCATAAATCCGCCTAAATGCGCAGCTACTTCATTCAGAGCCGAATTCAGATCGTTCTGAGAATTCAGATAAGCTATTTGCTTATTGATAAAATCGGATGCCTCTAATTTTTTCAGAAGCATATTAACATCATACTGATTTTCATTATTGATGTCAGCCATAAAATCCTCCTCATAAAAAGCAGCTAACTGCTTACATAACATAATCAATATTATTATACCATTATTCTTCAAGAATTTCAAGAGGAAAATTATTAATTATTTATTTTTGACAATAATCCGAAACAATTTGCAGATTTCAGGTAGGATCACTATATAAAAAAACGTCCTTCGCTTTTTTTAAATACGCAGAAAGACGTTTTTTATACTCGCCGCTATTGCAAGGAAAGCACTCGAAAGCGTGCCGTCGTACAGTGGGGAGGATAATGCAGAGCAGACGGCAGCAATTAAACTGCCGCCGTTCTGCATATAAACTTATTGAACTTAAACATTGACAGATGAAATAACTTCTGTAAGCAAATTCGCCGGAAGCTGCTCATATCTGAGGAAATCAAAGGTAAAGCTGCCCATTCCTCTTGTAACCTGACGGAGATACATCGCAAAATCGTGCATTTCTCTCATCGGAACTTCCGCAATTATACAAGTAACGCCATGAGTTACAGGCTCCATGCCGAGAACTCTGCCTCGCCTTTTGTTAAGCTCGCCCATAATATCGCCTGTATTTTCATCGGGAGCTGTTACTTTAAGTTCGCCGATAGGCTCGAGCATTACGGGATCTGCCTGACGCAGACCTTCCTTGTAAGCGATCGAAGCCGCCGTCTTGAACGCCATTTCCGAGGAATCTACAGGATGATATGAACCGTCTACCAATATGGCTTTAAGACCTACTACGGGACAGCCTGCAAGCACGCCTTTCTTTACGGAATCCTCCAGCCCCTTCTGAACCGCCGGGAAGTAATTTTTCGGTACTGCGCCGCCAAAAACTCTTTCCTCAAAAACAAGAGTATCGCTTACGCACGGCTCAAATTCTATCCAGACATGACCATACTGACCGTGACCTCCGGATTGCTTCTTATGTTTTCCCTCGACCTTTACCTTTTTACGGATAGTCTCCTTGTAGGCTATCTTAGGGACTGTCAGCTTAATATCTGCGCCGAACTTTGCCTTGACCTTTGCAGCAGCCACTTCAAGATGCTGTTCTCCGAGACCGCTGAGTATCTGCTCCTTGGTAGTTTCGTCCTGAATATACGTAAGGGTCGGATCTTCCTCAGTAATACGCTGCATACTTGCGGAAATTTTCGCCTCGTCTCCCTGAGTCTTTGCTTTTACCGCCATAGAATAGCAGGTATTCGGGAACTCCATTGCAGGAAATTCCAGAATTCTCGAAACATCGGAAAGCGTATCTCCCGTATTGGCTGAGATCTTTATCGCCGCTGCGATCTCTCCCGCATAAACAGAAGATACCTCAGTTTGCTTTTTTCCGCAAAGCTTCATAAGCTTGCCTATCTTCTCCGAACTGCCTGTGGAGGAGTTGACAGCCTCGCTGTTTGCGGAAAGCTTACCTGATATGACCTTGATAAAGGACATTTTCCCTACGAACGGATCGGCTACCGTCTTGAATACGAACGCCGAAAGAGGATCATCGGCAGAACATGCTACCTCTATAACATCCTTTGAAGGCGTATAAGCTTCTGCTGAATATACTTCTGTGGGATTAGGAAGAAGCAGCTCTATTTCCTTGAAAAGCATATCTATTCCCGTAAGTTCGGCAGCGGAAGCGCATACGACAGGCGTGATAATACCTCTGTTCATACCGTCGTGTATGCCGTCGATAAGCTCCTTCTGAGTGAACGGTTCTCCCTCGAAAAACTTTTCCATAAGTTCGTCGGATGTCTCTGCCACAGCCTCGGAAACAGCCGCTACAAGTCCCTCGATACGGTACTCGAATTTTTCTGAGATCTCAGCCGTGGGCATATCTGTCTCGACAGCATTTCCCTTGCCGTCATATTTATAAGCCTTCATCTCAATGAGATTGACATATGAAACTATTTGACCTCCGCTGATAACAGGAACTACAACAGGACATACCGTAGGACCGAACACGGTTTTCAAGTCCGTAAGAACATTGAAAAAGTTAGCGTCCTTATCGTCTATCTTCGTTACAACGAACATTTTCGACTTGCCCTGCTTTACAGCCTCGTCGTAAGCCTTGCGCGTTCCGACCTTAACGCCAGATTTTGCCGAAACGGTTATCATTACGGTATCAGCCGCACGTATGCCCTCGATCATTTCTCCGGCAAAATCAAACAATCCGGGAGTATCGAGAATATTTATCATGGTATCGTTATACTTAAACGAAGCAAGAGACGTGCCTATTGAAATGCCTCTCTTTATCTCCTCCGGGTCGTAATCGCATACGGTCGTGCCGTCGGCGATTTTTCCGAAACGATCGGATGCGCCCGCCTTATACAGCAATGCTTCAGCAAGAGACGTCTTACCTGAACCGTTATGTCCTGCAAATGCGATATTCCTGATTTTAGTTACATCATAGTTGTTCATGTTCTATTCCTCCAAATTGGATTTTGACTAATTTGACAACACCGTTTCAGCGGCAAGCAAAAACAGTGGGTACAGATGTGATGTACCTCTATAATTATATAACAAAAGTAAAAAAATTGCAATACTTTCTTAAATTTTCTACATTTCATATTACTTTCGATGCACTAATTTGGTTATCCTGCACAAATAATTTGTGTTCGTTTTGTTTTCTTGGGGTAAGCGTAGAGGAAATAATAAATATTCCACCGTAACCGATAAGCCACAGAACTCCGAAAAATATCATGTAGAAAACCGTTCCGCCGCTGATGTTCAAAAGCGTACAGATAAGCTCAGCCGCCGACATGGTCAGAACCGAATAAACTATCGGCGAAATTGCCATTGATAAAGGTTTGAAACGCACTCCCGTATGTTTGAGAAGCTTTACAAGGCGCGATACGTTTCCGAAAATATTGCTTGCATAATATGAAAATGCTATACCGGCAAATCCAAGTCTCGGTACGAAGATAAGAACAATTGATATTCTTATGACATATTCTATGAGATAATTCAGTGACGAAAAACCCTGAAGCCCCATGCCCTTGATCATGGCTTCCAAAACTATTTCCATGTATATAAAAGGGACTACGGGAGCTATTGCGGAAATCATTCCTCCTCCCTGTTCTCCGCCGCCCAGAAGCTCGCCTATGGGTCTGCCAAATCGTATCAGGACTGCCGAAGCAAAAACCCCGTATATCATTGTATAGCGTATAAGACGCGACGTAATGCTTTGTATGCGTTCCCTGTTGCCTGATGCGGAAGCCCTTGCCGATTCCGTAACGATCATGCCCGAAAGAGAGCAAAGAACTACGGACGGAAAAAAGAGCGTCGGAATAACGATCGCTTCAAATATTCCAAAAAGCGCAAGCGCCTGTTCCATAGAATCGCCGTACTGACGGAGACAAATCGGCACGAGTGCGTCATTTGCGCTGCTCAGAACTGCTGTAAGTATTCCTCCGCCCATTATTGGAAAGGCAAAGGCGGCATAATCACGAAAGCTCAGCGTTCCGCTGTTTCGACTTTTCAAATGGCTCTTGGCAAACAGTATCAGCATGAAAAGCAGCGACGCAATGTTTCCGGCTATTATGGAGATCACCATTATTCTGCATACCGTGCCTTGCGTATGGGTCGGCGAAAGCAGCGTCATTATTACGATAACCGCTGATTTTATGCCAAATTCCAATATATCGCCGGCAGCGGCTGCGGAGGCTTTCCGGCAGGCGTTGAAATATCCTTTCAGACAGCATGAAACAGCTCCCGAAATAAGCGCGGCAGGCATGAGCCTTATCGAGGAAACCACAGCCGGTTCACCGAAAAATCCCTCTCCTATGGGACGGGCGAAAATTATCAGTATCGCCGACATAACTACGCTCAGCATCATGCACAGACTTATTCCGTGAAACAATATACGGTTAGGATTTCCGCCTTTTTTTCCAAGCTCCTCGGATATAAGACGGCTAGTGCAGAGAAAGGCGTTGCCGTTTGAAATTATGCCTGCAAGTCCCAGAAAGGACCCCATAAGGGAAAATATCCCTATCGCAGAAGCGCCTAATCTGCGCGTAATAAATCCGTTTAGCAGAAGCGAAGCAGAATCCAATGTCAACTGCATCAGCGTAAGAAGTATCGTATCTCTTATTATTTTGTTTTTCAGCATATATTTTTCCTCCGAGATTCATCATTACATAATATGACGAAAAAATCGGTTTAATGCCGAATCGCTGACAGTTGTTTCCCAAATATCGCTCCCCGCAGTTCAAGCGACCGTTATAAAGGCATATCGTTCAGACGGATATTCATATCAACGTCTCCCTCAATCCCGTCTATGCGGCCGTATGCGCTTGCCTGCCATATTGCGAACTGCCCTTCATAATCAGTCTCATCTACATAATGAGCAAGCCATACAGTACGATTATTCTTATTCTCCCAGAAATTGTTCAGAAAATTCTTGCTGCTGTACAGCATTCCGCTGTATCCATTCTTTTCAAGCTCGTCGCAGAAAGCTTCAAATATACTGTTCAGATCGCGTATATTCATGTTGTACTGCTGAAACTGTCCCCATTCTTCCCAGTCAAATGCAACAGGATAATCAAGCTGACGTCCGTCAAGCTGCTCAACTATCCAGCGAGCCTGCTCCCTTGCCTTTTCTTCAGTGTTGGCAGTTGTATATAAATAAACGCCAACGTCAAGTCCGGCAGCAGTAGCGTTTTCCATATTCTGATCGTAGTAATCGTCTTTTTTTATTTCGCCGTAGCAGTATCCCATTCTCATCAGGACGAATTCGCAGCCCTGTTCCTTGACCTTTTCATAATCAACATTGGTCTGCCAAGCCGAAACGTCAATTCCGTAGCTGACATTTTCATAGCAATAATAGTCCATAAAATCGCTGAAATTTACTCTTGCGTTATTGTCCTCTGGTGCAGGGGCTTCGCTTACCACCACAACTTCCATATCCCAGCTCGTACTGTTTCCGGAGCTGTCCGTTACCGTAGCTGTTATGGGATATACGCCGAATTCGGAAGTATCGACTTCCCCCGTATAGCTAAGCTCAGGTGAACGGTCGTAATTGTCTGCGTAGCCTACTATCGAACTCAGGTCGAACGGCTCGTCAATGATCGCATATGGACTCCAACCCATATTAAGGATAAGCGGTTGAGTTGTGTCCGCCACATTATACTTAATTTCCTTTTCGTACAAAACGCCCTCATAGTCAAAAGAAATACTTACCGAGCATTCTCCCAATTTATCGGTACTGATCATTTTTTCTGGTTCAGTAAGCTCAGCATTTGTATTTACAATAAGTTCCGCTGCTGTTACTTCTTCATAAACCTCGATAGCGTCGATCGTTTCAAAAAACACCTCGTCAGGAATGTCTTTGCTTATTTCCTTTTTCACTTCCGTTGCTGCCGCAGTCGTTTTCGTAGGTGCATTCGTTGTCCGAGTTGTTGTCTGAACTGATGTCCGTGCGGCTTCCGTCTGGATTTCCCGAGGAGTGTCAACATCTCTGCCGACTTTTTCTCCGCAGGCTGTCAAAGCAGACATTGCCGCCAATAATGCTGTTAAATATATTTTTTTCATGAAGTCTCCTTATTTATTCAGTAATCTGTCTATCATCACCTGACGGCAGTCCTTTTCAAGCTTGTCGTCAAGATCGTTAAGAACTGTTTTTTCATTTGAATCCCGATCAAGGCAGTATCCTATTATATAATCAGATAACTCGGGATTTTTTGCAAGGCACGGACCGTGCATATACGTTGCTATAACGTTCTTTTCAAAATATCCCTCATGTGAACTTTTCGTACAATTTCCATGACCGTAAAGCACGCTTCCGAGTGGAGTTTTAACGCCCTGCGTCTGTCCGCCGTGATTCTCAAAGCCGACTATATCTACGGTTTTTCCAGTAAATTCCGTTCTTATGACAACATTTCCGATACAGCGTTTCCTGCGGTTGGGTTCCGCTATGGTATAATAATCGAACAAGCCGAGTCCGGGGATGTCAACGCCGTCAGCGTCACGGTAGTGTTTTCCCATAAGCTGATAGCCGCCGCATATAAGGAACAGGAACGTACCGTTTTTGTACGCCGCCGTGATACCGTCTCCGCATTTCTGAAGATCTTCGGAAATATGCTGCTGTTCCAGATCTGCTCCTCCGCCGATGTAAATAAGGTCATATGACGAAAAATCAGGCTGTTCCGAATCTATCGAATACTTATCGACAATACATTCGATTCCACGCATTTTGCAGCGGTAGGAAATTATCTCTATATTGCCACTGTCGCCGTACAGATCGAGCATATCGGCGTACATATGAAGAATTTTTATTTTATTCATGCTTACCTCCATGCTTTTCAATGTACCGCTTCAACGCCGAACGAGTCGGCTGAACGGCAGTGTAATTGGCTATAACAAACTTTCTTCCGTCAGTAGCGGCAAGCTCCGTTACCGCATCGTCAAGGTCGGGACGCACAACGATATTTTCCGCAGGATAATCGGAACATTTTATACGTACCGCAATATCATACGCACGAGTACCCGATGTAATAACCCTTGCAACTCTCTCAAATACGCTGAAATTTATATCCCATATCCATGATACGTCCAGCCCGTCCGCAACATTGTCATTAAGGACAAACAAAAGTTCCTTTTCGCCCCGCATCTCGTTCATGACACGAAGCGTCATATTTGCTCCGACGGGATTTTTGGCAAGATTCAGAGTAGTCCTGCGGTCTCCGAGCATAAATGTCTCCATGCGTCCGTTATTGACGGTATACTCGGAAATAACGCTGTCAGTGATCTTATGTCCGATACCGTAAAGCTTTGCTGCTCCCGCAACAGCGGTCATATTATATATGTTGTAAATGCTGTTCAGCTTTGGCGAATACTCGTGACCGTCAGCCGTAAACACAGGCTTTTCAAGGTCGATTTTTTCAGCTGTAATATACGGAACATAGTCTCCGAAGCCGCATTTTCCGCACTTGAATTTTCCTATATGCGAATACTGATAATATTCGTACTCCAGAGGTTCGCCGCAGAACGGACAGAAACGTCCCTCCGACGCCTCGAAGATAGTTTTTGTGGCAAAAGCATACGGTTCAGCATGAAAATACCTTACGTTTTTATTATTCGGATTCGCCCTGCCAAGACGAGCGGTATTCGGATCGTCTCCGTTCAAAAGCAGATTGCCGTCAAAGGTTTTGCAAAAACCGTTTATTTTCTGTATAAGCGTTTCCATTTCACCGTTTCTGTCAAGCTGATCGCGGAAAAAGTTCAGCACAACGAGCGTTTCTAACTTAAGCTGTGAATAAACTACAGGAACGTGGCTTTCATCCGTTTCCAGAATAAGGTAATCAGCGTCTATCTTTCCAGTAAAGCTGCAATGACGCAGCAAAAGGGAGCATATTCCCGTATCGAGGTTATTTCCCTCTTTGTTGATTATTATTTTTTTGCCGCTCCGCTCAAAAAGCTGTGCGATACAGTTGGTTACGGAGGTTTTGCCGTTTGTTCCGGTAACTGCGATTATAGGACAGCTGACCCTGAACATCTTACAGCATTTTCCGCCTGTAAGATGCCACAGCACGATACCCGGAAGATTGCCTGCATTACGCTTGAAAAGCCGCAGTATCGCCACTGCGAGCTTACCGATAATTATTAAGATACCGTTCAATTCTTTCTCCTTATTTATTATCAAGAATACTTTTTATTCTGTTTTCTATGCGTTCCATGACCTTTTCCTTATTGTCAAGCCAATCGAGGATATGAATATTCATTGTCTCCCAGCCGAGACCATGAAGCACGGTACGCTGCGAAATATACCTGTCCTCGGCTGTGGAGCTTGTAAAGTTTGCCTTTGTTCCGCAGAATATCCCAAGAATGTATCTGTTCGGCTCGGAGGGAGCGGCTACCGCTATATCGACTTTGAAATCAGAGCAGCCGACTGAGCAGTCTGCGGAATATCCACGCTTTTTAAGTTCTGCCGCCACAAGCCTTTCAAAGCCTTCTGCTGTCACCCTTGAAGCTCCTGCCTTTACGGCGATTCCTCCGCCCTGCTCCGCATATTTCAGGAATCCTTTAAGACCCTCGACGCCCTCGGAACGAGTTCCGGCTAAATCTATCATATCCGATGTGATAACGGAAAATACAAGCATTCTCTTTCTTGCTCTTGAAATTGCAACGTTAAGTCTGCGCCAGCCGCCGTCTCTGTTGAGAGGGCCGAAGTTCATCGAGACTTTTCCGTCCTTATCCGGTCCGTAGCCTATCGAGAACATGATAACATCACGCTCGTCGCCCTGAATGTTTTCAAGATTTTTTATAATGATAGGCTCGTACATTTCATCGGCAATTTTTTCGAGCTCAGGCTCTTTCCTGTACGCCTCGTCAAGCATATCGTCTATAAGATTCTGCTGCGGCATACTGAAAGTGACAACTCCGATACTCTCTTTACGAAGCTCCGGATCTCTCAGACGGCGGACTATCTCATCTGTTACCGCCTGCGCCTCGGCTTTATTTGTACGTGAATTGCTCCTGTCGTAGAAGCCCTCCACCGCTATATGTGTAACCTTAGATATTCTGTTGTCGGGCGACGGGAATGTATACAGCTTGTTGTCGTAATATTTAGCATTACTGTAAGCTATCAGACTTTCATGACGGGAACGGTAATGCCAAAGAAGATGTTCGCTCGGCATGGAAAGCGCAAGACAATCATCCAAAAGGCTCTCAAGATCTTCCTTTTCGTAATTATCCTCGTCAACATGCGACGCCGAAAAGAAGCTTGTGGGAGGAAGCTGCTTCGGGTCGCCGGCTATAATAACGTTCTCCCCTCTCGATAAAGCGCCTACCGCTTCACATGTCGGTAGCTGCGATGCCTCGTCAAAAATAACATAATCAAACTTTGGAGAAGCAGGGTCTATGTACTGCGCCGCCGACATGGGACTCATGAGCATTACGGGACACAGCCGCCTGAGAAGCTTCGGCATACTCTCAAAAAGTCTGCGGATAGACATGCCTCTGCCGCCGCTTTTTATTGCTTTTTTCAGTATGGCAAGCTCCGCATCGGCATCGTCCGAAGCAGGTATCCTGGCAGACAGCTTTGCCGTAAGCTCCTGTATAGTCAGGCTGCGGAATTTTTCAAGCTCGCTGCCGTATTTTCTGATAGTTTCCTCGAAAAGCGTGCCCTGAAATTTTGTCAGGACTGGAGTCTCGGATATTGTCATTGAAACAAGTCCGCTGAACAGATCGCATTCAAATGCTTTAAGCAGATCATTTGCGCAAACTCTGCCCTCAAGATAAGCTTCTGCGATATTTCCAATGCCCGATTCTTCAAGACGGCGGCAAATATCCATTATCCCCGTCCATTCCTTAAGCATAGGCAAAGCTGCGATAACTCTGTCAGCCTGCAGCTTAGCCTCAGTCTGCCAGTTTTCCGATTCAAGACTGTCAAAAGAAAGCTCGTATTCCTCCGAAAGCTCGGAAATTATCTTCCCGAAACGGCTGTTATCCGCAAAAAGCTCCTCAGTCACATCGCTTATATCAGCCTTTGAGGAAGCCGTGCCGTAATAATTCGTTATATTCTTTGAAATACTGATCTTTTCCTCAGCCGTAAACGGAGCTTTACGTATTCCGTCCCTGAGGGCTTCGGAAATTTCCACAGCCCTTCCGACTGCTTCCCAATTCGTTTTTTCTCCTATGATAAGCCCCTGACAGCTGCTGAACAGCTCCAGAACATCAGCAGGTATATTTTTCACTTCATCGGTAAGAGCTTTCAGTTGGCTGAGTTTTCCGCAGTATTCAGGGAAATTCTGCTTAGTGACCGTTTTCAGCTCCTATGAATGGGAATTAAGCTCCTTTATAAGTCTGCCGCTGTTCACCAGTTTTGGGATAAACCAACTGCTCTGCG
Source organism: uncultured Ruminococcus sp. (assembly GCA_947627275.1). Classification (GTDB taxonomy): domain Bacteria; phylum Bacillota; class Clostridia; order Oscillospirales; family Ruminococcaceae; genus Ruminococcus. The sequence continues at coordinate 24,365 of CANQVK010000002.1, read as the reverse complement.
CCGATTTCCAGTCCGCAAGAGCCTTGCCGCTGTCATAACCCAAAACCGATATTTCAAATTCAGCCAAAATTTCCGATTTAAGTCTCTGCTGTTCTCTGCCATTTTTTATAAGCTGCTTTACTGTTTCATTAAGGCGTTCCCATACGTCCCCGCTGAGGATCCCGAGAATTATTTCGCCATCGGCGTGCGCGATTTTTATAAGCTCGTTCTCTGCGGTATACTGCCTGTAGCTTATACGTTTTCTGCCCGAAAAATCGGAAAGCAGCTTTATTTCGTTATCCAAGGCTTTAAGAGCCGATTTGAATTCTGTAAGCTTTTCCGCCAGTCTGACCCTTGTATCGGGAGCGTGAACCGCAAGCTTGCAGCATTTCAAAGGCGTATTGACTACGTCGCCGAACCCGTTTCCTGCTGCGGCAAGATTTTCAAGCTCGCTGCGCCATTGACTGATTTTTTCGGCTGACGCAGTTTTGAGAATATCTTCTGAAAATACGAACTTTCCACCGTATTCAGAATTTTGCTCAGCCCTTATTCCCGCATCGTACAGCGACATTCCATAACTGCGCAGCCTGTGTATTTCCTCTGCCGTGCCGTTGAGTTCACGGCGGAGTCCGGAAATCTTTTCGGCTTCGGCGGCATACTCGGCAGGAGAACCGTTTCCGCTTATGTTCAACACGTCCTCCAGTTGCTTCAGAACGTCCCTCTTACGTGACTTATTTGAATGAAGTTCCAGACAAAACGGCGCAAGACCTATTTTGTTCAGACGATTTTCAACAACTTCAAGAGCCGCCATTTTTTCAGCCACAAAAAGCACCGTTTGGTCATGATACAGCGCATTTGCGATTATATTCGTGATCGTCTGGGATTTTCCCGTTCCGGGAGGGCCGTGCAGAACAAAGCTTTTGCCCGAATTAGCGGCGTATATTGCAGCTAACTGAGAAGAATCCGCTGCGATCGGTACCGCCATATCCGACGGAAGAACGCTGCTGTCAAGCTCATTGGGAGATATTGATATATCTCCTCCCTGCCACTCGGTCTTTCCCGATATAAGACTTGCCGCCACTTTGTTTTTTACCAATTCATCGGAGCGGCTGCGAATGTCGTTCCACATTATGAAACGGCTGAACGAAAATTGTCCGATAAACGCAAGCTCCTTGACGTCCCAACGTGAATTAGCCATAACAGCCTGACGTATGACCGTCAGAATAAACGGTATGTCAACTCCGTGTTCATCCTCGGGCATATGACTCAATCCCTGTATGTCTATCCCGAAATTCTGACGCAGCATTTCAAGGAGAGTTATATTGACCTGCACACCCTCGTCGCGCATTTTTATTGTATAAGCCTTATCCTGTATTTTTCGGGTAATATTAACAGGCACAAGTATAAGCGGAGCGTATCTTGGTTTTTCGCTGCGGTCAGTCTCATACCATTCGAGAAAACCGAGGGCAAGGTATATAGTGTTTGCTCCGTTTTCTTCAAGACTTACTTTCGCCTGCCGTCTCAGCTTCGCCATAGCTCTTTCAAGCTCGGAGGCGGTAGAATACGTTCTGAGACGATGACTTTTCATTTCCTCGTCTGCAATTGCGGCAATGTGTCCCTTGTCGTTTTCAAGCTCGAACAGATTATCGTCCGCCGCCTGCAAAATAGCGTCAGACGGAGCAGGACAAAGACGAAATTCTCCGCCGCCCGATAACTCATCCTCCAGACGGCTGAGGTCGGCGGTGATCAGCTTTACGCTCGATACGGAATATCGAAAATTCAGCAGACTGTTTCTCAAACTGAGATCAAGAAGCTTTCTCTCCCAGATCTGCTGCTTGGTTATTTCGCCGCACTCCGAATTTAAACGGATATTTCCCACAGCCTTGATTTCTTTCGGAGCTGATGTTATTTCCGATTTTTTCCGCTTACCGTAGTTCGCCGTCTTAAAACTGCCGCCATCGGATATTCTCAAAGGAATAGGACGTATTCCGCTCGCCCTTGTACGCTTTATATCAACAGCATATTCAAAGTCCTCCGCATTGATAAGCTTTGAAACGCCATGTACCTCGGCAGTATCGAAATCTATCCCCTTGCCGGCGGTAAAGTCGGTACATTCCACAACTGATATAATATCAACACCTTTTGCTGTACGTTTGGCAAGCGCAGAACAATCGTACTGAATGCAGTCGGGAAAGGTTTCCTCCTCCAGCCAGCAGCCCGCAAAGGCATGACCTTTTATTACTATCAGAATAGGATTAAGGTCAATACATTCAAGGCAGGCGCAGTACAGCACGGCAAGGTCGAGACACGTACCGAATCCGCCCTCCAGCACAACGTCGGGAGTACGCACACGCTGAGCCGTTTCATAGCTTGCAGGAGGCGGCGCATACGCAATATTTTCCGCCTGAAGCGCAGCGTAAACCGCTCCCATCTGCATTTTTACGGCATTTGAACTGCACGTCTGATAACCAGTGAACGACGGATCGCCGCTCCATTTCTTCATGTACACCGACGCTTTTGAAACTATGTCGCGAACCTTCGGATGATTCGGCGTAACGAACGCTCCGATCATCTCGGGCATAAGAGACGAACCCGTCCATTGATCATAAGCAAGAAGCTCGATATTTTCGGTTTTTTTGCCTACCGTTTTTCCTCCGCAGACAGCTTCCAAAGTAACGCAGCCAACCGCTTTTTCTGTCAGCCCGAATAGGTATTCGGGTGAAATTATTATATTTACGGGAGAAAGCTCAACGGTTTCCCCCGAGGATATATCCATAGGAGCGGATTCATAGGCTTTCGCAAAATCAGGCTCAAAGCTTATGCGGACCGTTACCGCACAAAGATCCGTATCACTGGTATTTTTTAGCGTTATGCTTCGGAATATCGGCACATAATTCTGCTGCATGGCAAAATTTATCTTTCTGACCGATTCTCCGCTAAAGGTTATTACACTTTCCACATTCGCACCTCTTTCATACCCGGCACTATTGCAAATCATGAATAAGCTGTGTACAGCATTGCAACAGCGGTGAGTATATATTTTCAAAGTACATACATATCTATTATACCATATTAGCTTCAAAATTGCAACAGACGCGGAAATAAATCTCAATAAATATTTTTTAAGTAAATTCCACAATGGAATTTACTCTTTTTGAAAAATTTTTGAAAATTCTTATCTTCGCTTGACATAATGGGTTAAAAAGGGTATAATTATAGTGAACATCAAAATAAATTTGACGTTCACTATAATTTTGATTTTAATTGCCTCGCACATTCGCTCACTAACGTTCGCTACGTGCGGATCGGCAAATAGCAAACGCCAAAATATTTTGTCGTTTGCTATAAATTGCATACGTAAATTTGACGCCGCTCAGCAGATTTCTGCAAAGCGGTATAGTGACAACTAAAGGAGAACATTATGCGTAAAAATTTATTTAAAATATTACCTGCCGCAGTGCTCTGCATAGGTCTTGCCGTACCCTCCATGTCAGCAGTTGCCGCCACTCCCGATGAAGCTGCGGCTCTTGCACGTTCTATGGGACTGCCCGAAAGCCTTATTCAGGCAGGCTGGAACAGATATTACGAAGACCCCGAGCTTTATCCCCCAGAGCTTATCGACAGCTACATGGCTACGCTCAGGGACATGAATCAGGATATGATAGATCAGCTTCTTGCCGACAGCGGATACGCTCCCTCAACACCGACCCCTGCGGTAACCACTGCGGCGCAGTCCCCTACGCAGGGAAGCGCGACTACCGCTGTACCATCAGAAAGCGGAAACGCCCACTCCGGAGGGAACACTGATAATGGCGGTAATTCAGGGAATTCACAAGATAAGGACACGATAACGCTCACCCTTCCCGACGGATCTACATTTGAAAGAATAAGCGCTAAAGATTTCGCTGCTATGTCCCTTGATGAAAAACGTGCATATATCGCGTCCCTCACGCCTGACCAACAGACGGTATTTATTGCAAATCTTTCTCCCGAGGACTACAAAAGCCTTTTAAAACAGCTTCCTCTTGACAACAAAGCTGAAATCATAGATCAGATGGCAGGAGTTACAGAACAACTCGGACTTACTCTAAGCGTTGACGAACTGAACGACAGCGACATTGTACTGTCAATGAGAGACGAGAACGGAAAGCTTGTGGCAATGAGTTCCGCGAGGGACTCCGTTGCGGCTACGGGATATGACCGCAGAGGAATTTTCGCTCTTGCCGCTTCACTTGTTGCTGTAGGCGTTGTCGGTGCGGCTGTTATGGTCAAAAAATCTTTTGGAAAGAAAAAAGAGGGTTAATATGAGCGATAAAAGGAATAAAAAAAATATCCCTCTGCACATCGTCACTCCCGTTTTGCTTATGGCTGTATGCTCGGGTATAATTGCGGCGGCAGCCGTCAAACCTGCGGACAAGCTTAAAACCTATGCAAATATTGCATTTATGGGCAGTCTCAAATCAGACCCATACGACCCTCATTCCGATGCCACCAACGGTCTTGTGATAAAAGACAGCGATATAGATCTGGATTACAGCGGAAAAACATCCGAAACAGGCGAACCCGAACGTCCGGCATTCGGTGAGCTTTACGCTGTCGTAAGCGCAGAGGCTCTCGGAATAAACGTTCCTGTTTACTGGGGAACGACTCCTGAACTGCTTGAACACGGCGCATGTCAGTCCTCCAGTTCGTCCGTTTTCGGAATTAAGGGAAATTCCGTGGTCTCGGCTCATGTTGATACATTTTTCGCCGATCTTTCTTCGGTCAAGGAGGGCGACACTGTTACAGTCTATACGAATTACGGCAAATTCACCTATAAAGTCACGGAGCTTATCGAGTTCGGAAGCGACAACCGAAAATATATCACTCCAACTGAAGATGACAGGCTTACTCTTTATACCTGCAAACGTGAACTTCTCGGCGCATCGGACAGGCGTATAGGCGCAATATGCGAGCTGACGGAAAAAGCTTTCTATACAGAAAAGGAGGCTGATTGACATGAAAAGTGCAGGATCGTATGTTAGTTCGTTTATAGCTTCCGTTCTTCTTATATTTGCACTTATCGGATCGGCAGGATGTATCGTTGCGGACAGTTTCCTTACTCAGAAAAGATTAACTGAGCTTACGGAAGAAAAAGAAATAAGCGGACTTGTTCACAAGGAGCTTAAAAAAATTTTTACCGAACAATATGCCGTTACAGGGATTCCGTCCGACGTTTATATGGAAGCTCTCGATGATGAATATTTACAGGAGATCATAAACGAAAAGATCAAATCCGGATTTATGCACCTCGGAAATTCTGACTATCTATCGCCCGAAATTCCGAATGAAAGGCTTGATTCTTCGATCACTGATTTCTACAAGGAATACGCTCAAAGCATAAATTACGAAATAAAAAACGAAAATGATCCTTACTACGCTAAACTTAAGTCTGCCAAGGAGGATGCCTACAAGATAATTTGGCAATACTGTGATGTTTATAAATTCTCATCGCTTGAGGAACATGGCGTTCTCAGCAAAATAAGTCCGATTTATTCAAGTCTGCCTACAATGAAAATCATGTGCATCGGAGCTTCGGCAATACTTGCGCTGGTACTTGTGGTATGCAATTTCAAATGCACCAAGGATACTCTGTACTGGCTCGGAGCATCGGCTCTTTCGGCAGGAGTGTTAGGCGGAGTTCCCTGCGTCTACCTGATAAATACAGACTATTTTTCCGCATTCACGATCAAACAATCTCAAATATACACCGCATATACCTCAGCTATGAGGATGTTTACAAGCAGTTTTCTTACAGTCTGTTGTATATTTGCAGTTTCGGCAGTCGCGCTGTTTATACTTTACGGGATCTTCTCGGCGTTAAGCAGAAAATCAGAGAATAAAACTGCTGACGTTAATACGGAGCCTACGTAAGCTGTTTTCTAAAACAAGAAAACTAAAATTCCGCCCGAACTACGACTTTACGCAGATCGGGCGGAAATTTTTATTCGCACTAATATTTTTTAATTGTACTGATTTATTGTATTACTCGCCATGAAGTTCCTTTTTCTTTCGTTCATACAAATCACGGTCAAAATATATTCTTTTTGATTCGCTTTCCATAGAACCCCATACGTGAAAAACAACTTTCACAAAGCCATATTCTTCAAACCATACAATTTTCCCAAGCCCCTCGTTTACGTCATCAAAAGGCTCTCGTGATGTAATGATTTTTCCATATACCTTACCGCCTTTTTGGCGAACAGTTTGATAAAAATATATTGAAGTTCTGCTTTTCGTGTGCCAGCCTATAAAATATTGACCTGTAGTCGATACGGATTCCAAATGCACGGGGACATATTTTTTATTACCAACTTTCACAAAGTATTTCATACTTACTTCCAAATTTGATCTCTCCTTGCCAAATAAAAATATAATTAACGGTTCACTTCGGATTCCGTGTAAGTCTTGCGAAGAATCCGAAGTGAACCGTAAAAATTAATTTGCTTTTTTCAATTCTCTTTTCATGAGACACAAATCATAAACATCAATTATTCCGTCCTCACATAAATCAGCAGCTTTCCAGTCGTCAAGCCGTGTATCGGGAACTGCAAGCAGCCATTTCTGAAGAAGTACAGCGTCTGCAACGCTGAAAGCTCCGTCCATATTGACGTCATACTTCACAACCGCTGAGGGTTCTCCGTAAACTTCAAATTCCGCAATATTGAAATTATATACGTCGTCTGAATTATAGCTGTTTGTCGGTTTGCCTTCGGGAACAATACATCTGACATATCTTGCAGTTACGTCCGAACCGAGATCAGTGATGTAATTCATTCCGAATACCGGCTTTCTATCAAAAGTATATACTGTTTCCCAGCTTATCCCGTCGGAAGAAATCTGTATCATGCAATCGGGCATTCTGTATTCGTAACCCTTTCTCGGACTGTAACCAACAGCCTGTATTTTGTACGCTCCGCCCAGATCAACCTGAACATAGCCGTTTTTTAATCCGTCAAAATATGTGGCTGTATCTCCGTCAAAGGCTTTTTCGTAGTTTGTTGCTTCGTTTTGCTTCCATGATGCGCTTCCCGAAATTGACTCGGGAACAATCTTGACAAACCGCTCCTTAACGCTCAGAACACCGTAAAGCTGAATTTCCGCAATATTGCAGCAATAGCTGTTATCCTTATTTATATCGTTATTCGGTGTTCCGCCGGGAGTCTGGAATCTGACATATCGTGCGGTATTTGATGAAGTAAATTTCGTAACATAGTGAATGCCGCTGCTTGGTTTGCCTAAGACTGTATATGCTTTGTTCCAGTTTGTACCGTCCTCTGAAAACATGAACATTGCGTCTGCCATTCGGTATTCATATCCCGCTCTTGGAATATATCCTATAGCAGAAATATCGTAGTTCTGACCAAGATCAGCCTGTACCCAACCTTCGCCGAGCCCGTCAAAATACGTTGAACTTTTACCGTCAAACGCTTTGGTATAATCAGTTGAGGTATCATTTTTCCAGCTGTTGCTTCCGCTTAAGACAGCCTTACTGAGGTCGATCGGATTTTCAGGAATACTGCTTCCTTTTACATCTTCAATAATAAATGTTGAAACGGAATTTGCAGGCAGCTTCGTTTTGAGCATACTGTTTGCGATCTCTGCTTTTCCTGCGTCCTTCCAGTTTTCAGTGTTGCTTGTACGAATTATCTTCGCCGAATTTCCGACAGACGAGAACTCGGATAAATCATAATTCATTTCCTTTTCAGAACCCGATGTATTATAGCTGACGAGTACGAGCTGTCCATTTTTTTCGTCAAAAGCAGCCATGGTTGAATCCGACGCTTTCAGCATAGTCATGCCCGGTCTGATATAACGTGAATACTGACCAAAGGCATAGTATTTTTTTGTAAGAATAATTGTATCCTTGTCATGATCAGCAACGGCAAGTCCCCAGTAACCTTTATTTACGTCAACCATTCCTTTGTCCTTATTTCCGTTATATCCGACAGAAGATATATGGTTGTCGATCGCCTGCCAAAGGATCCATGCAGAACAGTTAAGCCCGTTGCAGTCAGCAGTGATTCTGTCGGCAAGCCACAGCGCTGCCCCCATTTCGCCTGCGTTAGTTCCGGCGGTACTTCCTCCGTCCACCTCGCTCATCCAAAGATTTTTTCCCGCCGCAACCGCTGTATCCTTCAAGCCTGTTCGGTTGCTTCCCGAATAAGTATGCGTATCTATTCTATCTATGGCATTCTTGGCGTCTGATGAAAGCTTATTGTATGAACTGATCTGAGTATCTATAGAAGTTTCATCGCAGCCTGATATGATAATATCATTCAATCCGCGTTTCTCAAGAGATTTCTGAAGCTCAAGTATGATTTTCGATTCCGACTCGCCCTGATCAAAGTGGCAGCCCTCCTGCTTCGGACTGTTAGCGTACCAGAAATTCGTGTAAGGTTCGTTCATTGCGGTAATGCTCTGAACGTCAATTCCCCACTCTTTTTCATAATGCGCGGTTACTTCGGCAAGATACTCTGCAAAATCATCATAATAATCATCCTTCAGATTATTTTTTCCGCCGTCTGTAGCGCCGCTTGAGCATCCGCTTTTTGTCATGTAGTAAGGCGGAGAATTTGAGAACATCTCAACTATCATGTCGTCGCCTGCTGCCGCAATAGCGCGTTTCAGAACATTTCTTTGATTGTGATCGGAATTCCAGTCATAGGTTACATTTCCGTTATTTATTACGGTATATCCCGGCATATTGGAATCCGTCCTCGTAATATGTCTGTGTGTGGGATCGTCTCCGCCACCGATATTAAATCGTGCAATATTCATTCTCAGACCATCCTCGCCGTAAAACAAGTCGGCTGTCTGCTGTGCAAAACTGTCGGAGTAACCTGTTCTGTTTGCCCACCAACATAACGAAGTTCCCCAGCCTTCAAATATTCCGTTATTGACTTCATATTTGTCGAATGGCGAAATGCTGATCACAGCCGCTGCATCGGTTTTGAACGATCTGACGGAGTTCAGGCATGTGATCGTCATAGCGCACGAAAGAACCACTGCGGACAATTTTTTTATAAATTTCATTATAGACCTCTTTTCTGTTGATAATTATACTCAGCACGTTTTTATCCGTGGTTCTTATAATTGATCAATTGTGAATAAAATGACATTATTCAAACTTTACGACCTTTACTTCGTAAAGGCTCATACGCATACTGTCAAGTCCGCCGAGAGAAAATACCATTTCCGCATCAGCAGTAACAGGCGATTCAAATTCAGCTTCATAAGGAGTTTTTGAACCTGTTCCCGTAAATGTATCCTTGCAGATAACTTCGCCAGTTGACCTGCTTCTTATAACGAAAGGTATTTCATTTCCGTCGCCGGTTTCGATCTGAAAACTTAGACGATACTTTCCGCCCTTTTTCAGGTCGATACCACTGACAAAGGACTGTATGGACTCTTTGCTTGTTCCGCCCGTAACCGTAGTGATATGGTAAGAGTGATCCCAGTCTGAAAAGTAATCGGACATCATCGCTCCGTCTGACGAAACTGTGCTGTATTTCGCCTCAGAAGCTACGTCAATACCGATCTGATCAGACTCAATTCCCAACGCATTGCATATCTTATCCGCAAGAACATATGCGCTGTTCTGCTGAGTTTTCTCGGAGGGGTGCCAATCCGAACCCATACCGTCTGCCTGAGTATGAGTTGCCGACAAATAGCTCATTATTCTGTCATAACCCGTGGATTTTTTGAAGCTGTCCACAGCCATTTCAATGTATGGGTACATCTCCGTACAGCCCATTGTTCCCACTGTGCATATAATGTACGCATCAGGATTCACCTCATGGATATGAGCAAGAAATTCCGCATATTTTTCAGCATACTCAACGCCTCTTGTCTCATAGTCTTTAGAAGCGTAGGTATTGTCGTTTGTACCGAGATTAATAACGACCACATCATACTTATGTGAATCAAAGTCCCAATTGACCTTATAATCGCCTAATTTTCCAACGTAATCGTAATAATCGGGAACAAGGCTGCCCGTTTCCGCATCGCCGTTCTGACTGTAGCCAGATACTATTCCGTGTCCGCTGTAGCTTACTGCGCTGTAATCCGCATCAAGCTGCTTTGCGGTTAGATAGGCATAGGATTTCATGAAGTTTTCAGTAGAAGTCTTAAAGCCCTCGTATTGATCTTTGCCCTCAACACCGTAAGCGCATGTAATGGAATCCCCGATAAACTCGATAGCAAGGTCTTTTTTGGCTGTAGGGACAGCTGGAACGGATACATCGGAATCGACCTTAAGATCGCTTACGCCGACAGCGCCGTTATTGGCTTCGGAAAGATGTATCACCTTGATTTCGGCAGTCCTTGAAGTTTCGCCTTCAAAGAGCTTTACTGTCTTTTCCTTTACGCTTAAGAGCTCATCCAGAATGATTTCTCCGTCAACCAAAACAGCATATCTGGGCCGGTATTTTTCATCGCTTTCGGTAAATCCGTCGCCGTTTATCGTTATTTCGGCAGATCTTGCAGTAACGCTGAATTCCACTGCCGAACCGCTCTGAACAAGCCATGCAACGTTATTTTTATCATAAATATTTCTGCCGATATACTTAACGTTCTGCTCAGACATGTCGATGATCTGTTCAGAAAATTCTCCCGTACCCTCAAATGTCTTCCGCATTGTAACAAGGTCGTAAACGTCCACCGTACCGTCGCCGTCAACATCATGCTCTGCCTTTATCTGCGATTCGCCGAGCAAAGAACTGCTGAGGCTTTTCAGGTCGTCCGCAGAATATCTTGACGCTGCAAAAACGACAGTACTCGCAGCAGCTGCGGCAGAAACTATTGCTGTCGCCGCGATCAATATTTTTTTCATTTTTAATTCCTCCTTGGATATTTCATGTTTTCTTTTTGTTACATACAATTATACAACATTTTCAAAAAAATTTCAATAGTTTTCACAATATTAAATATATTAATAATAACAATAATGTTAAAAATACAAAACTTTGATTGACGAATCCTTTTTTTTCTGCTATAATAAAATGTAGAATATTGTGTCCGCAGCGCTGCTGCCGATAAGGAGAGTGAACGATTTTGGATGATGAGATCATAGAGACTACCACCGCTCCCCCGGTCGCTGAGGTAATACAGGATCAGGTGGATAAGGCTTCGGGCTTTTTTACGGGTATCGTTGAATATTTTAAAGGGATACTTCCGCTGCTTATAATAGCTCTTATAATTCTTGTTGTCGGCGTGATACTCTCACGGCTGATAAGTAAAATAATTTCAAAGGCAATGAAGCGTTCAAGCGTGGATGACGCAGCAAGGAACTTTCTTGTTTCCGTAATACGCATCATTCTTTACGCTATTGTAGCGGTAATGGCTCTTTCTGTACTGAACGTACCGATGTCGTCTATGATCACTATCCTCGGCGCTGCCGGACTTGCCGCTTCTCTTGCGCTTCAAAACTGTCTGACGAACCTTTGCGGCGGCTTTATAATCCTTTTTTCAAAACCGTTTTCTGCCGGAGATACAGTAGAGCTTGACGGCACGGTTGGCAGAGTTGAAGCGATAGGAGTTCTCTATACCAAACTCAGCACTTTTGACGGAAAGATAATACTTATCCCCAACGGAAACGTTACATCAGCACGTCTTATAAACTACACCGAAACTCCTACACGACGAGTGGAGATGAGCTTTGATATAAGCTACAGCACCGATTTCAGCGTGGCGCGTTCGCTTATCCTGACCGCAGTATCGGAAGATAAAATGATACTCAACGACCCTGCCCCCATAGTTAGAATGGGCAGTCACAAGGAAAGCTCTATTTCCATAGACGTGCTTGTTTGGGTGAAAAACGACGACTTCATGGAGGTACGTTATACCCTGAACGAAACGGTTAAACGACTTTTTGACAGAAGCGGAATCGAAATTCCGTATAATCAGCTTGACGTACATATAATTGAGGAACAGCATGGAAAATAAAATTTCTAAAAAGAAAAATAAAAAACACCCGTGGATAAGATTCTGGGCTGCTGTTTTAATAATATTTTTCTTCTGGCGATACAATAATTATTACCTGAAAATTAACGAGACTTCTTTGACTTCTTCAAAAATCACCGAACCTGTACGGTTTGCCGTTTTAAGCGATCTCCACGCACATGACGGAAGTATTTCAAATGACAGAATACTCTCTGAGCTGGAACAGATCAGCCCTGATGCGGTCTTTGTTCTCGGAGATATGTACAGCCGCGACAGCAGCGTTGAAGAAAAATGTATCGCCATACAGCTTATGCAGAACATCGCAAAAGATTATCCGGAATACTTTGTCCCGGGCGATCATGATACGTCTGAAAACTACCTATCAATGCTTTCTGATTCGGGCGTGCATGTCATGTGCTACACAGAAGAAACATTGGAACTGAAAGGCAGCCGCTTTAGGATAATGGGCATTGATAATGTATATTACACGTCAACTTTCGACCTTAACAACGCTTTTCTGCCCGATGAAAGCTGCTATAACATACTCTTGGCACACATTCCGAATTACGAAAAGTTTGCCGCTTTCGGTGCAGATCTGACCATGTGCGCCGACACTCACGGCGGAATGGCAAGACTGCCTTTCATAGGGACTTTGTACGATTCTTTCAGCGGAAAAATCCTACCGACTTTAAGGAGCGTCAAAGTTTACGATAAGGGGTGGTTTAAATATAACGGCGGTGCAATGTTCATAACCTCGGGAATTGGCGATTCTCCGTACCCTGTACGTCTTTTTAATCTTCCTGAAATCGTTTCGTTGGAAATTTTACCCGAATGAGGTGATATAATGACAACAGATATAGCCATTATAGGCGGAGGAGCCTCGGGACTTTCAGCTGCCATTGCAGCAAAAGAGGTCTGCCGTTCCGCACATGTCACTATTATTGAAAAACTGCCAAGAGTCGGAAAAAAAATCATCGCCTCGGGCAACGGCAAATGCAATCTGAGCAATCTGAACTTGTCAGAATACAACTATCACGGCTCTGTAAACGCTATGAAAGTTATCGCTGAAATGCCCGATTACAAGTCTTTTTTCACCGATTACTTAGGAGTTTTATGCGTAAACGGCAGCGAAGGCAGAGAGGGTGGAGTTTACCCGAGAAGCAACAGTTCAACCACTATACTGAACGCTATGCGCCTAAAGCTCGCCGCCCTCGGAGCAGAAGAACTATGCGGTTGTGAAATTACAGGAATATCGCCTAAAAACGGAGGTTTTGAGCTTAACTTCAAAGACGGAAAAATACTGTGCAGGCGGCTTATTGCAGCTGCCGGCGGCTACGCTGCCCCTTCACTCGGTACAGACGGAGCTATCATGCGGATTTTGAAAAATATGGGCTACAAAACCTCAAAAATCTGTCCTGCCGCCGCGCCTCTCAGAGTAAATACAAATGAACTCAAAGGTTTGAAGGGCGTTCGAGTAAAAGGCGAGATCTCCGCTCTCTCAGGAGGCAAAATACTCCGCACCGAAAAAGGAGAGCTTCAATTCAATGAAAATAATATCTCTGGAATCTGCGTATTCAATTTGGCTTATCTTTTTTCGGACTATGAGGGCAGTCTTAAGCTTCAAGCCGACCTTATCCCCGATATTTCGATGAACGAGCTTATGAACTACCTCGGCAAAATAGTAAAAAGCAGAGGCGACATGCCTTTGGAGGAACTTCTTACGGGTATTTTCGTAAAAAATTTAGCGGTATATCTGGTGAAAAGGTCAATATGCCGACCGCTGACCGACAAAATTTCCACGATCTCCAACAGGGACAAGGCTGCTCTCCTTGACAATATAAAAGCATTGACATTTGAAGTCACAGGCTGTTCGCCATGGCAAAATGCGCAGTCCACCATGGGAGGAATACACAGTTCATGCGTGGACAAAAATCTTCAATCCAAGCTTCACAAGGGACTATATCTCTGCGGTGAAATTCTCGATACTGCGGGCGATTGCGGCGGCTATAACCTCCAATGGGCGTGGTCGTCGGGAATGCTTGCCGGCGGAAGCTGCGGAATATCCCTGAAACAGGAGGTAAAATGATTCGTGTAAGCAATATAAGAGTCCCTCTTGACTTTGATTTCAGCGATTTAAAAGAGCTTTGCGCGCGTCAACTGAAAGTTCCGGTTAACCGCATAAAATCTGCAAAGCTTTCAAAAAAATCCATTGACGCAAGACGCAAAAGCGATGTTCATTTCATTATTTCTGCCGATATTTCTGCAAAAGACGAAGAACGTCTGCTTAAACATAATAAAAACGCAGTTACTGTACAGAAGTACGTTTATAAAATCCCCAAAATATCATCCGAAACACGGCCCGTTGTAATAGGCTTTGGCCCTGCCGGAATGTTTGCGGCATTGGTTCTTGCAATATCCGGACTGAATCCAATTGTTCTTGAACGCGGTCAGGACGCAGACAGCCGCGTAAAAGCCGTTGAAACGTTCCAAAACGGCGGTAATCTCGATCCAGAAAACAATGTGCAGTTCGGCGAGGGCGGCGCCGGAACTTTTTCTGACGGAAAGCTTACAACCGGCATTAAAGACAAACGTATACCTCAAATACTGCAATGGCTGACCGAATTCGGCGCTCCCGAGGAGATCCTTTACCTTGCAAAACCGCATATTGGCACAGACAAACTGCGTGATGTAGTGAAAAAACTCAGAATACGAGTTACAGAGCTGGGCGGAGAAGTTCGCTTCGGAGCAAAATTCGACGGATTCGAGACGAAAAACGGCTGTATTTCATCGGTTTCATATACGGACGACGCCGGCTGTCATGCTATTAAAACAAACAGCGTTATACTTGCCACGGGACACAGCGCAAGAGATGTTTTTGAGCTGCTGTACGAGAAAAAAACCTGCCTTACGCAAAAAAGCTTTGCGGTGGGCGTGCGCATAGAACATCTGAAAAAAGACATTGATACCGCTATGTACGGCGATTTTGCAGGACATCCCGCATTAAAAGCAGCCGACTACAAGCTTGCCGTACACCTGCCCAACGGTCGGGCTTTGTATACATTCTGCATGTGTCCCGGCGGAGAAGTCGTAGCAGCTTCTTCGGAGGAGGGTCGTCTTGCTATAAACGGTATGAGCTGCTTTGCTCGAAATGCCGTTAATTCAAACAGTGCGCTGCTGGTGAATGTGACTCCCGATGACTATGGCAGTAAGCACCCTCTTGCAGGTATGTATTTTCAGCGGAATATCGAGGAAAAGGCATTTGCTGCAGGAGGTTCAGACTACTCTGCTCCTGCCGTCACCGTTGGAGACTTTCTCGAAAACAGACTGACTGAAAGCTTCGGCAAAGTGAAGCCAAGCTATCGCCCGGGAGTTAAGCCTGCTCGTCCGGAAGAATATCTTCCCGACTTTGTATGCGCTTCTTTGAGACTGGGCATTTTGGAAATGGGAAAAAAGATCAAAGGCTTTGACGCTCCCGAAGCTGTTCTTACCGGCGTTGAAAGCCGAAGCAGCTCGCCTGTAAGGATCGAACGCAATGAAAACCTCGAATCACTGAGTTTTTCAGGTCTTTATCCGTGCGGTGAGGGCGCAGGCTATGCGGGCGGAATTATTTCAGCAGCCGCAGACGGCATGAAATGTGCCGAAAAAATCATAGATAAACTAAAAAATGCCGGATGACGCAGTTTCACAGCGTCAGGCAGACGAACGGAGGGCTCTTATGAAAATTAATGTTATCGGCGGCGAAATGTGCGCGCGTGAGATAGACGAGTATATCGCTTATGCCGCAAAAAAATACGCAGGACGGCAGATAAGCGGACTCGACCTTGTTATAGACGGCGATTTTGTCGATATAAAGGCATATTTTAAGGACATGGATTTTCAGCGGGCATATCGTTCAGCGGATTACCTTGTAAACGATATGAGCAAGCTGAACGATGCAAAGCAGCATGAGTTTGCCGATAAACAGCCTCATTCCGCCGAGGAGAAAACAGATGAATCTAACTAATATCAGTACGGTAAAGGATATTCTAAGCCGACATGGCTTCAATTTTTCAAAAGGATTGGGGCAGAATTTTATAATCAATCCCGATATATGCCCGAAAATTGCTGAAATGGGCAATGCAGAAAAGGGGTATGGTATTCTTGAGATCGGTACGGGGATCGGCGTTCTTACAAAAGAACTTGCCCTCCGTGCGGACAAGGTTTCAGCGGTCGAGATAGATACAAGGCTTATGCCCGTGCTTCGGGAAACTCTCAGCGGATTTGACAACATTAAAATATATAACGAAGATGTTATGAAAGCCAATCTGCGAAGAATTATTTCCGAAGATTTCTCGGGACTGAAAGCCGCCGTCTGCGCTAATCTGCCATACTATATAACCTCCCCTGTTATAATGCTTCTTCTTGAAAGCAGGCTTCCAATAGATTCCATAACCGTTATGGTGCAGAAAGAAGCGGCTCAGCGTCTTTGCGCCAAAGTCGGAAGCCGTGAATCAGGCGCGATAACAGTCGGCGTGAACTATTACGGAACCGTTAAACAGCTTTTCGGCGTTTCACGAGGCAGCTTCATGCCGTCCCCGAACGTGGATTCTGCTGTTATCAGAATAGACATCAACAAAGAAACGAAACTTGAACCAAATGAGGAAAAATTTTTCTTTCGCATGGTGCAAGCAGGTTTTTCACAACGCAGAAAAACCTTGGCAAACGCCCTTTACTCTATTATGGGACTTTCAAAAAACGACGTATATTCAGCGCTTTCTGAACTCGGTATATCTGGATCGGTACGCATAGAAGCGTTGACTATGGAGCAGTTGACTGACTTATCAAAACGACTTATGACTATTGATTAAGCAATCGCTGATTAAATATGATGCGTCAGATGTGTAGTCTGATTTTTTGTCAGATTGCATAAAATCTGCAAGCAGAAGGCGTGCCAAGCTGAAAGCGGTATTTAGTCAGTGGTTCCAAACTATTTTATTCATTAAGAGGTGTTTATATGAACGTTCCCGAGTTCGGCGGAAACAGATACAACGGCGTAAAGCTCGACTTTTCGGCTGCTCTCAATCCTCTTGGCATCCCTCCGTCGGTAAAAAAAACAATAACTGAAAATAAACAGCGTTGGGCTGACTATCCCGACCCGGATTGTACTCTCCTGCGAAAAAAACTTTCAGTATACGAAAATATCCCAATGGAAAATATAGTTTGCGGAAACGGGGGCGACGATCTGATTTTCAGAACGATATGCGCTCTGCGTCCAAAAAAAGCATTGGTTTTTTCGCCGTGTTCGGGAGAGTACAGCCGTGCGTTGGAGCAATTTGGCTGCAATACAATGAACATCCGACTGTCTGCAAAAAAAAATTTCACCGTGACTTCGGAGATCACCGAATTTATAGACGCCGAAACCGATATGATCTTTCTTTGCAGCCCCAACAATCCTACGGGTGAGGTCATAACTCCGTACACTTTAAGCATAATTGCCGAAAAGTGCCGTCGGTCAAATACCATAATGGTTTGCGATGAACGATATATGGACTTCGTTTACCACGGAGAAAAATACAGCGCAAAAAATTGTTTTGGCAATAAAATAATTATTATAAAATCATTTACGAAAATATTTTCAATGGCAGGTATGCCTATGGGATACGCTCTCTGCGGCGATGAAAAAATAGCTGAAAAAATAAAAAACGCAGGCAGAATTTACAGCGTTTCCGGGGCGGCACTTGCTGCTGCCGAAGCTGCTGTAAAAGCTGAAAAATTCTTGAAAATGTCACGAAAATATGTTGCCGTCGAACGTAATCACCTTGCGGAAGAACTTACACGGCTGGGGATCCCTGTGTTTCCCTCCAAAACTTGCTTTCTTCTGTTTCAGTGCGAGCTGCCGCTGGATAAACTGCTGATGAAAAAGGGGATCCGCATAAAAAACTGCTCTGAAAGCTATGATCTGGACGATGGATATTTCCGAATTTCCGTTCGCATGAAAGATGATAACGATATTCTCATAGAGACTGTTGAAAGAATTTTGCAGACCTCTTAGATCATACATAAAAATATTAACGCCATAGTATTTATGACATTCATAAGTACTGTGGCGTTATTTTTTATTATTCAAGCCATTGTATAAATGCTGTTTTATCAGTGCTGTTATATCCGGCATTCTGATAAAAACTGAATGTAGCTTCTTTCTTTGAACCGGTAAGAAGCATCATTTTATAACAATTTTCTTTTTCTGCTATTGCCTTGGCATAATTTAAACATACTGTTGCATATCCTTTTCCCCTATACCTTTCATGCGTTACAACATTTTCAATGATAGCATATGGTCTTACATTTCTTGTCAAATTAGGAATGATAACACATACACAAGAAGAAACGATTTTACCCTCTATCTCATTTACAATAATATGATGGTTTTCATCTTGAATAATAGTATTCCAAGTATTTCTCAAATGCTCTGTCATATCCGGCAATGACTTTTCGTGCAAATATAAGTACAATTGCAGCAGTTCATTTAATTCATTTTCCTTGACTTCTCTTACCATATGCTTTTTACCTACGAAAATTTAAATATTTTTGTAACTTTATGTATCACAAAGGTTTATAAAGATAAATAAATGAAACGATGTAAAAGCAGTTCTCTTATGATAGAAAACTGCTTTTCATTATTAGTAAAACTTTTACGCAAGCTGATATATACTCGCTTCTATTACAAACTGAACAACAGAGACGAGTATCTTTTATTCAACAGTAACTATTTCGCCGTAAAGCTCACGAGGTGCGCCTATAGCATTAGATTCATCAGTATCAATGTGCATAGCACGCGCATACTTTTCGGAAACACGACAAACTACGTCTCCGAGGATAGCGCTTCTTTCGGGAGTATTTACCTTTACCCATACTACCTGCTTATCCTTAACGCCAAGCTCCTCAGCGTCTGCGGGTGTGAGGTGGATATGACGCTTGGCAACAATAACGCCTTCGGAAATTTCGATCTCGCCACAAGGACCGATGACCTTACATGCGCCCGAACCTGCAATATCAGCCGATTCTCTTATAGGAGCGGCAATACCGATCGAACGCGCATCTGTTGCAGAAAGCTCTACCTGTGTCTCAGGACGGACAGGTCCGAGGATAGAAACGCCCGGAAGCTCTTTCTTAGGACCTACGATAGTAACTCTCTCCTCACAGGCAAACTGTCCGGGCTGAGAAAGATCCTTCTTCTTTGTAAGCTCATGTCCCTTGCCGAAAAGTATCTCAAGATGCTCCTGAGTTACATGGATGTGACGTGCAGATGTTTCAACGATAAAATTTTTTGACATTATATTATACCTCCGAATTAAAATATTCAATATTTAAGTAAGAGACAAATGTCTCAACGCATAACTATCTCCGCAGAAGCACATATCTGCGGAGATTTTTAAGCGTCCCGAAGAGGAGTCGAACCTCCGGCCTGCTGCTTAGGAGGCAGCCGCTCTATCCTACTGAGCTATCGGGACAGATCAAGATTTTTCGTTTCACCAAAAATCTTACTTGAATATTATACCATTTTTTTTCGATAATTGCAATAGCTTTCAGAGATTTTAATATTTTTTAATTAATCAGAACGTAATGCAGCAACGCACGGGTTTGCACGCTGCTGCATTAATTTTGATGACGACAAAGCGCTTATGCATATTTTGAGGACAAAATTCTCCTGCATCCTGTCAGAACTTATGACCGCAGCAGGCAACCAACATATTCCATGTTTGGCAGTCAACCGATCCTGTGCATGTAAGTCCGCATCTGCGCTGAAAATCCTCAACTGCTCCGGCTGTTGCAATATTATAATTTCCGCATATATCAATTCTCGTGAAATTATCATAGCTTTTCCCAAGCTCGCAAAGCATAGCCTGAATGACATAAACAACAATTCCGCTGCATCCGTTTTGACAAACATAATCTGCCGATGGAAAGGCAGGATACGGCTGAGGTTTGACGCAATTGCCGTTTTTGTATGCAGCCACGATCTCGTCCCATGTTTCGGTGTCGGTATCTCCCGTTACAGGAAGTCCGTGAGTACGCTGAAATTCCCGTACAGCAGCAGAAGTATTGCTGCCGTAAACACCATCGGGAATGACTAAGGTCTTACGTCCCTCGTCCCTGTCTATCGACTGGAGATATTTTTGCAGCTCTGCGATATGCTGCTGCTTCTGAAAATCGGTGTATGGCATACTCAACCTCCTGTAATTGTGTATCCCGGATTCTGATAGGGTCTTTTATCAAATCCATAGCGCAGATCGGAGTAAACGCCTGCTATGGCGTCCCACGTCACTCCGCCTATGATCCCTGTCGGATTTATGCCGAACTGACGCTGAAATTCGGTAACAGCCTGTTTTGTGATCTGCCCGAAGTAGCCCGTGTTGCTTACCGCCGGAATATTCGGGTACGTATCATGTATAAGACTCAGGTACTCCTGAATTATCCGCACGGAATCCCCTCTTGCACCTTCTCGCAGAACCGTTCCCGGATAAAGCGCTACAGGTACATATTCGGGACGTACAGACTCAACAATGCCCATATACGCTCGGTAAAGGTCGTTTTTGGTAGCGCGGTCAAGCTCGCCTGTCTGCGGTATTCCGAAAACACGCTGAAATGATTTCAGCGACTGCTCGGTCGCTTCGCCGAAATACCCCGTGATCTCAACGGACTGCACCGCTTCATAATATGCGCCTATGACAGCAAGGTAATACTGTAAATTCCGCACCTCTATCCCTTCGCTTCCGATACGCAGATCTTCTGTGAACTTGGGGGCGACCTCCTGCCATGCAACGCCCTCGGAATCAAGCTCCGAAAGCCGCTTTACGCTTGTATAAATGTACACTATCCTGTACCATGTTCCTTGCTCGACCACGCCTGTTACAGCAAGGTCAAAAACGTCCTGAAACTTTCTGACCGCCTCCTCTGTCGCAGTGTCGAAAATTCCGTCAGCCTGCGGTATTTTCGGTATAGCAGGATAATTCCTTGAAATTCTGTTAAGGAAAATTTGCAGCGACTTTACATCGTTGCTTGCCGAACCGAATCTCAGCGGAATTCCCGGATAAGACGGCATTGCCGTTTTGACTGGCGCATCCTTCACAATATTAATATCATCTCCATAGTAGTATTGAAGTATTTCGTATGGCGTAAAACCGTTGTTTGCAAGATCGACTGTTCCCCATTGAGAAAGACCCGAACAGGTTGAAGTAGTGCCGTTGCAGAAGGATGTAAACAGCGGTTCTATACTCCCCTGTCTCTGAACATAATCGTTGAAAAGCTCATCAACAATAAAACCGATATTCTGAAAAAATTCTCTGCCGTTTATGAATTTCTGGTCATACTGAGTTGTTGACGTAATGTCAAAATTATATCCCCTCGACCTGTACCATTCTGTATAAATACGGTTGAGCGCAAAGGTGACGATCGCATAAATATTCGCTCTGAGAGCCGAATTACTCCATGTTGGAAAGATTTCGCTGGACGCCACATTTTTTATGTAGGATGCAAAATCCAGCGTAACATTCGGCGCAGGGGAATCGGGAGTACCGAGATGAACCGTTATAGTCTCGGGAATAAATGGTGTTCCTGTAAGCATAGTTCCTCCTATCCGAAAAATGGCTCTTGATTAAAATATGTCAGCGTGTCATCGCCGCTTTCCGCCCCAAGAGGAAGAGGTATCATGTTGAAATTCTGGATCGAGGTTACTCCCGAAAAAACGGGTACGTCAACGCTTCTTGCATTAAAAAAGCCATTGGCTCTGACGCTTATATCAAAAAGACTGTATGGTCTTACATCCGTATCGGGAGACTGAGAATATATCTTATCGGGCGCAGGAGCTTCAATCTGAGTTACAGTGCCGCTTATATCAGTCTGACCGGCAGCAATGAACAGCCGTCTGCCGTTGTTTACAGCAGTAACGATAACCGAAGCGCCAACTATCGGCGACGCTTCATTTCCTGTTCTGACGTTAACGATGATAAAGCCAGACGAATCGCCCAGGCTCTCCTGCGAAACGAGTGAAGATTCTGAGAACTCATCAGTATCGGGAAGTTCTGAATCTGAGATAATTCTTTCAAGCTCCGTTTCTTCAACATCCCCCGTATAGGGAAAGTAGGAGGTATCGTGTTCTCCTTCATTGTAGGCTTTTTCGTCATATTCTTCTTCCTCCGCATTTTCATATTCCTGTTCTTCAAATGGAGTTTCCCCTTCCGTCACCGTTTCAGTATCATTTTCCATGGGAATCTCACCATTCTGCTGTATATTTTCGTCATTTATTGGATCTTCCGTGCCGTTCTGTTCCTTTTCTTCCCTTTTAAACGCCTCATTTTGCTCATTATTGGCTTCGACTGCCTCTTGAATGCTTTTTTCCTCACTTTTCGACTCGCTTTCGGGCTGACCTTTTGAATACAGCTTCATAAGCTCTTTTTTATACGCCTCAATGTCTCTCAGTGTCATAATAAACCTCCGTAATATCGTTACAGTTATATTCTATGCAAGACTTTCAATTAAAATTACTAATTATTATTCTTAAGAAAATAATAAGAAAATATCTGTAACAAATTAAGAAAAACACCACTTTAATGTTAATGGCTTTAAACTATAATTATAGTGAACGTAAAAATAAGTTTTCTGTTCAGCATTCTTTGGACGTTTTGCAATAGCGTCGAGTATATCAATTCAAGAAAAGATTATTTTTATTATTTTTTAACGCTAAAAGAAAAGAGGTTACATATGAAACGCATAATAACGTTAATAAATCACATTATACCAATATTTTTCTCTGTATCTCTGACTCTCGGCATATACGGAGCAGTAGTCAATAAGGCGAACACGCTTCCCGTTCCATGGCTTATAGTACCTGCCGGTGCAGCTCTGGCTTTTTTATGCGCCGTAAAATTCAATGGTCTTGAAAAGTATGCCGAATCCATGACTGTGTACGAATACCGACGATTTTCCGTATTGCTGTGCCTTATTCTGCTTATTGCACAGGTACTGTCCGCCGTATTTGTCAACTTTACACCCATAAACGACCTGAAATACGTTGCCGACGGAGCTGAAAACCTTATACTCGGCAGAGATCTTTATTATAATCTGCCTGAATATCATCAAGATTATTTCGAGTGCTACCCCAACAATCATGCTCTCTTTACCATAATTTATATACTGTATAAAGTCCAGTTTGAATTTTTCGGAAAAATAACAAACATTCTGCCAACGATATTGAACATTATCGCACTTAATACGTCCTACTGGCTGATGTGTCGCTGTGCCGAGCTTGTTCATGCAACTAAAAAGGCGTTTTTATGTGCTGTAAGAGGTATGCTTTTTACACCGTTTGTCACCTATGCCGCCAATTTCTACACTGATTCCATGGCAATGCCGCTTATAATGCTATCGGTTTATATTTACCTCAAAAACCGAAAATCAGGCAAGCTCTCTCAGCTCGTCATATGCGGTGCAGTTATGGGACTTGCGTTCAAAATGAAAGGCAGCTCAGGCGTACTTCTCATCGCTGTCATTATTGATATGCTTCTTCAAAAACGCAAAATTTCATGCTATGGAGCATTGACGATGCCATTTGCGACGGCTGTAAAGACTGTATCCGCCATATCTGTAAAGCTTTTGGGCATTACATGCGAAATGTTGAAAGAAAAGACGTTTCCTCTTATTCATTGGGTAATGATGAGTGCGGACGGCAGGGGCGGATATAATTCAGAGGATTTTCTCTATACTCAAAGTTTTTCAGGCAGCGATAAAGCCTCCGCCGACCTTGCAAGGCTGTCACTGAAGCTGAAAACTCAGGGATTTTTCGGCTTTATCGGACATTTAGCGGATAAAATAGCTTATACGTGGGAAAACTTTACTTTTATGGCAGGCTATTACTGTGAAGGTTCTTTTCGGTCTCCCGTTTTCATAGTAACAGCGTTTTTCTGCCATTGGACAGTTGCTTTTTCATTACTTATCAATTTATGGCAGGCTCGAAAAAAAGGCTCGGACGAAACATTTCTGTTCCGACTAAGCCTTTTCGGATTATGCGTTTTTTTACTGATATGGGAAACCCGCTGTAGGTACCTTATCAGCTTTTTCCCGATATTTCTTCTTATTTAACCGAAAGCTGAAATATACTCTCTGCTATCTTTTTAGATGCTGTTACGTTTTTTTCCCATTACCGCAAAAAAATGTAAAAGGCGTGCTTATTCTTTTGAAATATGGTATAAGCGGCGTGTCGCTGCACCCTGTGTCGCGTTATAAAAATATTTATCGAGATTTATTTCTGCGTCCGTTGCAATTTTGAAGCTAATATGTTATAATAAAAAAGATAGACCTGCAAATAAAAGTCAATAGAAAAAGAGAAAGTTTCACATAATTTTCACAAAAGACAACTGGACATGACA
>CANQVK010000001.1 GCA_947627275.1 uncultured Ruminococcus sp. | reverse complement strand
CGCTGCCTCTGGACTCCGCCAAAGGGACACCGCCCCTTTGGAATCCCAATGTTAGTTTGCTTAAGTTGTTGACAGTGCAAATATAACCCTTTGATTTTAAGGCGTAACGTGTCTATACATATATACTAAACGCTATAGCAAATCACGCATATCTGACAGCATATTTTACACACAGCGTCGTTGTCGTCCTTGCCATACGACAGTATGCCTGCGTCCTCCGCCTTGCTATGTGCAAAATCTGCTTGTCATTTATTGCGCGTTTTGCTATAGCGTTTAGTATAAATATAAAAAACAAAAAGCTCCCCCTCTAAAAACAAGGGGAGCTTTATTAATTATTCCTGAGCAAGTATTTCCTTATAGAACTCGGAATAATCCGTTCTTTTCTGCTTGGTGAACTCTATTGCCGTTCTCGGGTGCTGATTGAGCAAGCCTGTCATCATGTACTGGAAATCATATCCCCATACTGCGCCTGCTTCACGAACGGCAGGCATGTGTTTCTCAATAAACTGAATTGCAGGGTATACGTTGTACTTGGGATTCTTCAAAAAGCCGAGGAGAAGCTCCATTGCACAGTTTCCCGCGCCTCTGCCCATAGCGGCATAGGTTGCGTCCAGCCAATCGACGCCGTCCCCAACAGCTTCGATAGTGTTTGCAAAAGCAAGCTGCTGATTGTTGTGGGCGTGTATACCGAGCTTCTTGCCGTACTTCTCCGCATACTCTTTGTATATGCTGATAATTCGTGCGATCTGCTCGGGATAAAGCGAACCGAAGCTGTCTACGATGTAAAATACGTCTACGGACGACTTTCCGAGAATTTCAAGAGCCGCTTCAATGTCCGATTCACGGGCGTTTGAAATTGCCATAATATTACAGCTTACCTCGTAGCCCTTGGATTTTGCGTCCTCGATCATACTTACGGCTGTCGGTATCTGATGAAGATACGTTGCCACGCGGACAAGGTCAATGGGACTTTCGCAGCGTTCCTTAATGTCGTTTTTGTAATCGCAGCGACCCACGTCAGCCATAACTGCAATTTTCAGATCGGTATTGTTTTCGCCTACGATTGAACGGATGTAATCGTCGTCGCAGAACTTGCACGGCCCGAATTTATTAACGTCGAACATGGACTTATCGCCCTTGTAGCCAAATTCCATGTAGTCCACTCCTGCGCGGATATTCGCAAGGTAAAGAGCCTTTACAAAATCATCTGAAAAGCGGAAATCGTTTACAAGTCCGCCGTCTCTGAGAGTTGCGTCAAGAACTTTTATATCTGCTCTGTAATCCATTAATTTTGAAACGTCTTTCATAATATACTATCCTTTCTCTGCTTTAACACTTTAAAGCGAAATTCATTCAACTTCTATAGTATATCACATTATTTTCGGTTTGTCAAGCCCTTTTTTATTTCTTGGGAAATCAGTTTTTGAAATTATTTTGATATGTAGGGGCAGGTTATGCCGTGTCTTTGTGATTTTTCGATTAAATAATCGTTTCCCGTTGTAGGGACACGGCGTGCCGTGTCCGTATTATAAATTTTCTGCAATACAGGTTACAACGTGTCCGTTCAACGAAATTACAGAAGAATGTATACTAAACGTTTACAGGTAATGAAATATTACGTGCGGACACGGCACGCCGTGTCCCTACATCAAGAAATTTTCGCATAAATAAAATTTGCTGTCTGAAATTTAATTTTTTGCAGGAACAGGTTATGCCGTGTCCGTTAAAAAATCGAAAAGAAAGGAGGGACATTGCCCCTCCTTGTCACCCTGCTTAAAGGGTAGCCATTTTTATTGTTGCTATGAACAGATCTCCGTCTATCTCTATACTGAACTTTCCGCCGCAGGCTTCCGTAAAGCTTTTGGCTATCGACAATCCTAAACCGTTGCCCTCGGTAGTTCTTGATTCGTCGCCCCTTGTGAAACGCTCGGTAATTTCCTCGGGAGTGAAATTCATCTCATAGCTTGCTATGTTCTTAACGGTAACGATACAGCAGCCGTCTTTGTTTCTTAGCGTCAGGTATATTCTTGTGCCTTCAAGCGAATACTTCAACGCGTTGTCTATGATATTCTGAAAAACTCTGTACATCCGCTTTCCGTCAGCCATTATGGGAGCTGATTCCGCCTGAATGTCTGTACGCAGCTCTCTGCCTGATCGTTCTATTTTGTCTGCAAGATCGCCTAAGACCTGTCCTGTAAGCACTACTGCGTCTATCTGTTCAAGCTGTACGTCCGTTCGGCTCGTTGCTTTGGCAAGGTCGAAAAGGTCGGCAACCATCGCTTTAAGTCTCTGAGATTTTCTGTCGATTATCGAGACATAGTCCCTTGCGGCAGGGGGAAGCTCCTCCGCCGACAAAAGGTCGATATAGCTTATTATGGACGTCAGGGGAGTTTTCAGATCGTGGGAAACGTTTGTCACAAGGTCGATCTTCATGCGTTCCGACTGCACCTGTTTGTCAACGGCAGTCTGCATTCCCGCGGAAATATTGTTAAGCTTTTCGGTCTGCGCATATATCGGAGAATCTGGCTTTTCGGTACGAGCTGAAAAATTTCCCTCATTCATGGCGGATATATGCTCACTGAGACGTTTCATAGCTTTCAAATCGCCGAACGACAGATAAATAAAAAGTCCAAGCAGTAATATGGAATCCACAAAAATCAAAAACACAGCGTTAATTGCAATACAGATAAGCCAAGCCAAAAACTCTAAAATTACCACAAGAGCGATCCGCTGAATAAAACGGCGTGTAAATCTATCGTCCCTCAGCATTTCGTAGCTGATCGTATGCTCTTTAACATTTGCGGATATTTTTTTGAAAAGCTTTGAGAATAAACGGTAAAAGAAACGTAATATCCTGTAGATAAACGTAGTTTTCAAAAGGCTATGGCACTTAATACGAACTATGATATTATTCAAAATAAGAACGAGGATACCGAATGAAATTCCTGTCAATATACCGTAAAAATAGGGGAGACCCTGCGAACTGTAATAATTGTCAAAGAATTTTTTTATATCTACTGTAATATTATAATCAAACAGCATTACCCAACAGATTATTATAAAAAGCGCCACCGCCAAAAAAAACTCCGCAAAAACTTTATCTACTACGCTGAGGACGAATTTTTTCTCCTTAACGCTGTAGCCGCCCATTATAAGGACGTATAACGTCAGTATCAGAATTATCGCCGCAAAAGGCAGCAACTCAACTAATGAATGTATCACTTCCTCGTCCAGACGGTCTGCCGCCGCCTTGTAGTCCTCATATGCGGATATAGTCTCACTACTTGGTCTTACGGCTATTGTAAGAGCCGCTTCTTCGCCCTGAATCTTTGTGAAATTATTTTCCGCGACTTTATACAGCATACTTGTGCTTTCGTCATAGTAATACAGTCCGTTTCCCGTCGCAAAACGCAGCTCTCCGTCGTAGGTATCTTCAACATCCGTGTCGTTATCATAAATGTCAGATCCTGCTTCGGTTACAAATTCTACTCCGTTTTCATCCTGATAAGCATATCCCGATACGTTTCTGTCAAGCTCCCCGGGATTCTCCAGATGTTCCTCTCCCTCAAAATCAAGACTGTTATACGGTATCGGAGTTGAGCCGTCAAGCTTATAGTAAATAGTAGCTCCCAACTCGTCAACATAGCTGTAACAATCGCTTGTATCAAAGTCAAACAGAGCAATTCCCTGTCCGTTCAAATAATAATACGTCATGCCGTAATTCGTTTCGTACCAGTTGAAATCCGATATTCCGTAACTCCAATGATACCCATTCTGCGGATATACTATACTGTCATTTTTTCTTGTTAAAGAATAAATATCGTTAAATTCGTCATAAGTTTTCGAGGTATTGCCGAAGCTCTGTTTGCCGTATGATACCATGTACTCGCAGCCGTCAACCGAATCAATTGTGAGCTTTCCGTTTTCGTCCATGCACTTCAGCTTCTGCAATGCGTCGATGGTCTGTTCTTCAAGCTCCTTTGAACCCTTAAAATCGCCGTTATCGTCCAGATTGCGCAGATACATCATTCCGACTGCCCAAAGCTTTTCATATATTTCATTGGATTCATCTGACATTGCATGTGCATTTGAATAATAATCTTCGGAATCATAAAATCTGTCCGCCTTGTCTACGCACACCATGATCTTGAATGTGCAAAATCCTACAAGTACGCAGCTTATCAAAATAGCTGCCGCCCTCGTTATCCTGCTTTTAAGCATCATCTTTTGTCACCTTGTCTTTCTATTTTGTAGCCGATACCCCACACGACCTTCAAATACCTCGGGTCGCCCGGGTTTATTTCGATTTTTTCCCGTATATGGCGGATATGCACCATTACGGTATTTTCTACGGAATATGAATCCTCGTTCCACACGCGGCTGTATATCTCCTCCGCCGAAAACGTCCGTCCTGCGTTTTCCATGAGCAGTTCGGTTATTTTGTACTCTGTAGCCGTCAGACGAACGGGTTCGCCGTCAACGTAGAGCTGTTTTCCCTCCCTGTCGAGGGAAAGTCCTCCGATACGCAGAACAGAGCTTTTCTTTACGCTGTCCGCCGCCCCGAGACTGAGATAACGCCGCAGATTGGACTGCACGCGTGCGACCAGCTCCATTGGATTATAGGGCTTGGTGATATAATCGTCGGCTCCCATTGAAAGCCCCAATATCTTATCGCTGTCCTCCGATTTCGCTGAAAGCACGATAATGGGAATATTCTTCATGGTACGTATCTTCATCATTGCCGACAGTCCGTCCATTTTCGGCATCATTACATCTATCAGGATAAGCTGTATATCCTCCCTCATAAGAGCTTCTACCGCCTCAAGTCCATTGTAAGCCTTGCGTATCCTGTATCCCTCTCGCTCTAAAAGTGCGGCTATCGCATTTACTATATCATGGTCGTCGTCTACTACAAGTATCGTTGCGTTTTCAATATTGTTCATGTTCTTTACCTTCCTGCTCTAAGGAATCTAAGTTATACCCTTATGATCCCTAATGTTCCACGTGAAACATTTTTTATTTATTTTTCATAATCTATTTTACCTCCTTCGCTCCCTCTTGTCAATAATTATAGATCATATTTCTTATTTTTCCGCCGCCGCTTTTCTTATTTTTTTCTTAAGACGACCTTATCTTATACTAAACGCTACAGCGTTTAGTATAAGTGGAATTGCTGTAATCATTCCGTCTTAACAATTGCTTTACATGCACTTAACTTTAAACTGCTTGACATATTACATAAAATGCTATATAATATTATAAAGAAATTATCATTTAAGATAGGAGACTTTTTATGGATCATCTTGAAAATCGAGAGCTTTCATGGCTTAAATTCAATAAGCGGGTACTTGAAGAGGCTTCCGATGTCAATAACCCACTCCTTGAAAGGCTGTCGTTTTCGGCTATATATCAGAGTAATATGGACGAATTTTTTATGGTAAGAGTAGGCTCGCTTACCGACGAGGAAAAGGAAAACGGCAAAAAAAAGGACGGCAAATCGGGAATGACTCCATCGCAGCAGCTTGACGCCATATTTACGGCAGTCCGCCGTCTACAGCCGATGGCAGAGGAGACATACAAAAAAAACATGGAGGAGCTTGCGCCCTACGGCTTCGAGCATGTTTCATTTGAAACCGCAACTGCCGAGGAACAGGCGTTTCTTGAACTTTACTTCAAGCGTGAGATAAAGCCGTTTATAACGGGTATCGTTGTAAACGACGCGCTTCCCTTTCCGTTTCTGAAAAATAAGGAGCTGTACGCCGCTGTTCATATCGTTTCAAAAAAGGGAACTTCCGTAGGCATTATCCCAATAACTCATGACCACGCAGACCGTATCATACCGTTAGACAGGGACGGCAAGCGTTTCATACTCCACGAGGAGGTCGTACTGCAATTTGCGCACCTCATGTTCAAGGGCTGCAAAATACAGGACAGAGCTATTATCCGCGTAACGAGAAACGCCGATATTATGGTGAATAACAAGGGTGCGGATTTCCGCGACCGCATGGAGGAGCTTGTGTTAAAACGCACGAAGCTTGCGGCGGTGCGTCTTGAGATTACGAATGAATTTAACCGTGAAGCCCTTGATTACATTTGCAAAAAGTTGAAAATAAAAAACGTCCGTGTGTTTAATTCCCATATTCCGCTCGATCTGTCGTATCTGTTCAGACTTCAGGAGCTTGACGATACTCCGTCGCTTCATTACGAAAAGCGTATGCCGAGAAAATCTGCGATGCTTGCGGAAAACCGTTCGGTTTTCTCTCAGGTAAAGACCAAGGACATTCTCCTCAGCTATCCCTTTGAATCCATGACGACTTCGTTTATCCGCCTTTTGGAGGAGTCCGCCGCAGACCCGAAGGTAACCTCCATAAAAATAACGCTTTACCGCCTTGCACGCAACAGCAAGGTCATAAGCGCTCTTTGTACCGCCGCCGAAAACGGCAAGGAAGTGCTTGTAATGATCGAGCTGAGGGCAAGGTTTGACGAAGCAAACAACATCGAATGGTCAAAGGTACTTCAAAAAGCAGGAGTTACCGTTATCTACGGACCGAAGGAGTTCAAAGCGCATTCAAAGCTTCTTCTTATCGAGCGCAAAAGTACGGGCGAAAGGTACGATCACGTTACGCAGATCGGAACAGGCAACTACAACGAAAAAACCGCCGCTCTTTATACCGACCTTATGCTGCTGACCTCTGACCCTGCTGTAGCAAGGGACGCAGAACAGGTGTTCGACTGCCTGAAAAAGGGAACGTTTGTTGAAAAGACAGAGA
The DNA here is from genome assembly GCA_947627275.1 of uncultured Ruminococcus sp. Classification (GTDB taxonomy): domain Bacteria; phylum Bacillota; class Clostridia; order Oscillospirales; family Ruminococcaceae; genus Ruminococcus. The sequence continues at coordinate 167,206 of CANQVK010000001.1, read as the reverse complement.
AGCTCCTTGTATCGCCCTACGCTCTCAGACCGCAGGTGCTTGCGATGATGGACGAGCAGATAGCTCTCGGCGAAAAGGGCTATATTGCGGCAAAGGTCAACTCTCTGAACGATAGCGCAATAATCGAAAAGCTTGTGGAGGCTTCGCAGGCGGGCGTAAAGGTCGAGCTTGTGGTAAGAGGCATCTGCTGTCTTATAGCTGGGGTTGAGGGATACACCGAAAACATTACCGTCCGCAGCATTGTAGGCAGATTTCTGGAACACAGCCGAATTTTCATTTTCGGCAGAGACGGCAGGGAACAGAAAATTTATATCGGTTCAGCCGACTATATGAGCAGAAATACAATACGCCGTGTAGAGGTCGCCGCACCTGTTGAGGACGAACGGCTGAAAAAGCGTATACGCGAGATGTTCCGTATACTTATGGCGGACAATGTAAAGGCGAGGGTAATGCTTGGCGACGGTACGTATGTTCGTGCCGAACGTGCAGAGGGCGAAAAAACGCTTAACTCACAGGAATATTTCTATAACGAGGCATACCGCCGTCTTGAAGCGAGATCAGCCAAACAGGAGCGCATGAAGGAAGTCCGTGAAAAAAAGAAAACAGCAAAAAAAACCGTAAAAAAATCAACAAAAAGTAAAAAAACCATTGAAAAAAGCTGAAAAATGTGTTATAATAACTCAGGTACGATTCGATGTAAATAGAGCAATTGGATTTTACGTTGAAAATTTATCCGTATTTGGGGAGAATAAATGTTAGGTTTTTACAGTTATACGGTCATACTTACATATATAAGCCTTGCGTCGGCAATGACGGGGATCTTCCTTGCAAGCGGAATGATAGGCGGCGCGCCGCATCCGACCTATGCAGTTATATGCCTGATGCTTTCAGGCTTGTGCGATATGTTCGACGGCAAGGTCGCGCGTACAAAAAAGAACCGTACAGAGGAAGAAAAGAAATTCGGCATACAGATAGATTCGCTGTGCGATGTGATATGCTTCGGAGTGTTGCCGTCGGTAATAGGCTACTCCATTGGACTTAATACGCCGCTCGATCTGCCTGTGCTGATACTTTTTCCGCTGTGCGCAGTGATAAGGCTTGCATATTTCAACGTTGCCGAGGAATTGAGGCAGAAAAAGACCGAGGATGTACGCAAGGTATACGAGGGACTTCCGGTAACAAGCGTTGCATTGATACTGCCGTTGGTATACAGTTTCCATAAGGATATAGGAAGTATATTTCCGCAGGTGTACGGAACGCTCATGCTGCTGATAGCAATAGCGTTTATTACGCGGTTCAAGGTAAAAAAGCCCGGAATGAAAACAATGCTTGCCTTTATAGGCATAGGTTTTCTGGAATTTCTTTGGCTGCTTTACAAAACAAAATTCAGTTCATGAAGCATTGTCAAAAAATTTAAGGAGATTTGTTTTAGTGCCGTGTCCGCTCTAAGCAAAAATAATCAGGCTGACTAAGTGTTTTCAACGCTAAGTCAGCCTGTTTTATTTTATTCTTTAACCAATGTCTACAAACTTAAGGGATTATTTTTCCTTTAGTAAAATCGTGTTCTTGATAGGGAACGCCCTCTCTTGCAGGGCGTTCCCTCTTTCAAAACAGTCCACAGGACTGTTTTGAAATTCACCCTTTGCGGAGCGCTTAAACGCTATGCAGGGCTTCGCCCCGCACCCCACCAGAGGCGCTGCCTCTGGACTCCGCCAAAGGGACACCGTCCCTTTGGAATCCCGATGTTAATTTGCTTAAGTTGTGGATAGTGATTCTTTAACGTAAACTCCAACAATTTCCGCAATATAAGCCCTGTGATAGGGGTCTTTGCCGAAGAACTGAGCAGGAAGTCCGTCATCGGTAAGGAAACCGCTTTCGCACATATCATATGAGTACAGCTTGCGGCATACAAGCACGAGATCAGCCTGTTCTATGCCGACAGCGCCGTCAAGTTCAGCAGGAGAAAGTCCCGTTTCAGCCATTTTATCGCAGTCACGCCCCGAATGAGAGCCGCAGAACGACAGAGCTTTCCTGAAATTTTCGCCGAGAAACGAAGCTGTAAACAACTCGCCCTTTTCTACAAAATCGTAGGTGAAGCGGTTGGGACGTATGTAGCATGTAAGTACGTTTTTGTTCCACAGCACACCCAGTTGTCCCCATGAAGCCGTCATGGTGTTGAAGCTGTCGATAGTTCCGCCTGTGAGCAGCATCCATTCCTTTCCGATCTTTGTGAACGGATTGAATTTAAGCTCCGCGATCTCGATTTTTTTGAATGACATAAAACATGACCTCCTATTTAACGCTGTCATGGGGGACGCCGGATGATCGCCGTATTTCCCGTATATCTGACAACGCTGTAATTTTATTTTAATCTCAGAGCTGATTTATATCTCAGTCTGAGTTTATCCGTAATAAGAGCGATAAACTCGGAATTAGTCGGTTTACCCTTGCAGGTATCGACAGTATAGCCGAAGAAAGAATTGAGCGTATCTACATTTCCTCTGTCCCATGCTATCTCGATAGCGTGACGGATAGCTCGTTCAACTCTTGAGGACGTGGTATCGTATGTATTGGCAACCGTCGGATAAAGAAGTTTCGTAACGCTTTCAAGGAGCGTTTTGTCCTCTATCGAGTAAAGTATCGCCGACCGCAGGTAATGGTAGCCCTTAATATGGGCAGGCACGCCGAGCTGATGGATAATATCGGTTATAACTATCTCCATATCGTCGCTGAGGCTGTTGGCGCGGTCGCCGAGAGCAGAAGTTATCGAATTGAAAAGGTCGTCCGCATCGTAGGGCTTAAGAAGGAATTTTGCTCCGCCGTTTTCCATGACCTGACGCTCGATAAACTCGTTGTCGAATGCGGACGTTATGATGAAAGCAGGAGGCTTAACGCCAAGCTCTCTGACTTTTTTCATAATTGAGACAGCGTCTCCGTTTTGCGCATTAATATCCAGAACGGCGGCATCGGGCGGATCGTTTCTGATCGAATCTATGATAACGTTTGAATCCTTTCTGCGAGTGTAGGCATACATGCCTCTTTCACGAAGCTTGTTTGCGATGCTTACAGTGCCTGCCGAATCGTCTCCGATAAGAACCTTGATCTTCCCATTCATAATTTTTACCTCCAGAAAATACATTTGTTTTATTAACAAATCTATTTTACCACAAGAGACGAGGTAATTCAACCGTGATTTTTAAGAACTTTTATACATACTACTCGAAAAAACACAGGAAAAGAAAACGGCGAAAATGAAGTCGGTATTTCTATGTTTATGCAGTTTTCAGGTGCATTAGAATATCATTTCGGGTCATTTGACTGATTTCGGATGTCTTTAGAGCGGATATTTCATCGTAAGGTAGAACTTTAATGACATCTAAGTAAATATTCGTCGATTTCCACAAAAAGCGTTTCTTCAATTTGTCGGTATTGCGAATTGACGTAACTACGATAGGAGCTTTGGCTTTCAGGGCGATTTTGAACGAACCGTGGTGAAAAGGGAGAAGAAGCTCTTCCGACTTATTAATACCGCCTTCGGGATAAATTCCGATAGAAGCCCTGTTTTCTGCAATATTTCTTGCCGCCGCCATAATACTTTTCACAGCTGAACGGTTATCATCACGGTCAAGGGGGATACAGCCGCTTGCAAGCATAAGTCTGCCGAAAAACGGCATATTAATATTTTCCTTTTTTGAAACAAAAGCAAGCTCCTTGTCACGAAAGCAGTACATAGCGATCATAGGGTCGAAAATTGAGAGATGATTGCCTACCATGAGAAACCGCTGATTATCTGGGATTTTTTCTGCGCCTGTGACGTGTATTTTCGCCTTCATTATATGAAGAAACAGATTTATCGTCATAAGAGTAACGGAACGGAAAATATTTTTAAGTTTTTTCGGCTGTTTTTTTCTTGAAGCGAATATGGAGATAAATATATCGACTGAGGCATGAAGCCATATCAACAGAAGAAAAATAGTAACAAAAACAATAATGATCTTCCAGCAGTCAAATATAGATTTCACGGACTGCTTGACCACCGTCGTAAGAAAAGCTCCGACAGCGCTCAGGAACACATAAACATAATACATTAAAACACCCTTTAAATAAAAATAGTTGTGAACCAATGTAACTGTCTATTATTTTTTGATTTCAAAACCGATTCTATGCTTTTACGTCTAAAACTTCCCTTTCATTTTGAACAGCACTCCATCAGCCATATTGCGGACTTTCGTGCCGGGTGGGAACATTCTGTCTGCAAGTTTTTCAAGTCTGTTCTGTTCTGTCCTTTTTTCTGTAGAAACCGTAACGGCGTCGGTAATACCGTCCTTCCATTTTTTATGGAACTTTTCGGGCATATGAGCTTTCAGAAGTCCTACGTCCACAGAGCCGCCGTGCTTTGCGAGCATTTCCAGCGGCAGAGTGAAGCCGTTATAGCTGAATTGCCCGAGATACGATTCAAAATGTCTTTTGAAAAGCTCATTGAGATCCTCGCCGCCTCTGCGTATTTCGGGGTAGTCCTCCAAGGCGGCAAGAACCGACCGGCAGTTATCGTCAAGCCCTGAAATATCCGCAAGCTTGCAGCAGCCGTATACGATAAATCCCAGTATATACGGGTTTGCGCAAAAATCGCTGTGCATGACCTTGTTTCGGGGAATATCGAATACATACGCCGCATAAAGTCCCAGAGCAAGGTGCAGGGGAAGAAATTCCGCCGTATCGTAGTCATATATGCGAGCCGCGCGCAGGTAGCCCGAAAGTCTGCCCGATCTGTTCATACTTGCCGCAGTATCGGGCAGAAGCAGAGCTTTTGCGCCTTTCATAATAGGCGTTTCAACGTCGGCGGCAACGTCTCCGCCGATGTGAAGGAGCTGTTTTGCAGCGAGGTTTCCCTTTTGGATAACGGCGTTAAAAGCCGATTCGCTGCGGTTTTCGCCGCATTCCACCTCGTTCGTCACGATAAGCTCATAGGGCGGCTTATATCCGCATAGCCCGAGCATACGCACGATAACGTCCCTCGGATAGACGGAGTTCGCAAGGAGGATCGTTTTTTTCCCCGACTCCGCCGCCGTATCGAAGAGTTTTTTTCCGAACCCTCTGGGAAATACAAGGCTTACAGCCATATCGCATTCACGTTTTATGAGAGCGTCCCGAAGCTCGTCTGAGATTTTCGACTTTTTGGCAAGAATTTCGTAAATTCTGGAAACGGTCACAGAGCATTTATCCTTGTTTTTTCGTTTTGCGTCCGCTTCAGATTCGATTCTGAGGTCGGAAAAGGAACTTTTAGCTGTGCGCACTTCGGGAAATTCCTTTTCCATAAGCAGGAAAAGGTCGCTGCTGCCGGAAAAAGGCGTATTTACAAGCGTCCCGAAAACCTCGAAGCTCACCGCCTTTATATCGGAAGCTCTGACGTTTTCCGTCATTCTTTCCGAAAGCTCGCATTGTTCCTTTGTAATAGGTATGGTTATTTTCAGATCATTATTCATACATACTCCGTTTATCATCGCCGGCTTAAGCGGCGTCAGTTGATACAGTTGTCGTTTCCGTAGTTTCAGACGGGGCGGTTTCCGCAGATGTCGTTGTAACAGTTTCGTCATATTCGGGTACAAGCTCCTCGCCGCCCTTAAGCTTGATATATTCGTCAAGGGACAATGCGCCGTCTGAGTTATATACCCTGACGAAGGCGTCCTTTGAGGTGTACATCTCGGAAAAATTATCGTCGTCGTCGCAGAGATACTTGCCGTACCACAAGCCGAAGAAAGACCACACCGCATTGTCACGGAAAGACAAGTCCATATCGGGCAGGGTACTGCATTCGCTGAGGGCGATAAGCTTCTCCTTGCCGACTATCTTCTGAAGCGCAAGGAACTGTTCGTATCGGCTGCCGAAATCCTTTTCAGGGGAAAGGTAAATGTCCAGAGAAGCAATGTCGAATGTCGATTTATCAACAAGCGAATCCTCGCTCTGACCGTTCCAGACCCATATCAGGTTGTCAAGCTCAAAGTATTCGGTATAACGCTTGTACATTAAATTCCACAGCCATTTGTACGCGTCCGTTCCGTCAGCGCCCCACCAGAACCAGTCGCCCGAGGCTTCGTGAAGCGGTCTCCAGAGTACGGGAACGCCCTTGTTTTTAAGGGACATAAGCTGTCCCGCCATATTGTCAATGTCAAGGATAAGACCGTAGCATTGTTCGGAAATTTCTCCCTCGCCGTAAAGTCCCCTTATCTCCTCCTGGGAAAGCTCGGAAATATCAATATCAGTCACAGCCTCCGAAAGCTTGAAATCGGTGTCTTTAGCGTATACCGAGGGCTTTTTCGAGGGCGCTTCCCAGTACCACATCAGACCGACTATGCCGCCTCGTCTGTACCAGTCGGCACATGCGTCAATGTCCTTGAACGTGCTGTCGAAGCTGCTGCCCGAATTGTGCATAGCGGAAAATCTGATAACGGGATATTTTCCCGTAGTCTGATAAACAAGCTCAAGCTCCTTATTGCTTTCGTCCGAAGCGTATTGACCCGTAAGAGTGTATTTGCCGTAGCTTTCGGTCATAAAGCTCATAAGCTCCTTTGCGGATTCTCCGGCTTCCTTATTGACAAGCTTCTCGTCGGCGTCGTATTTTATGGAGCTGAGGGAGGTATTATTCGCCATTTTTAGGTAATCGAGCTTAATATTGCCGTTTGTGGGACGAAGCTCGACCGTGGATCTACCTTTGGTGAGGAAAACTCCGTACAGCGTGATAAGGGTAAATTCGCCGTCGTCCATTGTTTTAAAGGTGGATATTTCCTTATCGTTTACGGCAACGCGGCAATCCACAAGCCTTTGCGACGAAATGCTGAACGAAAGGTCGTAATGCTGATTGCTGGGGGCTTCGACCTCAAACAGGACGAACATGCTTCCGTCGGGCTTGAAGCCGGTTACGTAGCCGTCGCCGCTGTAGGGCTTTTTTGCTGTCTGAGCAGTACCCCCGGAGTTTTCGTCGGAGGTCGCGGTTACTGCCGCAGCGCTGTCAATACGGAGTCCCTCTGTCATAAGGGCGTCCTCTGCTTCATAGACGTCGCCCGTGCGCTTTTTCTCGATCTCCGGATAGGAGATAGGAATGTCGTGGTAAGTTTCCGCAGGAACTGTCGGCTCTGTCGGTTCAGTCGATATAGTTGTGGGGGCGATCTCCGCAATCGAAATATCGTCCTCGACCTTCTGATCTTTTTTCTTTTTGTCGCATGAAGCCAGAACGGAAACCGAAATGGCGACAGCGGTAAAGAATGAAATAAACTTCTTAATGTTCATAATAATTACGTCCTCCGAACTTAGTGCGGTATACCTTGTCACTGATAAGGGAACGCCCTCTCTTGCAGGGCGTTCCCTGCTAAGTTTACGGTTTTACAATATATTTTGCGCCTGCTGTAGTATCGAAAACGATCGCACCGTCCTCGATACGAGAGCCGACCGAATCGCCGTCGCACACCACGCTTACAACGCAGTTTGCTCTGATACGGCATTCGCCGCCGAAAAACGACAGTATTTCCGCCTTTCTCAGCTTGCCGCCGAACCATTCCATACTTATCTCGAATCCACCCTTGGCGCGAAGTCCCCTGACTAAGCCCTCGTTCCATTCATCAGGCAGGGCAGGCAGAAGAAGTATCTCGCCCGAGGTACATTGCAGAAGAGCCTCGGCGATCGCCGCAGTTCCGCCGAAATTGCCGTCTATCTGGAACGGCGGATGATTGTCCAGCAGATTCGGACAGGTCGAATGGGTTATCAGCTTTTTCAGATTCTCATAAACCATACGTCCGTCGTAAAGCCTTGCCCACATATTGGTTATCCATGCGCAGCTCCAGCCCGTGTGACCTCCTCCGTGGATCAGTCGGCGGACGAGGGTAGCTCTTGCGGCGTCGGCTAATTTAGGCGTTTTAATGGGCGTTATAAGGTCGGCAGGATGAAGCGCGAAAAGCTGCGAGACATGTCTGTGACCGCTCTCCGCCTCGTCATAGTCCACCGTCCATTCCTTTATCTGACCGTATTTTCCGATCTCGGGCTGAGGCAGACGGTCAAGCATACTTTTCAGCTTATCCGCAAACGCTTCGTCCGTCCCGAGAATCTCCGAAGCCTTGATAACGTCGCTGAACAGCGCAGTTATTATCTGAGAATCCATTGAAGCGCCGTTACATAGACAGCCCTCAACGCCGTTTTCGGTGCGGTAGGTATTTTCAGGCGAAACAGACGGGCATACAACAAGCCGCCCCTCGCTGTCCTCTATAAGGTATTCAGTGAAAAACTCCGCCGCCTCTTTAAGGATATGGTATTTCTCTTTCAGAAATTCATTATCGAGAGTATATTCGTAATGCTCGAAGATATGGAGCGCAAGCCATGCGCCGCCCATGACCCAGAGAGTAGCCGGCGCCCACAGATCCTGCGGAGCGGTATCTCCCCAAATATCGGTATTATGGTGGCATACGAAGCCCTTTTCGACGCCGTACATCTCACGGGCGGTAGTACGTCCGTTTTCGCAGACACGTTCGAGAAGGTCGAACAGCGGCAGATGACATTCGGAAAGATTGCAGCTTTCGGCGCACCAGTAGTTCATTTCGGTGTTGATGTTCACGGTGTATCTGCTGCCCCATGCCGGACACATATCCTCGTTCCAGATACCCTGAAGATTCATGGGCTGAGTACCTGCACGGCTGCCCGAGATCATAAGATAACGTCCGAAGTTGAAGTAAAGCTCGATAAGCTTGTTGTCATGTATAAGCCTTGCGCAGTCCTTGCTGTCCATTTCGTCGCCTTTAAGACGGAGCAGACGTTCGTCCGTAGTCAGTTCGTCAAGATTTTCACCGCTGTTGTCGGAAAGAGAGAGTTCAACGCGGTCGAAAAGCTCCTTATAGTCGGAGACATGGCGAAAATAAAGTTCATCGTAGGAGCAGCCGAGAGCCATTTCGGCATCGACTTTGGCGGACTCGATATAATTCCTGCTGTAAAAGCTTGTTCGTACAGAGAGAACGAGCATGACAGAATCGGCGTTCTTTACAAAGATCCTGTTGCCTATCGTGCGAATTTCTCCGCCCTCTGCTTCAGCTCCGAGACAAGCCGCAAAAAAGATACCGTCAGAACTGCCCGTGCCGCCTGTGTAGATAAGCATATTTTTTCCGCATGGTCGGTTTTCATCATAGTAATCGCTGCGTCCGCCGAGACCGCAGCTCAGGCTTACGCTTCCGGGCGTATCGCCGTGTATGTCGATAACAAGCGCCTGATCGGGAGCGGAGCAGAAAACGTTTCTCACGTATTGCTTTCCGCCCGCCGTAAATGAAACGCTTGCGACAGCCGTTGAAATATCGAGCGAGCGTGAGTATTCACGGGCTTTTCCGTCAAGCTCCATGCTGATATTAAGGTCGCCAAGCGGCATGTAGTGGCGCATATTTTCCGGAACGCCCTGCATCTTTTGAAAAGCGGTCTTTTCGGCAGCGGGAATATCGCCGTTTTTGAGAAGTTCCCGAACCTCTGCAAGACCCTCTTTGGCATCGGGGTTGATTCGGTGACGCAGACCTCCCGACCATACAGAGTCCTCGTTAAGGCGGATAAGCTCATCGGCAGGCTTGCCGAATATCATTCCGCCTATTCTGCCGTTGCCCACGGGAAGAGCTTCGTTGAAGCTTTCGGCAGGCGATTTATACTTAAGTAAAGTTTCAGACATATATTGCTCCCGAACCGTAGTTCATGAAAGGTTTTCGTATACGTATACATTATTATAGCATATTAGTTTCAAAATTGCAACAGAAGCAGAAAAAAATTTGAATTTTACAAAAATTAACGAGCCTGCGAGTGGTAATGTGAGTTTGGTGCGGCGGCTCGCCGCAAAATAACAAGTGCAAAAAATATTTTTATATTTGTGAAAATTGTGTGAAAGTCGGGTGGAAATTTAGTGTATTTCACTATTGCCTTTTCTCAGCAGATATGGTATAATTAAAAAAAAGTCGGGTTCTGTCGGGAAAACGGCGGAACTCGGAGATCAAGGAGAAGATCAAATGGCTAAATGTTTTAATTGCGGCAGGGAATACGAGGGCAATTTCTGTCCCGACTGCGGCACAGAAAATCCGAATGCGGCAGATATGCCGTCCGTTTCAGAAACGTCACAGCAGAATTATTCCGCGCCGCCCCCTCCTCCGCAGCGTTATACGCCGCCGCCTGTATACAACAATGTTGCGGTGGTCAATAATAACGATGTGACGAGCGTCGGCGGCTGGATAGGCTGGATGTTCCTCTTGAGTTTGCTGCCTCTTATCGGAGTTATCATCATGCTTTGCTGCACTCATGACGAGTCGGCGAAGAATTTCGCAAAGGCGCAGTTGTTTTTCATGCTGCTCGGCGTGGGAATAGTTGTTCTTGTAATTATTCTTGCGCTCGTTCTTGGAGCGGCGTCCTCGTATTGAGCCTAAGATCAATTTTAAATTTTACAGATAGCTTATACAGAAGATTTTGATTCCCTTTACTTTCTGTTAAAGAGGTAACTTTTAGTGTCCAATTCACGACAACAGAGATTCCAAAGGGTTCACCTGCATAAGTCCCCTGTAAAAACTTTAAAAATTGATTTTCGTACCCCGAATCGTTCTTCCGTCCTCGTAATCGTCAAGGAAATGGCGGCGGTTTTCGCCGATATGATAAGAAATAAGGGTTTGCAGATTGACATTTTCCGCACTTCGGAAAATGTTCATATCAACAGCCGGATTTGTCTGTCTGAGCTGAGCAAGCAGAGCCTTTATCTCGGCGCGTTTTGAGCCGCCGTTTTCACTTTTTTCAGACATGGAACAGGCGCATCGGATAAACTCAAGTCCGTTAAATTCCGCCCATTCGGAAATATCCGCTTCACGGACGAGATACAGCGGACGTATCAGTTCCATACCTCGATAGTTTTCCGAGTGAAGCTTTGGCATCATGGTCTGCATCTGCGAACCGTAAAGCATCCCCATAAGGATAGTTTCAACAACGTCGTCGAAATGATGTCCGAGAGCTATCTTATTGCAGCCAAGCTCAGCCGCTTTCCCGTAAAGCCAGCCCCGTCTGAGACGAGAGCAGAGAAAACAGGGGTTTTTCGGCGACTTTGCGACAGAATCGAAAATATTTGTATTATAAAAGGAAACCGGCAATCCGAGCAGATCGCAGTTATCCTTTATTTTTTTTAGATTTTCATTACTGTAGCCGGGATCCATGACGATATACCGGACTTCAAAGGGAATTTCGCCGTTGCGCTGAAGTCTGAGAAGGCACATAGCCATAAGAATCGAATCCTTACCTCCGGAAATACATGCGGCTATCCTGTCGCCCTCGTTTATAAGGCGGTAGTCACGTACTCCCCGGCGGAATTTAGTCCATATTTTTTTGCCGAATTCATGGCATATCGTTTCTTCTATCGGGTCAGCCCACATTGTTTGCACCTCCGTGTGTTTGTAACAGGTTTATTATAACTGCAAAAGTGAAAAAAGTCAAGTCATGAATTTACAGAACAAACAAACACGGAAATCATTTTTAAGGTTTACAGTAAATTTGTACAGAGGATCTTGTTATCCTTTACTTTCTGTTAAAGAGGTAACTCTTGGTGTCTATTTTCGTGAAATGGACTGTGGAAATCATGGAGACTAACAGAACTGTATTAATTCGGGGATTTTCACAGTCCAATTCACGACAACAGAGATTCCAAAGGGGTCACCCCTTTGGCAGGGGGTGCAGGGGGACAGAGTCCCCCTGCGTAAGTTTCCCGTAAAAACTTTAAAAATTGATTTCCGTGGCAAATAAATTTTAGCTCTTGACTGAATCAAAAACATGTGATACAATATAAATAATGCAGTGATCCAATAAAAATTATTTCCAAGGAGAAAAGAAGATGGGCAAGTATTTCGGAACAGACGGGTTCAGAGGAACGGCTAACGAAAATCTCACGGCAGACCACGCATATCAGGTCGGAAGATTTATCGGCTGGTATTACGGCGAACTTAAAAAACAGAAAGGCGACGATACTCCGGCAAGGATAGTTATAGGCAAGGATACGAGACTTTCAAGCTATATGTTTGAGTATTCGCTGGTCGGCGGAATTACGGCTTCGGGAGCGGACGCATATCTGCTTCACGTTACAACGACCCCTTCGGTGGCGTATATATCGCGTGTTGACGGTTTTGACTGCGCGGTCATGATCTCCGCAAGCCATAACCCTTACCACGACAACGGCTTGAAGCTTATCAACGGAAATGGTGAAAAAATGGAGGACGAGGTCATAGACCTTATCGAAGCCTACCTTGACGGCGAACTGGAGTTATTCGGCAGAAAGTGGACGGAGCTTCCCTTTGCAAAGTACGATAAAATAGGTCGCTCTATCGACTATGTATCGGGCAGAAACCGTTATATAGGCTACCTTATCTCGCTGGGGGTATATTCTTTCAGAGGAATGAGGATAGGTCTGGACTGCGCAAACGGTGCGGCATGGAATATCGCAAAGGCGGTTTTCGACGCTCTCGGAGCGGAAACGCACGTAATAAACGCAGCTCCTAACGGCGTTAATATCAACGAAAACGCAGGCTCGACCCATATCGAGACGCTTCAGAAATATGTTGTGGAGAACGGTCTCGACGCAGGCTTTGCTTACGACGGAGACGCCGACCGCTGTCTGTGCGTTGACGAAAAGGGAAACGTAGTTACGGGCGACCATATCCTCTACATATACGGCAGATATATGAAGGATCGTGAGAAGCTTGTCAACAATACCGTCGTGGCGACAGTAATGTCGAATTTCGGCTTATTCAAGGCTTTTGACGAGATAGGCATAGATTACGCTAAAACAGCGGTCGGCGACAAATACGTGTACGAGTACATGAAAGAGCATGGCTGCTGTCTCGGCGGAGAGCAGTCGGGTCATATTATTTTCTCAAAGTACGCCTCCACAGGGGACGGAATCCTTACAAGTCTGAAAATAATGCAGGCTATCCTTTCCAAAAAGGCAAAGCTCAGCGAACTTGCCGGACAGATGAAAATGTATCCGCAGGTGCTTGTGAACGTCAAGGTAAAGGATAAGGCGGCGGCGCAGGCAGACCCCGACGTACAGGCGGCAGTAGAAGCAGCGTCCGCAGAACTGGGAACTTCGGGACGTATGCTTGTCCGTGAAAGCGGTACAGAGCCGCTTATCCGCGTTATGGCAGAAGCGGAAAACGAGGATATATGCAGAAAACATGTAAACAGCGTTGTCGAGGTATTGAAAGCTAAAGGTCATGCTGTCTGAAAGGCAGGTCGTATCTGAATGAAAAAATTGAAGAAGGTTCTTTTGGGAACGGAGGTTTTTTTGGCGGCGTTCAACTTTGTCGGCTGTGTGTACGGACCTCCCCCCGACGAGGTTTTTGACGAACAGAACAGCGAAGCGTCAATGACGGAATCCGCTGACGAAGATGATCAGAATACGAAAGAAACGGTAAATAACGGCGACTGATATATACTCGCCGTTATTGCAAAATGTCCAAAAAAATGCTGAACCAGAGGGCGGTGATATAATGAAAATCGGCATTTCCACAGCCTGTCTTTTCCCGAAACCAATTGAGGAAAGTCTCTATGAACTTGCTGTAAACGGAGCTGCATGTACCGAGCTGTTTATAAACACTCATTCGGAGCTTAAAAAGAGTTTTGCTCACAGCATGGCAAATATGCTGAAGCGATTCGACGTTAGCTGCGTTTCGGTCCACCCATTCACCTGCGAAATGGAACAGCTTATGTTTTTCTCGGAGTACGAACGCCGAATTGATGACATTCTCGAATATTACAAACTGTATTTTCGGTTCATGAACATTGTGGGAGCGAAGATCTTCGTTTTCCACGGCGGAAAAGCCGACAAAGGAAAAGAGTTTTACTGCGAAAGATACTCGAAGCTTTTTCGTCTCGGAAAAGAATTCGGAGTGACCGCAGCAGTCGAAAACGTTAGCCGCTGTCAAAGCCGCTCGTCTGCGTTTATCCGTGATATATCGTCAATGCTTGGCAATGAGTTCGCCTTTGTTCTCGATACGAAGCAGGCTGTCAGAGCCGGAGAAACGCCGTTCGCCTTCCTCGATGCCGCAGGAAAAAGCATTGTGCATGTCCATATAAGCGACTCCGGAGAGCTTGGAGACTGTCTGCCCATAGGCAGGGGAAACTTCCGTTTCAAGCCTTTTTTCGATAAGCTGAACTCGCTTAACCCCGATGCAAACGTCATTCTTGAGCTTTACAGAAGCGGTTTCAGCGGCATAAGCGACCTTATTTCAAGCTACAATGTTTTAACAAGCATGACGCAGCAGTATAGATAATGTAAAAATCTAACAAGGAGTGATAGTTTTGATATGTCCTTATTGCCAATTTCCCGATTCTAAAGTCGTGGATTCCAGACCCAAGGACGATCGTATAAAACGCCGCCGTGAATGTATAAAGTGCGGCGCAAGATTTACCACTTTCGAGATCGTGGAAAAGCCGATGCTTATGGTGGAAAAACGCAGCGGAAGCTATGAGCCGTTCGACCGCAGCAAGCTGATAAAGGGAATTTTCAGCGCCATAAAGAAGCGTCCCGTAAATATCGACGAGGTGGAAAGGATAGCCGATAATATTGAAAATCACTATGCCAACGAGTTGAAAAACGTTGCACGTTCCAAAGAAATAGGCGAGCTTGTGTTGGAACAGCTTCGCGTTATCGACCCTATCGCTTATATTCGTTTTGCATCGGTATATGAGGATTTTACGGACGTAAAAAGCTTTATTGCCATAATAAGCGACCTTGAAAAAGGCATTTCGTCAGAATAACATACTCATCGCATAACGCAAAGTCATTATACTAAACGCTATAGCAAATCACGCATATCTGACAGCATATTTTACACACAGCATCGTTGTCGTCCTTGCCATACGACAGTATGCCTGCGTCCTCCGCCTTGCTATGTGCAAAATCTGCTTGTCATTTATTGCGCGTTTTGCTATAGCGTTTAGTATATCATATTTAATACTGATAGTTTAATGGGGGACAGCGTCCCCCCTAAGTCTCTGATTAATTTACGCTCATTTGCATACCGTCGCCGCTGTCGCTGTAAACCATCGAGGCGATAGCCGTATTGTCGCAGACGATAAGCTCGGCGAGCATTTTTTTATTATCGGGACTGTAGTTTTTTACTTCGTAAACGTACAATTTTCCCGATTTTCCTGCATATTCCCGAAGCGGCATCCCCTGCTTATCCTGCAATGCGGCGTACTGCTCGTAGCCTTCGGAAAAGTCGGCGGGAATCGTTATATCCTTTCCCGAAAGCTCCTCGACCTCCCAGCCGTGAGCTGCAAAATAATCTATCCTGCTGCTTACCGTTGACGCGTCAACAGGCGAACCCTCGGGGATATTCTGTACATTTTTATTGTCGGGATCGGCTATTATGACTGCGCCCAATATGACCGCTGCCGCTATCGCTGCAATAATAAACTTTTTTGACATATTATTCCTCCAAAAAGATCTTGACATTCAATAGTATGCTCAAAACGCCGCAAATTATTCGCTGTTTACAACTTAAGCGCAGGACAGCGTACCCCTGCTTAAGTTGTAAACAGTGCTTACTGAAAGGAAAATTATGGCACTGATTCGCCTTGACAAATATATTTCGGAACGTTCCGAATATTCCAGAAGCCGTATCAAAGAACTTGCCGCCAAAGGCAAGATCGCCGTAGACGGAGTTACAATCAAAAAAAGCGATACCAAAATCGACGCTGAAACTGCTTCGGTCGAAGTTCTCGGAACTCCCGTATCAGCGTCAAAATTCCGATATATACTTTTAAATAAGCCGGACGGATATGTCAGCTCGACCGAGGAAAACGACGGCGCAAGCGTTATGCGGCTTATTCCTCCCGAACTTAGAAAAAAAGGGCTTTTTCCTGCCGGCAGACTGGACAAGGATTCGCTGGGAGCGCTGCTTATAACCGACGACGGAGAACTCGCCCACAGACTGCTTTCACCGCGCAGTCATGTTCCGAAAATTTATATTGTGAAACTTGACAAACCTTTTAAAAGTAAATATATTGACATATTTAACGACGGTATACTTCTTTCCGATGGTACGCAATGTCTCCCCGCAAAGCTGAAACGTGCCGAAAAGTCCGATAAATTGGCGTTTATAGAGCTTCACGAGGGCAAATACCACCAAGTCAAGCGAATGTTTGCCGCTGTTGAAAACCATGTTGAAAGATTAATGAGATTAACTGTTGGCGGATTGATTCTTCCCGAAAAACTGGGGTTTGGCGAGTGTATGGAATTATTGCACAAAGATGTTGAAAACTTGTTTTCTCCGCCCGATTTCGACGATTTTTGCTCTGATTTTATTAGCGATTTTTCGGCATTTATGCTAAACAACTAATTGTAACTTTGTCAATTTAGTATCTTGAAATTTTTTTTGAAAAGTGGTATTATATTATTATAGCTGATACTGTACTGTAAAATGTTAAGACAGAGTCGGCAAGAAAAATGAACTGGAGGACAGGAATAAATGGCAGGCTTAACACTTAAAAATATTTATAAAAAATACCCCGGCGGTGTTGTTGCTGTTACAGATGTAAACTTGGAGATCAGAGATAAGGAGTTTATCGTTCTTGTTGGACCTTCCGGATGCGGTAAGTCCACAACTCTCCGTATGATCGCAGGTCTTGAGGAAATTTCAGAGGGCGAGCTGTATATCGGCGACCGCCTTGTTAACGATATTGCGCCCAAGGACAGAGATATAGCTATGGTTTTCCAAAACTATGCTCTTTACCCCCATATGACAGTTTTCGACAATATGGCTTTCGGACTTAAGCTCCGTAAGGTCCCTAAGGACGAGATCGAGAGAAAGGTAAACGAGGCTGCTAAGATCCTCGACCTTACACACCTCCTCGACAGAAAGCCTAAGGCTATGTCAGGCGGTCAGAGACAGCGTGTTGCTTTGGGTAGATGTATAGTTCGTTCGCCTAAGGTATTCCTCCTTGACGAGCCTCTCTCAAACCTCGACGCTAAGCTCCGTGCGCAGATGAGAACCGAGATCTCCAAGATCCATAAGAAGCTCGGTACTACATTTATTTACGTAACACATGACCAGACTGAGGCTATGACAATGGGCGACAGAATCGTTTGTATGAAGGACGGTTTCGTTCAACAGGTCGATACTCCTCAGAATCTTTACGAGAACCCCGTAAACAAGTTCGTTGCAGGCTTCCTCGGATCTCCTCAAATGAACTTTATCGACGCCGTTCTTAAGGAGGAGTACGGTCAGTTTATCGTAGAATTCGGCTCTGAGGACAGCAAAAATCACCGCGGCGTAAAGTATCAGATCATTGTTCCCGAATCCAAGGTAAACGATGAGCTTCCCAATTACGTTGGCAAGGAAGTTACTCTCGGCGTTCGTCCTGAGTCTATCCACGATGAGGAAATGTACCTTTCAAACGCTACTACAGGCGTTATTGACGCATATGTTGATATTACCGAAATGATGGGCGCTGAGACTTATCTCTACCTCACATGCGAGGGCAACAACCTTACTGCAAGAGTTAGCCCCAGAACTACTGCAAGACCCGGCGATGATATCAAGGTCGCTATCGATCCCAACAGAATCCATCTCTTTGACAAGGAAACAGAGAGAGCTATTGTTAATTGACATATTCCTTTTTCATATTTATCCTTTCTTTCTTTAGAGCCTGCTTAGTATTTCGGTATGCGCGGATTTTCGAGTATAATTTTACCGAAAAGACGTTGCACCGAAATATAAAACAGACTCTTAGCCGTGTGAAAATTCGGCTGGGCAAAAAACCGCAGGAATACTGCGGTTTTTTGCTATATATGGGAAATTTTGTCTATAGGAGGAACTTTTATGACAGCCATAAGAAAATATTTGGAGGAACACAAGGACGAAATGATCGGGCTTCTCGAAAAACTTGTTGCCATTCCGAGCGTTCAGGGGGAAACCGCAAAAGATACGCCGTTCGGCGAAGTTCCTGCCAATGCGCTCAAATTAATGCTTGAACACTGCAAGCGTTTCGGTTTTAATGTTGACAATGTTGAAAACTACGCAGGCTCGGCGGACATTAACGACCTCGAACCTGCCCTCGGGATACTTACGCATCTTGACGTTGTCCCAACAGGCACTGGCTGGAGCAGCGACCCGTTTATACTTACACGCTGCGGAAATAAGCTCGTCGGCAGGGGAACTATTGACGACAAAGGACCTGCCGTTGCCGCTGTTTTTGCTGCAAGAGCCGTCCGAGAACTCGGTATATCGCTGAAAAAGGGGGTACGTCTGATTTTCGGCACTAATGAGGAAAACGGCTCGGCTGACCTTGCGTACTACCGTACAAAACGCAAACTGCCGCCTATGGTTTTCACTCCTGACGGTGAGTACCCTGTCATCAACGGCGAAAAAGGTATGCTGAGAGTATACTTTTCAACAATGCTTGACGATGATGTTGAAATCTCGGCAGGAGAGGTTATCAACGCCGTCCCTGCTTCATGCGCTGTGAAAATCAATGGTGATATGACAGTATACAGGGGAAAATCGGCTCACGCGTCAACTCCTTTGCAGGGCGAAAATGCAATTACAAAGTTTCTTTCACAATACAGCGGAAATAGCCGAGTTGTTAAAAGTATTCAACAATGTTTTCAACACGGAGATGTTGAGGGAAAAGCGATTTTCGGCGATAATTCGGCAAATTTTACCTGTGTATTGTCTATGTTGAATACTGTTGAAAACTCTCTCAAGGGCGGTATTGATGTACGCTATCCGCTTGACCGCTCAAAAGCCGAAGTCTGCCGTATCATATGCGGAAAGCTTCAGTCGGCAGGCTTCACGATCGACACCTGCGAGGGCAGCGAACCCCATTATACCGACGAAAACAGCGAATTTGTGCAGAAGCTCCTTAAAGTTTACGAAAGGGTCAGCGGCGAAAAGGGGAGATGTATCACTATCGGCGGCGGAACTTACGTCCACGAAATTGACGGCGGCGTGGCTTTCGGCGCAGAATATCCCGGCGGCAGCGGAAATATGCACGCTGCGGACGAGTATATCACCGAAGAAAGCCTGCTGAAAAATGCCGAAATAATGGCAGAAGCTATTGTTGAAATCTGTTCTGCTGATTAAGTGGGGGACGCCGTCCCCCACACCCCCTGCCAAAGGGGTGACCCCTTTGGAATCTCTGTTGTCGTAAATTTACCTGTATAAAGCCTCCTTATTTATTTGTAAATTTAAATTCACATGGCTTTATACAGGTAAATTTACGATATAGGGTTCTAAGAATTACCTCTTTAACAGAGAATGAATGAAACAAAATCCTCTTGATAAGCAAAAAAATTTCTCTTTTTCTAAAAAAACGTGAACCATTTTCTCATTCCGTGACAATATATAAGTGAAGGCGCACGGAAGGAGGTGCATAAATGACACAGGATCAGTTTGAAACGCTCCTTGCACGGCACGGAAACGAGATTTTCGGTTTTTGCTGTCACATCACGGGCAACAGAAACTCCGCCGAAGATCTCTATCAGGACGCCGTACTGAAAGCGTTCGAGCTTTTGGGCAGGATAGACGGAAGTTCCCAAAACAGCTTAAAATCGGCAAGGAACTATATTATTGGGATTGCCGTAAAGCTCAACTGCAACCTCATGCGAAAAAAATCTCTCAAGGACAGCTTTTTTGTTCCGGACGGCGAATCGCTCCTCGGAAACGCTATGGACGGGTCGGACATAGTTCGCGATACCGAGCGGAAAAACGTTTACAGTAAGCTGCGCGAGATAATCGCAGGTCTGCCTGAAAAACTGCGAAACGTTGTCTATATGTACTACTACGCCGAAATGCCTGTAGCCGACATTTCCCAACAGCTCGATATTCCGCAGGGAACGGTCAAAAGCAGGCTCAACAAGGCGAGGAAAGAAATCAAAAAGAAAATGGAGGTATTTTACAATGAGTAAAATTGACAGAGATATCAGGAACGCTTTGAAAGACACGCCGACTATCAGTCCTGACGTAAACCGCGATCTTGCACAGCAGTTCGCGCAGGAAAACTATCAGCGTGACGCTGATGAAACAGGCGAAACCCTTATACTCCCTGTAGAAAGGCATAGAAAGCCTCCCCTGATAAAGCGTGTCGGAGCGTTTGCCGCCTGCTTTACGGCGATAGCGGTTCTCGGGGGAGGGGCTGCGGCAATGAGCGGACTTTTCAGCCCTGATAATTCATCTACGCAGCTTTCTGCTGACGACGGCACAGCTCCCGAGGAAATTTCGCAGGAAGCCACGGAGGAGTTTACGGAAGAAGCTCCCGAGGAAGAAGCTACAGACGCTCCCGAAGATGATCCTGCGGCGGACTACCCCGAAAACACCTACGATATGTCCACCAAAGAGGGAATTTTTGCTAAAATGCTCAACAGCAAAAACTTTTACGATAAAGTTTCCGGCAAATATGTAACTGCCTACTGTCCGCAAATCACGGACAAGTCGTTTGTAAACACCTATCAATATGACGTAGAATCGGGAAAATCTTACTCTTATCTCTCATGCCTGAACTTAACAAACAGCGTTGACGACGTTCTCAGCGGCAGTATGCCCGAAGGCTGGGAGGGTGGAAAAATTACGCACCTTGAAAGCTATTGCGATGGCGAAAAGATTTATTCGCTGAATATTGACGGCTATCAGGGCGTTTATTGGCCCGGCGAGGATTATATACCTCCGGCAGATACAATAAACGTCGATCAGATCCTTGAAGCTGCGGAAAATAATCCCGTTGTTGATATTCCACAGCAAAATTTTGGCACAACTACATTTTGCTGCAACCCAAATTCACTCCAATTAATAGTTACGTGCCTTTCAAAGTTTGATAATTGGGACTTTGAGCCTACGTCAACAGAGTATGGCGACGCCGTACTTATCAATGGTACAACGGTTCATTACGAAAGATCTGACACGCCCACTACCTTTTCAATGACCGTAGACTGCGCAACGGGATTGATAATTTCCTACACTGATTACGACAACGAGGGTAATTTGTACGATTATTTGGTTACTCACGACCTTAAAATTAATGAAAATGCTGAACCCGTCCCCGAAATTGACATGAACGATTACGTTGAATTTAACGATAACATGAAGTACGAGTTCAGAACTAACAGCAGCGGAAAAACTTACGCCGAAAAAACAGTTTTCGGTATCTCAAAGTCAACTCGTGAATTTTTGCCTGACTATCTTGGATTTGGCGACGGATATATAGACGTTGACGAATTTATTGAAACTAAAGGCGATATGTCGGTACTTGAAGGCGGCGACTATCACCAGTATTACGAGCCGAGCGAGACGGAAGAATTAGTTTATAAGCTCAACCTTTACGACTGTGAAGGCAACTATATTTTCTCTGTTTACTATTACGAAGGATATATTGACCAGTAAGCGGATTTCGGACATAATTATCAACTTTTAGTATAGACATTTTTTAAGACATCATTGCTGAACACACAAAACTCCCCCTGTTTCCAGAATCGGATGCAGGGGGAGTTTTCAACGTTCATGGATATAAATGTTGAAAAGCTGCCTACTTCTCAGACAACGCCGTTATCGCACATTGTCAGCGTTCTTTTCGGTCTTATCCTCAGAAACCTCAGATGATGAGTCTCTCGAATCCTCGCGATCTCCGTCAACACCGTCAACGATGTCGTTTGCGGCATCGCCTGCGCCGCTCACAATGTCATCGGCAGCGGATTCAACGCCGTCGATCGCGTCGTGAACTCTGTCCTCAACGGGATGATCGTCCCTGTTTGCGTCGTCTTTCCCATCGGCGTTATTTCCATAGTCGTGCTGCTCAAAGTGACCGCTTTCAGAAGAAGTGTTTCCACGGTCAGCGCCGCATCCCACAAGAGCCGCAGGAAGCGTTAAAAGAAGTGCGGCAGATATTAAAATCTTTTTCATACTAATCAAATCCTTTTTTTGATGTTATTGCAGAATTGTTTTCCACAATACATTTTTATTGTTTCCGCACTTTCCCCTTTTATCCACCAAGTTTTTAACAATTTCGACCTGTGAAATCATGGATATTACGTCTTTTTCCACACTCTCCACAGAGTTTTCAACAGTCTGCGTTAATATTCAACTGCTCTTTCAACACTCTGTTGAAAAGATATTGACATCAATGTGGAAATTTTTTCGGATTATATTGCTATTATTTCTGTTTTTTTTACAATAATGCAAAAATAAATTACTATTTCAAGCACCTGCAAGGTCAGTTTTTCATATACTGAGTTGAGGTGATACTGTGCTTCAAGAAGTTATACTTGCTGTAATAATCAGCATTGACACTTTTCTTGCTGCCGCCGCCTACCGCTCGGGCAGCATAAAAATTCCTCTGCTATCAGCCGCTGTTATCGTCATAGTAAGCTCGATCTCACTGGGACTTTCCCTCCTTCTATCAAGCTTTCTCAGTGGATTTATACCTGTGCGTATCTGCGAAATATCGGGCTTCATCATACTTACAGCCATTGGGATCACTACGATTTTCAAAAGTCTTATCCGAAATCTTGTCCGCCGCCTTTCTCAGAGAGGCGAACTGTCGCTTCACACGGGCAGCAGCGGAATCGTAGTCAAGCTTTATCTCGACGATACCGCCGCCGATTTCGACTGCTCCAAAGTTCTTTCACTGAAAGAAGCGATCGCACTTGCTCTCGCCGGCTCTCTCGACTCGATAACAACGGGACTAAGTACAGGCTATAACGAAATTGATCCCGTAATATCGACGCTTTTCGCCTTTATTACGGGATCTATGGCTATTATTTTCGGAAGCCTTGCCGGACGCAAGATAGCCTCTATGAACCACGACCTTTCATGGCTCGGCGGCGTTGCCCTCATCGCCTTTGCCGTCTTTGAAAATTTGTCATAACTTAACAGGGGGACTCTGTCCCCCTGCTTAGGGAATATTATAGACAACGACTTCGGGGGGGTTAAACAGTCTAAGCTTGCCTATACCTGCTGAAACGAGAAGCTTCATAGTTCCGACGTTGTAAACGCCCTTGGAATATTTCGGAAAAAACCGTCTTTCGGGAGAAAGCAGACCTTTACCGAAAAGCCGAACCACGCCCCCGTGAATATGACCGCTGAAAGTAAAATTCGCGCCCCATTCAGCATAAGTTTCGGCAAATAACGGATTATGCGCCAAAAGAAGCGTTTCTCTATCGGGACGTTCACCCATAAGAGCTTTCATTTGTTTCAGGGTAAAGCCGTCAAGATCGTCATATCCGCCGTCATTTTTATACGTAGAGTAATCCTGTTCAACTCCGCAGATGCAGAGCTTTTTTCCTCGAACTTCAACGTTTTCGCTTTTGTTTATCAGCAGACGAGCCGCTGTTCTATCGACCATGCTCAAAAATTCACGTCTCTTATCAGGCGGCAAACTCTGCTCGTGATTACCCATGCACATGTATATCGGAGAGATCTCCCCAAGCCTGCTGAGAAACTTCTCGGTTTCCGAAAAATCAGTCTCAAAACGGGATACAAGGTCGCCTGTAATGAATATCAGGTCGGGCATTTCCTCCGCCGCAAGCTTAACGATCTTTTTATTGAAAGCTCGGTTGTTTTTTTTGTGATTGTCAGAAATATGGAATATTTTCAATTCGCCGCCCAAATTTTCATGGCGTGTTCTCAGCGTGAACTTATTTTCTGTCAGCATACAGGCAGAAAATATTCCCGCTGAAAATAATACTGTTGGTATAATTCTTTTCATTTTGCGTCGCATCTCCTGTCGTACAGCTTAAAACGATCATTCTAAAAACGGAGTTATCAGCTCGTCTTTATTCCTCATTATCGGCGTCCTCGGGGTCGGCTTCGATAACGACCTCTTTCTTCTCCTCCTCAGCGGCTTCTGCTTCAGCCGCCTTTATCTGCTCCTCGGTCAGCTGTTCGACTTTCTCTGTCTCGGCGGAATCGTCACGCTCGGTTCTGGTAAAGGCAACCACCTTTGCACCCTCGCCGACACGCATTACACGCACTCCCTTGGCGATCCTGCCCATAATTCTTACGTCCGCCGCATGGATTCTTATAATTATACCGTCGCTCGACACCATAATTACGTCGTCGCTTTCATCGACAATCTTGATTCCGCATACGTGACCCCGAACTTCATCTACCTTGTAATTTGTCAGACCGTATCCGCCTCTGTTCTGGATTCGATAGCTTTCGATCTCCGTCCGCTTGCCGTAGCCGTTCTCGGTTACTGTCAGAAGCGAAGCTCCCTCACGGATCCTTGCAACGCCGACAACGTAGTCCCCCTCACGCAGCTTTATAGCCTTTACACCGTGAGCCGAACGTGACAGAGCCCTGCCCTTGTCCTCCTCAATGCGTATAGCCATTCCGTTGCGTGTAGCAACAAATATCTGCTCGTGACCGTTTGTCATGCGTACTCCTGCGATCTCGTCGCCCTCGTCAAGTCCGATAGCGATAAGACCGTTTTTGCGGACATTTCGGTAAAACGACAGATTTGTACGCTTTATCTTACCATTTTTTGTTACAATTGTTATATATCTTTCATCGCTGAAATCAGTGGTCTTTATCATCGCCGTAACCTTTTCATTTCCGGTCAGCGGCAAAAGATTTATAAGATTGAATCCCCTTGAAGCCTTCGAGCCGTCTGGAATCTCATAGCATTTCAGCTTGTACATAATGCCTTTGTTTGAAATAAAGAGAATGTTATCATGAGTTCCGCAGATAAACATCTCCTCAACAAAATCCTCCTCACGCTGTTTCATTCCCGATATACCGCGTCCGCCGCGCTTCTGGGACTTATATTCCGATACCGGCATACGCTTGATATAGCCGTTATTCGTGAGGGTGACAACGCAGTCCTCCACAGGGATAAGGTCCTCGATATCGACCTCTCCGCTTACGGATTCAATATCGGTACGGCGTTTATCGCTGAATTTCTTGCGGATAACGTTAAGGTCCTCCATAATAATTTCGTACACACGATTAACGTCCGCTAAAATATCCTTGAAGTCTGAAATTTTTGATAACAGTCCGTATAATTCATCTGTTATTTTCTGCCGTTCAAGACCTGTCAGCGCACCGAGACGCATCTGAACGATAGCCTCAGCCTGTTCCTCGGAAAGACCTTTTTCATGCTCAAGGTGATGAATATTCGACAGATTGTACTCGGCTCTGTCAAGAAGATTCGACATGTCAACGTCCTTGAAACGCTCTATCATACGTGATTTAGCTTCGGGGATAGTCTTGCTGCTTCTCAGGATAGCGATAACCTCGTCAATATTATCAACTGCGAGTATAAAGCCTTGCAGGATATGCGCCCTTTCAAGAGCCTTACGCAGATCGTAGCGTGTACGCCGCTGAATAACGTCAACCTGAAAGTCAAGGTAGTGACTGAGCATCTGTTTGAGAGTAAGCACCTTCGGCTCGCCGTTTACAAGTGCGAGCATAATTATACCCACAGTATCTTGCAGCTTCGTCATGGCAAAAAGCTTATTGAGGACTATCTCGGGTATAGCGTCCTTTTTAAGCTCTATAACGATACGCAGACCTTCCTTGTCCGATTCGTCATTGAGCGCATAAATGCCCTCGATACGCTTATCCTTGCAAAGCTGATTAATATTTTTAAGTATAAGCGTCTTGTTGACCATGTACGGTATCTCGTCAACTATAATGCAGTTCCTGCCCTTAATTTCCTCAAAATGAGTACGGCTGCGGAGTATGACCTTTCCTCTGCCCGTGCCGTATGCCGCACGTATTCCCGATTTACCCATGACAATACCGCCTGTGGGAAAATCGGGGCCTTTGATATGCTCCATAAGCTGATCGAGAGTGCAGTCGGGGTCGTCAATGAGAAGCTGTAAAGCGTCCACTACCTCGCCCATATTGTGAGGAGGGATATTTGTCGCCATGCCGACAGCGATACCCGTAGAGCCGTTTACAAGCAGGTTCGGAAAGCGTGACGGAAGCACTACAGGCTCTTGTAGACGGTCGTCATAGTTCGGCATATAGTCAACGGTTTCCTTGTTGATGTCACGGAGCATCTCAAGGGTGAGCTTCGCCATTTTAGCCTCGGTATAACGGTAAGCCGCCGCCTTGTCGCCGTCGATGTTACCGAAGTTTCCGTGACCGTCAACAAGAGGATAGCGCAGGGAAAAAGTCTGCGCAAGACGAACAAGCGCATCGTAAACCGACGCGTCACCGTGAGGGTGATAACGTCCCAGAACCGCTCCGACAGTATCGGCGCACTTACGGTACGCCTTTTCAGGGGTAAGACCGTTTTCGTGCAGGGTATACAGAATACGCCTGTGAACGGGCTTCAGACCGTCCCTTACATCGGGCAGCGCTCTTGAAACGATGACCGACATGGCGTATTGCAGCATGGAATTTTCCATTTCGTCCACTATTTCGGAATGAATGATCTTTGAATTATCGTTATATAACAAATTTATTACCTCCTGTATTTCAGGATATTATTTATTTGATATTAATATCATTTGCACTTAAACAAACCAACATTGGGATTCCAATTTTATTTTCAGATTGATTTTTCCGCATTTCTAAGGGAACGCCCTCTCTTGCAGGGCGTTCCCTCTCCAAAACCAGTTCTATAAACTGGTTTTGGATTCACCCTTTGCGGAGCGCTTAACGCTTTTGTGGGACTCTGTCCCACACCCTGCCAGAGGCGCTGCCTCTGGACTCCGCCAAAGGGACACCGTCCCTTTGGAATCCCGATATTAGTTCCCTTTAGTTAAATTTCTGATAACATCAAGCTCTGTCTCTGAAAAATCCGCTTTTGGAACAATATAAAACATCAGCTTGCCGTATACTATCAGGAAAAAATCATCATATTCAAGGGCGTTCAGCTCATCGTTTACGGGAAGTCTTGCAGGCTCAGGCGGCTCGTCAGTCTCATCGTTTTCGCCTGTTTCCGTCGATATTATTACCTCGTCACTGGTCACAGTCAGGCAATACAGCGGATCTCCCAGTTCCTTACAGCTTTCTATAACGCTGTTTCGGAGCTTCAAGGGATTGTACCACTCCCTGAATGCAAGAGCAAGACATATTACAATGAGTATATAAGCAATATAATTATCGCTGTCCTTTACCGCACCGTATATGAAGTTCGCTGTCAATACCAGAAACACCGCAGTCAGGATATATCTTCTCACATTGACAAATTTCCGCTGATAAGCCTTATACCCTTCACGAAATATGTCTATGGGAATTTTGTAATTTTTTTCAAGTAATTTATTTTCCATTTATCCACCTGTATTTTATTTTGGCGCAGTTTCACGGCGTTCCGTCCGGTCAAATATCCAGATTATTGGCGTACTTAGCATTTTTCTCGATAAAATTACGTCTTGGCTCTACCTTGTCGCCCATAAGTATCGAGAAAGTCTCGTCCGCCTTGAATGCGTCCTCCATGCCTATCCTGACAATTGTGCGGCGTTCGGGATCCATTGTCGTTTCCCAAAGCTGCAAGGGGTCCATCTCGCCAAGACCCTTGTAACGCTGCACTTCCGTCTTATACTTTCCGTTTTCGGACAGTTCGCTGATATATCTGTCACGTTCCTCCTCCGAAAAAGCATAACGCTCCTGCTTTCCACGCCATACCTTGAAAAGCGGCGGCTGAGCGATATAAACGTTGCCGTTGGTTATAAGAGGTCTCATATAGCGGAAAAAGAACGTCAGCAGCAATGTACGAATGTGCATACCGTCAACATCGGCATCCGCCATAATTATGACCTTTCCATAGCGGAGCTTTTCTATATCAAAATCCTCGCCGATACCCGCCCCCAAGGCAGTAACGACCGGCGCAAGCTTTTCATTGCTGTATATCTTGTCAATACGGGATTTTTCAACGTTGAGCATCTTGCCCCAGAGTGAAAGTATCGCCTGATAGCGTCTGTCGCGTCCGTCCTTTGCAGAACCGCCGGCAGAGTCTCCCTCAACGATGTAAATTTCGGTGTATCGGTTGTCACGCTCGGAGCAGTCCGCAAGCTTTTCGGGCATTGAGGCGTTGCCGAAAGCATTTTTCTTACGCTCGGCTTCACGGGCTCTTTTCGCAGCCTCACGCGCTTTGAGCGCCGATACGCTTTTATCGAATATTGTTTTGGCTATCTCGGGATTTTCCTCAAGGTAATTCATAAGCTTCTCGGTAACAAGCTTATCCACGAAGGGCTTGACCTCGGGATTGCCTAAACGCCCCTTAGTCTGTCCCTCAAATTCGCACTCGGTAAGCTTTACGGAGATTATTGCGGTAAGACCCTCGCGAACGTCCTCGCCGCTGAGCTTTTCCTTATCCTTAAGCAGACCCATTTTTTTGCCGTATTCGTTTATTACCTTTGTAAGGGCATTCTTGAAGCCCAACTCATGAGAGCCGCCGTCCTTTGTGTGGATATTATTGGCAAACGACATGATTATCTCGTTAAAATCGGTGTTATACTGCAAGGCTATCTCGGCAAAAGAGTCTCCCTGAGTTCCCGAGACGTAAATTACCTCGTTATTTATGGGGTCAAGACCTCTTTTTTCATGGATATGCTCTACAAACTGACGTATACCGCCCTCGTAGTGGAGCGTTTCGCCCTTTATATCCTCCTCGTTGCGCATATCGGAGAAAGTAATTCTTATTCCCGCATTCAGGAACGCCTGCTCGCGAAGTCTACGAAGAAGAACATCGTAGGAGTAAACGGTTTCCTCAAAAATTTCACCGTCAGCCTTGAACATTACGCTTGTACCCGTTTCCGAGGTCTTGCCGACAGCCTTCAGTTCCTCGCTGTAGCGTCCCCTCTCGAAACGCTGAAACCATACGTTTTCGCCGTCCTTGACAGTCAATTCAAGCCATTCCGACAAAGCGTTTACTACGGACGCTCCAACGCCGTGAAGTCCGCCCGACACCTTATATCCGCCGCCGCCGAATTTTCCTCCTGCATGGAGTATCGTGTAAACGACGGTAGCTGCCGAGATACCCTCCTTCGGGTGGATACCTACGGGAATACCTCGTCCGTTGTCCGATACGCGGATAATGTCGCCTTTAAGTATCTCTACCTTTATCTCGGTACAGTAGCCTGCCAGAGCCTCGTCAATTGAGTTGTCAACTATCTCATAGACAAGATGATGCAGACCGCTTGGACCCGTAGAACCGATGTACATACCCGGTCTTTTGCGGACAGCTTCAAGTCCCTCTAAAATTTGTATGTCGTTTTCATCGTAATTGTTATTCTGCTGACTCATGTGTACCTCCAAACAAATTACCGCAATATTACGGAAATTGATAATTATAATTAGATTAAGGTCATCTATAATTTTAAGCAGGAAACGCTGTCCCACGCTTAGGTTGTGGATTGTGCTGTATCCCTATATACTTGTGACCAGTTGGGATACTCATGCACGTAAGTATCACCTTGTTTATAGATTTCAAACCTGTGATATTTTCCTCTTATAACGTAGTATTCATCGTATTTATCCCCATATTTTCCATCGTACTCATAAAAAAGTTCAAATTCTTTTTTACCCTCTGTTTTTTCTTTTTCGTCATCAATACAATAAAATTTTCCGTCCTTTGCATAGCTTTCTATATATCCATCGCAGTTTTTCTCCGCAAACTCAAACATATCAATATCGCACTCAAATTTAAGAATATGACGTGGACCGTCAGGTCCGCCAAATTTTTCTGTATAACTTTTCAGCTTTACGTGTCCGTCTATTTTTATGCCGCTCGAGCTTTCAATTTTTGCAATGCGTTCGGAATCAAAGGTTTTCCAATTTTCATGGATAATAGCCTTTTCCAAAAGAGCAACAAATCCTGTTAAAATTATTAATAAACAAAATAATACTTTTATCACCGTTATAACGCATTTATTTTTCTTTTTTTCATGAAGCTCGTCAATTATCTCTGTATCATCGACTTCCGCCGCCGCTTTATTTTTTCGTGACGATATTATGCACCAAGCTATAAAAACGATAACCTCCGCCATAAAAATTGTACAGAACATATTTCCCTCTCTTTATATGCAGTATTTCGTTCAATTTGTGATTAGTTGCCAATCAGTATATTTTAACAAGATAGCTGTCGCCGTCTCTGTAAAATGTCGCATACCATTTTTCGTTAAAACAATATCTACAGCTTAGTAGATATTGTCTCCTGTATCGTAAATTTTTCTGCATAAAGCTATAAATATGGATTCTGATGTACACAGCAGGCTTTATGCAGGAAAATTTACGACAACAGAGATTCCAAAGGGGTCAACCCTTTGGCAAGGAGGTGGAACGGCGTTCCCCACTAAAGTTATGGATAGTGATTATACAAATCCTCCGCTGCCTGCAATTCTTTTTTTCAGCGTACTTGCGGCAAGCTGCGAAATATATATCTTTTTTGAAGTCAGGATAAACGTTTTCGGCAGCTCGTAAGTGGCTAAAAACAGCTTTTTTTCTTTCTCCGCACGGTCAAGCAGCTTTTTTGTGCAGCCGGTAACGGTCGTGTTATCCATATCGAAAATGCCGATGATCTCACGGACGTCCACGGAGTAGTTATTGCCTATATGAATATACATCGCATTATTCATCTGCCGTCTTTCCCTCGCTTATTCTGATGATCTTCCCCTGTATTTCGGGGAGAAGCGCGCTTTCGTTCGGCGTTGTGACAAAAACCTGCATATCTCTGATTATTTCAAAAACGAACCGCTGACGGTTTTCGTCAAGCTCGCCCATAACGTCGTCCAGAAAGACTACGGGAGCGTCCTTACTGCGGCTCATGAAAATTTCCGCCTGAGCAAGCTTCATGACCAGCGCCGCGGACTTTATCTGTCCCTGAGAGCCGTAATCCTTTGCGCTTACGCCGTTTATTTTTATCAATATCTCGTCACGGTTCACCCCCGAATGGGTCGAACCCGTGCGTATATCGTATTCGGAATTTTCATGAAGTTTGTTATAATATTTATCAAATGCAGCCTCATTGCAGGGTTCGTCAAAATCCTCGGGCTTGTAGACGTTCGACCTGTATTCAAGCTCCATAGTCTCCGTACCGCCTGAAATTGCGGCATAAAGCCGTCCGCATATCCCGTTTATTTTTTTAACGTATTCGCTGCGCATATATGAGATAAGCGCGCCCTCGTGAGCCGCTTGTCTATCCCATATTTCAAGAACGTCGGCGGACGAATTTCCCTGCATTATAGATTTGAGCAGAGCGTTCCGCTGATTCATTACAGCATTATTTTTGTTTATATGAACAACAAAAAGAGGGTTAAGCTGAGAAGCAGCCATATCAATGAAATTCCGACGTTTTTCTGGTGCGCCCTTAATAATATCCACATCGTCGGGTATAAATGCAATACACTTGAAAACGTCAAACAACGCCCTTGTACCCTTTTGCTTCACGCCGTTCAATGTAATATTTTTAACGATATTAGACGCCTTTATCATTTCAAATTCTATTTTCTGCTCGCGCACGACGTCTCTTATTTTTATTTTCGAGGTCATGCGGCTGCCGTTCAGAGCGATATAATCCCGTTCCTTAGAGCCGCGGAAACTCCTGCACCCCGACAAAATCCACAAAGCCTCAAGAAGATTCGTTTTCCCCTGCGCATTTGCTCCGACAATGATGTTATATTTCAGGTCGGGGGCAAAGGATATGTTCGATAAATTCTTGAAGCCGTCTATTTCGGCATAGGTTATAAGCACAAGATCCCCCTGTAAAATTTAGGATAATCTATTTCTCTTTGGCAGATGTCAGATAACCTGCACTTCTCCAAAGCCTTCAACGGCTACAATATCTCCGGGGCGAATTTTTTTCCCCCTCATGGTGCATACTTCGCCGTTTACTCTGACATTACCGTCCTGTATCAGCATTTTAGCCTCGCCGCCCGAACCGACCATAGAAGCAAATTTCAGAAGTGCATCGAGCTTTATAAATTCCGTTGTGATCTTAACCGTATTTTCAGCCATGACGACCGCCTTTCATCAAACATATTTTTACTTATTTTTCGCAACTTTGCCTTTTTCGTTTATGAAATATTTTTCCGCAAGCTCAGGATTTATCTCCGCAAGAGCGTCAAAGTACTGAGGAGCTGCATGTGCTATCCTGTTAGCGTAGGAAACGTCCGTTCTCATTTTCTGATCGAACTTTTCGTTTACCGCCATTATTTCGGCAACAGCTCCGGGATTCTGAATGCAGTAGGTGAGGGCGTAATTCGCCTTTGTTTCTATATTTTTTCTTCCGTTTTTTTCGGCTACCTTATCAGGTATAACATTTCCCACATAAAAATACAGAAAAAGTCCGATAACAACAAGGACAACTCCGATAATAACGTTATCCGAGAACTTTGCTATACCAAATATCGCAAACAATACTGCAACAAGATTTATTCCTACCGAACACAGCGTTGCAAGGGGCGAAAAAGTATAATTTTTATAAAAAAACATATTAACTCTCCTCTTATTTTTCATTATCTGAAACTTATTGTTCCCTGTATCTTCTGTCAAAAGGTAACTCTTGAACCCATTATCGTGAATTTGACTGCGGAAATCTTCCATATTACTGTGAAGCTGTCAGTTTCCATGATTTCCGCAGTCAAATTCACGACAGCAGAGATTCCAAAGGGGTCACCCCTTTGGCAGGGGGTGTGGGGGACAGCGTCCCCCACATAATTTTCAGACAACGTTCAATTTTTCAACTGGATAGGCATTACAAGGAAGATATAGCTCTCCCCCATCGGCGGAAGAATTTCGATAACTTTCATTGCTCCGTTAAGGCGTATGCGGACCTTATCGCCCTCAGCCGCCCTCAGAGCTTCGAGAACAAGGCGGTTATTAAAGCCAATCGTAACAGTTTCGCCCGTAATATCCGCCGATATAGCGTCGTTGACCTTTCCTATACCAGTTTTGCAGCTTATCTTCATAACTCCGCCGCCTATCTCGCAGCGAACGGGAGCTTTGTTTTTCTCGTTGATAATAAGGGAGCATCTTTCAAGGCAGGCGGAAAAATCCTTCTTGCTGACGAAAATTTCCGTCTTATGACCGTTCGGAATGCTCATTTTATAATTATGGAATGCGCCCTCAAGAAGTCTCGAAATGACAAAGAAGCCGTTTATTTCAAAAATTATATGTCTGTCGTTTACGCTGATAGTGCAGTTTTCCGTGCTGTCATCGCGTATAAGGGTAGAGACCTCCTGCAAAGCCTTTTTAGGCACTACGAAATTGAACTTTTCGCCGTTGTCGATAGCCTCTGTCCTGATAGCGAGCCTGAATCCGTCTATAGCGACAAGCGTAAACGTTCCGCCCTCTATATCGAAAAGCTCTCCCGTGAAAATAGGCTTGCTTTCGTTCTGAGAAACCGCATAGCCGGTCATATTTATCATAGAACGGAGGATATTCTGCTGAACAGTAAAGCTGCGTTTTGAATCAACTATGGGCAGATCAGGGTATTCCTCGGCGGACATCACCGAAAAAGTACACTCGGTCGCTTCCGAAGAAATGCGGACGGTATTATTGCCGTCTATTTCGACCATTATATCCTCCCCTGCCATTTTCTTAGTAAATTCGCTGAAAAGCCTTGCATCGACCACAAATTCGCAGCTATCGTTCGTATCGGCTTTTATTGCAGTCCTTATGCCCATTTCGAGGTTATATGCGGTAAGCTCGACAATACCGGGAGCTACCTTTACTTTTATTCCCTCCAAAGCCTGTATAGTGGATTTCTGGGGAACTGCTCTTGAAACGTTGGTTATGGCTTCGCTCAGTTCTGATTTTCTGCACATAAAGTTCATTAATAGTATGCCTCCGTTTAAGTAGATTTAATTTTATTTAAGCAAAGTCTGATAAGGCGATGCTGATCTGAATTTTGTCTCTTTCTTTTAAGCTGGTTTAATAATAATATGTTAAGCTGTGATAAGTCAGATTATGATATGAATGAAAAGAGAAAAAACAAGAAAAATGATAAGATAAGTATATAAATATATAGTCGTAGTAGTAGGGGGTGTTGAAAAGTCAGGATGTCCGTTTTTTACCTGTAATACGCCGACAGCTCGTCCACAAAACGGTGTTGTTAAATTGTTCGATGTGTTAAAAGCTGCGAAGCGGTGCGTTTTCCGTGTGGAATCGGTTTATGATTGTGGAGTTGAAGTTTATGAAAAGTGGAGAAATTTGTGGAATCGGGATTTTTGGTTTAAACTTTTACGATATTTTTTCACAGCCTGTCAATTGTTGAAAAGTTCACACGGTTCAAAAGAGCGTATCGTGAGCGGATAATATTTCCGGAATTTCTCTGTATTCCAAAATATTCTGCAAATTTGATTTTCAACGCAGTTTTAAACACTCTGTTGAAAATTGCGTTGAAAGTCTTGGAATTAACGTTTTCAACATTGAAAAACGGTTGGAAACAGCTCTTTGGGATCCTGATTTTTGCCGTAAGGGATCAGCCCTTGCTCTTGTCTCTGATATTCTTGATAATATCGTTTACAAGGTTATTGAGGTTAGCGTCCTTCTGAATTGCCGCTACTACGCTGTTTACCGAGTATACGATAGTAGAATGGTCGCGTCCGCCGAATTCCGTTCCGATAGAGGCAAGTGGCATGTCGGTTATCTCGCGGACTACATATATAGCCACTTTTCGGGCTATCGAGATCTGCTGTGAACGCTTGTTGGAGCGGAGATCCTCGGGAGATACTCCGTATACCGTGGAAACCTCGCTGATTATTTTTTCAACAGTTATCGGTATAGGCTGTTCGTCAGTGAGAACGTCCCTGATAACGCTCTGTGCCATGGAAATAGTTATAGGACTTCCGGCAAAGTGGTTAAGGGCTTTAAGACGGATAACAGCTCCCTCCAACTGACGGATATTCGATTTTAAGCGGTTTGCCATAAACTCGGATACCTCGGAGGGCATTTTCAGATCGAGCAGTTCGCTTTTTCTTGTGATGATAGCAAGTCTTGTTTCAAAATCAGGCGCGGAAATATCGGCGATAAGTCCTCCCTCAAAGCGTGTTCTCAGACGAGCTTCAAGAGTAATAAGCTCTTTCGGAGGCTTATCGGAGGTGATGACTATTTGTTTGCCCTCCTGATGAAGCTTGTAGAAGGTATGGAAAAATTCCTCCTGCATTCGCTCTTTTCCCGCAAGGAACTGTATATCGTCGATAAGGAGCATATCGGCGTTTCTGTATTTTTCATGAAAATCGGAGATCTGATTTTTTTGTATTGCCGCTATAAGGTCGTTTCCGAAAGTCTCGCTGGTGGTATACACGATGTTGTATTCGGGACGGGTGTTTCTGACCTCGTTTGCGATAGCGGTTATGAGGTGGGTCTTGCCCATTCCCGACGGACCGTAGATAAAGAGGGGATTATATCCCGATATTTCGTGTTCTCCGCAGTTTTTCGCCACCGATTTGCTGCATGCGAGGGCAAAGCTGTTTGAAGGACCTTCAATAAAGGTATCGAAAGTGTAATCGTAATTTGCGAATTTATATGTTTTTTCAAGCTCGGCGTTTTTCTGTTCCAGTTCGGCTTCTGTTGGAACGGATGCAGGAGTTTCGGGCGTATCTGATTCAACATTGATTATAATATTTACATTAAGTCCGAGCAGATTGAGAAATGCGTCTGTGAGAACAGAAGCGTAAGTACCCATGACTATATTTTTCTGAAATTCTGTACCTACGCTGAAAATTGCGTTTGAGCCGTCGAAATTTATAGGTGTGAGCGGATCGATCCATGTTTTTATTCCGATAGCGGGGATCTTGCCGTTTTCAAGGCAGTATTTCTTTACATTATCAAATAATTCTTTGAATGAATTCATTTTTGACCTCCGTAGAAAAATTGGGGAGAAATTTCAAAATAACGATACTCTCCTATAATAATATAATATCATTATAGCATAGATTCGTTGAAAAAGCAAGGGATTGCTCCAAAAAAAACATAGAAAAAAGCCATGATTTCAACAGCTCTTTTGACACTTTGTTGAAAACACTGTTGAATCAACTCCAAAATGTGGAAAAAACGTTTGTTTCGGCGTGGCAAATACTGTCGCAGGCTGTTGAAAAACATAATATCTACACATATCTCACAGGTTTTAAACATTGGATTCAACTTTTCAACAATAAGGGACTGTGAAAAAATAGCTTGCACAGTTCCTGACTGAATCAACGAACGGTCAATGTAATGTTCATTATCAAATATATAAATTGTACTAAAAAAATTTTGCTTTAATTGTTCAAATGTATCAAAATTTTATATTTTTGAAAAAAATTCTTAAAATCCCTTGACATATTCCACCTTTTGAAGTATAATCTTATAGTGTAATGTGTAAATAAGAGCTTAAAGGCTCTCTTATCCATTGTTCAGAGAGGAGGATATATAATGAAAAGAACGTACCAGCCTAAGAAGCTTCACAGAAAGAAGGAGCACGGCTTCATGAAAAGAATGGCTACTAAGAACGGCAGAAAGGTTTTAGCTCGTAGAAGATCTAAGGGCAGAGCAAGATTAACTCACTGACGACGCTGACCACAAAAATACGTTTTTGTGGTCTTTTTTGTTAATCCCTTATTTCTGAGGACTTCTTCTATACTTGACTCTATTGCAAAATATACAATATCTTTCGGAATTAATTCCGTCTGTCTGCGTTGTCACCCCTTACCGTGCGACAGCACGCTTTCGTCGTCCGCCTTGACAGACAGAATTTCTTCTCGAAATCTTTTGCACATTTTGCAATAGAGTCAAGTATACGTCCTGCTGAATCGGTATTATTTATGCTGTATACTGTAATTTTAAAAGAAAACAAGGATTTTCTCGCCCTCTATAAAAAGGGGCGGTATATCCCGTCAAAATACTCGGTGATCTACGTTAAGCCCAATGGCAGACCGTTTAACCGCTTCGGGATCACCGCGGGGAAAAAAATAGGAAACGCCGTGGCTCGCAACCGCGCCAAAAGGCTTATCCGTCTCGCTTACCAAAGCTCGGAGATAAAGCTGCCTATCGGCATTGATATTGTTGTTGTCGCAAGAAGCGGTATACTCGGCATAAAATCCGACGAATACTGTTCTTATTTCGATAAATACGGCGTCATGGAGATAGATAAGGCTGTTAAGCTCCTGTTAAAAAAATGAAATATTTACTCATAGCCTTGATAAAATTTTATCAGAAGGCTGTATCGCCGCTTTTTCCGCCGAAATGCAAATATTATCCGACATGCAGCTGCTATGCCCTGACTGCCGTTAAGAGATTCGGAGCTGTAAGGGGAACAGCTTTAGCCGGCTGGCGCATACTTCGGTGCAATCCATGGTCGCTGGGGGGAATAGATCACGTTCCCGAGAAATTTACGTTTAAAGTAAAAAAATACGACTATGCGAATCTTCACAGCGATACCGCCTCAGAAGAAAACGATACGGGCAGAAAAGAGTGAAAGAGCCGTTTTACGTCTATTTGAAACGATTTTCCGCCTTTGATTAGGAGAACTGTAAATTGAATTCACTTTATGATATTATAGGTATCCCGTTCGGATACCTTATGAGCTGGATATATAAGCTCGTTCCGAATTACGCATGGGCTATAATCATATTTACTCTTGTAACAAAGCTGCTGATGTTCCCTATCAACTACAAGACGCAGAAAAGTTCTGCGAGAATGCAGCTGCTCCAGCCGAAGCTCCAGAAACTGCAAAAAAGCTTCTCAAACAATCCCACGCGTTTGCAGGAGGAGCAGCAGAAGCTCTATCAGGAGGAAGGCATAAACCCCATGGGTTCATGTATGCCTGCCTTTATACAGATGTTCCTTCTGTTCGGAGTTATCGACGTTGTGTACAAGCCGATAACCCATATCCTTCATATAACGAAATCTATACGTACCGCCGCTATATCAAAGGCTTCCGAGCTTGCGGTAAAATTTGGCGATGTCAACGGCGGCAATGAAATTACTCACGGAAATCTCCGAAACGAGCTTCTTACTATGGAATCGCTCAACAGGCATCCTGATGAATTTAATAATTTCGGGGAGAATTTCAGAGAAGTCGTTTCTAATTTTTCCGAAAACTTCTCGGTTTTAGGCGCAAATTTAGGCAAGACTCCGACCCTGCATCCCGATGTATGGAACAGTGAAGCTGTTATCCTCATGCTGATACCGTTCCTTGCAGGTCTTTCACAGCTTCTCGTTTCGCTTTATTCAATGATACATCAGAAAAAAGTAAACCCCACAGCTCAGGCAGGCGGCGGCTGCATGACAGTTATGATGCTCCTGATGCCGATAATGTCCATATGGTTTGCTTTTGAAGTTCCGGCAGGCGTAGGCTTTTACTGGATATGGTCGTCTATATTCTCATTCCTTGTCTCTCTTGGTCTGAATCTTTATTTCACTAAGGACAGGATCGTCGCAATAAATGAGAAGGAAAAGGAAAAGGCTCGTATCTACGCTGAAAAGCACCCCGAAAAGAAAACGTTCATGCAGAGAATGCTTGAACAGCAGGCGGCTCTCGAGCAGCAGAACGGCACATCGGCAAAAAGCGATTCGGGCGAGAAAATGTCACGCTCCGAGCAGAATAAGCAGAACCGTGACGCGATCAATGAGGCAAGACGTAAAATGGCTGAAAAATACGGCGATATTTACGATGAAAGCAACGAAAACGATGATCAATAAAGGGAGGTAATAAATATGACAGAAGTATTTACTGCTAAAACCGTCGATGAAGCTAAAGCTATGGCGGTAAAAAAGTTCGGTAAAAAAGCAGGCGAGATAAAATTCGAGGTCCTCGAGGAGGGCAAAAAGGGATTTTTCGGAATAGGTCAGACCGATGCAAAGGTCAGGGCTACATATGTTGCCGCTGTTCCGAAGCCCGAGGTGAAAAAGGAAGCTCCTAAGAGTATGCCCGTTAAGGAGGAAGTTAAGGAAGCTCCGAAAAAAGTTGAAACAGCAGCAGCTCCGAAGTCCGAAGAAACTCCGAAGACCGACGCTCCAAAGCCTGCCGCACCGGTAAAGCCCGTTGAAGCAAAGGCTGAGGAGGTTAAGGAAGTTCCTGCAAACGAGGAAGAAAAGGATTTTTCTCTGGAGGAGTTCACTCTTATCGAGGACGAGGCTCTTGTGAATCCAAAGGTCAAGGTTGCAAGGGACTATATCACAAGTATTCTTAATGCGATGAACGTCGATGCAAGGTTTAAGGTTTACCAGAACGAAACAGGCGCGGTCATAAATATCGAAAGCAATAATAACGGAACGATAATCGGAAGAAGGGGAGAGACGCTGGATTCCATTCAGTACCTCTGCTCTATTATCGCTAATAAGGGCGATAAGGATTATTTCCGCATTACGATAGATTGTCTCGGCTACCGCAGCAAGAGAAAGGAAACCCTCGAACAGCTTGCGGCAAAGGTCGCAAGGGCGGTTATAAGAACAGGCAGATCGCAGCAGCTTGAGCCTATGAATCCCTATGAGAGACGTGTTATACATTCGGCAGTTTCCGAGATCGAGGGCGTTTCCTCGCGTTCTGTTGGAGAGGAGCCTTACAGGAAGATTATTATTTCCTCTACGAATCCTAAGAATAACCGAGGTGGACGAGGCGGCAGAGGTTCTCGCCGCGACGACCGCAGAGGCGGCAGACAGGGCGGAAACGACAGATGCCGTGATAATTACGAGCCGAAGGCTATGGACTTTTCAACAGGGCTTTCCACGAGCTTTGAAAAGGATTACAAGAAGCCAAAGCCCGAGGATTCCATGGAAGGCGGTCTGTACGGCAAAATTGAATTTTAAGAAAAATTCTAAATAGGAGTAACACTTTGGGATCTCAGTTTTCGTGACTTTATACTCTTTTTAATAGAGTATAAAGTTGCGATGTTGAGTTTAAAAAGTTACCTTTTGGCAAGAAATGAAGTGGCACAAAATTTCTTGCTTAGAGTACTGCGTTATATTTAAGAAATCAACGGCTTAATGCCGTTATTTTTACATTTGACCAAATTTTTAATAGGAGAAAATTATGTCAACAATTGCCGCAATTTCTACCCCGAATGCAGTTGGCGGAATCGCCGTTATAAGAATTTCGGGTGACAATGCAATTGACGTTGCAGAGCGTATTTTTACCCCTTTTGGCGGAAAAAAAATCGCCGATATGGCTGGATATACCTGCGCTTACGGTATCGCTCATAGCGGCGGCGAGCGTATAGACGACTGCATTCTGACCGTTTTCCGCAGTCCTCACAGCTATACAGGCGAGGACACAGTTGAAATATCCTGCCACGGCGGACTTTTCGTCTCAAAGAAAATTCTTCGCGCCGCATTGAAAAACGGAGCTGTTACTGCCGAAGCCGGTGAATTTACAAAACGAGCGTATCTGAACGGAAAAATCGACCTCACTCAGGCGGAATCTGTCATGGATATTATCGCCGCAAAGAGTGAAACTGAGCTGAAAATGGCTGAAAATCTGCGTGAAGGAGCTGTTTATAAAGCCGCGCAGAGGTGTTCGGCTCGATTGCTTAGGCTGCTCAGCGGTCTTGCTGCTTGGACTGATTATCCTGATGAGGACATTCCCGAGGTCGAGCCTAATGCGCTTTCCGCCGAGCTTTCGGAGGTCTTCAGCGACCTTTCCTCGCTTATTGCCGATTACGGCAGGGGACGCATTCTTCGCAGCGGCGTTGCAACTGCGATAGTCGGCAGACCGAATGTCGGCAAATCGACACTGTTTAATTGTCTGAGCGGATGCCGCAGAAGCATTGTTACTGATATTGCAGGAACTACCCGTGACGTGGTAGAGGAAACTGTTATGCTGGGGGACATTGCGCTCAGGCTCTCTGATACTGCTGGTATCAGAGATACAGACGATGTTATCGAGGGTATCGGCGTTGAAATTGCATGGAAAGCAGTTGAATCGGCTGAACTTGTAATTGCTGTTTTTGACGGCAGTTGTCCTCTCACGGCGGACGATTTGGATTTAATTAATAAAATTAAAAATAAAAAATGTATTGCGGTCGTTAATAAATCGGACGAGAGAACCGTTATAGACGAAGCTTTTTTGAAAAGTGTTTTTATACATTTAGTATATATTTCTGCTAAAGAAAGTATAGGAATTTCCGGACTTGAATCCGCATTAAATGATATATTTGAGATGAATCCCGAAAGCTTTTCAATGACCACTGTTTCAAACGAACGTCAGAAGCTTTGCATTGAAAAGGCTTTGGGCGCTGTCAGTGAGGCTCTCGACGCTTTACGATCCGGCGAAATGCTGGACGCTGTGAACGTTCTTCTTGACGAGGCTGAGCAAAGCTTGCTTGAATTGACAGGAGAAAAAATAACGGACGCTGTTGTTGATGAGGTTTTTTCACGGTTTTGTGTGGGAAAATAAAGTTTGTTTCACGTGAAACATGAAAGAGGTGAAAATATGCCTTATAAAATGGGCGAATTTGATGTAATTGTAGTTGGAGCCGGACATGCGGGCGTCGAAGCGGCTTTGGCTTCTGCACGCCTTGGATGTAAGACGGCAATGTTTACGATCTCGCTTGATCAGATCGCAAATATGCCCTGCAATCCGTCAATAGGCGGTACTGCAAAGGGGCATCTTGTCCGCGAGATAGACGCTCTCG
The DNA here is from genome assembly GCA_947627275.1 of uncultured Ruminococcus sp. Classification (GTDB taxonomy): domain Bacteria; phylum Bacillota; class Clostridia; order Oscillospirales; family Ruminococcaceae; genus Ruminococcus. The sequence goes on along the minus strand of CANQVK010000001.1, from coordinate 125,673 downwards.
GCGGTGAAATGGGTAAGGCTGCGGACAAATGTTTTATCCAGAGCCGTATGCTTAACCGAGGAAAAGGCCCAGCCGTTCATAGTCTGAGAGTGCAGGCGGACAGGGTAATGTATCATAATTACATGAAAAATGTATGCGAAAAGCAAGAAAATCTGTTTGTTAAACAGGGAGAAGTATCCATGCTGCTTACTGATAGCGGAAGGGTAACGGGGATAGTCACGTCTCTCGGCGCTGAATATGCAGCAAAAGCTGTGATCATTGCAACGGGAACGTATTTAAAGGGAAAGATACACGTAGGGGAGTCCTCCTATGAAAGCGGTCCTGATTCGGCTCTCCCAAGTATTGGACTGTCCAAAAGTCTTACGGATAATGGGGTCGAATTGAGGCGTTTCAAGACTGGAACGCCATGCCGTGTACACAAAAGAAGCATTGATTTTTCAGTTATGGAACGTCAGGACGGTGACTGCGATATTGTTCCTTTTTCTTTCGATACGCCTGTAGAGGGACTTAAGAATCAGGTGAGCTGTTATGTGAGTTATACAAATAGTAATACCCATGAGGTGATACTTTCCAACTTAGACAGATCGCCTCTTTATGCCGGAAGGATCGAAGGCGTTGGCCCGAGATACTGTCCGTCTATCGAGGACAAGGTGGTCAGATTTTCTGATAAGCCGAGACATCAGCTATTTGTAGAGCCGATGGGACTTTCTACAGAGGAATACTATTTGCAGGGAATGTCGTCGTCTCTGCCGGAAGATGTTCAGCTTGCATTTCTGCGAACTATAAAGGGCTTGGAAAACGTAGAGATAATGAGACCGGCTTATGCAATAGAGTATGACTGCTGCGATCCGCTTCAGCTTATGCCGACGCTGGAGTTTAAAAGTATTTCGGGACTTTACGGTGCAGGACAGTTTAACGGAAGTTCGGGATATGAAGAAGCTGCGGCGCAGGGATTGGTTGCAGGCATAAATGCTGCATTGAAGATAAAAGGACGTGAACCTGTAATTTTTGAGAGGTCGGGGTCATATATCGGAACGCTTGTAGATGATCTGGTCACTAAAGGCTGCTCAGATCCTTATCGTATGATGACTTCAAGGAGCGAATACAGACTAATTTTGAGACAGGATAATGCAGATCAGCGCCTTATGCCAATAGGTCATAAAATCGGGCTTGTTTCAGACGAAAGAATTAATAGACTTAATCAAAAAATCAGTTTGATAAAAGCTGAAATAAAAAGAGTTTCACGTGAAACAGTCAGACCGTCCGAGGAACTTAATGCTATGCTTGAATCGAAAGGGACTGCCGCGCTTAAAACCGGCTGTAAGATAGCCGAGCTGATACGACGTCCTCAGATAACTTACAGAGATATTGCGCCATATGACATTAATCGTCCGAATCTTCCAAATGACGTGTGCGAACAGGTTGAGCTTGAAATTAAATATAAGGGATATATTGAGAAACAGCTTGCGCAAATAGAACAGGCACGAAAATTAGAAAAGAGACTTTTGCCGCATGATACTGATTACAGTCAGATTCACGGTCTTAGGCTCGAAGCGGCAGAGAAGCTCAACAAGATAAAGCCTGCGTCTATCGGTCAGGCATCGAGGATCTCGGGAGTTTCTCCTGCTGATGTTTCCATGCTTATCGTGTGGCTAAAAAGGGAAAAGGGGTGAAGAATTTGCTGCCGGATTATGATTTTTGCCGTAACGAATTTGAACAATATTCTCTTTGTTTATCATACGAAATGTATAAAAATTTTGATGTATACGCAGATTTTCTTGTAGAATATAACAAGAATGTGAATTTAACAGCAATAACTGAACCGAAGGAGATCCTTGTAAAGCACTTTATTGACAGTTGCTTGGTTTTAAAGCATGTTGATATTCCGACGGATTCAACACTTATTGACGTTGGGACAGGCGCTGGATTTCCGTCAGTTCCGCTAAAAATAGTGCGTCCAGACCTTAAAATTACACTTTTAGACAGTCTTGCCAAAAGAATTACATTTCTTCAAAAGCTTTGTGATAAATTGAAAATTGATGCCGAATTTATTCACGGTCGTGCTGAAGACATTGCGAAAATGTCGGAATATCGGGAAAAATTTGACTTTTCCTGTGCAAGAGCGGTTGCGAATTTGTCCGTTTTGTCGGAATACTGCATTCCTTTTGTCAAGGTAGGAGGCTGTTTTATAGCAATGAAAGGCCCTTCGGAATGCGTAAAAGACTCAGAAAATGCGATTAGCATTCTCGGAGCTGAGATAAAGTCGATACACGGCTATATGCTTGGCGCTGATCTCCGAAATATAGCTGAAATAAGAAAAATATCGCAGACTCCGACAAAGTATCCTCGAAACAGCAGTCAAATTAAGAGAAAATCCCTTTAAAAATAAAAGAATATGACGAATGATCCGCTATGCAGACGAATGCCGGCGGATTTTTTTTGTGGTATTTATTTCCGAAATGTGTTATTATTTATATAGAGCCGTAAGACGGCTAATTTTTGAAATGTGAGGAACAAAAAGATGGCAGGATTTTTTAATGCAGTAAAAGAGAGACAAATCAACAAGGTTATCGAGGTGGAAATCGGGAGAGTAATTCCAAATCCGAATCAGCCTCGAAAGCAGTTTAACGAGTCGGAAATAGTATCCTTGGCTGAGTCAATTTCGCAGAACGGAATTTTACAGCCCCTTTCGGTAAGACGTGTTGGGGATAAATACGAATTGATTGCCGGAGAACGCAGACTTCGTGCAGCAAAAATGTGCGAAATGGCGTATGTTCCATGTATCGTTCATGAAATGAATGACAGGGATTCGGCAATTATTGCGCTTGTGGAGAACATTCAGAGACAGGATCTCCCGTTTTTTGACGAAGCGGCAGCAATTGAAAAGCTTATAACATACTATGGACTGACGCAGGAGGAAGCCGCTTCTAAGCTTGGAAGGGCGCAAAGTACGGTAGCAAATAAGCTCCGAATCCTTCGTTTGACCCCTGACGAGCGTCGGATCATTATAAAATATAACTTGACTGAAAGACATGCTCGCGCTTTGCTGAGACTTGCAAGTCCCGAGGACAGAATTTCAGTTTTGGAGAAAATTGTTAAAAATAACCTTAACGTTGAAAAAACTGAGCAGCTCATAGATGAGTATATTGGCAGAAGAAAGGACATTCAGCGATGCAGAAAGCGTTCGGGAGCGTTTCAGAATGTGACTTTTTTCCTTAACACGATCAATAAGGCAATTGAAACAATGCAGTCATCGGGAATACATGCGGAGTCACGAAGAATACAAAGCGAGGAATACATAGAATACCGTGTCAGGATCCCGATGAAAACAATGTAAGTGTTTCACATGAAACACTCCAAACAAAAGGCATTTTGTTTCACGTGAAACAGAGTAAGGACTAAAAAAAATAATGTTCCATGTGAAACATTGAAACAGCGTTTCACGTGGAACTTTTTTTCAAAAAAAGCCCTGTATGTATTTACATTTTTGCGGAAATGTGATATAATATTAGCATAGACGTCTTGCAGTATCAATAATGACAGCAGACCAGCGGATTTTTGTAATTTTCGCACGATTTGTTGGCGTTAATTGAAGCGGCAGGTATGAAAAGAAAGGATGATTCCATGGGGAAAACTATATCTGTAGCCAACCAGAAAGGCGGCGTAGGAAAGTCAACTACCGTAGTGAACCTTGCCGCATTTCTCGGTTCGCATGGAAAAAAAGTGCTTTGCGTTGATTTAGACCCTCAGGGCAACGCAACAACAGGGTTCGGAATAAAAAAGCGTTCTGTCAATGTGACTTCGTACAACGTTCTTATTGGGAAAAATCGCATTAATGAGGCTGTAATTGTTACTGAATTTGAAAATGTTTCCGTTATTCCCGCAACAGAAACGCTTGCAGGAGCTGAACTGGAACTGATAAACATGGAAAATCGTGTAAACCGCCTTAAAATGCAGCTTCTGGCAGTGAAGGACGACTACGATTATATATTTATCGACTGTCCCCCTGCTCTCGGTTCTCTGACAATAAACGCTCTTGTTGCAAGCGACAGCATTATCGTGCCTATGCTTGCGGAATTTTATGCTCTTGAAGGACTGTCTCAGCTTGTCAACAGCATTAAAATTGTAAAAAACAACTACAATCCGGCTCTCGATATTGAGGGAATATTGTTTACGATGTTTGACGGCCGTCTTAATGTGGCTAACGATGTTGTTGCGGAGGTCGAAAAATACTTCCCGAATAAGGTGTTTAAAACGAAAATTCCAAGAAACGTGCGTATCTCCGAAGCTCCCAGTCATGGTAAGCCGGTTATGTACTACGATAGATCGTCAAAGGGAACAGAATCGTATACGCTGCTTGGATTGGAGCTGTTGGGCGAACCTCTTGAACTGCCGCAGAAAAAAAGACGCGGCATCTTTAACTTTAAAAAGGAAAGGCAGTGAAAAATATGGCAATAGGCGGATTAGGCGCAGGTCTTGACACTTTGTTCAGCGATAATTCAAGCGATATACAGGTAAAGTCAACCTTGCGAACCTCTGAAATAGAGCCGAACCGTGATCAGCCCAGAAAGCATTTCAGCACCGAGTCAATATCGGCTTTGGCTGACTCTATACGAGATCACGGAATATTACAGCCGATACTTGTGCGACCGCTTTCAACAGGCGGCTATCAGATAGTCGCAGGCGAGCGGAGATGGCGTGCCGCACGAATGCTTGGATTGGACGAAGTGCCGGTAAATATTAAGGAAATTTCCGATACCGAGACAATGCAGATCGCTATTATTGAGAATCTCCAGCGTGAAAATCTCAACCCCGTTGAAGAAGCGGCAGGATACAGCGAACTTATGGAAAACTACGGTATGACGCAGGAACAGGTTGGAAAAATGGTCGGAAAATCAAGATCCGCCGTTGCAAACGCAGTACGTCTGCTTTCCCTGCCGCAGCGCGTCCTTAAAATGCTTGAAAACGGAGAGCTTTCGGCTGGTCACGCAAAAGCGCTTCTCGGATTTGAGGACGAGGAAATGCTTTTAGCGATAGCTAACAGAGCGGCTGACGGCGGAATGACAGTCCGACAGGTGGAAAAATTGGCTCAGAAGTCGGCAGAAGCGGCTAATGAAGCTGAACATAAGTCTGACAGTAAAATTGACAATTATTTTGTTGAGATGGAAATTTCACTTAAAGAACGTCTTGGACGCAAGGTAAAAGTCGATTACGGAAAGAATAAGGGCGTGCTTATTCTTGAATTTTACGATAAAGATGACCTCGCGGCAATTGCAGATAAGCTGGTCGTTGAGGAGTAAGGAGTTAAAATATGATAGATATTAAATTTCTCAGAGCAAATCCCGAAGTTGTAAAGGAAAACATCAGAAAGAAGTTTCAGGACGATAAGCTTGAATTGGTTGACAAGGTAATTGAATTGGACGAGCAGTACCGCAAAACTAAGGTTGAGTGTGATGACCTCCGTAATAAAATGAACAAAATCAGCAAGCAGATCGGAGGACTTATGGTTCAGGGCAAAAAAGATGAAGCTGAAGCTGTTAAGAAAGAAGTAGCTGAAATAAAGGCAAAACTTCCCGAACTTGAAAAGCTTGAAGCTGAACTTGAAGAAGAAAAAAATAAAATTATGCTTGTTATCCCGAATATAATTGACGACAGCGTTCCAATTGGTAAGGACGACAGCGAAAATGTTGAAGTTGAGAGATTCGGCGAGCCTTTCGTGCCTGATTTTGAAGTTCCGCACCATGTTGACATTATGGAGAAGCTTCACGGACTTGACAAGGAGAGTGCAGGCAGAACCACGGGTGAGGGATTTTATTACCTCTGTGGCGATATTGCGCAGCTCCAGAGCTGTATTTTGTCCTATGCGCGTGATTTTATGATCGACAAGGGTTTTACATATTACATTCCGCCGTTCATGATAAGAAGTAGCGTTGTGACGGGCGTTATGAGCTTTGCGGAAATGGAGAACATGATGTACAAGATCGAGGGCGAGGATCTCTATCTCATCGGTACAAGCGAACATTCCATGATCGGCAAGTTCATTGATACGATTATTCCCGAAGAAGAACTCCCGAAAACTCTTACAAGTTATTCTCCTTGTTTCCGCAAGGAGGTAGGAGCTCACGGCATTGAGGAACGCGGCGTTTACAGAATACACCAGTTTGAAAAACAGGAAATGGTCGTTGTATGCAAGCCTGAGGAGAGCATGGATTGGTTCCATAAGCTCTACAGCTATACAGTTGAATTTTTCAGAACTCTTGATATTCCCGTACGCACACTTGAATGCTGTTCAGGCGATTTGGCAGACCTTAAAGTAAAGAGTATCGACGTAGAAGCATGGTCTCCGAGACAGAAGAAATACTTTGAAGTCGGAAGCTGTTCAAATCTTGGCGACGCTCAGGCACGCCGTCTTGGTATAAGAGTAAAAACGGCTGACAAGAAGAAATATTTCGCCCACACCCTTAATAATACGGTAGTAGCTCCGCCGAGAATGCTCATTGCTTTCCTTGAAAACAATCTCAATGAGGACGGAAGCATAAGAATTCCCGAGGCTCTGCGTCCCTACATGAGAAAGGATAAGATCGTAGTACCCGAGAAATAATCGTTTCACGTGGAACATTTGAAAACATAAGGCTGACGGAAAATCTCCGACAGCCTTTTTATTTATTCGGGATGATCTCCCCATTTTGCGGCGGTACACAGACACATTACAAAAACTCCGACAGTTCCTCCGAACATACTTCCCAGAATAAAAGAAATCAAAAAAATCACCTCCCTATATAGTATGCGCTATTTTAGGGAGGTGTAATCAATTTTTAAAGGTTTAACATTTTAATTATATTGTCTTTTTCTCTGTAGCCAACAGCCATATTGTGTACCGCTCCGTCCTTAACGACGGCAAGCATTGGAATGCTTTCACATCGGAAAGCGGCGGCAAGCTCGGGTTGTTCGTCAACATTGATTTTGCCGACCTTGACTTTGCCGTCCATTTCCTCAGCGATTTCAGAAATAACAGGGGAGAGCATCATGCACGGTCCGCACCAGCTTGCCCAGAGGTCGAGCAGAACAACACCCTTGTAATTGCGGACTTCATCGTCAAAATTTTCTTTTGTTATGGTGATTTCAGCCATTTCATTTCTCCTTGTAGTAGAGCATGCAGTGGCAGAAGCCCTCGAAATCTGGATCGGCGATCTGATCGCGGAACTCCTTGCACATACATTTATTTTCTGGGATCTTTGCAAGCTTGCATGGACAGTAGCCGTCCTTACGCTTCAAGCCCTCTTGAAGTCTTGCAACGACCTCATTATTGGGATTCAGGGTGACTTTCATTTTATCTCCTTACTTTAACAGTTCGTCAGCCAAAGCCTCGATCTGGGTAATGTTTTCCGGCTTTAATGCGGACTTTACAGAAACCGTAGTCTCAGTCCAAGTGATATTTTTGGAGTTCTCGAACTTCGCCTTAATACACTTTGCCGCAGTCGCCGCCCATGAACCGTTTTCTATGATACCGATAGTGCGGTTCTGATAGTTTCTTTCAATCAGCCAGTCGATATACTGTGCCATAAATGGGAAAAGAGTACCGTTATAGGTAGGAGCTGCGAGAACAAGTTTGCCGTATCGGAAACCGTCCTCTACTGATTCAGCCATATCCTCACGGGCGAGGTCGGCAATTGCGACCTTTGGGCAACCCTTTTCGAGAAGCTTTTCTTTCAGAAGCTCGGCAGCTTTTTTGGTATTTCCGTAAACCGATGTGTACGCAATAAATACGCCTTCGGATTCGACCCCATAGCTTGACCATGTGTTATAAAGTCCAAGGTAGTAGCTGAGGTTTTCTTTAAGGATCGGACCGTGAAGCGGACATATCGTCTGAATGTCAAGAGCGGACATTTTCTTAAGAAGCGCTTGAACCTGTGCGCCGTATTTGCCAACGATTCCGAAGTAGTAACGGCGAGCTTCACATGCCCAGTCCTCATCAGCGTCAAGTGCGCCGAATTTTCCGAATCCGTCAGCAGAGAAAATAACCTTGTCCGCATTGTCGTAGGTCACCATAACTTCAGGCCAATGAACCATTGGAGCAGTTATGAAGGTCAGCTCATGAGAGCCGAGACTGAGCTTCTCGCCATCTTTTACCGTAACCTTGTTTGGAGTTTGAAGATTCGGGAAAAATGCCGTCAGCATTCCGAAGGTTTTTGCATTTCCGACAATTGCAGCATTGGGATAGGTCTCGAAAAATTTATCAATACATGCGGAATGGTCGGGTTCCATGTGCTGTATGATAAGATAGTCGGGGGAGCGGTCTCCGAGGACTTCTTTAATGTTGGCGAGCCATTCGTCGCCGAAGTTAATATCGACCGTATCCATGACAGCGATTTTCTCATCGGCAATGACGTAAGAATTGTAAGCCATTCCGTTCGGGACATCGTACATTCCCTCAAACAGATCGAGCTTATGGTCGTTTACGCCAACGTAAAAAATATCTTTAGTAACGTTATTCATTTGACATTCCTCACTTTCTTATTATGTGTTTTTGAGACGGAAAGTATACTTCCGAACATCAAAATACACTATAATTATACCATATTACGGCAGAAAATAAAAGTGACATTTGCAACAAAATTAAAAAAATAATTATTCGGACTTGCGGCAGAGGAGTCCCCTGCGACACTCCCCTTGAATTATATTGCGTTTGATGTTTTCTGCTGTTTTGCGTGCAGGGGAGTGGGGGAGTGAAAGCAAATTCGGATTATATTGCAGAGAAATAGTAACGTTATTAAGTAAAAATTATTATTTGTTTAGTAGGTACACGACGTGCCGTGTCCGCACCAAGTGAACTCCCTCTCTTTCAGGGCGTTCCCTCTTTCAAAACAGTCCAACGGACTGTTTTGAAATTCACCCTTTGCGGAGCGCTTAAATGCTATTTGGGACTCTGTCCCACACCCTGCCAGAGGCGCTGCCTCTGGATTCCGCCAAAGGGACACAGTCCCTTTGGAATCCCAACATTAGTTTCCTTAAACAATGAAATCAATTTAAGATTACAGCTTCCTCCTGTGTAAGTTTCACGTGAAACACTTGACAGCGAAATATGAATATGATAAAATTGATATAGTGACAAAACAAGAGAGGAGAAGCCGTAATGAACCGAATTTTTTATATTATGGGCAAAAGCTCGAGTGGCAAGGACTCCGTATATAAAAGGTTGCTGTCTGAATTGAAATTAGCTCCCATTGTACTGTACACGACCCGACCTATGAGGGAGAACGAGCAGGAGGGCAGGGAATATCATTTTGTTAGCCGTGACTGCTTTGAAAAAATGAAAAGCTCGGGAGATGTGATCGAGGAGCGAATATACAACACGGTTCACGGGGAGTGGATATATTTCACATCCCGAAACAGCATTGATATTAAATTGGGAAGCTGTCTCGGAATAGGAACGCTTGAAAGCTATGTGAGGATCAGGGAAAATTTTGGGGACGCAGTTGTTCCGATATATATTGAGGTTGAGGACGGACTTCGGCTAAGCCGCGCATTGGTGCGCGAACGTCTTGAAGCGTTTCCGAAGTACGCCGAGCTATGCAGGAGATTTCTTGCGGACAGCGAAGATTTTTCCGAGGAGAATATAAAGTCAGCAGGTATAGAGAAACGCTTTTCAAACAATGCGGCTATTGAGGACTGCATTTCCGAAATAACAGAATACATAAATGAGATATTGGAAAGAAGCTGAATTGGAGATGAAAACTTGAAGAAAGTAAAAGAGTTTATAAAATCGCAGTCTGTGCTTGTGATAGCATTTTTGGCGGCGTTAGTCACGGTTTTCATTATTCCGCCCGACCGCAGCTACGGCGGTTATATAAATCGGACGGTGCTTATTCAGCTTTTTTGTCTTATGACGGCGGTCTGCGGATTCAGGAGCATAGGAGTATTTGAAAACGCTTCGGCGGCTCTTCTGAGAAAAGCGGGCAGCATTAGGCGGCTGGGAGTTATTTTTACTCTTGTATGCTTTTTTACTTCGATGCTTGTGACAAACGACGTTGCGCTGATCACGTTTGTACCTCTGACGTTAATGGTCTATGAAAAGATAGAAGATGAAAGAAGCCAGATATTCACAATAGTGCTTGAAACGGCGGCAGCAAATCTCGGAAGCATGGTGACGCCATTCGGCAATCCTCAGAATCTATATATTTATGACAAGTACAAGCTGACGCTGGGGGACTTTTTTGTTACGCTGCTGCCATCGGCGGCAGTAAGTCTTGCGGCGCTTCTGCTGTTGTGTCTGATACTGCCGAAAAGCAGATGCGCCGCAGTTACCGCAGAAACGCAGAAAATTTCCAAAGTAAAGGGAATGGTATATCTTGGAGTTTTTGTACTGTGTCTGCTGACTGTTTTTCGGGTAGTTCCCGATTGGCTGTGTCTGACAGCGGCTGTGACTGCCGCCCTTATACTTGACCGCAGATTGCTGTTAAAGGTGGACTACGGTCTGTTGGCGACATTCGTATGTTTTTTTGTTTTCGTAGGAAATATTGCACGAATTGAATCGGTAAGCAGATTTATTTCGGAGATAATCGGAGGCAGGGAGCTTTTAGTTTCGGCGGTTATTTCTCAGGCGATAAGCAATGTTCCGGCGGCGGTAATGCTGTCGGGATTTACGGATAACGGCAGAGAGCTTTTATTAGGCGTTAATTTAGGCGGACTCGGCACTATCATAGCGTCGCTTGCAAGTCTCATATCGTTCAGATTTTACCGAGCGTCCAAGGGAGCAAGGTCAGGAAAATATATGGCAGTTTTTTCGGCGGTGAACTTCGGACTTCTGACGCTTCTTCTCACACTTGCGATTGTCGGAATTTTATAGGATTTTCACGGGATTTTAAGGTACAAAAAAGTTCTTATTAATGTTATAATATAAACAGTAAAGGGGAGCTTTAAATTGAAACCTTACTGTGGAAGAGGTTTCAATTTAGAGCCGGAACCGATTTTAGCAGAATCGGTCGTATGGAACGGCTGCCGGGTTTGCAGCGGATCTATACAAACGCAAATCAGAGTCGGAGTACAGCAAAAGCTGTATTTTGATAGAATTGACCTTCGCAGCAACAGGCGAGGGTCGATTTTTTTACTGTCTACAACTTAAGAGGATTTTGTTTACCTTCACTTTTTGTCAAGGAGAGATTCTTTGAACCAATGTCGTAACATTCTGCTCCATTTGGGGCAGAATGTTACGAAAACTGAGATTCCAAAGGGGTCACCCTTTGGCAGGGGGTGTGGGGGACGGCGTCCCCCGCTTAAGTTATAGACAAGTGTTTTAATATATACAAAAATGCGGCAACACCAAAGTGTAACCGCATTATGAGGGATGATTAGAAGATGTCTGATTTAAGCCTTGAAGATAACTCTTATAAGGTTATAGATATGAGCGCGGATGCAGTTGTCGCCATGGTATCCGCCGTTGACATAGTGCCAGATATGGGGTACTCCGTTAGCGCTGAAGTTATTGTGGTAGCCTTCGGGAGTTGTATAAACTACAGTATCGTTGCTTCCTGCTGTGAGGAAGATCAGGGACGGCGAAGCTTCTTCGGATTCAAACTTAAATGCGCCTGTAGCTCCGGGAGCAGCGCATATAGCTCCAACGTAACCGAAAAGGTCGGGATGCTTCATGCCGATCATCAGCGACTCGCGTCCGCCCATAGAAAATCCTGTGATAGCCGTGTTTTCTCTGCCTGTCGCAACGCTGTATTCTTTTTCTATAAGGGGCATAAGCTCTGTGGTGAGAACCGTATCGAAATTGTCATATGCCTGATTATTAGCATCGTCCATAGCGGAGCAGTTATCCTGCGTCTTGCTGGAGTAGATGTAGGGGAAAACAACGATCATTTCCTTAGCCGCACCCTCTGCAATAGCATTGCCGATGATCTGCTGAGTTGGTATGTGGTCGTTGCCGGTGAGGATCATTCTGTCCTGATCTTCCCAGTATCCGTGCATAACATAAAGCACGGGATACTTCTTGTTCTTATCGTAATTAGCCGGAAGAAGAACGTTGTACGGCTTATTTCTGCCGCAGAAATTGGAGTAATAGCTCTTCTTTTCCAGTGTGCCGTAGTTCACGCCGGCTTTTTCTGTTTTTGAATCGTCGGATTCATATTCGCTGACCTGCGCCTCAACCAGAGGAGTGTATTCCGAAATAGTTCTCATTTTCTGAGGAACAGGCTGAGGGTCAACTTTAACTTCGCCTTTTTTCAGTTCTTTTTCAGCAGCAAGGAGATATTTCTGAAGAATAACAACGTCAGCTACAGTAACGTCACCGTCTGCATTTACATCAGCCGCCGCTTCTGCAACATTGCTTGCGAACTTGCCTGTAATTCCCTGTCTGAGAGCAACGAGGTCGAATACGTCAACCACGCCGTCAAGAGTAACGTCGCCTGCCGCAAAGTCATCGACTACGGGAGGAGCTGTCGGCTCGGGTATAACGGGAGGGTCTGTCGGAAGCTCAGGCTGACCTTCGCCTGTAATGCCTGTGCCGTCAACAGCGTCGATAGCTTCGTCAATGTAGAAATCTGTGAGGGAATCTTCCGTCTCGATGTATATTTTGACATCAGAGGCATCAGCAGGGAGAGTGTAGCTTTTGTTTATGAGCTGAGCCCATGTATCGTTTGGAGCTGTTACGCTTGCGATCTCATCATAAGCTGTCTCGCCGCTGCTATTCGTATACTCTATCTTCATCATGAATTTAACATTTTCACCCGACTTCTGCTTAACGTGAGCGGAGAAGCTGTATGGCTCGCCCGCCTTGAAAATGTCCGGATCGAGAGCAAGAGAAGCGCCCATCCAAGAACTTGTTCTGTCAGAAACCAAGAGGGAGTGACTGCCGTACTTAGTATAATGCTCGGCATCTGTAACAGAAGTTTTGCAGCCGCCTCTGTTGGTCCAATTGTCGTCCCCATTCTCGAAGCCGCACTGATACCACCAGCCGTATTCGTTAGGTTCGGGGACTTTAACTGTGCCGCTGCCCTCGAGTGAAACGACAAAGGTTGAAACGCTGTTTGCAGGAAGCTGAGCAAAGAATCCGCTGCCGTCATTGTCAAGATTTTCAGTCAAGGCAAGATTTTCGTTTGCGGAGGTTCTGTAGCGATCAACGTCAACAATTTTTTCGCCGCTGCCGATATTGAAGCTCTGTGCATATCCTTCCGAGCCTTTGTTGATAGCAACGATAGTTACCTGTTTGTTGTCATTTTTGTAAGCCGAAACGAGAACGTCTTTAGCAGGCTGTTCCGTAGCTCCGATACGAACGTCGCCGGGACGGACCCACTTGGAGAACTGAGCCATATTATAGCCGCGCTTACTGATCTTTCCGTCCTCAGTCATAAGACCGTAGCTTCTTCTGATGTACCACCAAGTGTACACGCTCATGTTGCCGACAACGAGACCGTTGTGGATATTTTCGGATACCTGCAAAGCTTCGGGCCAGCGGTTAGCGGAATCGGCTTCGCTGTTGGGAACGTAAACCTCGGTCATCCAGATTTCCTTGCCTGATTTTTCGAGATCGGGGAAATCCATGTGCTGTCTGCCTGTTCCATAGAAATGAGTACCGAACACATCGCAGTTTGCCATAGCCTTTGGATTGGCGAGAATCTTCTTGTAGTAATCCTTACCGTTGTTCCATGCGCCATACTGGAAAGTTTCGGGGGACATAAGTCTCGTTGAAGTAATTTTGTCACCGTAGTTAGCGATGAAATTCGTAGTCTGGTCGGGAGTCCAAGCGGTCCATTCCTCAGCATAGTCGGGCTCGTTCTGAACCGAAATAGAGTACAGGTCAACGCCTTGGTTTTTCATGTATGTACCAAAGTCGTTAAGATGCTGAGCATAAGCGCCATAGTTGGATTCCGGAAGATGAAGTTTACCTTTCAAGCCGCCTGTTCCGCCGGAAGCTGCAAGATTCGCCGGAGGCTCCCACGGAGAAGCAAAAACGGTGTAGCCGAGGTCAGAAACAAACTTAGCAGTACCGACTGCCTTGTTCCACTGGTTCTTGTCAGGATTTACGAAAACTCGGAGAACAGTGAGTCCCATTTCGTTTTGACCGTTGCCGAAAGCAGTCTGTCTTTGCGATGAGGACAGAGCTGATCCTGTCCACTCCGGGTGGTCTATACCGCCGAAGCCTCTGATAGTCTGATATTCGGTGGTAGTGTCGATAACAACAGCGTCGGCGGCATATGTTTCAAGAATGTCGTCCTTTTGCGGCATGACATTTAAGCATGTAATGAGCATAGCCGAAGCGGCAGCAGACGAAACCATTCTGCATATGATCGAGTGCAGTTTCATAAATTGATCATCCCTTCATTGAATTAAATAATAGACCTTCTCGGAAACTTCCGAAGCGACGGTTCCCGAGAAACTCTGATACAAGTGGCAAGAGATTTCCCCAAGCCGAGTTTCTTTTTGTGTAATTCGTAATCTTTGTTTATATTATATCATGTTCACAAAAACTTTACAACCCATTTTTTGAAGAATAGGTGGACATTTTGCATAAATATTACAATAACGTAGTTCTTTTGAAATCACGATGTTAGTTTTTCTAATTATCAATAACTTAAGCGGATATTGTTTTCTGTATTTCTGTTAAAGATGTAACTTGTGGTGTCCGTTCTCGTGAATTGTACTGTGTAAATCATGGAGACTAACATTATCATGCAGATTTGGAGATTTACACAGTACAATTCACGACAACAGAGATTCCAAAGGGGTCACCCCTTTGGCAGGGGGTGTGGGGGACAGAGTCCCCCACTTAAATTAATGATATTTTAGAGCCTGTTTAGTATCTCCTCGCGCACATCTTTTCGGCAAAATTTTGCCGATTACTGTGTTGAAAAAGCTCACCATACGTCAGTATGCTTTCGCTTTTTCGCCTTGTACTCGGCAAAATTATGCTCGAAAATTCGCACACGTCGAGATACTAAACAGGCTCTTAGGAAACTATCTTTCTGCAAAAAGAAAAATCCGGTCGTAACCCAAACGACCGGTTTTCTGATTTGTCTTTCCCTTACATTAATGTTTATTTTTTATTATATCCGGCTCCGCAATTGTGCAGATAACGAAGCCGGAATACAACCGAAGAATTATTTAACGCTCCATGAATCGAACTGAACGTCGCCGCTGAATACGAAATATACATCCTTTGTGCCGGATATACTTGAAACTGCGGGAACTGTAACGGATTCCATTGAAGATGAAAGATCAGCGTAGCCAATAACGTCTCCGTTGGGTGAACCTGCGCATATCTTGATCTTTCCGCCGTTTGAAGATGAAGCCTTAATAGTGATAGAATCAACGCCGTTCTTGAAGTTTACGCCGCTGACCTTGGTCCAGTCGCCCTTCTTGCCGATAACCTTGGTATCCTGAAGTCCGTCAACGCTTATGCCCTTTGATTGGCTCGACATGGTTTCAGCCTGAACAGTTTTGTACGGGTCGAGAGTTTCTATCTGAGAAACGCCCTTCATTGTACCCGTAGCGGAGAACATTCCGTTGGAGAATGTAGCGGCGTCAAGATGACATGAGCGGTAGTTTCCGCCTAAATCAATAGAGCCGTCGGAATTTTTAGCCTGTATATTCATAGCCCTTGACTGATTACGGCTATGGTAGAGGACGTAATACTTGCCCTTGAATTCAACTATCGAGTGGTGATTGTTTCCGCCGCCGTCGAGCTTATAGGAGGCAGGGTTTTTAAGAGCGATGCCCTTATAGGTGAAAGGTCCGAGAGGATTTTTTGAAGTCATTACAGCTATTTCAGCATTGTTGAAGCCGTAAGGATTTCCGCCTGTAGACCAGTTTGTGCAGTAGGAATAGTAGTAAGTGTCGCCGACTTTAAGGATAGATGAATCTTCAAAGAGGTAGGGAGGATTCATTTTTGCATATTCGCCCGAGAGACTTGTCATATCTGCGCCAAGCTTAACGGCTCTTGCAGTACCGGGGTCAGCCGCCTTGCCGTCGGGAACGCCGCCGCCGACATAGATGTAGCCCGTACCGTCGTCGTCAACGAGGACAGCCGGATCAAAGAGCCAGACAACATCGTTGAAGCCGGGAGTGCTTTTGTTGATAAGCGCCTTGCCGATAGGATCTCTGTAAGGACCTTCGGGACTGTCCGCTTCAAGAACGCCTATACCGCCTGCGCTGTCTGCGAAATAGAGGAAGAACTTATCCTTGCCGTTTATAGTTTTCCAGCAGGCGTCGGGAGCCCATGCAAACGACGCCCATTTAGCCGCGCCGTTTTTAGTTCTGCTGTTTCTGCCCGCTACGGGGATAGCGCCGTGGTCAGTCCAGTTTACGAGGTCTGCCGAGGAGAAGCAGTTGATCGTGCCGGAATTGTAAGTGTTTACCTGAATTTCGCCGTTTGAGTTGTACTCAACAGCGTCGTTTGTAGTGAATACGTAAAGTCTGTCCTTGTAAACCATGAAGCCGGGGTCTGCGCCGAATCTCTGAGTCCAGAGAACGTTGTTCTCGCCCTCTTTTTTCCAGCTTTCGGCGATATTTACGCCCTTGAAAACAGCTTCCATAGCGGACGTATCTATCGCGGGTCTGTTGTCGGGGAACTCGGAGATCTTTCCGAGGAGGTATTCCTGAAGAAGAACGAGATCGTTTACTTCGACCTTGCCGCTTCTGTCAACGTCAGCGGCTTTAAGAACAGCGGTGTCAGTAATATCGCCAAGAACCGCCTTACGTGCGTTTACCATATCGAGAGCTTCGATAGTTCCGTCGAGGTCGGTATCGCCGATAATAATTGTGGAGGGGTCAACGGGAATATCAGGCTGACCTTCGCCTGCAATGCCTGTGCCGTCAACTGCGCCGATAGCCTCGTCGATGTAGAAATCAGTAAGAGATTCTTCTGTCTCGATGTATATCTTGATATTCGATGCGTCTGAGGGAATGGTGTAGCTTGTATTTACCAGCTGCGCCCATTTTCCGTCGGGAGCGGTTACGTTTGCCACTTCGTCGTATGCCGTTTCGCCGCTGCCGTCGGTATATTCGAGCTTCATCATGAATTTCGCATTTTCGCCGGAATTCTGCTTAACGTGAGCGGAGAAGCTGTAGGATTCGCCTGCCTTGAAGATAGAGGGGCTGAGCGAAAGGGATGCGCCCATCCAAGCGGATGTTCTGTCGGTTACTTTAAGGGATTTGCTTCCCCATTCGGTGTAATGCTCCTCTGAGGAAACTTCAACGGTATTTCCGCCTCTGTTTGTCCAGTTGTCGTCGCCGTTCTCGAAGCCGCACTGGAACCACCAGCCGTAGTCGTTAGGCTTGAGTTCTATTCCGCCGCCTCCAAATCCTTCAAGAGGACCGTTGCCGTCGCCGAGCGCCATAAGCTTGTTATAAGCAGCTTTAGGCTGATTGTTCTTGTCGTAAAGCGTAGGGCTCTTGTCGCCGGAGATCCATGTGTTGGCGTCATTTGGTCCCCATACCTGAAGAAGTGTAACTCTGCCGGGATGAGTACCCTTAGTATTAACTTCCATAGCGTGCTTGAAGATAGCCTCATACTTATCAGCCTGATCGTTCAATGTCTGACCGTTGTCAAGAGAAATATCAATTTCTGATGCGTGAACTTCAATTCCGAGGTCAAGGAACATATCCATTGCCTTGAGATAGTTTACTGTACCTGAGAATCCGTTGTAGCTTGCATCAATGTGGGACTGCATACCCATACCGTCAAGAACGCCCTTTGCCGAAAGAGGTTTGAGGATAGTATTTATGATACTGTCGCGCTTGTGATCCCAGTACTCATTGTAGTCATTGTAGAAAAGCTTACAGTCGGCAGGAGCATATTTTCTTGCATATGTGAAAGCCTTCTCAATGAAAGCGTTGCTTCCGTAAACCTGAACCCAAGGAGACTTACCGTTACCGTAGCCGGGTTCTCTTGCGCCGCCGTTGTTAGCGGTTCTGTTGCTGTCGTCCGAAATACACTCGTTACATACATCGTAAGAGTAGAGGTTAAGCGAGGGATACTGAGAAGCGAAAGCAGAGAACATGCCCTTGATGTAGCTTTCGAGACGTTTATCCATTACGGAGCTTGAAACCCAGTTGCCGCCTGTATTAAAGCCGTCTTTGAAGAACCATTCGGGAGTCTGACTGTGCCATACAAGAGTGTGACCGCGGAATGCAAGACCGTTCTTTTCAGCGAAGTCGGCGATAGCCGCACAGCTATTGAGCGAAACCTTAATATTCGTATCTGTAGAGCCGTTCTGAACCAGAGTAGCGTCGGGCTTGGTTTCATTTTCACATTCTATAGCGTTGTAATCCTTGAGGAAATTTGCTGTAATAGCGGAATTTCTGATAGTTCCGCCGTTGAGGATATTACCCACGCGGAAACCGTAGCCGTTGAACGCGTCTTTAAGACCAGTTCCGTCGGCGGCATTTGCTTCAAGACCCTTTTTATCCTTTGTTGTGATCACAACGTTGTCGAAAACGAAGTCGTTTACGGTATCTGTTGTGATCGTAAGCTCATACTCGTAGGTGTTTGACGGAGCTTTGAAATTTGCGGAAAGCTCTGTCCATTCTCCAGCCTTGGCATCAACGGAGTCAAGCTCGACCGTAGTCGCTTCGTCGGTGTCCATATCCTTATACATAAGGTTCAGGCGGAATGTTTCATCTGTATCGGCTTTTACCATTACGCTGTAGTCGTACTTTGTTCCTCCCCAGAGGTAGAAGCCTTTGGATGAGGCAGCGCCCTCGTCGGGAGTATTTCTGCCGGTAACGAGCATACCTCTTGTGCCGTTCATACCATCGGCAGGGATGAGAAGCTCATCCTCTTCTGTGTGATGCCAGCCTTCGTAGGTAACTTCAAAGGTGTTGTTTACAGCCTCTGAGGCGAAGGTCTGCATACCGGCTAATTGCGGCATAACGGCGAAATTTGCGGCAAAGCATATCGCCGAGGTAGCAGCTGCTATAAGCTTTTTTCTGTTCAATTTAATCATCCCTTCATAAGAATTTTTGAAACCTAAAGGCAGGCATTGGGTTAAAGTGTACAGAAGTTTCTGCCATTGCGGTTTCTTTTTGTGCGTTTCGTTTTCATTGTATTCTTATTATACAACATTCACAAAATATTCACAACCCACAAATTGAAGAATAGGTGGAGAAAATGAAGATATTTTTCTTGATTTTTTCAAAAGCGCATGGTATAATAAGTTTAAGATAATTTTTACCGAACATATCAGACAAGCAGAAACGTGTAACTTATTTCTTTATGATTCCTTATTGTATTGACAGGAAAAGGGGTGATCTCATGCTGAACGGAAAGCCGTTGATAGCGGTAGTTGCAACGCGTGTATCGGAACGTGAGCAGCGCATTATGCTGGACGGCATAATGAAGCGTGCGGACAGTCTGGGATATTACACGGCAGTCATATCAAATATTTATAATTTTACCGATTTCAGCGAGTATTTCGGACATATCGAGGTCGAAAACAAAATCTACGAGCTTGCTGAATCGGACAGGATAGACGGCGTAATTCTTATGGCTGAATCAATTATCGGAACTCAGATGTATCAGTTTATATATAATAAAATAATCAAAAACAAAGCTCCTATAATTATCACGGGAGCAGAGCTGGAAGGGCATATCTGCATAAACAACGACGTTCGGGAGGATTTCAGGAATATTGCGCATCATCTTACGGATGTTCACGGATTTACTGATATTCACGTTCTCACGGGTCAGAAGCATATTGAAACGTCGCTGGAACGGGTAGAGGGAGTTCGTGACGCGCTTTTGGAAAAGGGTATCGTGCTTCCCGACGAAAACGTTATATACGGCAATTTCTGGATGTCCTCGGGGGAAGCTGCTGCAATGGAGTATATCGAGGGAAAGCGCAGACTTCCGCAGGCGATAATATGCGCTAACGACTATATGGCATACGGTCTTATAGATACGTTTTTTGCGCATAATATAAATCTGCCCGACGATGTGACAGTCATAGGCTATGAATACTCGGGAGAGCGGTTTTATCATTCGCCGATCCTTACCACTTATCTGCGCAACAGATCGGCGATAGGCGAAAGGGCGGTCAGCGAGCTTCATCGGATATTAACGGGAAAAAAGCCCGAGGAGATACCCTTGGGCGGCTGTATGATATGCGGCGATACTTGTTCATGCGGAATAGATAAGAAATATCTGCGTGAGGAGCTTGAGGAGGTGCGACGGGAGCAGTTCCACAACAGCATGACAATATGCGGAAATTTCGAGCAGCAGCTTGCTCTCTGCCGTTCCCTTAAGGACTATATAAGAGCTTTGCAGGATTATACGTATCTTATAAGAAATTTAAAGGGACTGTATCTTTGTCTTTACGAGAACTGGTGCAATTTAAAGGAGGTATCGCAGCTTGACATAAGCTCGAACGACAAAATGATGACCTTGTACAGAATAATCAGTCCGATAGAAACTGCGTCCGAGCCGCATTTTTTCAAACGAAGCAGGCTGTTTACCGATGAGCTTTACGGCGCGGGGGAAAGGCTGTTTTTGTATTTTGTGCCGATGTTTACGGACGGTATAGAATTGGGATATTTTATTTTTCAGTACACCGAGCCGGACGGCTACGACCCTGTTACAACAGGCTGGGTAAACGCCGCAGTAAACGCGCTTAACGTGCTGAGAATGAAAAATGATATAAACGAGCTGCTGGAGTACAATAATCTTTCGGTATTTCACGACACCATGACAGGGCTTTATAATAAGCAGGGACTTCAGCGTGAGCTTGAAACCTCTCTCGGCAAGGCGGAAAAGGGAGATATGCTCTCCGTCGTTATGTTAAAATCGGGGATATTTGCCGATAACAGCAGGATAGACGAAAAGGAACAGCAGGTCAGATTAAATCTTGAAACGGCAGACTGTCTTAAAAAGATTTCGGCAGACGGCAGCGCGATCTGCGCAAGACTGCCGGACGGACAGTATGTGTATGCGGTCATTGGGAAAATTTCAGAAGATCATGATAAGCTGATAATCGACAGACTTACGGCTCTTATCATACATTCTCCCGTGTTTAAGACCTTTAGAAAATCGGATATGATAGTACATGGTGGAGTTACCGTGCCTGCGGCGGAAGCGTCACCCGAGAGGATAATGAAAAAGCTTTCCGAGGAAATAAACGACATGACAGCGGAGCTGTACGATAAGCGGAAAAGCGGCAGCTACGGCAGCTATATAGACCTCAGAACGGCTGTATATGCAGCTCCCGAGAAAAAATGGGACGCTGAGGAGGTGTGTCGGGAATTTCATCTAAGCTGCGGACATTTTCGGGCGGCTTACAAGAAAACGTTCGGGATAAGCTTTCATCGTGACCTTATACAAAGCAGGATCTCATTGGCGAAATATCTGCTTCTGACATCTGCATTGAATCTGACGGCAATAGCGCAGAGATGCGGTTATGACGACGATAAATATTTTCTCCGCCAATTCAGACAGCAAACGGGAGTAAGCCCTAATTCTTACAGGAGATTTGAGAGCGGCGCATTCAGCGTCAAACTTACTTGACAGGGGGGCTGCCTGCGGTCGTTTTTCCTGATCGCCTATAGTGAACGTCATAATAAATTATAAAAATAACCGCCGTGTTTTATACGGCGGTTATTTCAGCTTTATCAGGAATTTTTATGAACGTTCTTGCGGATTATTTTTTTAAGTCTTTCGCAGGTCTCCTCGGGGAAGGTGGTAACAAAAGTAAGCGCCTGCTTATGCGCGTCCTCATGGGGGAGCTTCAGGAATCTGCGGAAGAAAATATATACTTCGTTGAAGTTGCGGAAAATATCGCTGACCGCCTCCTCGCCCTCGGGCGTGAGCGAAACGCTTATTCCGAAATCCTCGTAAACAAGTCCCGAATTTGCGAGACAGCGCAGGGTCTTGCTTACGCTTGACCTCGATACGCCGAGATGACGCGCAATGTCAACGCTTTTAACCTCGTCCGATACCGCCGCAAGTTCGTGGATTGCTAAAATGTACTTAACTTGTGCCGCGCAGTATTTCATATGCTCCCCTCCTTATTTGTCGGAATCTATAAGCCGCCAGTAGCCTTTGAGATAAATAAGTCCCGAGATGACAGTCAACACCGTGGAGATCCATATAAGAGCAGGTATCACCCAATTGTCCACAGCCGTGACAATGACGCCAGCGATATTGAAGTTGAAATCATATCGGACGCTCAGCCAAAAAAGAGCGGCGATTATAGTCGCCATAGTAAACGCCGTTTTCAGCTTGCCCCAGATACCGGCGGCAACGACAACGCCGCTGTCAGCCGCAATAAGCCTAAGTCCCGAGACCATAAATTCTCTTGCGATAATAATGATAAGCGGTATGGCTCCCATATTCACTTCGTCAAGCTCCACAAAAACCGTCAGAGCAGAGAGAACAAGCGCCTTATCCGCCAAAGGATCAAGGAACTTTCCGAAATTAGTGACAAGATTCCTTGCCCTTGCGATTTTTCCGTCCAGAGCGTCGGTTATAGATGCGGCGGTGAAGATCAATAATGCCAAAAGGAAATGAAAAGGCGCATCAAGATATATAAACAAAAGGAAAAACGGTATCAGCGCAACTCTCAGCAGAGTCAGCTTATTCGGCAGATTCATTCTCAATCACTTCTCCAATCAAATCATAATCAAGCGTATCCGTTATTTTGATTTTAACGTAATCGCCTATGGCAAGGGGATTTTCAGAGGTGAAAAAAACCTTTCCGTCAATATCGGGAGCGTCAGCCGCCGTGCGTCCGAAGAAGCATTCGCCGAATCGGTCGTAGCCTTCAACGACTGCTTCAAGCTCGCAGTCCATGAGCTTCTGATTGTTGGAGCAGCTTACTTCAAGCTGTTGTTCCATAATAATATCGGCTCGGTGAGCGGCAGTTTCCTCGTCGATCTGATCGGGGAGATCGGCGGCTTTCGTACCCTCCTCGGCGGAATAGGGGAAACAGCCCAGTCTGTCGAACCGTACACGCTGAACAAATTCCGCCAAGCTGTTGAACTGCTCCTCAGTTTCTCCGGGGAAGCCGGTTATAAGCGTTGTACGCAGGATAACTCCCGGTATTTTTTCTCTGATATGGCAAAAGAGGTTTTCCAGCTTTTGTTCGTCGCCCCAGCGGTTCATGCGGCTGAGTATATCGCCGTCGCAGTGCTGAATGGGGATCTCGAGATATTTCACAAGCTTTTCCTCAGAGGCGATAGTATCCAGAAGCTCGTCCGTAATGCGCTCGGGATAGCAGTAAAGGGTGCGGATCCATTTCAATCCGTCGATTTTGCACAGTTCTCTCAGAAGCTCGGGGAGTTTCGATTCTCCGTACAAGTCCTCGCCGTAACGGGAGGTGTCCTGAGCGATGACGACAAGCTCTGTCACGCCGTTTTCCGCAAGATTCCGAGCCTCCGCCAGAACGTCCTCCATAGGCACGCTGCGGAACTTTCCGCGAATCATGGGAATTGCGCAGTAGGTGCAGCAGTTAGAGCAGCCCTCGGCGATTTTCAGATAGGAAAAGAACGGAAGCGTTGAAATTATTCTCTCACCCGTAAGCTCAGCGTCAAGCTTCGGAGCGAATTTAACAATGCGTTCGCCCGCCATGACTTCGTTTAAAATATCAACAATATCCTTGTTGTTTCCGATACCGATAACAGCGTCGGCTTCGGGGAAAAGCTCCGCGGCTTCTTCCCTGTAGCGTTCCGTAAGGCAGCCCGTAATGACGATTTTTTTCAGAGAGCCGTCGTTTTTTAGCGCGGCAAGTTCGAGGATAGTTTCGATAGCCTCCTCTTTGGCGGACTTTATAAATCCGCATGTATTGACTACGGCAATGTCGGCAAGACCGGGTTCGGTAACAAGCTCATATCCGTGTTTTTTCAGCTTGTAAAGCATTCTCTCGGAATCCACAAGGTTTTTTGAGCAGCCTAAGGATACCATTCCAACTTTAATAGGCATAATCTGCACACCCTTTTTTATAAGTTATCTTCAAAATATTCTTTTACGGCTCTGTTTATTTCATCATAACTGTAGCCGAAGCGGACGAGGGCATTTTTAGCCTTTTCCACTGATTTTCTGTCGGAGCTGTCGGCGAGGAAACGGCTGTATTTTGTGTTCAGCAATTCTGAAAGGTTTTCCTCGTAAAGTTCGCTGTACTGCTGTAAAACATTTTCGACCAGTTCCTCGTCAAGACCCTTTTGGCGCATTTCACGTTTTGCGCGGCTGTAGCCGTATTTTTTTCCCTCAACGAACCGTCTGCCGAGTTTTTCGGCGTATCGTTTATCGTTTATGATACCTGCTCTGGCAAGCTTTTTTACGACTTCGAGGCACAGCGTTTCGTTTTTGTAGGTCTGCACGAGCTTTTCAAAAATCTCCTCAGCCGAGTAGTCCCGATAATCCAGCCGATAGAGAGCGTATTCGTAGGCACGGCGGAAATTCGAGGCATACACGATCTTTTTGAGATTCGGGCGGTCTATCTCCATGCCCTCGGCAAGTCCGAAATCCGTAATAATGTCTATATGCAGATACAGCTTTCGATCGCCGTCAAGCTCCATCTCATAGGTAGTACCCTTGTATTGCGTTAATGATGTTATTTTCATGTATTACCTTGTTTTCTTATAATATTTTTTACTTATGAGGATATTGTTTCCTACATCTTTTGCCGAAAGGTAAACTCTTGGTGTCCGTTCTCGTGAATTGGACTGTGAAAATTACGGAGACTAACAGTATCGTATTAATTCGGGAATTTTCACAGTCCAATTCACGACAGCAGAGATGCCAAAGGGGTCACCCCTTTGGCAGGGGGTGTGGGGGACAGCGTCCCCCACTTAAGTAAACAATATCACTCGGCAGGAGTGAACTCATCGAAATCGTCGTCGATATTTTCGAGAATATCGAGATTTTCGGAGGTTTCCTCGGGTTCGGCGGCAGCTTCTTCCATATCTCCGTTTTCGGCGGCTTCTGCGGCGGCGTTTGCGGCTTTGCCTTTTTTCTTTGCTTTGGCGGCTGTTTTTTCAATTACCTCGTCCTTGCGTTTAAGGATAAGCTCCTCGATCTCTTTCATAAGTTCGGGTTCGTTTTTCAGGAGTTCCTTAACGTTATCACGTCCCTGACCGAGCTTGCGGTCGCCGTAGCTGAACCACGAGCCGCCCTTTTTGATGATCTCAAGGTCTGTGGCAATATCGAGGACTTCGCCTGTACGAGAAATACCCTGTCCGTACATCATATCGAACTCCGCTTCCTTGAACGGGGGAGCGACCTTATTTTTAACGACCTTGCATTTTGTGCTTGCGCCGATTATCTGACCGCCGTCCTTGATAGGCTCGCCCTTGCGAACCTCGATACGCACGGACGCATAGAATTTCAAGGCGCGTCCGCCGGGAGTAGTTTCGGGGTTGCCGTACATTACGCCTATTTTCTCGCGAACCTGATTAATGAAAATGGCTACGCAGTTTGATTTTGAGATAGCGGCGGTGAGCTTTCTCATAGCCTGCGACATAAGACGGGCAAGCTGACCGACATGAAGATCGCCCATTTCGCCGTCGATCTCGGCGCGTGTGGTCATAGCGGCGATAGAATCGAGGACGATGACGTCGATAGCTCCGGAACGTATGAGAGCTTCGGCGATTTCAAGAGCCTGTTCGCCGCTGTCGGGCTGAGAAACGAGAAGGTTGTCGATGTTTACGCCGAGAGCTTTTGCGTATACGGGGTCGAGGGCGTGTTCAACGTCGATAAAGGCGACTTCTCCGTCCATTTTCTGAGCCTGAGCGATGATCGACAGAGCGACTGTCGTTTTACCCGAGCTTTCGGGGCCGTATATCTCCACAATTCTTCCTCTTGGCACGCCGCCGATTCCAAGAGCCATATCGAGGGTCATAGAGCCTGTGGGGATAGAGTCGATGTTCAGCACTTTGGTTTCGCCGAGACGCATTACAGCTCCTGCGCCGTATTTTTTTTCAAGCTGTTTCAATGCGCTTGCAAGGGCGGTTTTTTTGTCCTCTTTTGCGGTGATCTGAACGACAGCCGGTTTTTGTTTAAGTTCCTTTTTAGCCATGATTTTCCTCCGATTTTTCTGCTGTGACAGTGCGTATGATGCCGCCTCCGTCATGTGCGAAGCTCAAATTTTCAAAGCCGTTTTCACGCAGTATCCTGCCGACGGCATTTTCCTGACCCATGCCAAATTCGTAGCAGAGAAATCCGCCTGCTTTAAGGGAATTTTTCCATACGGGGGTCATTTTTCTGTAGTAGTCAAGACCGTCCGTACCGCCGTATAAAGCCGATTCCGGCTCTTTTCGGACTTCGGGCTGAAGCTCGGTCATGTCCTTTTGCGTAAGATACGGCGGATTGCTTGCGATAATATCGAAATCCTTGAATTTTCCGGCAGTTTCAGGCAGAAGAACGTCTGCCATGACAGCCTTTACGTCCGAATTATTCAGCTTTATATTTTCTTCAAGATACTCAAACGCCGTCCCGAATTTTTCAACAGCGTAAACTTTGGACTGTGGAATTTCCTTGTCAAGCGTTATTGCAATACAACCGCTGCCGCTGCACAGATCGAGGATCTTCGGCGAGCTGAGAGTGTTTTTTTTGCATATATCAAGAACGTTTTCTATCAGCGTTTCGGTGTCGGGGCGTGGTATGAGTACGCCTTCGCCTACTCTGAATGTGTATTTCCAGAAATCCCATTCGCCTAGAACGTACTGCAAAGGCTCTCCCTTACAGCGATATTCAACATCGTTATATACTTTATAAATATGCGAACTGTCGGCTTCCTCATCGGGCTTGGACAGCGGACTTTTTTCTCCGAACGCTTGCTGAAAAATGCACATAGCGTCAAATTCCGCATTGTCGATCTTCCGTTCCGTCAATTTCTTCACGCAGTTTTTGTACAGTTCAAGTCTGCTTACCACTTGTCCTCCTCCTTATCCTCGGGAATGCAGGGGGTCATAGCGGCGATAGCAACCTCGATCATGCTGTCGTCGGGTTCACGGGTAGTTATCCGCTGCATTGCAAGTCCCGGAGCGGACAGGATCTTTGTAAAAAGGTTGTCATGACTTCCGGCGATCCGTATACATTCGTAGGAAATGCTCACTACGAGCGGCAAAGCGGCAATGCTTATCAGAGATCTCTGCCACCAGAGAAGTCCTTTTGGAACGAAGCACATCACAAAAATTCCGATAATAAGTACGATAAAAATGAAGCTTGTGCCGCAGCGTTTATGGAATCTCGGCTGTATGCGTATGTTTTCGACAGTCAGAGGCAGCTCCGCCTCATGGCAGGCGATAGTCTTATGTTCCGCACCGTGGTACATGTACTGCCGCCTGATGTCCTTCATAAGGCTTACCGCCCACATATACAGGACGAACAGAGCGATCTTCACGATACCCTCGAGCATGGAGCGGAGTATGCCCGTATTCGCCGCGCCGGGGATAAGTCCCACCAGAAATTTAGGCAGGAAGAAGAAAAGTCCCACGGCAATTCCTACGCCGAGAACAGAGCCGATCAGCATAATAACGTCGAACGCAGAGCTTGACAGCTTTTCGTCGTTCTGAGCGTCCGCAGATTCGGACGAGCCTGTTTTTGCTGCTTTTTTAGCGTCCTCCTCGGCTTTTTCCTCCTCGGTCATCTGTTTTTCCGCGGATTTCATGGTATATTTGTAGCCCTTGATAAGAGAAGAAACGAAGTTGAAGCAGCCTCGGATAAAGGGCGTTTTCTTATACCACGGGGCTTGCCTGCCGTTGTTTTCGTCCCAGACTTCAAGGTCGATAGTGCCGTCGGGCAGGCGGCACGCCATAGCTCCCTTCAATGGACCGAGCATCATAATGCCCTCGATAAGAGCCTGACCTCCTATTTTGGATTTGAATTTTTCTTTGTTGTTTTTTTGAGACATTGTGAACTCCTTTTATCCTTGTCCCCCATAAAACCGATTATTTAGGAGGAAGCGTAATTGTAACCGTAGTGCCTTTTCCCTCGCCTGAGCTGTATATGTCGAGCTTTCCGCCGTGCATGGCGATTATTTCGTCCGCAACGGCAAGTCCTATACCCGAACCTCGTCTCGTATGGTTTGCCTTATAGAATTTCGTCTTTACCTTGGCAAGGTCGCTTTCCTTGATTCCGCAGCCTGTGTCCTTGACCGAAACGACAATTTTTCCGTCCTTTTCTCTCGCCTTGATCGTCACGGTGTCTCCCGGTTCGGAGTACTTCACGGCATTGTCGATAACGTTTATGAAAACCTGCCGGATACGGTTCTTATCGCCGTATACAAAGGGCAGCATTTCGGGTTCTTCGTAGACGATCTTTATCTGTTCACGGCGAGCCTTGTCGGAGTATATGAGAACGGCGTCCCCAAGCTCGGCAAGAATGTCGAGGGTAGCGTTTTGCAGGGTAAAGTGACCGTTCTGCATTCGTGAGAAGTCGAGAAGCTCCTCAACCATCTGAGAAAGACGTTCCGTCTCGTTCACGATAACGCCGACGCCTTTTTTCATGGTATCGGGATTTTCGCCGCCGTCAACCATAAGAGTTTCCGCCCAGCCCTTGATAGCGGTGAGGGGAGTTCTTAGCTCGTGGGAGACTGATGAGATGAACTCGTTCTTCATAGCCTCCGCCGAAGAAAGCTCGTCCGCCATGTGATTGATAGAGCTGCACAGCTCGCCTATTTCGTCGTCCGTATTGCTTTGTATGCGCACGGAAAAATCGCCCATTGCGAATTTTCGTGTAATTCCGCTGATTTGGCGTATCGGCTTGACGATAGAGCCGGCGAAATAAAGTCCCGTAATGACGATAATGAGGATTATTGCCGCACAGACCGCCGTAACAAAGAGGATATAGCCCTTTATGGTATTGTCTATCTCCGTAAGGGACGTGACCATGCGGACGGAGCTGTATTCGCTGTTTATTGACGACAGCGGAACGGATACCGCAAGAATTTTTTCGCCGCCCTCAAGTCTGCCGATATAGCTGCCCTGACCGTTGTTCATGGCGTCCTCGTAGTCCGGCATGAGGGCGTTCGCGTCGGGGGAGAAGCCCGATGAAGTCAGCACGACGCGTCCCTTGGAGTTTATAGCCATAAGCTCTATTTTGTCCTTTTCGTTGAAGGTTTCGAGCATATTGCGGACTTCGGCGGAAAAGTTGGCGGAACTGTCCTGCGAATGAATGCTCAGAACGCTTGTAACGGCGTTTATTTTCGAGATAAGGTACTGCTTTGCGGAGCTGTAGTAATAGCTTTGTATGGCATATATAACGACCAGCTCGATAACGATGAGAGCGAGTACGATAACGCCGAGATTATTGAATACCCAGCGTTTGGTGATACTTTTTCTTGCCATTACTGAACGTCGTTCCACTTATAGCCGTAGCCCCAAATAGTGATTATATATTTGGGACTTGACGGTTCTTCCTCTATTTTCATGCGTATGCGTCTTATGTTGACGTCAACTATCTTGTCGTCGCCGTAGTAGCTTTCGCCCCAGATGTGGTTTAGTATACTTGCACGGTCAAGGGCGGTATTTTTGTTGTTCATGAAGTATTCGAGTATCTGGTATTCCACTTGGGTAAGTTCGATAGGCTCGCCGTTTTTGGTGACTGTGCGGCTTTTGAGGTTCAGCACGAATGGACCGCTTTCAACAAGGCTGTGCTTTTCGTTTTTGATAAAGCTCATGCAGACGCGGCGGTATATGGCGTCAACTCTTGCCGTAAGCTCCGAGGGCGAAAAGGGCTTTGTTATATAGTCGTCCGCGCCGATCATAAGACCGCTTACCTTATCCATTTCCTGAGTTCTTGCCGTCAGCATAATAATGCCGATAGTAGAGCTTTTTTCACGTATTTTTTTGCATACGGTGAAGCCGTCTATACCGGGCATCATGATGTCGAGCAGGACAATATCGAAATTCCCGTGTTCGGAATCGAAGGTTTTGAGAGCCGCTTCGCCGCAGTTCACATCGACCACGTCGTAGCCCGCTCTTTTAAGATTGATGACCACAAATTCTCTTATGGTATCCTCGTCCTCGCAGATCAATATACGTTTCATAAAATTCCCCCATTAATAGACCTCCTCGAAAACTGAAAAGCATTGTCTGACTTGTCTTTTTAGTGCTCGGCTTTGTCAGCCTTCCTTGCAATACATACAGTATTCCTGCGGAAATCTGACTTTGCCGAGCGCAAAAGATCCTGCGTCATACAGCACTTCCCAGTTTCCGAGGAGGTCTAATGAATTAATTAAACTTAAAGCCTATTGCGGCTTCGGCTTCGGTTATGGAAAGACCGTCGCCGGAGTCCGAGTTTGGTATATAGCCGAGGTATGCGGAATCGCCCTTGGTGCGCAGAAGCATGTACCCTGACGACAGGCGATCCTCGCGGGACGCTTCGTCCTCTGCACAGTATATCCGCAGAAGCTCTCTGCCCATTTCATTATTTTCAAAGGCGCATACGACTATCTCATCGTTTATGGCGTCCCGTTTTATTGTTACTTTGTCACGCCATTTTTCGGGAAAAATAAATATATACCCGTCGCCGACGCTGTAATAGGAGACATATTTTGATTCTCCGCTGCCTGCGGCGGAAACGGTAAGCCATTCAGTGAGACTCATCTGTTCTCCCTCGGGAACGTTGCTGTATCCGGGAGCTATGGTCTGGACGGGGATTTCAAGAGAGCTGTCGCCGTCCACGTCCATAGAACGGCAGCCGGATGGTCTTAGCGTCATAAAGGATTGATTCTGATCGGAAAACGCTTTTTGCAGACCTTTTTCATTCATAAAAACGATTTCCGTCTGTATATAGCCGTTTCCCGAAACGGCGTCTATATAAAGACCTGTTTCTCCGCTGTAAAGGCTGCCGTAGCTCACGGCGTCGAACTCGGTAAAGCCACTGCTGAGTTCCGCGCGGTAGCGGTGATATTTTCCGTCGGAGTCCAGCTTATAAGCTTCCGCAGCGGCGGGAGAGTCGTTTGCAGAGCCTTTGAGCAGCAGAAACTCGTTTTCCCCGTCTCCGTCAAGGTCGGTAACGTCTATAAAAGAGTACGATTCGGAAAATGTCCGTTCCAGTTTTCCGCCGCTGTAGCTGTAGACGGCGGCGGTTTTCTCGGAACGGTTTATAAGACTGCTGCCGATTATCAGGTTCATGCGGCTGTTTTCGCCGAGCTGCGAGATCATGACCCGTTCTATTTCCGAGCCGTCCGCAGGAGTATCGTAGACCGACCGCCATTTGCCGTTGTCTCCACGGTCGAGAATATTAATTCGCAGGGTATTTTCGGGGGCTGCAAGACCTGTTTTCTCATAGAACACAACAGCCTCGTTGCCGCCGTCGCCGTCAATATCCTCGACTATGAATGCGGAGAGATACTTTCCCGATTTCGGGTATTTAAGGCTTACTGCGCCGCCTGTTGCATCCGTAAGAGCGTTGTATATCTGTTCCTGTTCGATGCTGAGCTTCGGAGGAGCCATAAGATTGTCTATACTTGTTCCGAAAGTGCAGCCGTTCAGCACGGATATAAGCGGCAGGGCGGCAGTTATTTTAAAAAATTTATTCATTCTCTGAAGCTGATCTGTCCGCAAGCTTTACGTATTCAAGTTCCTTGGCAATAGATTTGTACGCAGGACGGATTATACGGCTTCCCGTGAGAACTTCCTCCATACGGTGAGCCGCCCAGCCTGCCATTCTTGCAACGGCGAAAAGGGGCGTGAAAAGCTCGTCGGGTATACCGAGCATACGGTAAACAAGTCCCGAATACATGTCAACGTTTGCGCACATTGCCTTGTCGCTGCCCTTGACTTCCTTAAATATCTCGGGCGTGAGCCGCTCGATAGTTTCAAGAAGTCTGAATTCCGCTTCGATCTCCCTGCCCTTTGCAAGCTCGAAGGCTTTCTTTTTGAGAATGACCGCGCGGGGGTCGGAAACGGTATATACCGCATGTCCCATGCCGTAGATAAGCCCCGATCTGTCGTTGGTTTCCTTGCGGATAGTCTTTCTCATGTAGTCGGCGACTTCGGATTCGTCCTCCCAGTTTTTGATATTCGCCTTGAAGTTGTCGAGCATATTTATGACCTGAATATTTGCGCCGCCGTGACGAGGCCCTTTAAGGGCGCAGATAGCGGAGGAATATGCTGAATACGGGTCAGTGCCTGATGAAGTAAGCACACGGCAGGTAAAGGTCGAGTTATTGCCGCCGCCGTGTTCCGCCTGAAGCATGAGGAGGCGGTCGAGCATCTGCGCTTCGTCCTTGGTATACTTCCTGTCAGGACGGAGCAGCGAAAGAATGGACTGCGCCGTGTTTTCCTCATAGTTTATCGGGTGCATTATCATGCTCTGATTGTCGAAAACACGCCGTTTTACCTGATAGGCGTTTGACATGATGACGGGGAGCTTTGCAATAAGGCTGACTGCAGTCCTCATTTCGTTTTCAAGGGACTTGTTCTCGCATTCCTCATCGTAGGAGTACAAAGCAAGAACGGAACGCGAGAGCTTGTTCATTATATTTTTTGATGGAGCTTTAAGTATCATATCCTCGACGAATCCGTTTGGAAGCTCACGGCTGAGAGAGAGAAAGGTGCAGAAATTATCAAGCTCCTTTTTTGTGGGGAGCTTGCCGAAAAGGAGGAGATACACGGTTTCCTCAAAGCCGAAGCGATCCTCCTCCTCAACGTTCTGAACGAGATCGTTGATATTGTAGCCTCTGTATATAAGCTGACCGGGGATAGGCTCTACCTCGCCTTCGTTTATGACATATCCGTGAACGTTGCATATTTTGGTAATACCTGCCACAACGCCTGTTCCGTCACTTTTTCTCAGACCTCTTTTAACGTGATATTTCTGGTAGAGAGCAGGGTCGATAATGGAATTTTCGGACATCTCTCTGCATAGATTTTTTATATTGGTACTTGAATTAAATGACGGCATAGAAATCACTCCTAAAATAAATATACATATTAATTATACATCATTATATGTTCTGTGTCAATCGCTTTTCTGTGATAAATATGTAAGATTTGTGACAGAATGGTGAAATTATCAGCCGGCTTACAGGAGGTCTGATAAAGAATCCAAATGGGCGACAGTGAATCATGAAAGGAAGATATTATGAGAAAAGCTTTGACTATGATGATATTTTTGGCGTTGTCGGCGGTCATACCGGCAGTTCCGACGGTCATGGGAAACAAGGGAAGGGCTTCGGCGAGATCCAATGATATAACCGTCAAGGAATATATTTTCGAGGAGGAGGATAATTCCGCCGCCGAATCCTACAGGGTACTCAACTGCTCAACGGGGATAGTCAGCGAAGTGAGCGTGCGCGATTACGTTATAGGAGCAGTTGCGGCGGAAATGCCTGCGTCTTTTGAGGAGGAGGCTCTGAAAGCGCAGGCGGTCGCCGCTCATACATATGCGGAAAGACAGCGTGAGATACAGAAAAAGTCTCCCGACCCCGCGCTCGGAAACGCCGATTTTTCAGACGACCCCAATAAGTATCAGGGATTTTTCACCAACGACATGATACATCATTATTTCGGGGAAAACTACGATATTCACTATAAGAAAATAGCCGCCGCCGTTGACGAGGTACTGCCGTATATAATGGTATACGAGGACGAGCCGATAATAGCCGCATTTCATTCGATGTCCTCGGGCAAGACGGAAAGCGCCGAAAATGTGTGGGGGGCTGCGGTGGAATATCTTGTTCCTGCGGACAGCGAAGCGGACATGGAAGCTCCTGGCTATATCGAGGAAACGGAGATAGACGAGCAGTTTGTCAAGGCAAGGCTTGAAAGGGTGTTCGAGGGCATAAAGTTGGGCGACGATCCTGAAAAATGGATCATTGTAAAGAAAAAATCCCCCTCGGGAACGGTTCTCGAGGCGGAAGCAGGGGGAATAGAGGTGACGGGCGGCGAAATACGCGAAACATTCGGACTGCGTTCGGCGGATTTTACGGTAAGCTGTAAGGACGGCAAGATAATTTTCACCACAAGGGGATACGGCCACGGCGTCGGAATGTCCCAGTACGGAGCGAATTACATGGCACAGCAGGGCAGTACGTGGCGTGAAATTCTCGGACACTATTACAGCAAAGCAGAGATTATTGGCGGCTGATGTGTAATATTATCTTCAATCGGTGTGTTTTAAGAGCGTTTTTATTCATACGAAGATAAAATAATCCTGATAATCTTATAAAAAAGCGTTATTTTGTATTGTATTTTTGTAAAAAATCATGTATAATTAATTATGTATAGAATTGAAGTCTGGGAGGGCGTTCCCTGATTAAGAGAACTTTAGTAAAAAGGAGGAATTTTATATGAAAAAGGCTTTCAGACGATTATCTTCGGCTCTTGCCGCTTTAACTATAATTATTTCGGGAGCTTCGGGCATTTTCCCCATTCCCCGTACAGCCGAAGCGGCAGGAAATATCCCTGCGTTCCCGGGAGCCGTGGGCGGCGGAAAATACGCTACAGGCGGACGGGGCGGCGAGGTCGTCCACGTTACCAATCTCAACGACAGCGGCGCAGGTTCTTTCCGTGACGCTGTAAGCAAATCGGGACGTATCGTGGTTTTCGATGTAAGCGGAACTATCGAGCTTAAAAGCAATATCCTCTGTCAGGGCAACATAACCATTGCGGGACAGACTGCTCCGGGCGGTTCGGGCATAACTCTGAAAAACTATAAGATAGGTATGGCAGGGGACAATATCATCTGCCGCTACATAAGCTCTCGCCCCGGACCTTACGCTTCTACCAGCTCGGGAAACGATGCGTGGGGCGGAGCGAAAGGCTCAAATTCCATAATCGACCATTGTTCTATGGGCTGGACGACCGATGAACAGTGGGGACTTTATTCAAATAATATGAACTACACCGTGCAGTATTCCGTTATAGGGCCTGCCGATTCATGGGGCGGTCATAAAAAGGGACTTCACGGCTTCGGTATGATGATGGGCAAGGGCGAGCTGACCTTCGACCACAATCTTATTATCCATAATGTTTCCAGAAATTTTCGGGGCAAGGTGCAGGGTACCTATACCGCCGATTTCACCAACAATATCATCTATGACTGGGGCTATCAGACAGCATACGGTACTATCGGACATGTGAATTACGTCAACAACACTCTTAAAGCTGGCAATTCCACAACGGGCGGCTACCACTGGATGTATGTTGACAGCGGCACTTCTCCCGAGAATTTCAAGGTATACTGCGCAGGCAACCGCCTTATCAACAAGGACGGAACGCTCCACGCCATTACAAATGACAACTGGTCGGGAGTTTCCCTTAAAACGTCCATAGGAATTACCAAGGACGACCTTTATTCCGCCGTTCCGTTTGCGATAAATTCGGGAGGGGAGAATCTTTCCTCCGTTGAGGGCGCAGAGTCCGCCGAAGCATCGTTTGACCATGTAGTCAGCTTTGCAGGCAACGGAATTTCTCCCGAAAAGCGTACCGCTATCGACCGTCAGTGCGCAGACGAAACGAAAAAAGGCACAGGCTCATGCTCGGGAACTTCCGAATACGATGCGGCAATGACAGATCTTGACAAGTACAAGGTAAAGTGCGGCGTGACCTACGAATACCCTGCCGCCGTCCTGAAAAAAGAGATAACAGACGCAGACAACGACGGTATGGCGGACGATTGGGAGCTTGCAAGGGGACTTGACCCTGCCGACCCGACTGATTACAAGGGCGATTACTGCGGTAAGGGCTACATGAATATCGAGTATTACATAAACGATCTGACAGCAGATTCTTTCCCGGAGGGAGTTGTGGAGCTTTCTCCCGAAGCGGCAATGCCTGCCGTTTCAGCCTTTGAGACTATTGAAGCCGAGAGCCTTGCGGCTCAGGAGGGCGTTGAGATCGAAGATACCTCGGGCGGCGGTCAGAATATCGGCTATATCGAAAACGGCGACTACGTAATGTACCGCAGGGTGGACTTCGGAGACGGCGCAAGAACGTTCGGCGGCAGAATGTCGGGAAATGCCGCAGTCATGGAGCTTTACCTCGACAGCATGGACGGTAAGCCGGCGGCGTCGGTCGGCTTTAGAGGCACAAGCGGATTTTCGGATTATCAGGAGCAGACTTTCAGCATTCCTACGATAACGGGAATCCATGATCTGTATATCAGGTTCAAGGGCGGAGAGGGTTATCTGATGAATGCGGACAGCTTTATCTTTGGCAGCGAGGGACTTCCCATGAACGGAGCGATGTTCTCTAATGTTAAGGTAACGGATCAGGCGAACCCCGGTTCATGGAGGATAGACTATAATGCGGGAATAGGCTCGGCAGTTTTCGGCGACCGTGATTTCACTATAACGGAGCTTCCCGATTATCTCAGCGGTGCGGAAATACTCATGACCTCATGCGACGCCAAGGGTACGACAGGCGAGGCGGCAACTTTCGTTTCAAACGGCGATATTGATCTTTACGTGGCGGTTGACAGCCGTGTTGAAAATACGCCCGATTTCTTGAAGTACTGGGAAAAGATGCATGAAACCATGACAATTTCCGGCGGCGTGACTTTTGTGATCTACAAGGGCGCGGCGTTCCCGGGAGAGCTTGTTTCTCTGGGCAGCAACGGTCAGACGTATCAATGTGTGAATTATACGGTATTTGCGCAGCCGTACATTCCCGAGGTCATTCCCGGAGACGCTAACGGAGACGGCGATATTTCCATAGCCGATCTTGTTGAACTTTCAATGCACCTCCTCGGCGAAGAACCTCTTGCTTCGGGAACGGGCGGAGATGTAAACTCAGACGGCGTTATTGATGTTTACGATATGATAACTCTGAGAAAGATCCTCGGCAAAAGAAGATAATTTGATGAAATCCAATTAATACTAATCCCCAAAGATCCGATAGACATCGGATTTTTGGGGAACGCAGGCTACAATCGTAGGGACACGGCGTGCCGTGTCCGTTAAAAAAATTACAGGGGCATTAATTATTGGTAGAAATGTAAAATCATAATAAAATATGCCCAAATGTTTAGAGTTATAAAATATTACGTGCGGACACGGTACGCCGTGTCCCTACATCAAGAAATTATTATGTGTCCATGCAACAAGAAATTATGCCATTTTTAAGTAGACACCCTCTTTTGCAGGGTGTCTTTTTGCCGATTTGTAAGTAGGCACTAACTGAAAAAACGTTTCCAAAAGTAAACATTCCCACTATTTTGAAATTTTTTTGGTATAATATAAATTGTGATATAAACAGACAAAGCAATAAAAGGCGGTGAGGTATGAAAAGAGTGGAAATATTCTCAGACGGCGCATGCAGCGGTAATCCCGGTCCGGGAGGATACGGAACGATACTACGATTCGGCGCTGCCGAAAAGGAATTGTCCGGCGGAGAGGCTCATACCACTAACAACCGCATGGAGCTTATGGGCGTAATAGCAGGACTTTCAGCGCTTAAAGAGCCGTGCAGCGTAATACTTACCACAGACAGCAGATATGTCGTTGACAGCGTAACGAAAGGCTGGGTGTACGGCTGGCAGAAAAAGGGCTGGAAAAAATCCGACGGAAAACCTGCTCTGAACGTTGACCTATGGGAACGTCTGCTGCCGCTTCTTGCAAAACACGATGTAAAATTCAACTGGGTAAAGGGTCACGCAGGTCACCCCGAAAATGAAAGGTGCGACCGTCTTGCTGTTGAACAGAGAGATCTATTCAGTTAACGGAGGTTTTATATATATGGAAAAAAGATTTATATATGCGGACAATGCGGCTACGACAGCCGTTTCGGAGGAGGTACTGAATGCTATGCTCCCCCATTTCCGCACGTCCTACGGCAACGCTTCAAGCATTTACGAGCTTGGACGAAACGCTCAGCGGGATGTGGAAAACGCCCGTGAAAAGGTTGCGGCGGCTATCGGCGCAGACCCCGTTGAGATCTTTTTCACAAGCTGCGGCTCAGAGTCCGACAACTGGGCGATAAAGGGTACTGCCGAACAGCTTGCAAAGAAGGGCAAAAAGCATATCGTAACTTCGGTTATAGAGCATCACGCCGTACTCCATACTACGGAATATCTTGAAAAACACGGCTTCGAGGTCACATACGTTCCCGTAAACGAAAAGGGACTTGTCGATCCCGAGGATGTCAGAAAAGCCATACGTGAAGATACGGCTCTCGTTACGATAATGTACGCAAACAACGAGATCGGAACTATCCAGCCGATAGACGAAATAGCGGCAATATGCAAGGAAAAAAAGGTACTTTTCCATACTGATGCGGTGCAGGCGGTCGGACACGTTGAAATTGACGTACACCGTCAGGGGATAGACATGCTGTCGCTTTCGGGTCACAAGATACATGCGCAGAAAGGAATCGGCGCGCTGTATGTGAGAAAGGGCGTTGTCCTGCCGAATCTAATTCACGGAGGCGGTCAGGAACGCAGAAAGCGCGCAGGTACGGAGAACGTCCCCGCTATCGTGGGACTTGGCGTGGCAATAGAGACTGCGTGCAGGAATATTGCGGAAAAAGCTGCAATAGTCACAGAAAAGAGAAACCGTATCATCGACGGTCTGCTTAAGATACCCTATACCCGTCTTAATGGCGACAGGGACAAGCGGCTGCCGGGAAATCTGAATATTTCCTTTGAGGGAATCGAGGGAGAATCCCTGCTGCTTATGCTTGATATGTTCGGTATCTGCGCATCGTCGGGTTCGGCATGTACGTCGGGTTCGCTCGATCCGTCGCACGTCCTGCTTGCTATCGGCTTGAAGCATGAGGTCGCTCACGGTTCGCTGCGTCTTTCTATCGAGGAGGACTTGACGGACGATGACGTTGACTATATAATCGAGACTGTTCCAAAAGTGGCTGAACGGCTTCGTGCAATGTCCCCTGTGTGGGAAAAGATGATGAAGGGCGAAAAATACGAATAAAGCACGGCTGCTTATCGGCAGAATAAAAGGAGTTTGATATATTATGATGTACAGCGAAAAGGTTATGGACCATTTTACAAATCCCCGCAACGTCGGCGAAATTGAAAATGCGGACGGTGTAGGCGAGATAGGAAACGCCAAGTGCGGCGATATTATGAAAATGTATCTGAAAATCGACAACGGAACTATCACCGACGCAAAGTTCAAGACATTCGGCTGCGGAGCGGCTATCGCAACATCGTCAATGGCGACCGAGCTTATAAAGGGAAAGTCCATAGACGACGCTCTTAAGCTTACAAACGATGCCGTAGTCGAGGCTCTTGACGGACTTCCGGCAGTAAAGATACATTGCTCCGTATTGGCGGAACAGGCGGTGCGTTCGGCTCTTTCAGACTATTATACGCGTCAGGGCATAGACCCTCTGCCTATCGTTGGCGAGGTTCACATGCCTGAAGAATAAAAAAATTATCCCGTCGGAACCGTGGCTTACCGCAGTTCTGACGGGATAATTCATTTGATCATCAAAGCGACCGAATGCGCAGAGATACCGAGTTTTTCGCCGGTGAATCCCAGATGCTCCTCTGTGGTGGCTTTCACGCTGATCTGTGAGACCTCGCAGCCGCAGGCTTTGGCGATATTTTCACGCATAGCCGTGATATAGGGCGCAAGCTTCGGAGCTTGAGCGATAACGGTTGCGTCTATATTTCCGACGGCATATCCCTCCTCGCGGCATATAGCGGAAACTCTTTCAAGGAGCTTCATGCTGTCTGCGCCCCTGTATTCCTCGTCCGTATCGGGGAAATGCTTTCCAATATCGCCGAGGGCAAGCGCGCCGAGCATGGAATCCATGATCGCATGAAGAAGTACATCGGCGTCGGAATGTCCCAAAAGACCTACGGTATGGGGTATCTCCACACCGCCGAGTATCAGCTTTCTGCCCTCTGTCAGCTTATGCACATCGTAACCGTGACCTATTCTGAACATATCAAAACTCCTTTATTTTAAATTGGCGGAACGCCTATATGAAGTTCAGCAGAGTTTCCGCAATTTTAATATCCTCCGGGGTCGTAATTTTAATATTTGTGTAGTCGCCCGTCGTCATGCAGACCTTGCAGCCGATAGCCTCGGCAAGCTGACAGTCGTCTGTAAAATCAAGGCCGTGTTCGAGTGCGAAGTCAACGCCCTCGAAATAAATTTTTTTCTTGAATATCTGCGGCGTCTGAGTGATATAAAGCGTATTTCTTGGCGGAGTATCGGTAATAAGTCCGCCGTCAACTACCTTGATGGTGTCTTTTACGGGTACGCCGAGAGTTGCTCCGCCGAAAACGGAAGCGTCTTTAACGGTTTTTTCGATATGCTCGGGCTTTACGAGGGGTCTTGCGCCGTCATGAACGGCGATAAGCTCAGTATCCTTGGAAATGCAGCGTATTCCGTTGATAACGCTTTCCTGACGGCTGCCGCCGCCTGCCGTGCATGTTTTTAGCTTGGTGATACCGGCTGCCTCCGCTTCGGCTTTTATTGCGGAAATGTCGCTTTCACGGGCGACTATTACGATCTCCCTGATGCTGGGGGAACGCTCAAAGGCGAGCATTGTATGCCCGATAACGAGCCGGTTTCCCAGCGGCAGGAGTATCTTGTTGACGCCTCCCATGCGTGTGGAATTGCCTGCGCATACAATTACAGCTGATGTATTCATGGTGTTCTCCTTGTTTGCTATTATACTTGCCTGTATTGCAAAATATCCATATCTTTCGGCTAAAATCTTCTGGACATTTTGCAATACAGGCAAGCATAGTCTGCTTGATAATGCCGTTAGCTTAAGTGGATTTTGTTTCCTGTATTTTCTGTTAAAGAGGTAACTCTCGGTGTCCGTTCTCGTGAATTGGAATGTGGAAATCATGGGGACTAACAGTATCGAACTAATTTGGGGATTTCCACAGCCCAATTCACGACAACAGAGATTCCAAAGGGGTCACCCCTTTGGCAGGGGGTGCAGGGGGACGGAGTCCCCCGCTTTAAGTTTACGTCACTTATCCTTGCTCGGTTCAACGGGCGAGGTACGAATACGTATTCTCGGCAGTTTTTCAAGCGTATAATAATAATTTAACAGCCCGTCCTCTGCGGAAATATCGTTTTCTCCGCTTGCAGGGGGCGCAAAAATGTTAAGCGTCATATCCGCCGCACCGCTGAGACGCTTTTCATAGAAAGCCGGCATAAGGTCGATCGTTACTGCCTTTGGGGACTTATAGAACCACATGCCGTTCAGCTCCATCATAAGGTTGGAATCGTCCTCGAAAACCGCTTCGCAGAAATGTGGATCGCCGTCAAAATGCAGCGGGATCGCAATACCGTCCGAATCCTCCGCACCGCCCCAGCGAAGCGTAACGGGCAGGGAAAGCTGTTCGCCCCGAGTAAGAGAGGGGGTGAACCGATCGTCGTGAATGATCTCCTTGTAGGTTCGCAAAACGGGCTGTTCTATGCCGACTTCGGGGTTGTTGGGGTCTTGTGTTTCAAGTCCGAGACGACCTCGGTCACGGAACTGATAGAAGGTAAATCCCGTGAACCAGTCCGCCTGCTCGTTTTTGAGAATATCGCAGAAAAGTCTGACCATTTCCGCTTGTTCGTAAGCTCCCGTAACATCGCCGTCTGAATTGAATTCGGACATTACCATTGGCTTGGCATGACCGCCGCATATGTACTTAAAGCGTTCAAAACTTGCCTTAGTCATATCGTAGATTTCACGGACGGAGCTTCTGCTGTGGGATTTTCCGCCGGGTTCGGCAACATCGAAAGGCCACCCCCAATGCAGAGACATATATTTATCAACGGAGAAAATATCGGTTTCACGGACAGCCTGAGAGAACTCCTTTTCCATTTCGATCTCTCCGCCTTTTTCGGGATGCTCCACGCCTCCTATGCAGAGAATAGTCTTTACATTCGGTGCGTGTTTCTTGATAATTCGTGACGCTCGGCAGAAGAAGTCTGCGATCTCCTGATAGGAAGCGCGTTTTGTAAATGAGAACCAGTTGCCCGTAGCTTCGTGGTTGATACGGAGCATGAGCCGTCCGAATGGCTTCAGATCCTCTCCTATAGCCGCAAGCATTTCATCGGTAACATGAGGGTCGATAGTCAGCGTGAGGGTAACGTCCTGACCGTGACGGCGAATGTCGCGCATCTGCTCGAACGGTTCGCCCTTGGTATTGCCGCCGAGACCTCCGAGATATGGAAAATAGTCGTCGTACGGGTAGTCCCATTGAAAGGAAATATCGGCGTCTTTCATGGCTTCGGAGATACGGGCAGGCCATTGTTCGTCAAACGGGTAGTAGCAGTACATGATGGAAATACTGCGGTGAGGTCTGCCCAATTTACGGAGAATGTAATCCTGATTCACGTATTCTCCGCGCTCCGAGCCGTCGCCGAGATCGACGGCGCACCTTGCTTTGCCCAAAGTCACTTTGTAGATCGTATCCATAAATATTCCTAACCTTATTATATGTTATATACGGGAAAAGTTAATTGTTTTTATTATCGGTTTCGTTGATAAAATCCGCTATTATATATCTCGGGCGCTGTTTGACTTCGGCGTAAATTTTGCCTACATATTCGCCGATAATTCCGAGAGCGAGAAGCTGTAAGCCGCCTATGAACCAAATGGCGCACATGGTGCTTGACCAGCCAAGCTCCGAACGTCCTATAATTTTTACCGCAAACGCCCATATAATGGCAATAACGCTTATAATTGACATCAGAAAGCCGACGGCGGTTATAAGCTTGAGCGGTTTGGTGCTGAACGAAGTAATACCGTTTACTGCAAAGGCAAGCATTTTTTTCAGGGGATATTTGCTTTCTCCCGCAAAGCGTTCCGCACGCTCATAATAAACGTTGCAGCTCTGGAAACCGATAAGCGGCACAAGTCCTCTGAGAAACAGGTTTACCTCCCTGTAATTCGCAAGCTCTTTAAGTACACGGCTGCTCATAAGCCGGAAGTCGGCATGATTGTAGACCACGTCCGCACCCATGACCTTCATGAACTTATAAAAGCCTTCCGCAGTGAACTTCTTAAAAAACGTATCTGTTTTTCTTGCGCTTCTGACGCCGTATACTACCTGATTTCCCTCGTGGTATTTCTCGACCATAGCGTCAATGGCGTTGACGTCGTCCTGTAGATCGGCGTCCATAGTTATAGCCATGCTGCAAATATCCTTGACCGTCATAAGACCTGCAAGCACCGCATTCTGATGACCGCTGTTTCTGGCAAGGTTTATACCTGAAAAATACTGCGGGTCGGCAGCGTGAAGTTCGCATATAATGTCCCATGTTTTATCCTTTGAGCCGTCGTTTACGAAAACCACCCGGCTTTCCTTTGAAATAAGCTCACGTTCGATAAGGGAAACGTATTTTTCTTTCAGACGCTTAGCCGTCTCATGGAGAACAGCCTCCTCATTGTAGCACGGAACGACCATATAAAGGGTCTTTTCTTCTGCCATTTTAAATACTCCTGTTGAATCAAAATATTTTCGGCATTTTCCGTTTTTAGGAAAATGCCGAATTGCTCGCGGTACAGAGCGCGCAGTACCGCTTATAATCTGTTTTTCTCGTCCTCTATCATCTTAAGGAGGTCGTCAACGGACATATCCGAGGGCTTCTTTGAAGATTTCGGACTGCTTTTGCTGAGAATATCGGAAATATCGGGTGAACTGCTCTTTCTGGGTGCAGCGAACTTTGTTTCCGATGCTCTTGCGGGAGCGTTTCCGCCTCTGAGTTCCGCCACCTGAGCTGCGGAGAGGATCCCCGTATTATCAGAAACTGTCTCGGCAGGTTTTCTT
This sequence comes from uncultured Ruminococcus sp., assembly GCA_947627275.1. Lineage (GTDB taxonomy): Bacteria > Bacillota > Clostridia > Oscillospirales > Ruminococcaceae > Ruminococcus. The sequence continues at coordinate 82,043 of CANQVK010000001.1, read as the reverse complement.
ATGTTGTAAGTGCCTGTACGTTCTGCTTCGGCGGTCTTTCTGAGCATTTCCTCACGGAGCGTTTCGGCTGTGGGCGCAGGAGACGAGATGCTGCCCGGATTTCTTGCGGCAAAGCTTGATTCTGCGGTGCTTGTAGTGGAGAAAGACATTGTGCTGCTGAGACTGCCGCTTTTCTGCGCCTTGAACTGCATGGTGCGTTCCTTTTCTCTCTCCTTCTGATAGGGAGATTCGGGGTTGACCTGTTTCTGAGTGAAGTTCTCGGCTATAGACATCTTTTTGCGTTCAAACTCGGGATTTGCCGAAATTGCAGGGTTGGGATCGTAGAGGGGATCGGCGGACTTTGTTCTTCTGCTTGTATCCTCGTCGTCCTCATCGTATTCGTAGAAGCCGAAGTCCTCCTCGTCCTCCTCGTCTGAGGAACGCGACCTGAGAATGGCTGAAATAATGAAAATAACAAGTATCAGACCGGCAGCGCCGAGAAGGAGAAGCCTACCCTTAATATCGAGGGCAAAGTTGATAAATCTGCCCAATTCCTTGCTTTCGGGGTAGCCTGTGCATACTGCGGTGATCTTATCCTTGGTGATAGAGCCTTCGGTATCCTCATGGAAGGAATCCTTGGTATAATAAGAAAGCGTGCCGTCCTCGCCCTCGGCGGCAAAGCTGACGCTTCTGAGGCAGAGATTTCCGGGGTTATCGGCAGGGTAACAGAGGATTATATCTCCGGTGGCGATGCTGACTTTTGAAGCGTCCATGGAAATAAGAGCGGCGCCCGTAGTAAGCTCCCCTGCCATGGGGTTATCCTCTCCGATAACATAAATGTATCTTCCGAAGATCTTGGGAGTTTTGCCTCCTGCGAATAAAATGTTGACAGCCGCTGATACTATAATAGAAGCGATACAGATGATCGTTATCAGCAGTTTCAGTACGGAAAATCTTTTCTTTCTTTCCATGTTGATGAGATCCTTTCGTTTTTACTTTCTACACATGCACTTTATTTTCCGAAAAGTGCTTCTTATTTATTATATCATATTATTTCGGAAATTTCAATCTTTTTTTGATTTTTTTTCAATTTTTTTGCAGATATTGTTCGTAAAAAAAGTTAATAATGTTCCCGTCAAATTAACACCCCATTAATAATTTACTTTATTGTGTTAATGCACAGAATTTTCAACAGAAAGTCTGAGTTTAAGACAATTTAAACATACGGACGGTTCGTTTTTTGGTCATAATGTAACCCATTTGCAGTAATATGTAAATTCCGTGGATAAATATTTGTATAAATATACAATTGAAAAGTTTCGGGAAATATGGTAAAATAATATTGTATACTGAATGTACAAGGAATTAGTTTAATTCCAATTGTGTTTCGTATAAGTCTCACAAATAAATACTATCAGTAAAATTTTTAAGGTGTCCCCGATACACCGCGATCAGAAAGGAGATCGTTTATGACAGCTACAAAAGCGCAGATTCTCGATAAGATCAAAGAAGACTTCCCGAAGAAGCTTCAGTCCCTCTACAGCGTAACTCCGGAGGAGGCGTCGGATAAACAGGTTTATCAGGTGCTTTCGTCTATAATCGTAGAAATTCTCGGAAACAAGAGACAGAGCTTTATCAATCATACCCACTCCGTAGGCGGAAAGCAGATATACTATCTTTCAATGGAGTTCCTTATGGGACGTTCGCTGAAAACAAGTCTCTATAATCTCGAGATCGCCGACGACGTCCGCGCAATGCTCAAAAAGTACACCGTCAATCTTGATAAGGTATTCGATCACGAGCCGGACGCAGGTCTCGGCAACGGCGGTCTGGGCAGACTTGCCGCATGTTACCTCGACGGACTTGCAACAACAGGTTTCCCCGCAATGGGATATTCTCTCTGCTATGAGTACGGTATCTTTCAGCAGAAACTCGAGGACGGCTGGCAGACTGAGCTTCCCGATAACTGGCTTCCCGGCGGAAGCGTATGGCTCGTACCCAAGCCCGAGCTTGCCATTGAAGTACACTTCGAGGGCGATCTTCAGGAATACTGGGACGACCGCTACCACTATATCTCTCATGTAAACTACAATACCGTTGTCGCTACCCCCTACGATATGTACGTATCAGGCTACGGCAGCGATGGAGTTTCCGTTCTTCGTCTGTGGTCGGCGAAAGCCCCCAGCTTCAATATGGTTGACTTCAACGAGGGCAACTACGCAAAGGCTCTCGCACAGAATGCTACGGCAAACGCTATTTCAAAGATACTTTATCCCAACGACAACCACGCCGAGGGCAAGAGCCTCCGTCTGAGACAGCAGTATTTCCTCTGTGCGGCGTCTATCGGCGATATAGTAAACAGCCATATGATGGTTTACGGAACTCTCGAAAACCTTGCCGACAAGGTAGCTATCCACATCAACGATACTCACCCGACCCTTGCTATCCCCGAGCTTATGCGCGTTCTTCTTGACGATTGCGGCTACGGCTGGGATCAGGCATGGGACATCGTAACAAAGACGTTCGCCTATACCAACCACACCGTAATGGCGGAAGCTCTGGAAAAATGGGACGTGAACCTTGTGAGAACGGTCATCCCGAGAATCTTCTCCATTATCGTAGAGATCAACAACCGCTACTGTCAGTCCCTTATGGAAAAGAACGGCGGAGACAGCGCAAAGACTACTCGTATGTCTATCATCAAGGATAACATGATCCACATGGCTACTCTCTGCGTTGCGGCTTCACACAGCGTAAACGGCGTATCGAAGCTCCATTCCGAGATAATCAAGGATTCCGTATTCCATGACGAGTACGAGCTTACGCCCTATAAGTTCAAGAACGTAACAAACGGCATTGCCTACAGAAGATGGCTCTATCAGTCGAACCCCGGTCTTACAAAGCTCCTTACAGAGACGATCGGAGATAAGTTCATCAAGGACGGTGCAGAGCTTGAAAGCTTCCGTGCGTTCGAGAACGACAATGCTGTTCTTGAAAAGCTCATGGAGGTCAAGAAAGAGAATAAGCAGAAGTTTGCAAAGCATGTCAAGCATGCAAGCGGCATAATTCTCGATACGGACAGGATCTTCGACGTACAGGTAAAGCGTCTCCACGAATACAAGAGACAGCACCTCAACGTTATGAATATTCTTGCGGATTATGCGTACCTGCTTGCGAACCCCGACGCTCCGTATACTCCCAAGACCTATATCTTTGCGGCTAAGGCTGCTCCCGGATATTACCTTGCAAAGCAGATAATCAAGATGATATGGGCTATTTCTGAGGAGATACGCAAGAATCCCAAAATTTCGCAGAAGCTTCAGGTCATTTTCCTCGAAAACTACTGTGTAACGCTTTCTGAAAGACTTATGCCGGCATCAGATATTTCTGAGCAGATCTCTCTTGCAGGTACGGAGGCTTCCGGTACGGGAAACATGAAGTTCATGCTCAACGGAGCAGTTACTCTCGGTACGCTTGACGGCGCAAACATCGAGATAAAGGAGGCTGCCGGCGATGACAATATCGTAATTTTCGGCATGACGACTCCCGAAGTAAACGAGCTTAAGGCAAGAGGCTACAGTCCTATCAACTATTTCAACAGCGACGGACGCATCAAAGAGGCTATCGAGCGCATGTACCACGGCATAAACGGCTGTACCTTCAACGATGTTGCTAACTCTCTGAAGGACCGCGATCCCTATATGGTTCTTGCCGACTTCGACAGCTACCGCAAGGCGCAGGCATATATCACAGAGTGCTACAACGATAAGATGAAGTGGGCTAAGATGTCCCTTAATAATATCGCAGGAGCAGGCATCTTCTCCGCAGACCGTGCAGTTACGGAGTATGCGGATAATATCTGGCATCTCAGATAAATCAAGAGTGCAGAGTTAAGAGTTATTGGATATGTGATTTTTTTCTTGTCCTTTAACTCTTAATTCTTGATAACATAAAAATCGGAGGATCTTGCAATGAAACCAATATATGATACCTGGAAGCTCGAGTATAAATCCATATTCGGCGCAGTACGGCAGTTTGTGACATGCCGGTTCTCTATCAGACTTTCAAAGGAAATACGCCCCGACTTTCCGCCTGTTCTCGTGCTTTTCAGGACAGGCTTCAAGGAGCGTTTTCTTCCCATGAGCGTGACCGCCGAGGAGGAGGACTGCTTCGTATATTCATGTGACTTTACTCCCCGTTACAGCGACGTTCATTACTACTATTTTTCCTATACCAGCGGCGGCATGAGACATTATATAAAGAAAATAAACTGCCATGAGGGCGCTGAACGGGACGGCGGACTTTTTCAGCTTACCGTATACGCCAATGACTACGAAACGCCCGATTTCCTGAAAGGCGGCGTAATGTATCAGATTTTCCCCGACCGCTTCTGCAAGAGCGGCGAGGTACACGAAAATATCCCCGACGGACGTGTTCTCCGTGAGGACTGGGAGGGTACTCCGTGGTATAAGCCCGACCATAGCGGTCACGTCTGGAATAACGATTATTTCGGCGGCGATTTCAAGGGAATACAGTCCAAGCTCGGGTATCTCAGCGATCTGGGCGTTACCTGCATCTATCTGAACCCGATATTTGAATCCCACGAGAATCACCGCTACAACACCGCCGATTACATGAAGGCAGACCCTCTGCTCGGTACAAACGACGACTTCGAGGAACTGTGCGCCGAAGCTAAAAAATACGGCATATCCGTTATTCTTGACGGCGTATTCTCCCATACTGGTGCGGACAGCCGATATTTCAACAAGTTCGGACGCTATAAGGACGAGCAGGGCGCTTATCAGTCAAAGGAAAGTCCGTATTACGATTGGTATACATTTATAAATTATCCAAACGAATACGAATCATGGTGGGGTATAGATACCCTCCCGAACGTTCTGGAAAATAACGATGATTACACGGAATTTATCTGCGGCGAGGACGGAGTGCTTCACTACTGGCTCAGCAAGGGCGCGGCAGGCTTTCGTCTCGACGTTGCGGACGAACTGCCCGACCAGTTCCTCAATAATCTGAGAAAGTCCGTAAAATCCTACAGCAATGATAAGATCGTTATCGGAGAGGTATGGGAGGACGCTTCAAACAAGGAGAGCTACGGCATAAAGAGACGTTATCTTCTGGGCGACCAGCTCGATTCCGTAATGAATTACCCGTTCAGGGAGGCTATCATCAATTTTGTAAAGGGCGGTTCTGCAAGGGATTTCATTTACTCTATCATGACGATCCTTGAAAACTATCCTCAGCCCTCCATAGACGTTCTTATGAACTTCGTATCGACCCATGACATCGAACGAGCCATTAATCGTCTTGCGGGAGATTACTGCGACGATAAGAGCAAGGACTGGATGGCGGAGCGTTACCTGACCGACGAGCAGTACAGGCAGGGAAAAAATATGCTTAAGGTCGCTATGGCGCTTATGTTCTTCCTGCCGGGTGTGCCGAGCATCTATTACGGCGACGAAGCGGGACTTCAGGGTTATAAAGACCCGTTCAACCGCCGCTGCTATCCTTGGGGCAAGGAGGATAAGGAGCTTATCGGTTACGTATCGGAGCTTAGCCGTGTGAGAAAGTCCATTCCCAACATGAAAAGCGGTCGGACGTATTTCGTGATAAATGACGGACAAACGATCGACGAAAGAGTTGTTGCATTTACAAGACAGGGTACGCCTATCGACTACCTGATATTTGTAAACAGAAGCGGCGACGAGGTCAAAATAACGGAAGTTTCGCAGAAACTCAGACGTTTTACGGATTTTCAGCCCTTTAACGGCAGCTATGAGAACGATTGTATCACAATTCAGCCATACGGCTACGTTGTGGTAACTGCAAGATATGTGGGATAATGTCGGGATTCTCAAGGTGCAAAGTTTCATAGTATTTTTTGATAAAATTTAAGATTATTTTAAGAAAAGTAATATATAATATAAGAGGATTAAAAAATCCCCCAATTCCCCTTCTATATTTATTAAGAGCATCCGCTATGCTCGCTATAGGCTGTACTTCGGTATAGCCATTTTCTTTTGCAGGGAACAGTATGCGTTGGTTAAATCAGTTTAAAATATCGCAGTTCTATTGACAAACGACTTGATATAGTGTATAATGTGTAAAGTGATTTTGTTTGACACCCGAAGGAGGCTGACTGATGGCAAAGAAACTTGAATTTGCTATGCTCCTTGACTGCTATGGAGAGCTTCTTACCGAAAAGCAGCGCAAAGCTATGGAGCTTTATTATTATGAGGATCTTTCTTATGCGGAAATAGGCGAGCCGGACGAGATCTCGCGTCAGGCGGCATGCGGACTTATCAAGCGTTCCGAATCCCTGCTGCTCATGTATGAGGAAAAGCTTGGGTTGGCTAAGCTGCTCGTTTCAATGCGCCAATGCCTTGAAAATATAGACGGTGCGGCAGATCGGATAACAGACAGTAATATCAGAAACACTATAAAAAACGAAATTGGTAATGGAATTAAATTATTGTAAGACATTATCTGCAACTTAGTGGATCTTATTTCACTTTTTAAGTTGCAGACAGCGTTTATAAAATTATGTTCAATTGAAAGAGAGGGCTTGTCTATGGCATTCGAGGGTCTTTCCGAAAAACTGAATAACGTCTTTAAAAAGCTGAAATCAAGGGGAAAACTCACGGAAAAGGATGTCAGGGAGGCAATGCGCGAGGTCAAACTCGCACTTCTGGAAGCCGACGTAAGCTACAAGGTCGTTAAGGATTTTGTGGCTAAAGTGTCGGAACGAGCCGTTGGCGAGGAAGTTCTGAACAGCCTTACTCCGGCTCAGCAGGTAATAAAAATAGTAAACGAAGAGCTTTGTTCGCTTATGGGCAACAGCAATTCGAGAATAAATTTCGCTTCAAAGCCGCCTACGGTGGTCATGATGTGCGGACTTCAAGGCTCGGGTAAAACGACTCATGCCGCAAAGCTTGCAAAAATGCTTAAAAAAGAGGGGCATCGTCCGCTTTTGGCAGCCTGCGATATTTACCGCCCTGCGGCTATAAATCAGTTGCAGGTGGTCGGCGCAAAGGCAGAGGTCAAGGTCTTTGAAATGGGACAGATAGACCCCGTTATCATAGCTCAGAAAGCTCTTGTTCACGCAAAGGACTACGGTCACGACGTTCTGATAATAGATACGGCTGGTCGTCTCCACGTTGACGAGGCTCTTATGGATGAGCTTAAAAAAATCAAGGAGCTTACAAATCCCAACGAGATAATGCTCGTTGTAGACGCTATGACGGGTCAGGACGCCGTAAACGTCGCCAAGGCGTTTGACGAAGCGGTCGGCATCACAAGTGTGCTTATGTCGAAGCTTGACTCCGATACGAGGGGCGGCGCGGCTCTTTCCGTGCTTTCCGTAACGGGAAAGCCTATCAAGTATGTCGGAATGGGCGAAAAGCTGGACGACTTTGAACAGTTCCACCCCGAAAGAATGGCTTCAAGGATCCTCGGTATGGGCGACGTTCTTACGCTTATAGAAAAAGCCGAGAACGTTATGACGCATCAGGACGCGGAGAAGCTTACCAAAAAGTTCAAGGAAAATAAATTCGATATGAACGACCTGCTCGATCAGATGAAGCAGATAAAGAAAATGGGAAGCATGAAGTCCATTATCGGAATGCTCCCCGGAGTAGGCGATAAATTGAAAGATGCGGATATTGACGACAGTCAGCTCAACAGGATAGAGGCGATGATAACCTCTATGACAAAGGCGGAGCGCGAAAAGCCGTCTATCATAAATCCATCGAGAAAAAGACGTATCGCGGCAGGTTCGGGAACTAAGGTCGAGGAGGTCAACAGGCTTTTGAAGCAGTTCGACCAGATGCAGAAGATGATGAAGCAGTTTACGGGCAAAAGCGGAAAAATGAACCTTCGTAAAGCGAGAAAACAGATCGCTGGCATGAATTTCGATAAAATGACGGGAAAGGGCGGAGGAAATCTGCCGTTTTGAGGTAAGTTATGGATTTTTGTAATCAGTATCTTAGAATCATAAGAGGGAGACTTCCGGAAACGGCGGCAGGTTGGATGTTTTTTGCGTTAGCTGTTATTTTCCTGCTCGTTGGCGGAAATAAGAATCTGTGGAGCAAGATCACGGATAACGAAATGGTTCAGAAAATCCTGAGAATTACATCTTATATCGCTTGCGTCATATGTATGATACTGACAGTAGTTGCGGATTCAAAGAAGAGTTAGCTTTCAATGCGGTTGACCGCTTGAATATACACAAATATAAATTTGGAGGTGAATATAAATGGCAGTAAAAATAAGACTGAGAAGAATGGGCGCTAAGAAAGCTCCTTTCTATCGTGTAGTTGTTGCAGATTCCAGATACCCCAGAGACGGAAGATTCGTTGAGGAGATCGGTTACTACGATCCCACGAAAGACCCCTCTGTTGTAAAGATCGACGCTGATAAGGCAAAGGATTGGATCGCAAAGGGTGCGCAGCCTACAGACACAGTAAAGGGACTTCTTAAAAAGGAAGGGATCCTTTAATTTGCATAGCTTAGGAGGAGCGGAGACAAACGTCTCATGCTCTGTTTCCAAAGCTAAGGAGGATTTATGAAAGATTTACTTTATGCAATTGCGGCAGGACTTGTAGAGGATAAAACTGCTATCACTATCGTTGAGGACGAGCCGGACGCAGAGGGCGTTATTAATTTCCGCCTGTCCGTAGCTCCCGATGATATGGGCCGTGTGATCGGCAAACAGGGCAGAATTGCCAAGGCTCTCAGAACTATCATGAGAGCTGGAGCTGCCAAGCAGGATCTTAAGGTCACGGTTACAATTGAATAATCACCTCCCCTTCTGTTTTATCGGAAGGGGAATTTTTTACGGAGGTTCAGTATGGAAAATCAAGACCTACAGTTGCAGTCAGAAGAAGCTGAAAAAATGAGCTTTAAGAAAACGCTGTATCACCTTTTCGGCGGACTTCTCATATATGAGGGGATATTATATGCCGTAGTCATAGCTGTTATCATAGCCGTGATAATAATTTTTGCCGTATTATCGGCGGTAACAAACGGCAAAGTTTTGTATGAAGATACGATGGACAAATTAATGGAGACCGATTGCGGAATGATGCTCGGCGTAACGGCAGGCTGCCTGTTTATGGCGTTGTTTTTCATGAAAAAACTGACGCTCCCGAAAATCTTCACAAGGCGCAGCAAGATGACGCCGACAGCGTTTGTTATACTTTTGACGCTGCTTATGAGCATACAACTGCCGTTCGCATTTTTTGACGAGATCGTTGAAACGTTTCTGAACATGATAGGTATTTCCGCACAGGCGTCCATAGAAGCTTCGCAGGCAGGAAGTACGACTGTCTCGATGATGCTTTATGCAGGCTTTGTAGGGCCTGTCGCGGAGGAAATAACGTACCGCGGCTTCACTATGATGACCTTGGAGAAAACGAACTGCGGCAAGGGATATGCGGTTCTGGTATCGTCCGTTATTTTCGGAGTTATGCACGCTAATCTTACGCAGTCTATATATGCTTTTTTTGCAGGGATCGTGTTCGCCTATGCCGCTATGGAATTTGGCATAAAATGGTCGATAGCCCTCCATATCGCCAACAATTTCTTTTTCGGAGACGTGCTTTCGTTTATTTCAGACAGGATCCCCGAGCTTGCCGCAAATATTCTTAACTTCGGCATGTTGATTGGATTTTCTATCGGCGGACTTATTCTGCTTACCGTTAAACGCGGAGATGTCGCCGGCTATATTAAGGAAAACTACTCTGTACCGAGTAAATACTATATCTGGACGTTTACAAATCCCTTATTGATAATTTATATCGCTTTCAATTTGCTGTTTGCTGTACTTGGACTGAGTAAGCTGTAAACTCACCACATAAATTCCACATCAGGAGCTTTGACAACTTCGTGAACAGGCTCTTCCGATCGAACGGCAGCCGCCGCTTTGTCAAGAGCCTTTTCGACTTCGAGCTTTTCAACAATATCGTGGAAATAATCGTTCAGCGGCGTCACAAGCTTAAAAACATCAATTATCTCCTCCGCAAGCTCGGGACGGTTCAACTGCGGTATATCGCTTATTCTGCGGTATGCCGACAGTCCTTTTTTTATGAAGAATTCCTCGGCTTCGGGAACGGTGCATTTCTTTTTGCGCTTATATTCCTCGCCGCCGAATGCTATCCCCTGATTTTTGAGAGCTTCCGCCATATTCAGGAACTTCTGAGGATCGTTGGCTATATCTTGTCGGAAGGTTTCCATAACGGCTGCTTCGGGTTTTGATATGCGGAACCCAAATTCTCCGCCCTCGGGTGAAAGCTCAAAATACAGGGTCGGCGTTTTGTTCCAGTAATACGCCTGATAACGGACGTATATCCACATGGTATCCCGATAATGAAGATACGGCGGAAAGCTCTCGTCACGGTATATCCTGCCCGTCTTGCATATCATTCCCGTTTTTTCAAAGGGCTTATATATCGCTTCGGTAAGCTCTTTCAGCGGTTCGTAGATCTCCTTTGTGTATATTTTTTTCCTTGGCTCGAACCATTCCTTGCTGTTGTTTAGCCTTATTCCAAAAAGAAAATCAACGGCTTCTTTTGAAAATCCTTTGAACATCTCTGCACCTCACAAAATTTTTGTATCTGCGCTTCTGCGATCAACCTGAGTATGATTATATCATATCAGCTTCAAAATTGCAATATGCGCGGAAAAAATTCCGTCTGTCTGCGTTGTCCTCCTCACCGTGCGACAGTACGCTTTCGTCGTCCGCCTTGACAGGCGGAATTTCTTCTCGAAGTCTTTTGCATATTTTGCAGTAGAGTCAAGTATATCACATTTCAGAGTAAATTTCAACTGTTGACATTCGGGAAATAATTTGATATAATTAGTCTGTTTTGATATTATTAATCAAGGACGGTGTTTTGATGTTAAAAGAAATACTAAGTAAGGCGTCTTGTGCGGAGTGCCGTTTGTGCTGTGTGTTTGACAGGTACGACGTATGGGAAACTCCGCTTTTCGAGGCGGAAACAATGGGAAAAGTCGCAGCCGCTGTTCCCGATGCGAAATTTGCGAAAAAAGGCGGCGGATTTGTCCTTAATTCGGGAGAGATCACCGACGGCGAGCTGTTTTCCTGTCCCGCGCTCACCGAAAACGGCTGTATGCTGGGCGACGATAAACCCTTTGACTGCCGTATATGGCCGTTTCGCATAATGAAAAGCGGCGAAGGTCGGGTGATAGCGGTTTCCTCTCTGTGCAGCGCAGTTTACGGACAGTCCCATGACGATCTGAGAGATTTTCTTAAAGAGGGACTTGCGAAAAAAATATTCGCTTATGCGGACAAGTTTCCCGAGGCAGTACACGAATTGTATAATAATTATTCGGTTCTGCTCAGCGAAAACGAATTATAGCGTTTTATCAAAAAATGTTACTAATGAAAGCTGTGATATTGTGTTTGCTGAAAACCTTAAATTCAGTCTGAATGCCACCGTACCCGTTTTTTTGATGATGGTATTTGGCTACATATGCAAAAAAATCGGATTGCTGGACGATCATACGACGGCAAAGCTGAACAAATTTACCTTTACTGCAACTCTGCCGGCTCTGCTGTTCGAGGACTTATCTTCGGCGGACTTTCTTGCCGTATGGGATACTAAATTTGTCCTGTTCTGCATAAGCGCAACGCTTCTCAGCGTATGTGCGGCGGTTTTGTATTCCCTGCTTCATAAGGATAAAGCGGAAAGAGGAGAGATAATACAGGCTTCCTACAGAAGCTCGGCGGCGGTACTGGGTATCGCATTCGTAAAAAATATTTACGGTGAAGCTGCTATGGCGGCTCTTATGATAGCGGGAACAGTTCCGCTATACAACATAATTGCCGTAACTGCGCTGTCTGCAACGTCCCCGAAAGAAAAAAGCGGCGGCAGAAAAAAGCTTATCCTTGATACGTTGAAGGGGATAGTCACAAATCCTATTATATTAGGTATAGCGGTCGGTATGGCGTGGTCGCTTCTGCGTATTCCACAGCCTGTTATACTTGCAAAATCCGTGTCTTATCTGGGAAATATGGCAACTCCGCTTTCCCTGATAGCTCTCGGCGCATCCTTTAAGGCAAGCGAAGCCAAAAGCAAGGTAAGGGTCACTCTGGGAATATGCTTTATGAAGCTTATACTGTTCTGTGCGGTTTTCCTGCCGATAGCGATACATATCGGATTCAGGGGTGAAAAACTCATAGCTATCCTCGTAATGCTCGGAAGCGCAACTACGGGCAGTTGCTTTGTAATGGCGAAAAACTTCGGTCATAAGGGCGCTATTACGGCTTTTGCGGTAATGCTTACGACCCTGAGTTCGGCGTTTACTCTGACAGCATGGCTGTTTATTCTTAAAACTTTGAATTATATATAATTTTTTGTCGAATTATGTCGGTTTTCACATGTATAACTATTTTATTACACTTATAATTGTAGTATTTGTATAATATTAATAATAATTCTTGACATTTCATCTGTTATGTGATATAATACAATCAGGAGATAAATCTCCGATTTAATTATAATTTGTAATAATAAAGAAAAGGAGTACTGTCATGAAAAAACTGCTTACATTTCTCGCATCCGCATGTCTTGCGGCATCAGCCGTGCCTTTTTCAACATTTGCTGTGGAGTACGAAAAATATCCGAACAGGGCTGATTTCGACACTAATGACGAATATTATCAGGAGCTTTCGGACGGAATCAAAGACGGCAGGTATTTTGCTGATTTCGATGGGAACGGTAAGTTTGATCTGATCGATGCAAATGTTATTATGCACTATTACGCTATGATAATGACAGATGATATACCTACCGACTGGGAGGGAAAATCCACCTTTTTTTCGTACTCCAAAGACTGTAGATACAGTTTTTTAAAGGATTATGATCTTGTTGAAAGGGACGGAATGCTGGATTATTACATTACCCTTAACAACGATATGCTCGAAAACGTTAAGAAATACGGCGATATAAACGGTGACGGAGTTATTAACACTGACGATGCAAATGAATTTGGCATAGCTTACCGACAAGGTTTCGAGCTTGGCGACGTGGATTTTGACGGCTCTGTTGACGCCTCCGACGCTTCTTATGTATTGGAATATTATTCCAGTAGTCAAGTAAGCAGCGAAATTACCGAGGCGATACGTATAGATATGATCGACATTGCCGATATGAACGGCGATTCTGTTGTCGATGCGGTCGATGCTTCGCTGATACTAAAAGCTTACGCTGAATCGTCTACTTCCAAATAATCAAAAAATGCACCTTGTGAGCAGTTCACGGGGTGCATTTTCCAGTTTCCAAAACACTATCCACAACTTAACGATATTTATTTTTTGTAGGGACACGGCGTGCCGTGTCCTTGATAAGGCAACTTCCTGCAAGAGCGGGCGTTCAATTAGTGCGGACACGGCACGCCTTGTCCTTAATAAGGCAACTTCCTGCAAGAGCGGGCGTTCAATTAGTGCGGACACGGCACGCCGTGTCCCTACTAAAGCCCTCTTAAGTTGTTGACATTGATTGGAAAACCACTGATATTTAGTAATTTTTATAGCAGTCTGTTTCCACTTTTGGAACACATCCACAAATAACGATGTTGTTATTTGTGATATTTGCATAATTTTAAAATTGTGCTTGACATTTCAACTGCAATTTGATATAATATAACTTAGGGAAAAAATTATCCTCTTTATCTGATAAAAGGGCTTGTAGCTCAGCTGGGAGAGTGCTGCGTTCGCATCGCAGAGGTCGAGGGTTCGATCCCCTTCAAGTCCACCAGCGGCGAGTCTTGCGGACGGTTCACGTAACCGATCGTAGGACTCGCTTATTTTTATGTTGCCTTAAAGTTAAATTTTTCTTGACAATTATGCGAATTTAGTGTTATAATATACCTGATTGATATTAAAAATTCGGAGATAAGCAAATGAAAAAAAACAAAGGCTTAGGCAAGCTGATACTTGCGCTTACTGTTATAATGGGTGGACTTACTGTTCTGCTGCTTTTTATTCAAAGCAAACAGAACAAAAACAATACCTACATTACCATTGACCCCGAAACCATGAATCTTATACAGCTCGAACCGCCGGAACCGGGCGACCCTATCGCCATTGTCGATACTACTCTCGGAGAGTTTCGCTTTGTACTGTACCCCGAACAGTCTCCGAACGCCGTGAAAAATTTTGTTGAACTTGCGGAAAGCGGCTACTATGACGGGACTTACGTATTCAATTCCGACAGCGGAGCATATTCGGCTGCCGGCAGTAAGCTCAAAAACGGCGAGATGCCCGAAGGCTACGATATGGCGCGCGAGCTTGTGAAACGTGAGCTTCATCAGGATCTTTGGCCGTTTAAAGGAGCTGTTTGCAGCCTGAACACCACTATCGACCGTACCTTTAAAGAAAAGGCGTTCGGAGGCGGAACGTATTTCAACGGCAGCCGTTTTGCGATACTGAACACTATCGAATTTGACGAGGAAACTAAAAAACAGCTTCTCGAAGTCTCGGACAATGAGAAGCTCGGACAGGCTTTCATCGACCATGGCGGTATACCTAATTTTTCTCAGCAGCTTACGGTTATCGGTCAGACCTACGAGGGACTCGACGTAGTTGAAGCTTTGGCTGACCTTGAAACGGATACAAACGGCGTTTATAAAATTCCCAAAGAAGATATTATGATCAATTCCGTTGTTATTTCCGAATATACAGAGTAAAATTAACCTTTTTTACATCATTTGGCATTGCAGTATCATCTATATTTACCAAAAATTCGCAAAAACTATTTACAAACAGCCGATAATGATGTATAATTAATTGTTGAACGATCACTATCCGCAGCTTGATCGAGGGACTTTGTATCCGGTTAAAGTTAAGACAGTGGTTGGAAAATATGAATAGCAATTGGGAACCTGTATTAATAGAGAGGTAATCATTATGAACAAAAAAATATTGGCGCTGGTCTTGTGCGGAATCACAGCGGCTTCTGCGCTTACCGCATGCGGCAAGGAGATCGATCCATCGTCGGGCAGCTCCGGCTCGGATCCTTCCGTGGCTGCTACTGCGGAAAACGTTGAGATCGCAAACTATACCGCTCCTCAGAACGGCGATACGATAATCGAAATGACCATTAAGGACTACGGTACTGTAAAATTCCGTCTTTTCCCGGAATATGCGGAAATGGGCGTTGATAACTTCATAAAGCTTGCGGAAAGCGGCTACTATGACGGTCTTACTTTTCACCGCATTATCAAGGATTTTATGATTCAGGGCGGCGATCCGAACGGCAACGGCTCAGGCGGCGCATCCACATGGGGCGGTCAATTTGACGGCGGCACAGATCCGCACCTTATTCACGTTCCGGGAGCTTTAGCCTACGCTAACTCAGGTTCGACCGCTACAAACGGCAGTCAGTTCTACGTTGTAACAGGTATGCAGAATATAACCGACGATATTTTCACGCTCTATGAAAGCAAAGGCTACAGTTTTTCCGACAACCAGAAAGCTATGTATAAGCAGGTGGGCGGAACTCCGTTCCTTGACGGCAGCTACACCGTTTTCGGACAGGTAATAGACGGTCTTGACGTTGTGTACAGAGTTCAGTATGCCGCTACAGACGCTAACGACAAGCCATTTCTTGAGGACGTTATTATCGAATCCGTAAAGGTATCTAAGTATAACGGCGAGGAAATAAAGTGGTATATAAGCGATTACGACTATGACGACCCTGCGGACGCTGTTCCCGTAAACTTTACAGCTCCCGAGGAGGGCGACGATATAGTCGTTATGGATATAAAGGACTACGGCGTTGTAAAGTTCCGCCTTTTCCCCGAATATGCGCCAAAGGGCGTTGAAAACTTCACCGAGCTTGCCAAAAGCGGCTATTATGACGGTCTGACCTTCCACCGCATTATCAGCGATTTCATGATTCAGGGCGGCGATCCGGCAGGCAACGGCACGGGCGGAGAATCCGCATGGGGCGAAGAATTTGACGGCGGTACGTATTATAACCTTATTCATGCAGCCGGTGCAGTAGCGTACGCTAACTCAGGCTCGACAGACACAAACGGCAGTCAGTTCTATATCGTAACGGGCGAGGTTTTCGATGACGCAGCCTATGAAAGCCTTGAAGCGAGCGGATATTCGGTAAGAGACGCGGCAAAGGAGATCTACAGTACTGTAGGCGGCGCTCCCCACCTTGACGGCGGATATACCGTTTTCGGTCAGGTAATTGACGGTCTCGATATAGTATTCGATATACAAAACGTCGATACGGACACTAACAGCAAGCCGCTTGACGACGTTATCATCAACTCCGTAAAGATAGAGAAATACGACGGCGGCGACTTGAAATGGTATATTTCCGACTACGATAAAAAAGACAGCTCAGACGATTCCGATGAAACAGAAACAGAGCCTTCCGAGGATAATACAGAAACAGAAGAAGTCTCCTCAGAGGGTGGAGAAGCAGAGACTGCAACTGCGGCTGAATAATACTGCTTCATATAAATTGCGGTGATAACTGCTCCAATATCATTGATAAGACCTCCTCGGAAACTGATATTGGGCAGCTTCATTGCAGCAAAATTAAGGAGAGAATTTAGTTGGATAAGTTTGTGATAAAGGGCGGTCGCCGCCTTACGGGCGAGGTAACGATCAGCGGAGCGAAAAACGCCGCTGTTGCGATACTTCCCGCAGTCATACTGTCGGACGAACCATGTATTATTGAAAACGTACCGTCTATAAGCGATGTAAACATATGTCTGCGTATTTTAAAGGAAATGGGCGTTGGCGTCGTACCGCTCGGGAAAGACACTTATAAGATCGACCCCACTTCTATACGGAATTTTGTAGTACCATATGAAACGGCAAGAAAAATGCGCGCTTCGTATTATTTTCTCGGCGCACTTCTCGGACGCTTCAACAAGGCGAGAGTTTCCATGCCGGGCGGCTGTCCTCTCGGAGCAAGACCTATCGACCAGCATTTGAAAGCGTTTGCGGCTCTCGGAGCAGAGTACAACCTCAGTCAGGGCATGATTGACCTGAAAGCTGCGAAGCTTCGGGGAAATCAGATATTCTTTGACGTGGTAACGGTAGGCGCAACAATGAACGCAATGCTTGCCGCTGTCAAGGCTGAAGGACTTACGGTGATTGAAAATGCCGCCAAAGAACCTCATATTGTTGATCTGGCGAACTTTCTCAATACTATGGGCGCAAATATCATGGGCGCAGGTACGGACGTTATCAAGATACGAGGCGTTCAGAAGCTTCACGGCGCTGTCTATTCGGTCATACCCGACCAGATAGAAGCAGGTACATTTATGGCAGCGGTCGCCGCTACAAAGGGCGACGTGCTTATAAAGAACGTTATCCCGAAGCACCTTGAATCCATTACAAAGAAAATGGAAAAGATAGGTGTAAATATAGAGCAGTTCGATGACAGCATACGTGTATGGGTAGACGGACCGCTTGTCAAGGCGAACATAAAAACCGCGCCGCATCCCGGTTTCCCGACAGATATGCAGTCTCAGATAGCAACCTTGCTTACTTTAGCAGAGGGGACAAGCATTATTACGGAGAATATTTGGGAACAGCGTTTCGGCTATGTGGACGAACTCAGACGTATGGGCGCAGATATTACGGTAAACGGTAAAGTCGCCCTTATCGAAGGTACGGGCAAGCTTATGGGCGCTCCCGTAAAGGCGTGCGACCTCAGAGCGGGCGCGGCTCTTATAATCGCAGGTCTTGCGGCGTCGGGAGTTACCGAAATAGAGGATATTTTTCATATCGAACGAGGTTACGACTGCATGGAGGGCAAGCTCCGTCAGCTCGGCGCAGATATAGAAAAGGTCAGCATTCCCGACACTAAATCGGAGAAAAACTCCGAACACGGAAAGGCTGCTGTTTAAGGACCGTTGTCCCTATGATAAAATTTTATCCCACCATATAGTTTTGGTGGGATATTTTTATTTTATATTTCCTATTTTTTCGCCGTATTTTACGACTGTCTCGATTCCGTTTTTGGAATTTTCGAGAATATCATCGTCTATCGTGACCCTGTCTTTCTCCAAAAGCAATACTACGGTCGAACCGCCGTATCTGAACATTCCCTTTTCCTCGCCCTTGCGGAAACAGCGCAGCTTCCTGTTGCATATTTTTCCAACGAGCATCGCCCCGACTTCAACGTGAACAACTTCCCCGAAATTCTCGGTGTGAAGTACGGTATATTCACGGCTGTTTCGCTTGTATATGTTATAACGCCCGAGCGCTATCGGATTTACGGTATGCAGTTCGCCCTTTATAAAGACGCTTTCGGACTTCACGCCGTTGTCTATAAAGCAATATCGGTGATAATCGTCCACGCAAAGACGGAAGATCATGCACAGTCCGCCGCAGTAACGCTGTGCCATAGCCGAATTTTCCAGCAAGTCGGCAACGCTGTACATCGAACCCTTTATCTCAAACAGACTTTTTTCCGAAACGGGATAAACCGTTAGCTTTGAATCGCAGGGACTTATCAGCTCATTCGCTCCGCTCGGGATAGGACGCGCCGAGGGTCTGATCTTTCGTGTGAAAAATTCATTGAAGCTTCGGTAGTTCTTTTCACGATACTGCCGCATATCAATGCGGTTACGGCGTATAAACGGCTTTATAAGCGGTATCGAAAGCGGAGAATCCATAAATCTCCCTGAAAGCTTTGATATTATTGGCAGAGTGAGGACTTTCAGCAGAAGCCGTCCGAAAACTGTCCCGTAAAGAACGCTCAGAACCCTGCTTTGACTTGAATTTTCGGGAATCACCCTGCCGTTTCTGTCTTTTATCATGATCAGATTTCCTAACGCTTTGCATTTACAAGCATAAGCTTGATGCGGTTTTCCTGATTGACCCGTGTCGCTCCGGGGTCGTAGTCGATAGCGACAATGTTTGCGTTGGGATTATCGTCCTTTATAGCGCGTGACATTCCCTTAGCCACGATATGGTTAGGCAGACATCCGAACGGCTGAGCGCATATTATATTTTCCACGTCCGACTGCGCCAGCGCTGCCATTTCAGCAGGGATAAGCCAGCCCTCGCCCATAACGACGCCCTGATTTATGTACTTGTCAGCCAGCCTGCGGAGATGCTCGAAATCATGGAGCGGCTCGAATTTGCCGTTCTTCTTCATGACCTTGATAAGCTCTTTCTGCTTGGAATAAATGAGCTTGTAGCCGAGTTTAAACACGGCGGAGCTGAGCGTTTTGCTGTCATACAGCTTTGCGTCATTGAAAGTTCCTGCCGCACAGTACATTACAAATTCAAGAAGCGACGGCACAACAGGCTCGCAGCCCTCGGAGATCAGGAAATCCTCAAGGTGATTGTTCGCAAGAGGCGAATATTTTACATAAATTTCACCGACTATGCCAACCTTGATCTTTTTTTCATCTGAAAGCTTTATTGCGCCGAAGTCGTTCAGTATTTCCGTGTAAAGCTGCTTTGTGTGAGTATATCTGCCGCTGCCCGTACGGAATATCTCCCCGAGGGCGTCCTGCCACTTATCGAGGACGGCTTTGGACTCGCCCTTTCTGACCTCGTATGCACGGCACTTGTTATAGCATGTCATGAGCAGATCGCCGTAAAGGACCGCATACATCATCTTGAAAAACATTGAAGCAGTTATTTTGAAGCCGCTGTCCTTTTCAAGTCCGCTGAAATTGAGAGAAACTACGGGAACCTGCGGAAAATTCCTGTTTACCGCCTTTCTGAGCAGATGTATATAGTTGGACGCGCGGCAGCCGCCGCCTGTCTGAGTAATAAGCAAAGCTGTTTTATCGGGGTCGTATCTGCCGCTTTTGAGAGCGTCCATGAACTGTCCGATAACGAGCAGAGCAGGGTAACAGGCATCGTTGTGGACATTTTTCAGTCCCTCGTCAACAACGGCTCTCGAGTCGTTCTGAAGCAGCTCCATATGATAGCCCTTGCTTTCAAAGATAGCGATAAGAAGCTTGAAATGTATCGGTAGCATATCCGGCACAAGTATAGTATGAGTATGTATCATTTCTTCGGTAAATTTTGCGTATTCCGCCATAATAACCTCCTTATAAGATTATGCCGGGGGACTTTGGCTTATCGTTCCAACAACTTAAGAAAACTAACATCGGGATTCCAAAGGGACGGTGTCCCTTTGGCGGAGTCCAGAGGCAGCGCCTCTGGCAGGGTGTGGGACAGCGTCCCACAAAGCGTTTAAGCGCTCCGAAAAGGGTGAATCCAAAACCAGTTCATAGAACTGTTTTTGGAGAGGGAACGCCCTGCAAGAGAGGGCGTTCCCTTATTAAGGACACGGCACGCCGTGTCCCTACAAAGAAAAATACTTCCTTAAGTTGTGGATAGTGAGCCATTAATGGACAGATAAATCTGAAAATTCGGTTTCAAAAGAGACAGCGTCCCCTGACATAAGTTCACTGTCATAAATTTAAAAATAGATTTGCGTGACTTATCAGTCGCCCATTGCGGCGGCGAGGCTTCGCAGTCTTATTCGTGCCGCGCCAAGATTATTTATTTCGTCTATTTTAAGTTGAGTGTACAGTTTTCCGGAGCTTTCGAGGATATTACGCACCTCGTCGCCGGTTACGGCGTCTATGCCGCAGCCGAATGAAACGAGCTGAATAAGCTGCATATCCGGCTGCGTCGTCACGTACTTAGCCGCGCGGTAAAGTCTTGAATGGTACGTCCATTGGTTAAGAACGCCCAGCTTCGGAGTATGGGCGAGCTGCGCCACGCTGTCCTCGGTTACTACAGCCATTCCGAGACTTGTAATAAGCTTGTGAATGCCGTGGTTTATTTCACGGTCGATATGGTAGGGACGTCCTGCAAGTACGATTATCTTACGCTTTTCCGCACGCGCCTGAGCGATTATTTCCGCAGCCTTTCGGGAAATATCCGCCTGATGACCATAGTACGCTTCATAAGCCTTATCCACGGCGGCTGCGATCTTGCCGTTTATATTGTAATGCTTTAAGGTTTGCTTCATAACCCGAATAACGTTCTTCCGGCTGTTGATGTCCATATACGGGTGGCGGAAATTTTCTCCGTTCAATCGAGGATTGTTTGCCGTCAGAAGCTCGGGATAATACGCTACGACAGGGCAGTTGAAGTGGTTATCGCTGTCTCCCTCGTAGATATTGTAGCTCATACACGGATAGAAAATGAAATCAACGCCCTTATCGAGAAGGTTTTCAACATGGCCGTGAGTAAGCTTCGCCGGATAGCACACGGTATCAGAGGGTATCGTATGCTGTCCGAGATAGTACATATCACGGGAGCTTTCATCGCTTATAACCGTTTCAAAGCCAAGCTCCGTAAAGAAAGCGTGCCAGAACGGAAGCTGCTCGTAAAAGCTGAGCGCAAGGGGCAGACCCACTCTGCCTATCGGACATTTCGGCTGCTCAGCGGTTTTAAGGGCAAGAACGCTGTTGTATTTATATTCATAGAGATTGGGAACTTTGTTTGTTTTCGCCTTGCCGCTGCCTTTTTCGCAGCGGTTGCCCGAAATAAAGTTCCTGCCCTTGCCGAAATTGATTATATTAAGCTGACAGTTTGCCGTACAGCCTCCGCATTTTGCCGATCTTGAGGTGTACGAAAAGCTCTCGAGTTCTTCAAGGGAAATGAGCTTGGACGTCCCCTCCGAACGTTCCTTTGCGTACAGAGCGCATCCGAACGCTCCCATAAGTCCCGAAACGGCAGGACGTATAACGTTTCTGCCCAGTTCCTTTTCAAATGAACGGAGTACGGCGTCATTGAGGAACGTTCCGCCCTGAACAACAATATTTTTTCCCAGTTCATCGGGGGAATTTGCGCGAATTACCTTATAAATGGCATTTTTGATTATCGAGGAGGACAATCCGGCTGAAATATCCTCAACGGTAGCGCCGTCCTTCTGAGCCTGCTTTACCGAGCTGTTCATGAATACGGTACATCTCGAGCCGAGGTCAACGGGATGCTCGGCAAACAGTCCGAGACGGGAAAACTCGGCAATATCGTACCCGAGAGCCATTGCAAAGGTCTGTATGAACGAGCCGCAGCCTGAAGAGCATGCTTCGTTCAGCATAATGCTGTCAATGCTGTGATTTTTTATTTTAAAGCACTTGATGTCTTGTCCGCCTATGTCGATAATGAAATCGACCTCGGGACAGAAATATGACGCCGCTTTGAAGTGCGCAACAGTCTCGACAATTCCGAAATCAACGGATAGCCCCGCCATAATAAGATCCTCGCCGTAGCCTGTGACAGCCGAGCCTTTTATTGTGATATTCGGGTTCATCGTCTCGCGTATTATTTTTACCTGAGCGGCTATCTTATCGAGGGGCTGCCCCTGATTGGAGGAATAGTGGTGGTAGAGGATACGTCCGTCGTCCGTGATAAGCACAAGCTTAGTCGTGGTAGAGCCAGCGTCGATCCCAAGGTACGCGTCGCCCTCGTATGTACGTATATCCGCATAGCCCAGATCGAATTTCTTGTGTCGTTCAACGAACTCGTCATACTCGGCTTTTGAGGAGAACAGCGGTTCGCCGGTAATGATATTGTCGGCGGCTCGGGCGTTTTTCACCTTTGAAATAAGCTCGTCTGTGGTAAGGCGTTCTCCGAGCTGAGCTGCATGGAGAGCGCAGCCGTAAGCCACAAAAACAGGTCCGTCCTCGGGAAAGACCGCATTGCTCTCGTCAAGTCCGAGCGTTTTCACGAAAGCTTTTTTCAGTCCCTTAAGAAAATGCAGAGGACCGCCCAAAAACAGCACTTTTCCTTCGATAGTGCGTCCCTGAGCAAGTCCCGAAACAGTCTGATCGACAACAGCCTGAAAGATGCTTGCGGCAACGTCCTCACGCATAGCTCCCTGATTGAGCAGCGGCTGAACGTCCGATTTTGCGAAAACTCCGCAGCGTGACGCTATAGGATAAGTTTTCTGTGCTTTCAGGGAGAGTTCGTCCAACTGATCGGCTGTGATACCGAGGAGCGTCGCCATCTGGTCGATAAAAGCGCCTGTTCCGCCTGCGCACGAGCCGTTCATACGCTGTTCAACGCCGCCTGTAAGGAAAATTATTTTAGCGTCCTCGCCGCCAAGCTCGATTACAGCGTCGGCGTCGGGGACTTTTTCCCTTACCGCAAGAAACGCTGCGTGAACCTCCTGCACAAAGGGAAGTCCTGCGGAATTTGCAAGTCCAAGGCCTGCCGAGCCTGTAATACATACGGAAAATTCCTCGTTGGGAAAAGCGTCCCTGATAAGAATAAGCTGTTCTGCGACCGTTTCCCTGACCTTTGAGAAATGCCGCTGATAACGCGAATATATAATATTTTTGGAAATATCGGCAATAACCGTTTTAACGGTAGTAGAACCGACATCAATTCCGAGAGAATAACTATTTGCCATAAAATGCCTCTTAATATAAAAAATGTTTTTTATAATGCGTGTATATAATTATTATACACTATTTTGCCGGAAATGTAAAGAAAAAAATTCTTCCTCATACTAATAAAGAATAAGGAGGGACATCGTCCCTCCTTTATTTCCCTGCAAAAGGGTTATAATATCTTTAGAAACCATTGTCCGCAGCTTAAGCATGATATTTTGCTGCCCTTTACTTTCTGTTAAAGAGGTAATTTTTGGCGTCCATTCTCGTGAATTGGTCTGTGGAAATCATGAGGACTAACAGCATCGAATTAATTAGGAGATTTCCACAGACCAATTCACGACAACAGAGATTCCAAAGGGGTCACCCCTTTGGCAGGGGGTGCAGGGGGACAGAGTCCCCCTGTTAAGAAACCAACATTTTTCTTATCATGATCATGTCGAACACATCTGCTGTACCGTCGCCTGTAATGTCGGCGTATTTAAGTTGTTCGGCGGAAAGCGTTCCCATGCCGAGGATGTACTTTTGCAGCATAACGCCGTCAGCTACGGTAATGCTTCCGTCGCCGTTAAGATCGCCGAAGATACCCGTAGCGGCTGAGGCTTTCTGAGCGATCATGAAGCTTTTTCCGATAAGGCGGTAGACCTTTCCGCTTGAATCCTCCGCTTCAACCTTATAAACATATGTGTCGGGTTCGAGCTTATTGAAAAGCATTTTGCTGTCAAATTCTCCCGAAAGGTCGTATTTCAGGGCATTGGGTGAAGTCTCGTAAACGTACACGGGGGACGCTCCGTCAGCCTTGTAAATACCGCCGGTGAACCGTGTTATAGGCAGATTTGAGGTAATTGTGCCGCCTACCTCAAACGCAGCCCCTTGAATTATCTCGCCGTCTGGAACGAGTTCCCCCGAGATAGTCATATTTGATTCGATATTGTCCTTGCGTCTGATATATTTCATGGAGCAGTAACCCGATATGCCGTCGTATTCAATGTGCGCCCAGTTTCCGTCCGCTTTGGTGACCGTAAATTCGCTTTGGGGGGAAAGCTTTCCCACTATCGAAAACTCCGAGCCGTGACCGCTTCTTACATTGAGGTATGTATCAATGTTCTGGGTGACATAAGTTCCGGCATAGTCCTCCGTACAACTGCAATTATCTTCGGGCTGTTCTATTTCGTAGGTGAAGTAAGTAAGGGGGTCGTAGTACATAATATCGGGCCAGCCGCCTGTAAGTGTGTCGCATATGCCGAAGTGAAGGTGATCGCCGTCAGAATTTCCCGTATTTCCGACATGTCCGATTATTTCTCCTGCGGAAACAGTCTGACCGGGTGAAACGTCTGCATAAGAGCAATGGGCGTAGAAGGTGTAGACGTCAAGTTCTTCATGGCGCAGGATAATGAGTATACCGTAGTCGTTCATCCAGCCTGCCGAAACGCATACTCCGTCTATGGGGGCATAGATATTGGCGTTGTGATCGGCAGGAATGTCGATAGCGTTGTGACCTGCGTAAATATTGCCCGTGTTCCTGTTGGGGTCGAAATAGGTCGTTACTTCGCTGAATTCAGAATCCAGCGGCCACAGCGCCGCAACAGCCGCATTGGCGGATATTCCGCCATTAACCCCGAGAGGCACGACGGATAATGATAAAATAGGAACACAGAGACGGGCAAGGGCTTTTTTTAATATCATAATGATCATACCTCCATATTTAATTATAATACTAAGGCAACACCGCACGCTCTCTGTGCAGTGTTGTCTTTGATTGGAACTTTAACTTATTTTTTCAGCTTGTCGAAAATACCTCCGATTTTATCTCCGAGGTCGTCGAAGCTGACTTTAGCTTTAACTCCGCTGATTATCTTTTCGATCTGATCGTCGGGAAGATCTACGCCGATAACGCTTTCAACAGCCTTTACCGGACTTTCCTTGAATTTTTTTCCGAACTCCTTGTCGTCCTTGACTTTAGAAACGAGTTCCTCGATTTTTTCTTTAATATCCATATAGAATCTCCTTTACATAATTTTCTAATAATATTGTAGCATATCATAAAGTAAAAATCAAGTGAATATTTAATAAAAATTAAAGAATTTTTTACGAAAATTTTACAAATTTTCAGCATAATCTGTATAAAATGTCTGATTTTGTCGTCTGAAAATAAGCAGGAGACATTTGTGTGCAAAAAAACAGGGCGACTGAGCCGCCCTGTTTTCTATTGCTTTTTGAATCAGTCAATATCCCTGTGGTGTTCCTGCAAGGATTTGACCTCGATGTGATGATTGTGCTTTATAGCCTTTATACCCTCAAGGCTCGCCTTAGCCGCCGCCATTGTGGTAATATAGGGAATACGATGTTTTATAGCCGCTTTTCGGATATAACTGTCATCGTGGATAGACGATTTACCGGCAGGCGTATTGATGATAAGCTGTATTTCGCCGTTTGCGATCTCGTCCGCAATGTTCGGTCTGCCCTCGTATATCTTGAAGATACGCTCGCAGGGGATACCCTCCTGTACGAGAAGCTTATAGCATTTGTGGGTAGCAAGAACACGGAATCCCAGCTCGCTGAAGCCTTTGGCTATTTCCACAAGCTCGGGCTTGTCTCTGTCGCAGATACTGAGAAGTACCGTTCCGCTGTCGGGGAGAGGATTCTTAGTAGCCTCCTGAGCCTTGTAGTAAGCCTCGCCAAAGGATTTGGAAATTCCCAGAACCTCGCCTGTAGACCTCATCTCAGGGCCGAGTACGGGATCGACCTCCTGAAACATGTTGAACGGGAAAACAGCTTCCTTTACGCCGTAATGATTTATGCGGCGGTCTTTAAGTTCGGGAACGGGCGACGGATTGCCTGTAAGTGAAGATGTGATTATTTCCGTGGCAATACGAACCATGTTGATGTCGCAGACCTTTGAAACGAGGGGAACTGTTCTTGAAGCTCTCGGATTTGCCTCCAGAACGTAGACCGTATCGCCCTCGATAGCATACTGCATGTTCATAAGACCGCATACGTTCATTTCCACGGCAATTTTTTTGGTGTAGTCCTTGATAGTCTCGACCTGTTTTGCGGTGAGATTCTTTGAGGGGAGAATACATGCGGAATCGCCCGAATGCACGCCTGCAAGCTCGATATGCTCCATAACGGCAGGCACGAAGCAGTTTTTGCCGTCGGAAATGGCGTCCGCCTCGCACTCAGTGGCGTGATTGAGGAAACGGTCGATAAGGATAGGTCTGTCGGGAGTTACGCCGACTGCCGCGTCCATATATACCTTCATCATTTCGTCGTCGTGAACTATCTCCATGCCTCGACCGCCGAGAACGTAAGAGGGGCGTACCATTACAGGGTAGCCGATACGGTTTGCTATCTCGATAGCTTCGTCCGCATTTACAGCCATTCCCGCTTCAGGCATAGGAATGCCCAGCTTATCCATCATGGCGCGGAAGTGATCTCTGTCCTCAGCAAGGTCGATAGTCTCGGGGGTCGTTCCGAGGATATTTACGCCGTATTTTTTAAGGTCGTTTGCAAGATTAAGGGGCGTCTGACCGCCAAACTGCGCGATAACTCCGACAGGCTTTTCCTTTTCATGGATAGCGAGAACGTCCTCCAGAGTAAGCGGCTCGAAATAGAGCTTATCGGAGGTATCATAGTCGGTGGAAACCGTTTCGGGGTTGCAGTTTACAATAATTGACTCGAAGCCGAGTTTTTTCAGCGCAAGAGCCGCATGAACGCAGCAGTAGTCGAACTCGATGCCCTGTCCTATTCTGTTCGGGCCGCCGCCGAGTATCATTATTTTCGGTTTGTCGCTGTTTGAGGGACTGTTGTCCTTGTCAAGGTGATAGGTGCTGTAGTAGTAAGCCGCATTCTGTGTGCCGCTTACGTGAACGCCCTCCCACGCTTCGCAGATGCCGAAGCCGATACGTGCGTTTCTTATCTCCTCCTCGGTGACCTCGAGGAGCATACTGAGGTAACGGTCGCTGAAGCCGTCAAGCTTAGCCTGTTTGAGAACGTCCTTTTCGGGAACTCCGCCCTTAACGGAGAGGAGCTTTTCCTCCTCCTGAACTAATTCAAGCATCTGCTCGAGGAAATAGCGCTTTATCTTTGTAAGCTCGAAAATTTCCTCGATGGAAGCTCCCTTTCTGAGAGCCTCATATATAATGAACTGTCTCTCGCTGGTGGGGTATTTAAGGCGATCGAGAAGCTCGTCCTTTGTCATATTATTGAAGTTTTTGGCGAATCCAAGACCGTACCTTCCAGTTTCAAGGCTTCTTATCGCTTTCTGGAAAGCCTCCTTGTAGGTCTTGCCGATGCTCATTACTTCGCCGACCGCGCGCATCTGAGTGCCGAGCTTATCCTCAGCTCCCTTGAATTTTTCAAACGCCCAGCGAGCGAACTTGATAACGACATAATCGCCGTCGGGAACGTATTTATCGAGAGTGCCGTACTTTCCGCATGGTATCTCGTCAAGCGTCAGACCGCATGCAAGCATAGCCGAAACAAGAGCGATCGGGAAACCTGTTGCCTTTGAAGCGAGTGCGGAAGAACGCGAGGTTCTGGGGTTTATCTCGATAACGACAATGCGTCCGCTTTCGGGGTCGCGTGCAAACTGACAGTTGCAGCCGCCGATGACTTCTATAGACTCGATGATCTTGTAGGACATTTCCTGAAGCTTCTTCTGAACGTTCTCGGGAATTGTCAGCATAGGCGCAGAGCAGAAGGAATCGCCGGTGTGTACGCCTATCGGGTCGATATTTTCAATAAAGCAGACTGTTATCTTGTTGTTTGCGGCATCTCTGACGACCTCCAGTTCAAGCTCCTCCCAGCCGAAGATACATTCCTCGACAAGAACCTGTCCGACAAGAGAAGCCTGCAAGCCTCTTTCGCAAACGACTTTAAGCTCGTCAACGTTGTAAACCATGCCGCCGCCTGCGCCGCCCATCGTATATGCAGGACGGAGAACGACAGGATATTTAAGAGTTTCGGCTATTTTCACGGCTTCGTCAACGGAATATGCCACCTCGCTTTTGGGCATTCCTATACCGAGAGCGGACATGGCGTTCTTGAACTCGATACGATCTTCGCCTCTTTCGATAGCGTCAACCTGAACTCCTATAACTCTTACGCCGTATTTTTCGAGGATGCCTGCCTTGTCAAGCTCTGAGCAGAGGTTAAGTCCCGATTGTCCGCCAAGGTTCGGAAGAAGCGCGTCGGGGCGTTCCTTTTCGATTATCTGCGTAAGTCTGTCAAGGTTAAGCGGCTCGATGTAGGTAGTATCCGCAACGTCGGGATCGGTCATGATCGTAGCCGGATTTGAGTTTACAAGCACTATCTCGTAACCCAGATTCCTAAGCGCCTTACACGCCTGAGTACCCGAATAATCAAATTCGCACGCCTGACCTATGATTATAGGTCCAGAGCCGATTATCATGATCTTGTTAATATCCTGAATTTTTGGCATATTTTATCTCCTGACCCGTGCCGTCAGCACGATATATTCTCGGATCGTTTCGGTATCGTTGAAACGATTCTATATAAAGCAGAGCTGCATAAGCGCTTGAACAGCTCCTATACTCGCCGCTATTGCAAAATATCCAAATAATGCTGAACAGAAAATTCGTATGTCAAGGAAGATGACGCAGACAGACGGATTTTACGTCTGCATTATTTGGATGTTTTGCGATAGCGGTGAGTATAAAACTCTACCCTATATCATAACACAAATTTTCCAAAAAAGCAAGAAAAAACTTAAATTTTCATCAATTTTTTATTGATGATAAAAATTCAAAACGATACAGACGCATCGTTGTGAATATACTGCACAAAAAACGCAGGATATATCCTGCGCTTTTGGTATGTTATGCGATTTTAACTGCTGTTTCGAGAGCAATTTCCATCATATCGCGGAAAGAGGTCTGCCGTTCCTCGGCGGTGGTAGATTCGCCTTTCAGCGGACAGTCGGAAACCGTCAGAATGCACAAAGCTTTTTTTCCCGAACGCGCGGCGTTCATGTACAATGCCGCAGCCTCCATTTCAATTGCGAGAACGCCCATTTTCCGCCATTCCGCAAGGCTGTCCGCATCGTCGTAGAAAGTGTCCGAGGATAAAATATTGCCTGCGTGGAAAGCGCAGTTTCGTTCTTCAGCCGACTTCGCCGCCGCCGAAATCAGTTCCCAGGAAGCGGTGGGAGCGTATGTCCCAGGCAGACGGTACTGCGCCGCAAAATTCGAGTTGGAGCTTGCGCTTACGCCGATAATAACGTCACGGAGGTTCACGTTGTCTGCGACAGCTCCTGCCGTACCGACTCTTATGATATTTTCAACGTCATATTCGTTAAACAGCTCGTAGGAATATATCCCGATAGACGGCATACCCATTCCGCTGCCCTGTACAGATACGGGAACGCCCTTGTATGTTCCCGTAAATCCCAGCATACCTCGTACCTCGTTGTAGCATACGGGGTCTTCAAGATAATTTTCGGCTATGAATTTCGCTCTCAGCGGATCGCCGGGCATGAGAACGGTTTTCGCAATATCGCCTTTTTGGGCGTTGTTGTGAGGTGTAGGCATAAAAACACTCCTTTGAAATTTGGTTTCTGAAAAAGTATATTTACCGCTTTGCGATTTTTCTCATCGTAGCCATCATGGGTCTGAAGTTCATGACAGTAACGGCTGCAAAGATCAGGAACAGCCATAAGCCCCATACAGGCGGCGCTTTTATTACGATCAAACTCATAACGGCAAGAAGTCCCGTGTTGACAAGAGACCTTGTGCCGTTGAATTTAAACGGCACATAGTACCTTGCGTCTATTATCCTCGCCCAGAAGCAGAGATAGTAGCTCAGAAAAGTCGCTATAGCTGCACCCTGTATGCCTATGACGGGTATCATTACATAATTGAGGAGCAGATTGACTCCACATGCCGCAAGGCTCGTCCAGAAGCTGTTTTTAGTATGCTTTGTAGCTGAATAGATCCCTCCGAGGAACTGATTCAGCGCAGTAAATATAGCAGCGATTATCAGCACAGGCGTATAAAGGTAGACCGTGCTGTAGACCTCGTAATTTTCGGAGTTTGCAAGGAACGAGGTGACAGGCTTAGTGAGGAGCATAAGTCCTGCCGCGGCTATGAAAAGCAGGGCTTCATAGGCGGAATATACCCTCTCGTAGAATTTGCTTCTGTCGGCGGAATCGTTTTCGGCTATGGCAGACATGTTCCACGCCTGAAAGAAGATCGTGGATACCATAGAGATAAGGTTCGGTATCTTGTTGGCGACATCGTAAAGTCCGGTGGCATCGTTGCCGAGATCGACCTTGCTGCTCCTCATATAACTGAGGAAAATACGGTCTGAAAGGCTGGTGATCGTCCACATTACAATAGTTGGAATAAGGGGCAGGGAGAATTTCATGATCTCAAACACAAGCTTTAAGCTGAAATATTTTCTGCCGAGGAATTTTCTGAGGTCTGCCACAAGAAAAAGAAAAACCGCCGAGAGCAGGTCGGAAAGAATGACCGACAGAAAAAATCCTTTGACTCCCATTTTCAGTCCCGAAATAAATATCACGTTAAAAATGAAAAGAGTCAGCGTGGCTAAAATTCCGTCCAGCGAGAAAAGCTTCACCATATCTCTTGCACGGACGAACTGAGCGCACAGCATTCGCAGAGACGATGTGCAGATGTACACGGCGAGTATCAGGGAAAATCCGCTGATAAAGCTGAAAATGCGTATGAACCGCAGTCCCGGAACTATCAGTATGACCGCCGCCATTCCAAAGGTCGTCATAGCGGCGGAGGTCGTAAACACGGCGCGTTTGTCATAATTTTTATCTATTCCGAATCGGATAAGATATTCCTGAAGGGCGAATGTGAAGACCGGCTGGAGCAAAAGGGCTATAGTTTCCAGATTACTCTTTATACCCATGTTACCGGGGTCGATGTCTTTTGTGTACAGACGGGTAAGCAGTATTACAAGAATTTTTGAACCAAAGCTGCCTATCCCGAATATAAGCGTATTAAACGCAAGCTTTTTATATTTGTTCATTTTTCTTACTATCTCCGAATTACTTTTGTATACGGCAGAGATTAGCCTCCCCCGAGATAAGGTTTCTGCGTGTTCCGTCGCCAAGCTCAACGATAAGATTGGCGTTATCGTCAATGCCCGCGGCACGTCCGATGACCGTTTCGCTGCCGATATTTGCGGTTATCATGTTTCCCGTCAGCATTTCACGGCGGCGGTATTCATCAAGATGTCCATGATTTTCGATGCGGTCGAGATAATATTCAAGCCTGCCGAGAATCTCGCCGCAAAGTTTATTTCTGTCAATTTTTCTGCCCGATTCGTCCTCGACGGTAGTCGCGCGCTGTTTAAGCTCGTCGGGAAATTCGCTGTGAAGAACATTTATGCCTATGCCGATAACGGCGTGGTCGGGCATGTTCATCTCAAGATTAAGGGTCGCTTCCGTAAGAATGCCGCATATTTTTCTGCCGTTCATATAGAGGTCGTTGACCCATTTTATGCTCACATCGCAGCCGCACAGCTTTTCTACGGCTTCGGCGGCGGAAACGGCGGCGGCTGAGGTTATCAGCGGCGCATAGGAAATATCGAATTTCGGGCGGATAATAACGCTCATGTAAAGTCCTTTTCCCGAGGGCGATTCAAAATGTCTGCCAAGTCTGCCCTTGCCCTCTGTCTGAGTATCGGCGGCGACTACCGTGCCGTGAGCCGCTCCGTCTGCGGCAAGAGCTTTTGCGTAGGTATTTGTGGACGATGTTTCGGGCAGAACTATAATATTTCCGCCAAGCGTCTTCGCAGTATTTTCGGCGGAAATAATTTCGGCGGAAAGCCGTGTGTTCTGTTCGGATAGCCGATACCCCTTAGAGGTAACGGATTCTATTGCATAGCCCTCCGCTTCAAGAGCCTTTACCGCTTTCCATACGGCATTTCTCGAGACTTCCAGTTGTCTTGAAAGCTCCGCTCCCGATATAAATTCTCCGTGGGCATTCGCAAGTCTGCTTATAAGTGTATTTTTAACATTCATTTTTTTATCCTGTTCGATTTGATGATTTTATGTTATTATTATATCATATTATGCACAAAATTGCAACAGACGCGGAAGAATTTTCGTTTAATAATTTTTCAGAGTGATCCTGCCTGCGGCGGCTCGCCGTGCCGTGTCCCTGCATTCAGAAAATTGATTTCCGTGCTTGTTCGATATTATACTTCCCTTTATTGCAAAATGTCCAAAGAATGCTGAACAGAAAATTTGTATGTCTGCATTACTGGACGTTTTGCAATAGCGTCGAGTATATCACTTGACAAATCATGCAAAATGGAGTAAAATATAATTACTATC
This sequence comes from uncultured Ruminococcus sp., assembly GCA_947627275.1. Classification (GTDB taxonomy): domain Bacteria; phylum Bacillota; class Clostridia; order Oscillospirales; family Ruminococcaceae; genus Ruminococcus. The sequence goes on along the minus strand of CANQVK010000001.1, from coordinate 49,345 downwards.
ATTTCCAAAAAAGGAGTTTTGAATATGCTTAAAAATACCGAAAAAGTTATGGATAAAATAGTTGACTTGTGCAAATCAAAGGGCTATGTTTACCCCGGCTCGGAAATTTACGGCGGACTTGCCAATACATGGGATTACGGTCCTCTCGGCGTTCTGCTGAAAAATAATATCAAAAACGCATGGCTGAAAAAATTCGTGCAGGAAAACAAGTACAATGTGGGACTTGATTCCGCTATTCTCATGAATCCTCAGACATGGGTTGCATCAGGTCACATCGGCGGATTTTCCGACCCCCTTATGGACTGCAAGGAGTGCAAGACACGTCACCGTGCCGATAACCTTATCGAGGACTTTGACGGCACTAACGTTGCAGGCTGGACTAATCAGCAGATGACCGATTACATCAATGAAAAGAATATCGTCTGCCCCAACTGCGGAAAGCGTAATTTTACGGATATACGTCAGTTTAACCTGATGTTCAAGACGTTTCAGGGCGTTACCGAGGACAGCAAGAGCGAGCTTTACCTCCGTCCCGAGACTGCTCAGGGAATTTTCGTGAACTTTGCCAATATCCAGCGTACCACCCGTAAAAAAGTGCCTTTCGGCGTTGCGCAGGTGGGTAAGTCCTTCCGTAACGAGATAACTCCCGGAAACTTTATTTTCCGTGTACGTGAGTTCGAGCAGATGGAGCTTGAATTTTTCTGCAAGCCCGGTACCGACTTGGAGTGGTTCAGCTACTGGAGAAGCTTCTGCAAGGATTTTCTGCTCACGCTCGGTCTTAAAGAGGAAAATATACGTCTCCGCGACCACGACCCCGAGGAGCTTTGCTTCTACTCAAAGGCTACGACCGATTTCGAGTACCTTTTCCCGTTCGGCTGGGGCGAGCTTTGGGGCGTTGCAGACAGAACCGACTACGACCTCACTCAGCATATCAAGACAAGCGGCAAATCACTTGAATACTTTGACCCCGAGACAAATGAGAAGTATATCCCGTATGTTATCGAGCCGTCCCTCGGCGTTGAGAGACTTTTCCTCTCGATCGTTACGGAGGCTTACGATGAGGAGGAGCTTGTTTCTGTTGACAAGAACGGCAAGGAAAAGAGAGAAGTCCGTACTGTTATGCGTTTGCATCCTGCTCTTGCTCCGTATAAATGCGCCGTGCTTCCTCTCGTAAAGAAGCTCACCCCCAAGGCTGAGGAGGTTTACGAGATGCTGTCAAAGAAGTTTATGTGCGATTTTGACGAGACTGGTACTATCGGCAAGAGATACCGCCGTGAGGACGAGATCGGCACGCCTTTCTGCATTACGGTTGACTTTGATACTATCGAGAAAGACAACTGCGTGACAGTCCGTGACCGCGACACAATGGAACAGCAGAGAGTTGCCATTGACGACCTCGTTGCTTTCCTTGAAGAAAAAACAACGATCTGATAAAACTGAGTTTTCGTAGTGGTTTTGGACATAAATATAACATTTAATTTTAGTAAATGTTTGAGGAGAATTGATATTATTGAATAAATATAATATTGGATATTTTTTATCAATAATTATTTTTGTTATTTTTCAAGTATTGTCAATTGTTTTTAAGTTTAAGTCGTCAAATACATGGTGGGCATTTATATGGCTGACTGTAATAATAACAATTTCTTTTCTTTCAACAATTTTTAATATAAAACGGAGCAAAGAAAAACGCACAAAATTTATTATTACTATTATTCCTTTATCAATAATGCTTATAGCAGTAATTGCAATAATAATCGGAGCAGTTATTGGAGTACCTGAGTGTCAATTACCATTGTATTGATGGTGAGGTTTGAAGAATTTTTATAAAAATTAATCTCGTCAAGCCACGGTTTACCGTAGCTTTGACGGGGTTTTTGTACTCTTTTACAGTATCTTGGGTATGATACGGCTTACACATACCGTCCATCAAATGATGAATTAAGCTTACAAAATATAAATCAGCGGTCTACTACCTTTCAAAGCTGAATTTCGAATAGGCAAACCAGAGTAATTCCCAAGATAGTCATCAGGAAGATCAGAGGTTTCAACATTACTAATAAGTGCAACAGACTTATAAGTGGAGTTTTTGATGGGAGTAGGATCAATGTATTTGCTCAGTTCTTCGTCAGAAAGACCATTGCTTTTTTCAATGGATTCAACATTGAATCTTGCAACTGGGTTTCCGCTAATGAACAAGTAGAGCTGTTTAACATATGTCTTGCTCCAATCTCCAGTTAAGGGGTATTTTAACTGACCATTATTCATAGCACTTGCAATGATCATATCTGCTATCCTGTGTGCATCATAGGTGTCTACACCGTGCTGAATACAATTTCCATCAGTGTCGTAACTGTATCTCATAAGCTTTATAGGACGGCTAATCAAACGTGCGGCTATAGCAGGGCGACGATTCTGTGCTATAAGTTTTTTAAAAGAATGGTTAGTGGGAATGTTTTTGGCTTCATCCCAATTAGCTTTGTTTACCGCTTCACGAAGCTGAAGCGACATTGCTTGCAAGTCATTGAATTCAAACATAATAAATCCTCCTTGTTATAAACGTGAATATTTTTGTTATCATCTAACTGGGAAAATGCGAGTTAGATGATAGTAAGATTGTATCACATTCAATTGCTCGTGTCAATAGCTGATGCAAAAAAATTGGCAATCTTTCAAAAATAGTCGAAATGCACTGGCACATCACTATATTTACATGATAGATTGTGCTGAATGCCGAAATAAAATGCTATTAATGGTAATTAAAACAAACTAACATCGGGATTCCAAAGGGACACGTCCCTTTGGAATCCCGATGTTAGTTTGTTCGAATTAAATGTTATCCGACAAGTCCCGAGCGTTCGATTCCCTCCGTAAAGTACTTCTGCAAGCAGATGTACAGAAGGAGTATAGGCATTATGGACAGCAGACAGCCTGCTTCCTTCCAGACTATCTGTTCTCTCGCAGAGATCTCAACTGTTGCGGAGTTGAACAATCTCCGTTTCAGTTCCGTGTCGAGATTCTGAAGCATAAGCGCTATAGTTCGGGTATTGTTAAAGAATGAAGCGCTGACATAGTAGTCGTTCCAGTACCACACCACCGAGAACAGGAACACTGTAAGGAAAGCAGGGGCGGCGTTTGGTATCATGACCTGTATAAAGGTTCTGAACGGTCCGCAGCCGTCGATGTATGCGGCGTCCTCAAGCTCTTTGGGAAGTCCTTTGAAAAACTGACGGAAAATCAGGATCATAAGTCCGGCGCGAATGCCGTTGCCCGTCATTGCAGGCAGGTACATGGCAAGCATGTTGTCAAGAAGATTTACCGAAAAATCGCCGATACCGAAGTGTCTGAACTGCGTGTAAAGCGGCAGGGAGATCACCTGCGGCGGTACAAGTATCATCATGATAACGATAATGAACATGAGATTTTTTCCCTTGAATCTGAATCTTGCGAAGCCGTAGCCTGTTACGGCGCATGAAAGCACCTGTGCGAAAGCGCATCCCACGTTGAGTATCAGAGTGTTTTTCAGGGTATTCCAGAAATCCATCGCATCGAGCGTCTCTTTAATTATTTCAAGGGTGAAATGCCGAGGTATCCACATGACCGTGGGGTCGGTCATATCGCTTCTTTCTCTGAAAGCGCAGCTTATCATGTAGAGAAGCGGATATATAATAACGAAGCCCAGTCCGAAAAGTATTACGAAGCGGAAAAAATGCCACGCCGTTTCCATAAGAGCTTTTCGTCTGATATAAGCTTTTTCTTCCCTGCTCATGCCCTCCGTGCGTATACGCTTCGCTTCTTTTTTGGTCATGCCGCTGCCGACCTCCTTATCGGACTTTGCAACAGCGTCTGTTGTATCAGTCATTTGAGCCGCACCTCCTTAATCGACCTCATAGTAAATAAATTTATTTGCTATGAATGTGATAATGCCGATAGACGCAAGGATAATGCCGAAATATATCCACGCCATTGACGAGATCACGCCGAACTGCCAGTCGTCACGGAGAGCGAGGATACGCTTCATTACCGTATTTGCGGGGCTGGTAAACGAGTCTATGACTGTGAAGATAAGGTTTGCAAGGATAAACGGGCTGACGTTCGGGAAGATTATCTTCCAGAAATATTCCCAAGCCGTTGCGCCCTCTATCTGAGCCGCTTCCTTTGCCGAGGGAGGAATGTTCTGCAAGGCGGCAAGGAAAAGGAGTATCTGAATGCCGCTTGCCCATACGATACCGAAAACGTTATCGGCTATTGTTGAGATCATTGTTTCCATATTGCTGAGACCGTAAATTCCCAGGAATTGCAGCAGCTCGCCGACCATATCCGTTGAGAACATGGTGGAAAACTGAGCTGCGCCCGTGTTGCCCGTAGAACCCATATCGCCGTTGATAATAGCGTATACGGGACCTGTGGCAATGATAACGGGGAGGAAGAATATCGCCCTTGCAAGCGTTCGTCCCTTGAATTTCTGATTGAGGATAGCTGCGATAAACAGCGAGAAGATCACAACAAGGGGAGTTTTCCACAAGGTTTCAAACAGCATGTCGCATAGGTATTCCGTATAGTTTGGGTCGGTGTTAAGAGCGTAGTCAAAGTTTTTCAGACCTACCCATTCCAGCGAGGCGCTTCCCGTGTCGATCGTGACCTCGCAGAAAGACCATATAAGGGATTTTATCAGCGGAATAAGGAAGAATATCAGCGTGCCGATCATCCAGAGTCCCAGAAATCCGTAGCCGTAAAGGCTCTTTCTCTTTTCGTAGGAAAGACATGAACGCTTTGCGGATTTTTTTTCAGCATTTGTTTCAGTCATTAGAATCTGATACCTCCTTCCTCGGCTTCGGCAAGGTCGATGACCTGACCGTTGAACTCTATGGTTCTCGCCTCAAGATCGACCTTCACAACTGACCCGTTGGAGTAGGTCGTCGTTATATTGTTTCCGTTGTTTTCAACATCGTAGCCTGTTATAACAGCTTCGGCGACGTCCGTATATATCGGCTTAAGCAACTTGTATTCAGCCGCCGCCGTTTCCGTCCAGTCAGCGTAGTTTGCATAGTAATATATGTCGAATTCGGTGTCTTTAAGTTCGCTTGTTTCCTCGTAGAGCATATCGTAGCTCAGCAGACTTCCCGTAGCCGCCGCCATAAGAAGCAGCGTTTCGGAGTCGGCGTCCGCATTGACGGGGGTGGTCGAGTACGGCACAATGCCGTGCATGACTATCTGATAGAAAGGAATGTCCTCATTGAAAATATCGAATCGGCTGGAGGACATCGGCACATTGGTAATATGGCTTACATAGGGGAGGACATAGGCGTTGGCGGAATCGGCAAGAACGCCGTTTTCCAGACTGTCCGAGAGCTTTTTGAAGCTTTCCTCCGCAAGCTCCATAGCCTTAAAGCGCGAAAGACTTTTTTTGCCGTAGTCGCCGTAAAGCGAGGTCGTCAGACTGCCTGCGGATACGCCGTTCAGACCGGCAGCGTTGTAATTTTCGGCAATTTCGCCGCATATCTCAGTAAAATGGCTCGGCGAAAGCAGGGACATGTTTTTCTTTAAGCCGTCGGGAATGCCGTAAGCACGGTCGTAGCTGACTATACGGGAGTATGAGCCTGAAACTCTGACGCTCGTATCGCTGAAAGAGCTGTAGCCGTTTCCTGAGTAGAAATCTCTGTTGTCGGAAACAGGGTAAAGTTCAAAGCCGTTTTCGCTTATATAGTCGGTAAGCTTGGAGAATCCGCTTTTTCCGCCCAGTTTTCCCGAGGGCTTGGCGGCCGTGTCGATCTTGCCGCATATGCCGTCGTCCGTCCAGTTTTTGTAGGCGACTACAAGGTTATCCGCGCCGCTGTCCCTCAGCTCCGAGAGTATCTCCACCGCTTCGTCATATTTGGTCGCAGTCTGCTTCATAGTCACTGGGACTCCCAGCACAGGCTTTTTCTTCTGAGTTCCGCCGTAGAGTGAAATATACATCTGGATGCTGTCCGCTGTAGTTTTTTTGGCAAGTCCCTCGTGTTCCATGAGGTAATTTCTGTAGCGTTCCGCAACGTCAACATAATCCGCGTTTTCCTTGGCGATAGGGTAGTAAAGCAGTTCGATGTCGTCCGACTTTATGCCGCCTCTTTCAAAAACGGTAAACTTGTCGTTGCTGTTGCCTGACATGTAGAAGCTGTCGCTTTCCCTCAGCACAAAGGTGAAATTGCACATGTTGTAGCCGCTGTTGGATTGTCCCGACACATACGCCGAAATATAGGCGTTTGAATCGCCCTTTGATGCAACTGCCATCATAGCGTTGTCCTCCTTGACAATGCCGTACATGGGGAGGTATATCTGTTCTGTCACAGCTCCCTTGCTTGTGGGAACTGCGGTAATATCCTTGCCGTAGACGCTTTGCGAGTAAGCGTTTGCATCGGTCGTTTTGTTATTGTTGAAGCGGACGAGTGCGCCGCTGCCGTCAGGAATTATAAAATAGCCTTCCTCCGTAGCGTCAGCCGCGCCGAAGCTTCTCATAAGGGTTATCTCGGTAACGATATTCTCAGGGTCAGTTTCTTTTATCTCGCTTACTTTGAGACTTGCCTTGACATGATCCTCCTCAAGAGTGTATTCGACGGGGAACTCAAAGCCCTTTGCGTATTTGTAGGTAATTTTTACGCCGTTCTGAATGTCCTTGACCGAGAGTTTGCAGTCGTCCGCAGCCGAGCGCAGAATGCCCGTAGAGCGTTTGGAGGGAATGCCGTAGGTTATGATATTTGAGGAACGCAGTTCGTCTGCAAGAAGCGGAGTGGCTATCCTGTCACGGGACGCACCGGGAGGGGACGACCACCATATATAGCCTGTTTCCTTGTTCTCAATGCCGATATTTCCGAGGCGGTCGTCCACAAGGAGCTTGAAGCCGTCGTTTTCGGCGCATATCCTGTATGTTCCGATAACCTGCGTTCCGTCGGCGGAGAGCCATGCAAAACCGCTTTTATCTGCGGTGAGGAAAATCTTTTTTCCGTCCTCGCTGCCGCTTTCGGTATATGTGAAAATTATCTCTTTGTAGTCGGGATCCATGAGTTCAAGGGTCTTGCCGTCCGTCGAGCTGAAAAGAAAGGGGTTGTCAACGGTTGAGATAACATGTCTGATACGAATAGCCTTAGTTAGCTCCTTATCGGTATAAAGCAGATAGCGTCCGCCGTCGCTGACGTATATTTTTCCCTCGCCGTATTTGCTGTTATCGTCAAAATTGGCAACGGGGGTTTCGGTTTCGGGATCAACGGCAACGAGGTCGCCCAGCTTTTTAAGATCGTCGATCTTATCCTTAAGCTCTTTCTGTTCATCGGTGTAGTCGGACTTCTTATCGGGCTTTCCGCCGTTTTTCTCCCATATCATGTCATCAATGTCTTTATCCTTGAAGTATATGTCGAATCCGTCGATCGTGCCTATCTTTTGCAGATATTTCGTAATGTCCGCATATTCCGCACGTACTTTTTCCTCGGATTCCCTCAGCCTTGCCGCATTGGAGCTTTCGCCGGCGTTTTCTTCCGAGGAGTCGGCGGAGGCGTCGGCTGTTTCTTCGGGAGCTTCTTCATTGTCGGCAAATGAGCTTGCCGAAATGCTCAGCATTGATGCGGCAAGAAAGCACATCAGGAATCGTTTTAGCTTGCTTCTCATAATTCACCTCCCGTTCAGGCTTTTATACGATAGGATATTTCGGTGAATATGGTCGAGAAGAAGATATAAACCTGCTGTATCAGAGACAGCAGCAGAACAAGCAGGAAAAGCATGATAAGCATTGCTGCAACGGTCAGTATTATGGCGAGAACGGTTTTTCTGAACGAATACTGGTGTACGGCTTTTATCGCAGAGAAAAGCAGTATGACGGTCCAGCCCGTTCCGATCATCTGTATCGCCTGCATGAATACAAATTCGTCCCGAATAAGAAAGTGCGAAAGGAACGTGTTCAGCAGCATCTGCGAAATGTACGGTACGAGTGCGTAGGCGCTGTAAATGCAGATATTTCTCATCGTACCCTCGCCGTCAAGAAGGGTGCATATCGCCCAGTTGCCGACTACCCATGCGCCGAAAAGCACAAAGCTCCGAATGATGTATGGAATTATATTGAATACTTTGTCGTAGGTCACATAAAACTGAAAGCCGTAAAGCCTGTCATTGGCTATCTGTGCGAAGAACAGCAGAAATACTATGAAAAAGGCTATTTTCAGCGACCCTGATTTTTTCCAGCGCATGTCCTCGAAGCCCTCTGCGGGGTGAGTAACGGCATGTCTGACCCATTGTGCGGGTTTCAGATCCATCATAAGCTAACCCTCCTTTCACGATCCTGCCGAATCTGTTTCAGCCTTTGAAACGTCTGCGGCAGTTTTCTTTGCTGCCGCCACAAGTGCAATACGTCGTTTTTTCGATTTACGGCTCAATACAAACAGTGCAAGTGCAAGAATAATTACAGCCGAAATGATAAGCTCGAAGTTTTTTTTGATAAAGTCCATTCGGTAGCCCTCGAAAGCCTTGTTGTAAATGTCGCCTGCGTCCGCAAGTTTTGCGTATTTCATGGCTTCTTCGTATTCGCCTGAACGCAGCTTAGCCGCCGCAACGCCGAGATATGCCCGGCGGTAGTTTCCGTCGCGTTTCAGAGCCTCCTGCCACGGGCCGAGGGCTTCCTCGTAGTAGCCGCCGTTATGGAGCGCGGAGGCTTCGTGGACTATTTTGCCGAACTCTGTCTCTGCGAATATCGTTACAGTATCTTTCAAGGCGTCTGTCACGTACAGCTTATCGCCCCTCGATTCAAGGGCGGCAGCCTGCTTGAAGCCGCCTACCTGATTGGCTTTCGTGCCTGTAATAAACAGCAGATTGCAGTCCTCGTCATACTGGAAAATACGTCCCGTGGTAAAATCGAGGCAGTTTATGTTGCCGTCCTCCGCTATGTCGATGTCCACGATAGCGGAGGCAAGAAGCTTATTCTGCGAGGTATCGTACACGGGCGCATAGTCTCCGAAAGCAAGCTCCATATTGGCGAAAATGTTTTTTCCGGCTGCATTGAGCTTCTTAACGGTATCGGTAGTCTGAGTTGACGAGGAGGTGCAGGTGAAAATAAAGTCGCCGTCAATATCAAAGCTTGTGATGCCTGTGGGGACGTTTCTGACGCGCCTTGCACGTTTTTCCTCCGACATAAAGAGCTTTGAGAAGTGATCGCTGATGATCTCGGCTGTGGGCTGAACGCGGTTAGCGCCGTAAAAGCCCGTAAATTCGCCGTCTGGATTGAACATTGCCGCGCCTGTTGTGATATTGTTGAGAACAACGTATACGTTCCCTGCCTTATCCGCAATTACTCGCTGAGGGAGGAATGTACGCTTCTGGTCGTAGACCTCGGAGGAGGGCTTTGTTATCTCGCTTACCGCATTTCCGTCAAGGTCGCTTACGAGAACCCGTGAATTTTCGTTGTCGGCGATATACATAAGCTTATTTTCCGCCGAAATATAGACGCCCATCGGTTTTTTCAGAACAGTTTCCGAGCCGTCGGGCATTTTAAAGCTGTCGTAGACCCTGACGACTTCGTTAAACTCGCCGTTTACGGCAATAATGCGGTTATTTCCCGTATCGACTATATAGAAATTATCGTCAAAGGCATAGAAAATATCCGACGGAGTATCCATTGCGCCTATTCCCAGATCGTAGCCTGAAACGGCACGCTCCGCAATGTAGCCTGCCTGAGAGGGGATAGCGTCGCCCCAGCGGTCGTAGTTGTAAACGTCATATGGTTCGGCTGCGGAAACGGCGGACGCCGTTAAACCGCCGCACAGCAGTACAGCCGAAATAGCGGAGGACGCAAGCTTTATAAGACTTTTTTTCATTGCCGTCCTCCTTAATCCTTGATGCCGGAGTGAGCCATAGTCTCGATGACCTGCCTCTGAGCGAGCATGAACACAACGATAGGGGGAACAAGCATAAATACAGCCGCCGCCATAGCGACGCCTGCACGGGCAAGTCCCGAAGCCGCCGCCTGCGCAACAACGGTGGGAAGCGTCTTATACTGTTCCTGAAATACCACGGTACCTGCCTGAATATTCCATGCAGCCTGAAATGCGAAAATAATAAGCGTCATAAGAGCAGGCTTCTGATTAGGCATGACTATCTGCCAGCATATGCGGAAAAGTCCCGCGCCGTCCACCTTAGCCGCTTCTATCATAGAGTCGGGTATCTGACTTATAGATTGTCTCATAAGGAAAAGACCCATAGGAGAGGCTACAGAGGGAAGTATCAGCGCAAGGGGGCTGTCTATAAGTCCCAGCTTCGCCATTACCATGTACTGCATTATGTAAATGACGTTGCTCTGATAAAGCAGGGAAACGACGATAACGCTGTTGATAAGCCTGCCGCCGGGAAATCTGCACTTTGCAAGTACGAACGCCGCCATTGAAGCGAAAACGCATTGCAGCGCCGTTACCGATACCGTGACAGCAATGGAGTTGAACACGTATCTTGAAAACGGTACTCGGTTACTTTTCAGCGAGTCGAACATATCGCCGAAGTTGGAGAGTGTGGGGCGCATTGCATAGAGCTTCGGAGGGAATATGAACAGCTCCTCAACAGGCTTTATCGACATTACAACAGTAAGATATATGGGCAGGAGCATGAAGATCCCTGCGATAAGGAGAAATACGAATATAGCGACAGTTCCGCCTGTTTTTCTGCCTGCCTGCCCGTTTGAAGCCTTAAGCTTCATGGGATCGACTTCGGTCATTATTCCGCCTCCTTAATCCATGTATTTGCTGAGAAGCTTGTTTATCAGCTTGCTGCATAGGAACATTACAACGAAAAGCACCATACATATTGCCGAGGCGTAGCCCATTTCGTAGCGTACCCAGCCGTAGTCATAGGCGTGGGTCATTATGGTATGCGCCTTGTAGTCGGTGCTTGGAAAGCCGACTAAATTCTGAGCTACCGTTCCCGCCGTAAAGGAGCTTACGATCTGCATAACTGCGGCGAACATGAGCTGCGGTCCCATTGAGGGGATAACGATGTAGACAAGTTCCTGCCAGCGTGTTCTGATGCCTTCGATAGCGCCTGCCTCGTACATGGAACGGTCGATGTTCTGAAAGCCTGCACGGAGCGCAAGAAATCCCGCTCCGAGGGAGATCCAAAGCTGAACGACTATACACACTCCCAGAACGTAGTTTGCGTTGGTGAGCCATTGAATGGGAGCGTTGATAAGTCCTAAATTAAAAAGGAAGGAGTTTACATATCCGTTCATATCGCCGCTGAAAATAAGCTGCCATACCGTATAAACGTTCGCCATAGAGGGGGCGTAAAATATCAGGGTGAAAATAGTTTTAAGCTTCGGGTGAAGCTCGTTTATGAGCCATGCAAGCAGGAAACACATCACATAGCTGACAGGGCCTGTGAAAAGAGCGAAAACTATCGTAACTCGTATGGATTCCACAAATATCTTATCCGAAAGGAAAAGGGTGGTATAATTTGAAAGTCCCACAAATTTCGGAGCCTGCGCCATGTTGAAGTCCGTAAATCCCATAGGCAGGGACATTACAACGGGAATCACCGTAAAAACGATAAAAAATATCATGAAAGGAGCGAGCATGGCATAACACGCCTTGTTCTTTTTTACGGAACGCCACAGCATGGCTCGTTCCTCTTTTTTAGTACGCTTGCCGATGTCCTCGTCTGCGATACGAGCCATATTATCCCTCCTCATCTTCGGTATCGAGACCGAGGTCTTTACGCTTTCTCGCAATTTCGTCGTTTATGTCACGGTTGTACCATATCAAAGTATCGCGAGGGTTTTGAAGCTCGTTTACCGTTTCCCTGAAAGCGTTCATGATATTTCTTGTAACTGCGTATGAGGACGGAATTACGGGTATCTCCACAAGCTCCTCCTGCTGATCGTACAGACGTTCAAGCTCGTCGGCAGACCATGAAAGACGGGACAGAGCTTCAACGTTTGCCGTGTCGAATCGTCCCATAGTTCCGAGAAGTCCCTCTGTCTGAGCGCCGTATTCCGCCTGAGTTTCGGCTTCCGTGAACCATTTGATAAACTTCCACGCATTTTCCTTGTTTTTGACCTGCTTGAAGATGACTGCTCCTGCGCCTGTAGAATTTGCGGCGTGGGAGATCGTACCATCCGCCCTTTCAGTTCCGGGGACTTGACAGAAGTTCCACAGACCCTTTATCTCGGGCGAAGCTGCGGAAAGCTGATTGTAAAACGTATAATTTGCGATAACTATAGGATATTCGCCCGTTCTGAAACGGCTGAACGCGTCATAGGTCTGAGAGAAGCTGTATTTTGTGTAGAAGTCCGTCCATTCCTCGAAAGACTGAACGGCTTCTATAGAATCAAAGGTCGAAGCAGAAAGATCGTCGTTGTAGTAATTCTTACCCTTTTGAAGAAGGAGCATTGCGAAAGTGTGACCTGCCTCCGTAGACGGAGCAATGTTTGCAGGCGGCAGGATAAGTCCCACGGACATGTAGTTCCGCTGCAATGCAGGCAGCATGTCTATAAGGTCGTCCCACGTTTCGGGAGGGGAGGCGAAGCCCAGCTCCGAAAGAACGTCCGTGCGGTAGAACATCATGGGGAACGTCTGACTTAGTGGCAGACCATATGTGCCGCCGTTGTACTCATAGGGAGTCATTGCAGTCTCACGGAAACGGGACGTTACTTCGCCAAAATCGGGGTATTGTGAAATATCGACAAGCAGATCGCGCGCGGCAAGGTTCACGGGAAATTCTCCGCCGAGGAAAAGAGCCACGTCAGGACCTTTCCCTGCTAAAGTAGCCTCAACAACGCCGCCTGTAACAAGATTTACGGAAATGGGGATATTGTATTCCTGCATGAAGTCGTTTTCGGTCATTTCTTTAATTACCTGCGCCTGATCTCGTCCGAGGGATACCCAGACGTCTATCGCCTCCTCTCCGCTTACGTCCGAGAGGGTGGTGTAATCCTCAAAGAAAGAGCCGAAAAAGCTCTTTAATCCGAAGCTTATGGAGCTGCCGAGCTTTTCTTTGCAGTCCGCAAATTTCATGTCGGCGGAAGCAAGCTCGATGTAATCAAGCTCTAAGGGCTGATCTCTGTAATCGCGCATCCATGCTGAGACCGAAGCAATGTTGTCCTTTATCTGCGAGAGATACGACGGGATCTTCAGCGGTTTTTTAACGCATTTTTCAAGAATGACCGCCATAGTTTCAAGAGCAGCCGCCTCCGAGCCTGCCGTACCCGACAAGTCCTCTATTTCGCACTGAATAGCGGTAAGCTCGTTTGAAATGCGGTCGAACTCCTCAACAAGGTTGGGTATTTTTTCGTGTACGTAGTAATCGGTGTATTTGTCTGGGGACGGACCTGTTATCATAAGTATTTTGCGGTAGTACGTGTTAAGGTCGTTTATCACGCCGTTCAGCCTGCGGAGGGAGTTCCCTATCTCGCCGGGAACACATTCCATAGTTATCGTATGTTCCTTTCCGCCCTCGAGGTAGACGTAAATATCCTCGCCGTCCGCAGTCTGCGGCGTAACAACGTTCCAGTCGTTATCGTAGAAAAAGCGTACCTGATCAAGCTCCTTGCAGGGAACTTCGCCGTCAATATAGATACGTCTGTTTGAATAGAATCCTCTCATTTGATTCTGACGGGACTTGATACCAAGTCTGAACCAGCCGCCCTCGCCGACTTCCTCAGCCGAAATCGTCCATGCAGCAGATTGGAGGGCTTTTTTCCAGTTTCCGCTGCCCAAGGTGTTGTAGACTACCTTTACGGGGTCGGAGGGAGAAGTGAGATAGCTTGAATTGTCGGAGGCGGGACAGAGTGTCGAATCGGACTTGTAGTCTGCCGATTCCCCCTCGATACGGATAAGCCTTGAAGCCGTATTTTCAACGGAAACTGGGGCGTTGACGGCATTTTTATATTCGCTGTAAGAGGGCAGCTCCTTTGGATTGAAGAATTTCAGATACTCTATGGCAAATTCGGCGCGCTCGGAGGAGAAGCTTATTTCATGAGTTCCTTTTTCAAGGTAGAAGAACAGAGGGTCGCCGAAAAGACCGTCAACATCTCCGACAACGGTCTCCAGCCACATGCCCTTTTGCACCTGAGGGGGGCGAACCTGATTTCCCCGTGAATCGGTATAAATATCGTTCTCGTTGACCCATACCCGATTGAGAGTTATGCGTGAAGCCGTATCGTAAGGCGTCTGACCGTCTATTTTCATTGACAGCTCAATGTGACTGCTGTTTGATTCAATGGGGAAATAGCTCATGCCAAGGCAGTAAATGCCTGTTTCGGGGACGCTTATCTCATAAGCGAGGTCGCCGCCGCCGCTCTCCCAGATAAGGACATTTTCTCGGATAATGCCGTCTGCGCCGTAGCTGCCCGTGGAAAAATCGCCGTTTTTCGCAAGGATATACTCTGCGCCGCCGATAAGTATTTCCGTATCGGGACGGTTTTCGGAGACATATTTATCATAGTATTCGCTGTAGGTGGGGATCCCCGTGTCTATAGGCTCGATATAGTAGTAATCGTCGTTATCGGAGCTGTAGAGAGCCGTGCCGCCGTCCGCCGGAAGTTCGGCATAAGCGGAAGATGCCGTCATGCAGGATAAGGCTGTCAGGCATGTCAGAATCACGGACGCTGCACGGCTGAAAAATTTTTTTATTTTCAATAAATTTCCACCTTCTCCGCAAAAAAAGTCGGTTAAACTGCATAATACTTTCCTAACAATTATAACAAATTTCCTGCTGACTGTCAAGGGCGTTGACGGAAATGACACGGAAATCAGTTTCAGAAATTGAATTTTATTCAAAAACAATAAAAATGTCCCGAACACTAAACAGGCTCGGATACATACGATTACAAAACTGTAACAAATGTATAACAGGCACGTTTTGAACGGACGCTTTTTTGCTGTTTTGCACAACTCGTGAATTTTAAAGATAATAAAGTTTGTTTATAAAGTATCTTGAAATTCAGCCCGAAATCCTGTATCATTATATTAACAGCAGACGCCCTTTCACCCTCTATAAGCGTTTGCACAAAATATAGAAACGAGGTTTTTCTACAATGAAAAAATTGATCTCTTGTTTTCTCCTCTCAGCAATGATATGCGGATGCTTTACATCCTGCGGCGATTCGGGCAAATCGTCTTCCGAGAGCAGCGCTCCCGTTGCCGTGAATGCAAACGATTCTGAATTTGAAGATTCCATTGCGGCTAAGCCGGGCGAAGCCTACCTTGCTATAGTTGACGGACAGTGGTGGATCCAGTACTGGGGCAAGAACGACGATCCGAACACGTCAATGCTCTCTTATGACGCAGGCGTCGTTCCCATTACAGGCAACGGCGATTATACCGTAAGCGTAACCGCAGATACAAAAGGCTTCCGTTTCGATACAACAGGCGATGCGGATGATACTTCCTGTATTCCGGGAGGGCTGTCTTTTATGGCGGTAATGATACCCGACGGCGAGACTATGTTTCCGGGAGCTGTTATTACAGTCAACGAGATCAGGGTTGACGGCAAGGCTGTCGAGATGTCCTCGAAGCCTTATACGTCTTCCGATGACGGAAAGGAGACTCGTGCAAATATCTTCAATACATGGGTAAACGAGCCGTCCGCCGACGGACGTTCCGCAGAGGGCGCGCTTTACGATGCTGACGGCAACGCTCTCGACATCTGTAAAAATTACTCCCCACAGGTAGTTTCTCCCGATGATTTCTCCGCATGGACGACTGTTGAGGTGGATTTCACGGTCAGCGGAATTGCTGAATGATATTTTACAATAAATTTCTACAACTTAGGCAGGGGGACTTTGGCTTATCGCCCCGTCCACCACTTAAGTTGTGGATAGTGATTTAAAACGACCTCCCCGGAGTTTCCGAGGAGGTTTTTTAAGTTGAAGATATTATCCGAAGAAATTGTAAAGAGCATTTTCGAGTTCGGCGGTGCAGTTGTCGGAATATATTTTTATGCTGTCCTTTTCGGGCGGATAAAGTCCCATATAGTCATAATAAACGCGAGCAGTCATGATTGCCGTACCTTTATCGTCGGACGCTTCCATAGTAAACTCATAGTAGAACATTTTCTTGTCGGCGTCGCATCGGCAGCGTGAAAAATATGCGTTAGTCACGGTAAATCCGCTGTCGAGAAATTCCTGTTTGCCGCGCTTTACATCATCTTCGTATTCCTTATGAAAACGCCGGGCATACATATCGGAGGATTCGCTGAGAATAAGTTTTTCTGTAAGACCCAAAGGCAGTATCTCGTGCCAGTTTGCAAGGTAAACGGCGTTATAAAATTTCTTTTCATCGTCATCGGCTTCGTAAAAATAAGCAGGACTGCTTGAAATGTATTTGCCGTCAACGTTTTTCACAAAGTTAATACACAGTTTCTTACCATTTTTATATTCGATTTCTGCCGTACTGTGCGCCACATAAGAATCGTCAGCGTACATCTGACCATAAGTGGTTTTTACGCTTATATCTTTAACTTTTGCATTTCCGTAAGCTTTTTTAAAATTTTCAGAAAGGCTCTGCTGCGAGATCTCCTTTGAAACTTCTATTTGATTCATAAAATCGAACATATCCACAATAAATCCGTCAGAAATCGAATCAATATAGGAATCAAAATCCCCTTCGGCGATATAGCCGGCGATTTTACGAACTTCAAAGGACTGCGCGATAGTTTCAAAGCTCCGTGTACCTTCCATTTTTGTGACTTGCCCGAAAGTGAGATACCCCACACAACTGAGAACCGCTGTCAGCAGTATCCCGATGATCCACATTTTGACGCTCATTTTTCGGAGCTTATGATTCACTTTTTTGAATGTCTCATTCTCGTTCGGTATGTTCAGCTTTTCCGTTTCCGTTTCGGGAATCTTTTCATACAGCAGACGGCAGCTTTCGCATTCCCTGATATGCTCGGCTATCAATTTTTCGCTCTCCTCGCTGCACAGTCCCTCTCCGGACAACGGCAGCAAGTCTCTGATTATTTCGCATTTCATAAATTTTCCTCCTTTTCCCGCAGCAGTTTTATGATTTTTTCTTTCGCTCTGTAGAATGTAACTCTTGCCCAGTTTTCCGATTTGCCGAATATCTCGCCGATGTCTGCAAATTTCAGTTCCGCAAATACTCTCAGCGAGAATATCTCTTTGTACGGTTCGTCAAGCTCATGGAGAATCCGATGAATTTCAAGAGCCTGAAATCTGTCATTGAATCTATGCTCGATATTTTCGTCAACGGCGTTTGCGGCTTCGTCAAGGGGAAGATTTTTGCTGTCTGCACGGCGTAAAATGTTGCAGTATTCATTTTTGGCTATTCCGCACAGCCATGTTTTCACGCTGCTCTCGCCGCGGAATTTGTCTGCCGAGGTAAACGCTTTCAGCATGGTATTCTGCAATACGTCCTTTGCAAGTGCCTCATTGCGGCTCAGTCCGAGGATATAACGGTAAATATCAGCGGCATAGAGTCTGTATATCTCGTCAAGTTCTTTCACGGCATCATCTCCTTTCCGTCCTGTAAAGCGTTTCATATATTAGACACGTCAAAACTTCAAATCGTTACATCAAATTATAACATATTTTTTCTTTTGTGTCATCTGTTGTCTCAAGGTGAGGGACACGGTACGTCGTGTGCCTACTAAAGTAACGAATCTCCTTAAGTTAATGACATTGGGTGAACTGCGTCCCCCTGCTATACTTTCCTCTATTGCAAATCCAAATAAAAATTATAGTGAACGTCAAAATAAATTTGACATTCACTATAATTTTGATTTTAATTGCCTCGCACATTCGCTCACTAACGTTCGCTACGTGCGGCTCGGCAAATAGCAAACGCCAAAATATTTTGTCGTTTGCTATATATCAGCAGCATTGTTTGAATTTGCAATAGAGGGAAGTATAAAGTTGCAGACAGTGGTTTATTATCAATTAATAGAGTTGACATGCGCATAATAAAATGCTATAATTAAAATGAAAAATTGTGCGTTCATAAAACGCAAAGTTAAGGAGAATTTATCATGAGCGGAAATATCAACAGCTATGAATCACCATTCTGCACGCGTTATGCAAGCGAGGAAATGCAGTATATTTTTTCAGCGGACAAGAAATTCACCACATGGAGAAAGCTTTGGGTAGCTTTGGCAAGAGCCGAGATGAAGCTCGGACTCCCCGTTACTGAGGAGCAGGTTAAGCAGCTTGAGGAGCATATCAACGACATTGACTACAAAGTAGCCGAGGAAAGGGAAAAAATAAGCCGTCACGACGTTATGTCCCACGTTTACGCTTACGGACAGGCATGTCCCGAGGCTGCCGGAATTATCCATCTGGGAGCGACTTCCTGTTATGTCGGCGACAATACCGACGTTATCATTATGCGCGACGCTCTTGAGGTAGTACGCAGAAAGCTCGTAAACGTTATGAATAATCTTGCGGATTTTGCCGAGGAATACAAGGATATGCCATGCCTTGCGTATACTCATCTTCAGCCTGCGCAGCTTACGACAGTCGGCAAGAGAGCTACGCTTTGGCTTAACGAGCTGCTTATGGATCTCAACGATCTCGAATACAGGCTATCAACGCTGAGCCTTCTCGGTTCAAAGGGAACTACGGGTACTCAGGCTTCATTCATGGAGCTTTTTGAGGGCGATACGGATAAGATAAAGACGCTTGAAAAAATGATCGCCGAGGAAATGGGCTTCGATAAGGTCGTTCCCGTTTCGGGTCAGACCTATTCGAGAAAGGTAGATTCGCAGATACTTGCCGTTCTCAGCGGTATTGCACAGACGGCAAGCAAATTCTCCAACGATATGAGAATACTTCAATCCTTCAAGGAAATGGAAGAACCCCGTGAAAAGAAGCAGATAGGCTCGTCCGCTATGGCGTACAAGCGCAATCCCATGAGATGCGAGCGTATTACGTCCCTTGCAAGATACGTTATGATAGACAGCCTTAATCCGGCGTTTACCGCAGGCACTCAGTGGTTTGAGAGAACTCTCGACGATTCCGCAAACAAGCGTATTTCCGTTGCGGAAGCGTTCCTCGGCGTTGACGCAATACTCAACATTATGATGAACGTTACAAAGGGTATCGTTGTATATCCCGAGATGATACGCCGCCGCGTCATGGCTGAGTTGCCTTTCATGGCAAGCGAAAATATCATGATGGACGCTGTAAAGAAGGGCGGAAACCGTCAGGAGCTTCACGACAGAATTATGGATTACTCAATGGCGGCAGGGGAGCAGGTAAAGGTCTACGGAAAGGACAACAACCTCTGCGAGCTTATTCTTGCCGACCCTCTGTTTATGATAACCCGAGAGGAGCTTGACGCCGTTCTCAAACCCGAGAGCTATACAGGCAGAAGCTCACAGCAGGTTGACGAGTTCCTTGCGGACTTTATCAGACCTGTTCTTGAAGCTAATAAGGATATTCTCGGCGAAAATTTCGAGATGAAGAATTAAAGGATAATATGAAGTGAAAAAGAAGGGTACACAGCAATGACGAGGAAACGGTTTACCAATGCTTGTCAACTGTGGAAATTGGGGAAAATTGACATGAAAAAACCTTTAAAGATAACAGGAATTATTTTTGGGGTACTGATGATTCTTGCCGTTTTAACATACGTTTTCGGATTACAAATTTTGTCAAAAATGTATGTAAACAAAAAATACGAGTATATAAATTGCACCGCAAAGGAATTTCCCTATGGCGAAGTTCCTGTACCTAATGATTGGAAAACTGTCGAGTGTTCGGGAATGACGGTAAAAGTTCCGAACGAGGTATATCAGCTTCACCCGAATGATGAAAGCGAAGTAAAAAGAAGAATATTTGTGGACGCTGAAAAAGACGCAAATACTACGGTACTCTTTCTTGAGTGGAAGGAAAAGGAGTTTACGTCAATGTTCGGCGATAGTGAGACCGGTTTTTCGGAAAAGGATATTGAAAAAGCTATGAAAAGCATTGATTACAAATGTCCCGAAAATATGTATGAGTTTTTATATTTTACATTTAATGTCACTTCAAAGGATTTCGGCGTTATAAAACATGGTAGATCTCCGCTGTTTACCGTTGCCGTTGCGAATATGAAAGAAATGTTAGTCCCTGCGTATTGTGCCGATTGTAATGAGCTGTATTCGTTTGAAACGGAAAAGGGAATAGGTTTTTTATCGTTTTACAGTACCCCCCCGTGATAAATCTGATAAGTATTCATATCTCGTTGAATTGTATGATAAAAATAATCTCAACAGCTCCAATTCCGTGATCGTAAAATCAACGGATAAAGAAACAGCTTTTAAAATAGCGGAATCAATAGAAATTGCAGATGAATAACATACAAAAAAGAGGAATATTATGAAAATTCTGAATATTCACGGATATAAGGGAAGCTCCGAAAATTCCGCATGTCTTGCGCTGAAAGAACTCGGTTACGATGTTATCTCTCCGCAGCTCGACTATGATGCGGAATCTCCCGAAAATATACTAAGCTCGCTGTCTGACGTTTTGTCGGACAGCAAGCCCGACGTTATTGTCGGAACAAGTCTCGGCGGATTTTTTGCGCTTCTCCTTTCCATAGAAAGCGGACTTCCGTCAGTTCTTGTAAATCCGTGTCTTATGCCGTTCATTACTCTCCCACAGCTTGAATACAGCGGGGATATAAGCGGATTTATAAGGCTTTTCGGCAGTTTCTCAGAAATCAGTCAAAGCAAGGTATTTGCGATCATAGGCGGTCAGGACGAGATTATCAGCTATCACGACTTTACAAGACGGGTAATAAAAAATCATGCGGTTTATCCCGAGGGCAAACATTCGGGGGCAACGCTTCCATTAAAAGAATTTTTCGGAGAATTGATAAAATGAAAAAAGAATACCTTGAAGCAGGGAAAATAGTGACTACCCACGGAATAAGGGGAGAAGTCAAGATAATGCCTTACACCGATACTCCCGAGCTGCTCTGCGAGTTTGAACGCTTGTTCTTAGGTAAAAATAAGGACGAGGTATATATCGAGAGAAGCCGTACAGCCAAAAACATGGTAATAGCCAAGCTTGAGGGGATAAATACTGTTGAGGACGCCGAAAAGCTCCGCAGCAAAATTCTGTTTATGCACCGCGACGACCTTGAGCTTGACGAGAATACATTTTTTATACAAGATCTTATAGGCATGGAGGTAAAGGACGCCGACAGCGGCTTTGTATACGGAAAAATTACCGACGTTCTGCAAAACGGAGCAAACGATGTGTATGTTATTAAGGGAGACAGGGAGTATCTTGTCCCTGCAATTCCCGATGTCGTAATATCTACCGATGTTGAAAGCGATTTGATGATAATAAGACCGCTGGAGGGACTTTTTGACTGATGAAAATTGAAATAGCGACCCTTTTCCCCGAAATGTGCGAAGCCGTTTTAAACGAAAGCATAGTGGGCAGGGCAAGACGGGCGGGCAAAATAGAAGTCTCCTGCCGTCAGATACGGGAATATACTCAGGATAAGCACCGCCGTGTCGATGACACGCCATACGGCGGCGGCATGGGCATGGTCATGCAGTGCGAACCGATATATAACTGCTATAAGGCTGTCTGCGACGAATGGGGGACTAAGCCGCATACTATATATATGTCCCCGAAAGGCAAGGTACTGACTGAACAGAGAGCCGCAGAGCTTTCCCAAACAGACGCTATACTTATAATATGCGGTCATTATGAGGGCGTTGATCAGCGTGTTATAGACAAGATCGTTGATGAGGAGATCTCTATAGGCGATTACGTGCTTACAGGCGGCGAACTGCCTGCATTAGTCCTGACGGACTGCATTGCAAGGCTCTGCCCCGGGGTGCTGTCGGACGATGTATGCTTTACGGATGAAAGCATTTACAGCGGACTTCTGGAATATCCGCAGTATACCCGACCCGAGGTCTGGGAGGGGGAAGCCGTTCCGCCCGTACTTCTTTCGGGTCACCATAAAAACATCGAGGCATGGCGGCACGATCAGAGCGTTGCGCTCACAAAGGAACGCCGTCCCGATATGTATGAAAACTATATAAAATAAAGTTTCTTTAAACATTCTTTTACAGCATTCAGAATAAAAAAAGTTTACGTCAACAATGAGTATACTTTGTTTTTGATTCTCCTTATGGTCATATTTAACAGAAATACATGTGTAAAATTATGAAAGTTCACCAATATTTTATTCATATATTGTTCATATGCTTGTTGTGAATATTCACAAGGCAAACTTGAAAAATGTACATTCATTGCACCTAAATGTAGAAAATCGGGCAAAGTGTCATTTTTAAATCAAAAATCCGTTGACTATGCAGAAAAATGAATGTATAATATATTACAGCAATTGAAAAATATTTTCATAGGCGTATCGAACGATACGTCACCTCAGAGAATAGGAGAGTTGTATATGTTTGTCAGAGAAGTAATGGTTAAGAATCAGGTAGGACTTCACGCAAGACCTGCGACCTTTTTCATCCAGAAGGCTAACGAATTTAAGTCTTCTATCTGGATCGAGAAGGAAGAGCGCAGAGTAAACGCTAAGAGCTTGCTCGGCATTCTTTCACTTGGAATCGTAGGCGGCACTAATGTAAAGATTATTGCCGACGGCGCTGATGAAAGAGCTGCGGTCGATGCTCTTATTGAACTTGTTGACAGCGGTTTCAGTGAGGAAAACAGATAATAAAGGCGATTCACAATCTTCTGGGAGTTACTTCTGTAGCTCCCTTTTATTCTGTAAAGCCGTACCCCACTATTGGAAATGTAATCGAGGGGGACATAGTCCCCCTGTTTAGATCAGTTTTTAATTAAATTTTCGTACATGCTCTCAGCGAAAACGCCGTAGCCCCTTGTCGGATCGTTTACGAACACATGAGTTACCGCGCCGACAAGACGGTCGTTCTGAATTATCGGACTTCCGCTCATTCCCTGAACTATGCCGCCGGAGCTGTTTATAAGCTCCTCGTCCGTTATGCGGATTATCATATTTTTGGACGCATTGCGGCTGTTGTAATCGACTTCCTCGATAACTGCGGAATACATTTTCGGTTCTGTTCCCGATACCGTGGAAAGGATATACGCTTCGCCGAGCGCAATGTCCTGACGATACCCAAGCTTGTATTCAGCGGACGTACCGAGCCGTTCAGCTCCCGTATCGGAAAGAGTTCCGAAAACGCCGCAGCCGCTGTTTCCGCTGAGCGTTCCGTACATGGGAAGTCCCGTAAACTGTCCGTGAAGCTCTCCGGGAGAGCCGGGCTGTCCCTTTTTTGTCTCGGTTATTTTAACAGGCACGGCTTCTCCGCTGTGCAGAGGGACAAGCTCTCCCGTATCGGAATCGCATATAGGGTGTCCAAGTCCCGAAAAACGTCCCGTAGCCTTGTCTATAAAGGTAAGCGTACCGATACCTGCGATACTGTCCCGAACCCACATGCCGCTTCGCCATTTTTCGTCTTTTTCGGAGTATATCGGCGAAACGGCGGCGGTAAGCTCCTGTCCACCTCGGCTTATGCGCAGCTTTACGGAATTTCCGCTGCTCTCGGATATGACCCTTTGCAGGTCTTTGTTGGAGGTCAGGGGAACATTGTCGGCGTGGGTGATAACGTCTCCAAGCTCTATGCCGGCATCTTCGGCAGGGCAGGAAATTCCGTCAACGTCGCCCATATCCGTGACCATTACGCCCTCCATAAGGAGCTTTATGCCGAAGGGCGAACCTCCCGCAATAAGGACGGGCGGCTCTTTACGATCGACCGCAACCGATTTTACGGGTATCGTTCCCATAAGGGAAACGGCGGCTCGGTCGTCGGCGATATAATCGGCGCTGAGATTAGGGTATGCTCCGAATTCCACCGCTCCGTTTTCCGTAGTAATATGATCGGGAAGATTTGAGGAATAATATCCCGCAGTTCCGAATAAACCTAAAAGGAATGCAGACAATATTCCCGCAGATATTTTTAAAAAAGCATTTTTAAACAGCATTATCTCTCCTTTCTTTATTAGCCGGCAGCACTCAAAATGCCGACTGTGTTTATTATATATTAAAGTATGGACAGTATGAGAGAAAAATAATCTCAAAGGTGGAAATAAAATTTTCAGTAGGGAATAAAATATGGAAAAAATAAAAAAGAAAAGAAGTCCTCTGCTGACGGCGGCAAAGGTCGTCATGCTCATTTTAACGGCAGTATTTTCGCTTACAATGACAGCGATGGCGGGAGCAGGTCTGATATATAACGGCGACAGCTACGGCAGCAAGCTTGTAAATATAGGCGCGGCGCTTATATCTTCGGGAATACTTATGACGGCAGGAGCAGTTTTTTGCGTTTTCAGAAAAACGCTGCACAATACTATATCTATTATATGCACAGGGTCGGGTTTGGCTCTATGTCTTGTAATGCTTCGCAGGCTTTGCATACACGCCGACAATGCAGGCTGGAATGACAGCGTGACCCTGTCTCCGATAAGCGATATGTACTCTGCAAGACTGCTACCTGTGATCGCTCCAGCGGCGTTGGCTATTATTATAGCCGTTATTCAGCTTTTATCATATGAAGCCGACGAAGAAAGACGAATCAGAAAGCAGAAAAAACTCGAAGCCGAAAACGCAGAAGCTCCCTCGATAATCGAGTAAAAAAGCTCACCCGAAAATATACGGGTGAGCTTTTGATTGTCTTAATGCGGACATGGCATGTTGTGTCCCTGCTTAGGTTGCAGACACAACGCTGTCTGCCTGTTTAAGGCACGGCAGTTCCACAATAAATACCGTGCCGTTCTCGGAGCTTACAGCGCGTACCGTGCCGTTATGGTAGCTTACGCCGTGCTTGACGATAGACAGTCCGAGACCTGTTCCGTTGATTTTCCGTGAACGGCTTTTGTCCACACGGTAGAACCGCTCGAAAATACGGTCGATATGCTCATCTGGAATACCGATACCCGTATCCGTGACGGTAATTATCGCTTTCATGGGTATATGAGAAACTCTTACAACAAAGCTTCCGCCGTCACGATTGTACTTCACGGCATTGTCGCAGAGATTGTATATTATCTCGTCCAGAACAGTCCTGTTTCCCGTTATAGTCACATGGTCGCCGATAAGCTTTGAAACGATATTTCTGTCCGCAGCAGCCTTTGAAAGTCTGTTTATGACCTCTCCGGCAAGCTCGTAGAGGTCTACTTCCTCGTCTTGTCTGGGCAGGTCGTTTTCATCGAGCTTTGAGAGAGCGACTATATCCTCGATAAGAGTAATGAGCCTGTCTGCCTCGCTTCGGATATTCTCGCCGAAGGAAGCAACGTCCTCATGTTTTACCATTCCGTTTGCAAGCATATCGGAGATCCCGTAAATAGCGGTCAGTGGAGTTTTCAGCTCGTGCGAGACGTTTGCGGTAAACTCTCTGCGCATTTTTTCCAAAGCCTGTTCCTCGGTAACGTCCATAATAAAAACGACTATCCCGTTGAGAGCGTCGGATATGCTTGCGGGACTTGCGATCACCCGTCGGTCGCCCTGCTCTGTCCTTACGATAATATCAGACCGTCTGCCGCCCATTGCGTCCTGTATACAGCGGCGGAACGGCTCGTCGTTGCTTAGCGCGTAAATACTCTGCCCCTCGCTCATCGGCTCGGCGCACATCAGCCTGTATGCGGCAGTGTTGCAGGAAAGCACGATCGTTTTCGGGTCGGCGATAACTATGCCCTCTTTCATGTTTTCGGTTATAAGGCTGAGCTGTTCACGGCTGTCGGTCAGCTCGGCTATATAGCGGTTTACCCTGCCGTTCTGCTTTTTCAGACTGTCGAGAATGGGCGAAAGCTCTTTGTAAGCCTTTCTCGAACGTGGACGTCTCGGGTCTATGTTTCTGATAGGGCGGACTATATTTCGTGCGGTCAAAAAAGCGGTCATAAGAATAAGAAGCGTCAGAACTGCCGCAATTACCACAATAATATTCAGACTTTTAAGACTTGTATCGCCCGAGACGACTGCCGTAAGAATTATCCCCGACAAAGACGCTGTGAGGGCTGTTAAAAAAACAGCTAAAAAAATTTTTTTAGTCATTGTTTTCTCCTATTCTGTAGCCGACTCCCCGAACGGTCTCTATCAGTTCTCCGCAGCTGCCGAGCTTTGAACGGAGAGTGCGTATATGAACGTCAACAGTGCGGCTTTCTCCCGAAAAATCGAATCCCCATACTATCCGCAGCAGTTCGTCCCGTGTGAAAACTTTTCCTTTGTTTTTTATCAGCAGGTAAAGAAGCTCGTATTCTTTTAAAGTCAGAGCAACTTTTCTGCCGTCCGCCGTGACCTCGCGCATATCGGCCCTGAGCGTTAAATTCTTCGCTTTAAAAACATTTTCGTCGGACTGCGGCTCGGAACGGCGAAGCAGAGCTTTAATGCGTGAAATAAGCTCCATAGTTCCGAATGGTTTGGAAATATAATCGTCTGCGCCGCTGTCAAGTCCGTTTACCTTGTCAAATTCAGTACCCTTTGCTGTAAGCAGTATTATGGGGAGTTTTTTTGTCTCCGAAGCCGAGCGCAGCTTTCTGAGTACAGTTATGCCGTCCTCCTCGGGAAGCATTATGTCCAGCAGCAGAAGCTCGGGCAGCTTCTGAGCGGCGGCACGGTACAGCTCTGAGGGGAACTCGAATCCCACCGCCTCAAATCCCGAGTTATTAAGAGCATATATAACAAAATTACGGATAGAGGGGTCGTCCTCAAGCATGTATATCATATTGCACATCTCCTTGAACCAAGTTTACTGAACAGTTCTAATATATACACTGTCAACAACTTAAGCAGGGGAACTCTGTCCCCCTGCACCCCCTGCCAAAGGGGTGACCCCTTTGGAATCTCTGTTTTCGTATATTTCTACCCCGAATGGGGTAGAAATATACGACATGGGTTCAAAAAGTCTCACTTTGACAAGAAGTAAAATGAAATAAGATCGCTTAAGTTGTGGATAGTGCTAATATATAGTATAAAACATTTTGAAAAAAAATGCAAGGAGCTTTTCGGACTGCGCATGAAAGTTAATTTTGAAGTCATGACAGAAAACTTTCGTCACGTTTTCACGAAACCGTCATATTTATGCGTTAAAATAATATCATAGAAAGGAATTGGGAAACCACAGCAGAAAAGGTGAAAAAAATGAACAATTCCGAAATATTCAAAAAAACTCTGGGTTTCCTTACGCTTGCGGCTTTTTCCGTTGTCGCGGCAGGATGCAGCGGCGTAAACGTTGAACAAAGCAGTCTTTCCGACAATTCGGCGGAAAGCTCAGCTAATGAAAACAGCTCCTCCGAATCGTCTTTGCCCGAAGCTGACGAAATGTCAAATAACGTTGGAGGGTCTTACAGCGAACTTTTTTCAGACAGAGACAAAGTCCCCGATCTTGACAATATTACTGCCGAAATAAAACTCGGCGGCGATTCAGCCGAATGCGGCGGCGACGGCGTTTCCGTTGACGGTTCGGTAATAACGATCTCGAAAGAGGGAGTTTACCGAATTTCGGGAACTCTCGATAACGGTCAGATCGTTGTGAATGCAGACAAGGCAAAGGTTCAGCTTATTCTCGATAATGCGGACATTACCTGCAAGAACTCATCGCCGATATATGGCGCGGATTCCGATAAAATTTTTATCTCTCTTGCGGAAAACAGCGTAAATACGCTCACGGACGGTTCTGTTTACACGTATGCGGACAAAGCGAACCAAGAACCCGATGCGTGTATTTTCAGCAGCGACAGCATTACGATAAACGGTTCGGGTACGCTTAACATAAACGCCAATTTCGCAGACGGTATCCACTCTAAGGACGATGTTGTCATAACGGGAGGAAATATCAATATTACTTCCGTATGCGACGGAGTCAAGGGCAAGGATTACGTGGCGGTATGCGGCGGAAAAATTAACATGAATTGCGGAGGAGACGGTATAAAATCCACTAAAAAGGACGATACTTCTTTTGGATTCGTTTACATCGAGGGCGGAGAATTTCTCATAAACTCAGAACAGGACGGCATTCAGGCTGAAACGGAGCTTATTATAGCTGACGGAAAGCTTGACGTTACAAGCGGCGGCGGTCATGAAAACTGCGTAAAAACTCATAATGACATGGATTTCGGCGGCGGACACGGCTTCGGCGGCTCTGACCTCAGAGATTTTGAAAATATGACGCCCCCCGATGATATGACGCCTCCGGACGGCTTTGATTTTGGCGGCATGACGCCGCCCGATATGAACGCTGAGCTGACAGTGTCCTCCCTTGCAGATACTTTAATCGAAAATGAGGGCAACGCTTCCTTAACAGTTAGTACCAAGGGCTTGAAGGGCGGTACGCTGGTGAAGATAAGCGGCGGAAATATTACCGTCGATTCTGCGGACGATGCAGTCCATTCAAATGGTGACGTCGGTATAAGCGGCGGTTTTTCAACGCTTTGTGCAGGCAACGACGGTATACATGCGGACAAAACAGCTTCGATAACGGACGGTTCTGTGGCTGTGACCGAATCCTACGAGGGTATCGAGGGCGCAGTTATAAACGTAAGCGGCGGAGTTATCAACGTCAGCTCAACGGACGATGGCTTCAATGCGGCTGACGGTACGTCTCAGGGCGGAATGGGCGCTTACTCCGAAGGCGTTGAGCTTAATATAAGCGGCGGTTTCGTGTACGTTGACGCCGAGGGAGACGGTCTTGACTCCAACGGCAATATGACTATAAGCGGCGGCACGATACTTGTAAACGGTCCTACAAACGGCGGAAACGGCGCATTGGACGGCAACAGCGAGATCGTTGTCACAGGCGGACTTCTTGCAGCGGCAGGCAGTTCTCAAATGGCTGAATATCCGGGAGAAGGCTCGACGCAGTACAGCGTTTCGGCGGCTATAGGTTCATCGCAGGAAAAGGATGCGCTTGTTACGCTTCTTGATGAGGACGGTAATGACATCATAAATTTTAAGCCTGCAAAAACCTTTGATCATATAGTAATCAGCAGTCCCGACATTGAAAAGGGACAAACATATACACTCTCTATCGGCGGCAGTACGTCTTCCGCAGGCAGCTACGGTCTCTTTGAGAACGGCGGCTATGACGGCAAAGGCACGCCTGTCGGAAGCTTCACCGCCGAGGACATTACGTCTTTCATAGGACGGCAGTCTATTATGGGCGGCGGCTTTGGCGGACGAGGCGGCGGAAAGGATTTTCAGCCGGCTACCGATGAAAGCGGAAATTTTGTAATGCCCGATATGCCCGGGGGCGACTTCAGACGGGGCAGAAAAGAAAACTGACATCTTCTAATTTCATATAAACCACCTAATGCGGAAACAGCCGAACATAACGTTCGGCTGTTTCCGTTATTTGCAGGCGGACGCTGCCCCTCTGCTAAATTGAACAGTTACATTTAAGTTTTGTGCAATATGGAGATTTTCCTTAGAAGTCTTTATTTTGAAGCAGTATTTTGTTATAATTTAAATAGTGAAAGAATTGGAGGTAAAAATAATGAATTTTAAGAAAATGGCAGTCTGCGCTTTAGCATGTTCCGTTATGGTCGGAACTGCGCCTGTTGTCGGCGCAGGTGTTCCCGGAATTTCCGTGACGGCTTCGGCGGTGTCGGCGTCGGATGAATTTATCGCCGGAGGTCTGAACGCTTCATACGCCGAGATATATTCTCATTCTTCGGAGGACGGCACTTTCAACATGAACGGCAGAACTTACAGTCAAGGCGTCGTATTTACAGGCAAGAACAGCTACGGCACAAATACAGCGGAAATAAGCTACAATACCGAAAATATCAACAAAATCTCCTGCACATGGGGTCATGTTGATAACTCCGCAATGACTAACGCCACAGTTTCGATATACCTTGACGACGTTCTTACCGAGAAGGTACCGCTTACGTCAACTATGGCGGTTTTAGAGCATACAATTGACGTTTCCTCTGCCTCGGTGCTTCGCATTTCCCTTGAAATAGAGAAAAACGCTCAGTACGCAATGGCAGAGACTGTCGTTGACGGAGCTGAACCCTCTGAGCTTCATCTTACGCCGGAATATTCTTCTGCGGAGGAATTTGCCGATTCGGGCTTCAATATTGTAAACGCTAAGCCGTTTCTTGCGGTAAATCAGCTTGACGCTCAGCGTGTAAACGGAAGATATTACTATCAGGGAATCACTTTTTCGGGTCGCTATACATATCAGAACAGCGTTGAGGAGATCGCTTTCAATACGGAAAACGTTGACAGCATTTCCTGCACATGGGGTCACGTTGACAATACAAAAATGACGGGTGCGACCGTTTCCGTATATCTTGACGACGTTCTTACGGAAAAGTTCCCTCTTTCCGCCACAATGCTGCTAACAGAGCATACGTTTGATGTTTCAAAGGCTTCAAATCTCCGCATCTGCGTTGATATTGAAGATGACGCCAAGTATTCTATGCTGGATATTTCCGTAGACTCCTTCGCTCCTAAAAAGACGTACACTACTCCCGAATATTCAACAGCTGAGCTTTTTATCGGCGACGGCTTCAACATGAAAAACACAAAGATCCACGATGTTCTCAGCAGTCTTGAAACATGCAAGGTGAACGGCAGAGACTACTATCAGGGTATAGTTTTCAGCGGAGCTACCACGTATTCGGCAAGCACTGCGGAGATCACGTACAATACCGAGAACATCGACTCTATTTCCTGCACATGGGGTCATGTTGACAACACGAAAATGACTAACGCAGTAGTTTCCGTTTATATCGACAACGTGCTTACGGAAAAAATTTCTCTCAGTCCCTATATGCTTCCAATGGAGTATACGGTGGACGTTTCGGACGCTTCAAAGATCTGTTTCAGCGTTGAAATGGACGAGGACGCAAAATACATAATGGGCGACGTCAAGACGGACTCGATCGCTGCCAAGAAACCCGTGGTTATCCCCGATCCTGCCGATTCAAAGGAATTTTCCAATTCGGGCTTCAACATGAAGAATGTTTCCGTGCTTGACGCTGTAAGCGACCTTGACGCCATAACGATCAACGGAAACACTTACCGTCAGGGAATACTTTTCAAGGGTGCGACAACTTATACTACAAGCATATCCGATATTACATTTAACGTTGAAAACACGAATACGGTCTCTTTCAACTGGGGACATGTTGATGAAACGGCAATGAAGGATGCGGAGGCTTCCGTTTACCTTGATGATAAGCTTATCGAAAAGACCTCCCTTACATCGGGAATGCTTCTTAAGGAGCAGAAATATGATGTTTCAGAGGCTTCGACTTTTAGAATTTCCGTTTCGATAGACGAAAATGCGGAATATGCAATGGTCGATGTTGAGATCTCGGATGAAAAGCTCCCCGCGCCCGAGAATCTCTGGGGAGATATTGACCTTAGCGGTGTTGTGGATTCTTCGGACGCTTCGGCGGCTCTCATAGAATATTCGGCTGTTTCAACAGGAAAAGACACTACTCTTACGGCAGAGCAGAAAGCGGTCGCCGACGTTAACGGAGACGGCGCAGTAGATTCTTCCGATGCTTCGCTTATTCTCCAGTTTTACGCCTACGTTTCCACGGGCGGCGAAATAACGGATATGAAAGTATGGATGGAAAATAAATAATTTTTAACATTATATAAATCCCGTCAGAACTGTGATTTACTGTAGTTCTGACGGGATATTTTTGTTTTTGGCGGACTATTTTACTGCCTTTAACTCTGCGAAGTATTCATTTCGTCCAAAGTCACCTTTGCCGTCATTTCTTCGCCGTCCCTGATAAACGTAAGTTCAATTTCATCGCCTGCTGAGTGCAGATTCTTTTGAGCTGTAAGTTCCTCGGAAGTCGTGACCTCAACGCCGTTAACGGCAGTTATTATGTCACCCTTTCTCAATCCTGCCTTTTCAGCGGCGCTGTTCTCCGAAACCTCCACTACATACACGCCTACAGGCATGTTGTACATCTGAGAGATAGTCTCCGTCACCGCCTGACAGCTGATACCGAGCTGTGGCTTGCCCGTAACGTAGCCGAAGTTCATAATATCGTCAACGATCTTTGACACCTCGTTCGAGGGGATAGCAAAGCCGATTCCCTCGATGGAAGCTTCGCCGTAGTAGGAGCTTGACATTTTCGATGAGTTTATGCCGATCACCTGACCATACTTATTTATAAGAGGACCGCCCGAGTTGCCCGAGTTTATTGCGGCGTCCGTCTGGATAAGATTCATGGACTTGTCGTTGATCGTGATATTTCTGTTAAGTCCCGAAACGCAGCCCCTTGTAACCGTATTCATAAGGTCGAAGCCGAGAGGATTGCCGATAGCGATGACGTTCTCGCCGAGCTTAAGCTCATCGCTGTCGCCAAATTCAGCGGCGGTAAGACCTTTTCCGTCAACTTTCAGTACCGCAAGGTCGCAGTCCGTATCGTAGCCGATGACCTCTGCCTCGTAGGTATCGTCGCCGAGAAGAACCTTTATATCGGACGCAAGCCCACAGCCGTTCTGACTGTCGTAGATGACGTGCGCATTGGTGACGATATAGCCGTCCTCGGTAACTGTAACGCCTGTGCCTGTTCCGACGGGGTCCTGCTGTACCTGTTCGCCGCCGAAGTCGAATCCAAAGCCGAAAAATCTGTTTCCGCCGCTTCTCTGCTGTTCGGGCATCGAGAAGGTGGACTCTATACCTACCACGGAGGGCATGACCTTTTCAACTATCTCCTCGCCTGAAAGCTCCTTGCCGTCAGATTCAGCAGCCTTTAGCATACTTACGGTTTCTGCGGATATATTGCTTTCGGGAGCTTCGCTGTTCTCAGCCGTCACGGAATTTTTCGGAGCTTCCGCAAACTGCCTGTAAACGCCTATAGAGCCTGCGGAAACGAGCGTCATAGCCATAAGTGAAGCGGCGATTTTCAGCGCAATGCGCTTCTTTGGCTTTTTGGGAGAGGGTGTATTTATGCTGTTGGATTCTTCGATTTCCTCAATATTGAAATTGTATTCATTCATTATGATCACGTTCCTTTTGATTTTTTCGGAAGAGCCTTTGTTCTTCTGTTGTGATTATATTATAGTTTCGGAATGTGAAATGAGTTTGCGGCATTTGTAAAAGTATGCAAAATAATTTGTGACGCTTTTTTCACTTAGATGTTTGGATTGTGATAAAATGTGATGATTTTTTGGCGACAGTAAAAATTCCCCTGCAAGCCGAAGCGTGCAGGGGAATTTTCTGTCCCTGTTATTGCGGAAACAAACCCTATTTATATTTACCGCTATTGTAAAATGTCCAAAAAATGCTGAACAGAAAATTCGTATGTCTGCATTAGTGGATATTTTGTAATAGCGGCGAGTATATTTCTCTTGATGTGCAGATAGAGAAATAATCAGCTATTGACGAGCTTTTTCCGCATCAGACACATATCAAATACATCGAGCTTGCCGTCCTTGCATAAATCGGCAGACTGCCAGTTTTTTACTTCTTTTGTGGATTCGGATAAAAGCCATTTCTGGAGCGTGACGACATCTGAAACGGAAAATTTACCGTCCATGTTGCAGTCGCCATGATAAATCGGTTCTACGGAATTGATGTCAACAAAGATTCGATTATATTGTTTTGCGTATGATTCAACTGGTGAATCGGGTTGACCGTAGATAATAGATGATGAGGGGATTGTCTTTTCATTTAGTTTAATTGCACAAAAATCCGAAGGAATATAAATACCTTTGAGATTATTACAGTTTTCAAACGCATATTCTCCAATACTTACCATATTTTCAGAAAAAACTATGTGTTTAAGTGATGTACAGTTATTAAATGCATTTTGACCTAAATTAGCAACAGTACTGCTTACTTTTACATTTTCAAGCTGTTCGCATTTATAGAAAGAATAATCTCCAATTGTTGTAAGTCCTTCTGGTAGTGTGATATGTTTTAAATTTTTACAGCCTGCAAAAGTACCAGCTCCAATTGATGCAAGAGAATCAGGCAGCAGGACGTCAGTTAGATTAGAGCATCCTGTCAATGCACCATAGCAAACTATACCTGACTCCCATGCTCCTTTCATTGTAACTACGCCTTCTGGAATAACAATACTTGGAAGGGATGAACAATTTTTAAAAGCACAGGTTTCAATTGTTACTACAGTTTCGGGAATTGTAATGCTAATCAGTGAACGATCATTTTGAAGCACTGAATTAGGAATGGTTGTCATTCCCGAGGGAAAGGTAAATTCCTTAAGTGAATCGCAATCTGAAAACGCATGGTCTCCCATTGTTAAAACAGAATTTGGAATATCTACCTTTACAAGAGATGAGCAACCACTAAAAGCGGATGTCCCAATTGATGTAATGGAATCAGGTATCGTTACATCTACAAGAGAAGAACAATCGCAAAACACTTTATCATTAATTACTGTCAAAGAATCAGGAATCACCACTTTTGTAAGTTTTGAACATTCTACAAATGCCCAACTTCCAAGATTCCTCAAATCAGAAGGGAGAACGATGTCTGTAAGAGAAGAACAGCCTTCAAAGCATCTATATCCAATTGATGTAAGATTTTCAGGTAATTCAAGAGCCTTTAATTTAGAGCACTGCCAAAAAGCAAGTTCGCCAATGCTTTTGACGTTTTGCGGTACAGATACTGTTGTCAAATTAGAACAGTCACCAAATGTACCTGCGCCAATTGTTTCAAGGGTTGAAGGTAATGATACCTTTGCTAAATTTGTACATCCTGCAAGCGCACCATGACAAAATATGCCAGATTCCCAACTGCCTTCCATTGTAACAACACCCTCAGGAATTGTGATTACAGGGAGTGCAGTGCATTCTTCAAAAGCACTATTCTCAATCGTAGTTACAGTTTCAGGAATATCTATGCTAACAAGATTCTCACATCCACGCAAAACACTGTTAGAAATGACATTTATTCCATCTGGAAATTTAAAACTGCTCAAGCCTGAACAATTTCTAAATGCTGATTCCCCAATTTCTGAAACACTTTCTGGTATTTTTATCGTTGCTAATGCTGAGCAATTGTAAAAAGCATTTGATTCAATTTTGAAAATGCTGTCTGGAATTATTATTGTTGCTAGCTTTGTGCAATTCTCAAAGGCAGAATTTCCAATATTTGTGACAGGAACGCCCTTAACCGTTGAAGCTATTTTTGCTACCGTTGCAGATGATAAACATTTATAAACAATAGCATAATCAGAGTACAAGCGGTACGTCAGGTCGCCATCAGTATACTCTGTATAATCGTCTTCAGCAGCAGCCGTCAGAAAATTG
Source organism: uncultured Ruminococcus sp. (assembly GCA_947627275.1). Taxonomy (GTDB): domain Bacteria; phylum Bacillota; class Clostridia; order Oscillospirales; family Ruminococcaceae; genus Ruminococcus. Next base: position 14,144 of record CANQVK010000001.1, on the reverse strand, counting down.
CTTTTAATAAGCGGAAAATTCTGAGCTGTTGAAAAATTTCCGCATAGAATTGCCAGAGCTGCTGAATAAGCTGCGATTTGTTTTAATCTCATAAAACATACTCCTTTCTTGAAAGTCATGAGGGGGTATAATTTGACTTCCATATGTATATTATACATCTATAGTTATGATTTGTCAATAGCTATAGATGATTTTCTGAAACTTTAGTTAGGGTTATACTATTACTAAAGAGGTGATAAGAATGGAATATCCATACGCTGAAACAGGAAAACGTATATTGAAATTGAGAAAGGAACAAGGACTTACAAGGGAACGACTTGCAGAAATGGCGGATATTTCCGTGCAGTTTCTTGCGGATATTGAAAAAGGCAGAAAAAACATGACGGTAACGACCCTTAGAAAGCTTTCAGCCGCACTGCTGGTAACGACCGACTATATTGTGAACGGAAAAGAAACCTCGTCCACCGAAACGGAGAACGAGCTTTTATCCCTGTGCAGGGCATTGTCGCCGAAAAGACAGGCAAATGCAGCCAAGCTTCTGCGTGTATTTCTCGAAGCCTTAAATGAAAATGAGGAAAAAATAAACGGCTCTCCGTAATTTTTCGGAGAGCCGTTAGCGTTTTATTAAGTTACCTTAAGTTTCCGAATTACTTGTTAGCAATTGCAGCCTGAGCAGCAGCAAGACGAGCAATCGGAACACGGAAAGGCGAGCAGGATACATAGTCAAGACCGATCTTGTGGCAGAACTCAACGGATGTGGGATCGCCGCCGTGCTCACCGCAGATACCGCAGTGGAGAGTGCTGTTAGCGCCCTTACCCATCTTAACAGCCATATCCATAAGCTTACCAACGCCGACCTGATCGAGCTTAGCGAAAGGATCGTTCTCGAAGATCTTCTTATCGTAGTAAGCGTTGAGGAACTTGCCTGCATCGTCACGAGAGAAGCCGTATGTCATCTGAGTAAGGTCGTTAGTACCGAAGCAGAAGAAGTCAGCGTTAGCAGCGATCTCGTCAGCTGTAAGAGCAGCACGAGGAATTTCGATCATAGTGCCAACTTCGTATTCAAGCTCAGCGCCGGCAGCAGCGATAGCAGCGTCAGCAGTCTCAACAACTACCTTCTTAACGAACTTGAACTCCTTGATATCGCCAACGAGCGGGATCATGATCTCGGGCTTAACGTTCCAGTCGGGGTGATTCTTCTTAACATTGAGAGCAGCCTTGATGATAGCGTTTGTCTGCATCTTAGCGATCTCAGGATAAGTTACAGCAAGACGGCAGCCTCTGTGACCCATCATGGGGTTGAATTCGTGGAGTGAGGAAATGATGTTCTTGATAGTCTCAACAGACTTGCCCTGAGCCTCAGCAAGAGCAGCGATGTCAGCTTCCTCTGTAGGAACGAATTCGTGGAGAGGAGGATCGAGGAAACGGATAGTTACAGGGTTGCCCTCGAGAGCCTCATAGAGAGCCTCAAAGTCAGCCTGCTGCATAGGTTCGATCTTAGCAAGAGCAGCCTCGCGCTCCTCAACAGTATCGGAGCAGATCATCTCACGGAAAGCAGCGATTCTCTCGGGATCGAAGAACATATGCTCTGTACGGCAGAGACCGATTCCCTCAGCGCCGAGCTCACGAGCCTTCTTAGCGTCAGCGGGCGTGTCAGCGTTTGTTCTTACCTTAAGAGTTCTGTACTTGTCAGCCCAAGCCATGATTCTGCCGAATTCGCCTGCGATCTGAGCGTCAACCGTAGGAATGATGCCGTCGTAGATATTACCTGTAGTACCGTCGATGGAGATGTAGTCGCCCTCAACGAATGTCTTTCCGCCAAGCTCGAACTTCTTGTTAGCCTCGTCCATCTTGATGTCGCCGCATCCGGAAACGCAGCACTCACCCATACCACGAGCAACAACGGCAGCGTGAGAAGTCATACCGCCGCGAACTGTCAGGATACCCTGAGCAGCCTTCATGCCGGTGATGTCCTCGGGAGAAGTTTCAAGACGTACAAGAACTACCTTTTCGCCTTTTTCAGCCCATGCTACAGCGTCGTCTGCTGTGAATACGATCTTGCCGCATGCAGCGCCGGGTGAAGCGCCGAGACCCTTGCCCATAGGAGTAGCAGCCTTAAGAGCGGCAGCGTCAAACTGGGGGTGGAGAAGCGTATCGAGGTTTCTGGGGTCGATCATTGCAACAGCCTCAGCCTCTGTTTTCATGCCCTCGTCAACGAGGTCGCAAGCGATCTTAAGAGCAGCCTGCGCAGTTCTCTTACCGTTTCTTGTCTGGAGCATGAAGAGCTTTCTGTTTTCAACAGTGAACTCCATGTCCTGCATGTCGTGGTAGTGATTTTCGAGAGTCTTGCAAACCTCAACGAACTGAGAGTAAGCTTCGGGGAAAGTCTCAGCCATCTGCTGGATAGGCATAGGAGTACGAACGCCTGCAACAACGTCCTCGCCCTGAGCGTTTGTAAGGAACTCGCCCATGAGCTTCTTTTCGCCTGTAGCTGGGTCGCGGGTAAACGCAACGCCTGTACCGCAGTCGTCGCCCATGTTTCCGAAAGCCATAGCCTGAACGTTTACAGCAGTACCCCAAGAGAAAGGAATATCGTTGTCACGTCTGTATACGTTAGCTCTGGGGTTATCCCATGAACGGAAAACAGCCTTGATAGCACCGATAAGCTGCTCCTTGGGGTCGGACGGGAAATCTGTGCCAATCTTAGATTTGTATTCAGCCTTGAACTGACCTGCAAGCTCCTTGAGGTCGTCAGCGTTAAGCTCAACGTCCTGAGTAACGCCCTTCTTAGCCTTCATTTCATCAATAAGCTCCTCGAAGTACTTTTTGCCGACTTCCATAACGACGTCGGAGTACATCTGGATGAATCTTCTGTAGCAGTCCCAAGCCCAGCGAGCGTTGCCGGACTTTTCAGCGATAGTTTCAACAACAGTCTCGTTAAGACCGAGGTTGAGGATTGTATCCATCATACCGGGCATTGAAGCGCGCGCTCCTGAACGAACGGAAACGAGGAGGGGATTCTCCTTATCGCCGAACTTCTTGCCTGTGATCTCTTCCATTTTAACGATATATTCGCCGATCTCAGCCATGATCTCATCGGAGATGCCGCCGTCCTCGTAATACTGAGTACAAGCCTCTGTAGTAATAGTGAAGCCCTGAGGAACAGGGAGTCCGATATTGGTCATTTCAGCCAAGTTAGCGCCCTTACCGCCGAGAAGCTCTCTCATTGAAGCGTCGCCTTCGGAGAAAAGGTAACAATATTTCTTTGCCATTGGTATATACCTCCAGTTTTAAACTTTACCGGTCAGGTGGATAGCCTGTCCGACTTATATCTATTATAACACATTTTGGAATAAAATGCTATATAGAAATAGCAAAAATTTAAGCGTTAATATTGTAGCATTTTGCACAAAAATTTTGACTGTTTATAAGACCTGCTCGGAGGTCTTATACTCGCCGCTGTTGCAAAATGTCCAAAGAATGCTGAACAGAAAATTTGTATGTCCGCATTACTGGATATTTTGTAATGGCGGCAAGTATATAAAGAAAAAGCGGTCTTTAACGTCACCCTCTCAACTTTGACGTTAAAAACCGCTGTTTTCATAAGCTTCCGCACACCCTCTATATGCGGAGGCTTCGGCAGGTACAATCGCAGTACCTTGCAGCCAAGCCATAGTGAAGCTTTTGGTAAGTGGAATCAAATGATCCTTTCCGAATTTAGGCGATTAAACATATTATAGGCATTAATGTTTAACAATCGGAAAGTTTGTGCATATGTTGCTGTGGAGAAAAGTAGGACGTACCGGCGGAGTTTAAAACCGGCGGCTTGAGAATGAAATCTGCTTTACCGTATTCACAGGACACATAAAAATGTATCTTTTGTAAAACACGAAGGCGTTATCTCCGAAGCGTCGGGGAAATTCTGCCCTTCGATGATTTCATTATAGACTAAATCCGTCGGGCATTCAATTGAATATATTGCCTGTTTTTAGCACTATATTGCTCTCAAAAGTTAATAAAATAATATTAATATTATTATAATAAATAAAAATATATTATAAATACATTTAGGCTTAATATTTTTTAATCTTAATTAAAAATTAACGGTACAAAAATATTAATCATTTCCTGAAACGCCTATATATCGCAGTTTTTAAAATTCAATCATATAACTATATAAGATATTTTGTATAATTTGGAAAAAATATCACAGATAGTAAAACATGCTGAGAAAGCTTATGTTAAAAAATATGAGCAATATATTTTAAGAAATCTTTTAGAATAAAACACATATTTTTTTATTTTAACATTAAAAAAGGAGTCTGCCGACTCCCTTTTTGATGTTTTTTGCTATTTTTTTGCAGTCTATGCGATGCCCTCGGCAGCCTCGGCTATTCTGGTCTCGTAGTATGACTTTGACCAGCCGTGTTCAAACTCCTTGAAAAGACCGAGAGCGGCACGGGCGTTATTTACGGCGTTTTCAACGCTTGCGGTGTCGCCTGATTTAGCGCAGATGTAAACTCCCGTAATGAGTATTTCAAGCAGCTTAACATCGTTTCTGCCCTGCGGCTTGTAGCCGAAGCCCGTCAAAAGACGGAATGCCGAGCTGTAATGCCTTGCAGCGCAGTCTGAATGGGCAAGCGCGATATACATATCCGCTTTCTGGTTCATATCCACCTTGTCGGAGTATATCTGCATGAAATTGATGTTTTCGGTGCGGAAATCCTCGGCGTCACGCCAATTTCCGAGCTTGCTCTTGTTTTTGAGCGCTTCTATGCAGTAGAGAAATTTTTCCTCGTGCGTCATTTTCTTGACGACGTCCTCCAGTCTTTCGAGATAAAAGGCTGCGGATTTAAAGTCGTGAAGCCTGTCGAAAAGCTGCGCCGTCTGGATAATATCTCCGTGAGCCGGTTTCTTCGCGTTTTCCACAAAAAAGTCGGCGTAGTCCTCTGCAAGAGCCTTTGTGTATCCGTTTTGGCAGAATTCTGCGTAAAGCTCCGTATATTTTTTTATATTTTCACTTGTTTTTTTTGCGAACATTCCCTTTTTATGTTCACGTTCCTGAAGTGACAGCATAATGCGAACCCCTTTTATTCAGATAATTAAATGCAAGAGACGTAGCTCTGCGTAAATTTACTCAATACAATTTTATCACAAATCCAAATCTTAGTCAATATTTGTTTATAGTTTTATAATATTTTTGTTATTATGCACAAAAAATCGACGCAAAATTCTATAAAATAAAACATTTAATTTTAGTATAATTTTAAGGTTATTTAAAGCTATTATGATATAATAAAAGCATGGGTCTGTTTGTAGGAGGTCGTTATATGAAAATACTTGTTATAGAGGACGAGATCCAGCTTGCCGACGCTTTGTCGGAGCTGCTGAAAAGAAGCATGTATTCCGTAGATGTCTTTAACAACGGCATTGACGGGCTTGACAATGCGCTTACAGGGATTTACGACTGCATTCTGCTGGATATAATGTTGCCCGGCATGAACGGCATCGAGGTCCTGAAAAATCTTCGGACGGAAAAAATAAATACGCCCGTTCTTCTGCTGACTGCCAAAAGCGAGGTCGATGATAAAATAAACGGCCTTGACTGCGGCGCAGACGACTATTTGACGAAGCCCTTTGTGACGGGGGAGCTTCTTGCAAGGGTTCGCGCTCTGACACGCAGAAAGGGCGAAATAGTGGACGAAAACCGCCTTGAATACCACGGTCTTGAGCTGCGTAAAAATACCTGTTCCATCAGTTGCGGAGGGAACGATGTTAAACTCAGCCTGAAAGAGTACAACGTTATGGAAATGCTTATCGCAAATCCCGGACAGATACTGCCGAAGGAACGTATTATCGAGAAAATATGGGGCTGCGAGAGCGATGTGGAGTACAATAATATAGAGGTTTACATATCCTTCCTCCGAAAAAAGCTTACGGCTATTGCCGCTGAGGTACAGATAAAAACCGCCCGTGGCATCGGATATTTTATGGAATAGGGGGAGTCCGCTTGTTCAGAAAGGTTCAGCTTAAATTTTTCGGCATTATTACGGCAATACTTATCGCCATATTTATAGTCGTTTTAAGTTTGGTAAACATTATTATGGACGCGCTTATGGAGCGTCAGACAAACGTTGTGCTAAGGCAGGTTGCGGCAGGCGTTGAATACGACGATAAGACTTCGACCTTTACTTTCAATAATCCCAGACATAAGGCGGGCATGCCAAGAAAAGAGAATGTACCGCCGACTTTCGCCGAAGAAAATGTTACCTCGGCTGCTGCCGAGACTGCTGCGGAAAATCAAACTCGAAATACGGAAAAAACTACGGCGGCTCCGAGGAGTGGCGAAACGACTGTGCAGGCGATTCAGAAGGAGGAAGCGACCATAGCGCAGACAGAGCCGCCAAAGGAAACCACGTCCCCCCGTGAAACACGTTCTCAGGAGCAGCGGCGTACCGAGCCTGTCCGACCGACAGAACCGTCCCCCGAAACAAGACCTCCCCGCGAAGATCAGGGAGGCGGCGGAAATTGGGGAGAATGGCAGCCGCCCGAAGATCAAAGCCCCGATCCTTGGCGTGATCCGTGGCACGATCCTTGGCACAACTGGGGCGAATGGGATAAAGAAGAAAACAATAACGATAACGATAGCGATGATGAGCGGTCAATGTGGGGGAACGGCGGCTTTATGCCGACTGCGGACAACGTATTTGTGCCTGTTCTGAACGGGTACACGATAGTAGTCGATTCGCCTTTCCCCGAGGAGGAAGCGCCTCCGCAGCCGCCGGACGGCGGAATGGGACGAGAGCCTTTCGGAGAGCCTGTCCCTAAGTCTTTGGGTTCGATAGAATTTTTCGTTATAATGGCTGACGAAAACGGCAAATACGCCGCAGCTCTCAACAATGACGATCTGACAGAGGAGACGGCGCAGGATTATCTTGACAAAATAATTAACGATAAGGATTCCGAGGGCATGACCGGCAATCTGAGCTTCTGTGCGGAAAAAAAGGATAACGGTACGCTTGTGGTTTTGACCGACAGGACGGCTGAAATGGGCATAATGCGCAAGCTTAATCGTACTACGGTCATAGTCGGCTTGGTGAGCCTGATTATTCTTTCGGTGGCGGCGTATTTTCTCAGCGGACTTATAGTCCGTCCGCTTAAAGAGACTTTTGAGAAGCAGAAGCAGTTTATTTCAGACGCAAGTCACGAGCTGAAAACGCCTCTCACGGTAATTTCGACAAATGCGGACGTATTATCGGGTGAGATAGGCGACAACAAATGGCTGAATTATATACGGGATCAGACGGACAGAATGAACGTCCTTGTAAACGATCTGCTCAGCCTTACAAGGCTTGAAAACAGCGCGAGGGAGTTTATCACCTGCGAATTTGATCTCAGCCGAGCCGTTACAAACGCTGCGCTGCCCTTTGAGTGTCAGGCGTTTGAGAGCCGCAAGAATTTTGTTCTGAATGTGGACGACGGAATAAAAATTGTCGGCAGCGAACAGCATATCAAGCAGATGACGGGAATATTCATCGACAATGCTTTGAAATATTCAAAGGACGGTGGAACGGTTCGCGTGTCGCTTGCCAAAGAGGACGGAAAAGCTGTTCTTGCAGTCTACAATACGGGCAGCGGAGTACGCGAGGAGGAGGTCGATAAGCTGTTCGAGCGTTTCTACCGCAGCGATGAATCGAGAAACCGTTCTACGGGCGGCTACGGACTGGGTCTTGCCATAGCGAAATCTATTATCGACAAGCATAAGTTCAAGGTGCAGGTCGAGAATCAGGAGGGCAGGAGCATATGCTTCGTAGTGACAATGTAATTTTAAAAATCATTGTCATCAACTTTAGTGGGGGACGCTATTCTCCACACTGTCATTAATTTAAGTGGACTAACATTGGGATTCCAAAGGGACGGTGTCCCTTTGGCGGAGTCCAGAGGCAGCGCCTCTGGTGGGGTGCGGGGGTGCGGGTGTCCAGTGGACACATCTGCGAAGCAGAAGCACCGACCGAGCCGACAGGTGAGAATCAAAGCCCTGCATAGCGTTAAGCGCTCCGCAAAGGGTGAATCCAAAACCAGTTCACGGAACTGGTTTTGGAGAGGGAACGCCCTGCAAGAGAGGGCGTTCCCTTAGTGCGGACACGGCACGCCGTGTCCCTACTAAACAGGCTCTAAGTTGTAAATGGTGTTTTTAAAACCGATCCCCCTTTGAAGCTTACAGTCAAAGGGGGATTTTTAGTATATAAAATCAAGGCGATCAGTTATCCGTTGCGGGGAGTGAGGTTATCAGCTTTGCGTCTATTTTTTGAATTGCCAGAGCGTCTGAGGGGAGAACACCGTCGCCGGTATTGCAGCAGTCGGCATTTTTTGCGCCCTGTTCCGAAAGTCCGTACTTGTCGGGATTGCCGAGAGCCTGCAAAATAGCCGTTGAATCTGCGATAGTTACATCTCCGTCGCAGTTTGCGTCGCCGTAGACAACTACGGGCGTATCGTCTGTAGAAGGTTCGGTCTGAACCTCTGTAGGCTTCGGATTATCGCTCTTATACACGCTTTCGTACATAAGCCTTGCCCATTCTTCACGCATTGCCGCATAGCCGACGTCCGAGGGATGAACGCCGTCTCCGCTGAGGTGATCGGGGTTCGCTTTAAAGAAAGCTTCAAAGTCGGGACCTTTTACGAGCTTGTCGCCGTATTCATCATAAAGACGGTCTATGACCGCATTATAGATCGGTACGTTGTCCATAACGTCCTTATTTGTGGAAGCTGGTATCTTCGGCAGTACGGGGACTTTATCCGCCGCCAAAATTGCGTCTATCATGTATTTGGTGTTTTCGTAATAGGCGTCGGCAGCGTTTGGATTGCCCCAGCAGTCGTTTGTACCGTAGGCAATGCTGACGTATTTTGCAGGGGAGACTGAAAGCCAGCGGTCGATGTTTTCTCTGCCATCAATACTGCGTATACCGCCTATTCCGCCGTTTTCCTGTATCGGGAAGTAGCGGCTGTCAATGGTGTTGATGTGTGTTGCGAAGCCTGTGCCGTAGCAGTTGTTCATGCCGCCAGCCGTAATGGAATCACCAAGAAACAGCCAACTGTCGGATATTCCTTCGGAAACGTTGTGAATATCGAAATTGACGCTTGCCTGCTTTCCCTCGGAATCGTCCGCTTTTGAAATATTAAGGCGTATCCAGTTATAGCCCTCCATATTTACGATGTGCTGACGGGAACTGAGCGTGTTGCCCTCTACAGTCTCAACGACCTCCCAGCCGTCGGACGGATATTCTCCGCCGGGAGCAGCGTTGACTTCTATAGTATAGTCGGAGGGTTCCATATTGCGGCTTTTGTAATCGCCTATATAGTCGTAGGAGCTTGTGTTGTACCAGACGGCAGCGACCTGTTTTCGTTCTTCTTCGGGAACGGCTGAAAGGTCGTAGGCAAGGTAATCGGGGGCAGTCATGAAGCAGAATGAGAAATAATGTTCATCGTTTGCCGCCGCGGGCTGACCTGCCGTACCCGAGTATACGGGACAGTTGCGGCTTATTACGGGGTTGGGGATAACGTCGGCTGAGGCGGTAAGAATATTAAGCGAGACAGCGGCGGTCGAGACCGCCGAAAATGCCGACAGAATTTTTTTGAGAGAATTTTTCATTATAATTAACTCCTTTTTAAGAAGATACATAAATTATAACATATTATCACATAAAAAATCAAGTTTTTTATATGAACAATAATTATAAAGTTTTCCATTATACTTGCCCATATTGCAAAATTTTAGCCGAAAGATATGGATATTTTGCAATATCATTGTCTACAACTTAAGAGTATTCTGTTACCCTTCACTTTTGTCAGAGAGGTAACTATTAGAACCCAATATCGTAAATTTACCTGTATAAAGCCATGCAAACTTAAGTTTACAAATAAATAAGGCGGCTTTATACAGGTAAATTTATGACAACTGGGATTCCAAAGGGGTCACCCCTTTGGCAGGGGGTGCAGGGGGACAGAGTCCCCCTGCTTAAGTTGTTGATAGTGTTTGCAATATAGGCAAGTATAAAACTGCGAATTTGAAATTGCTGTCTTAATTCGGTTTATCAAGCAGGACGTCGGCTCTTTCGAGCAGTCTGCCCTGAGCTGTACGGCTGAGCTTTCGGAATTTTTCAATAAGCTCTATTTCCGTATCGCTCAAAGACGACTTGTTCATTATTTTCCTGACATCGGACAAGCCGACAAGATAATCGAGCGAAACGCCGTAAAGCTTCGCGATATTTATTGCTATATTTAACGGTATTTCGCTTTCGCCGCATTCGTAACGACGGTATTGAGTAAGATGCAGAAAAAGCTTTTCAGCGGTCTGCTTCTGGGTATAGTCCGAATCCTCACGCAGATTCCGCACTCTATCATAGTTTTTCATAAAGTCAACCTCAAAATCGTGTTTTTATTATTTTATCATATAGCACAATTTTGTGTTGGCTTTTTTTACAATTATGTGTTATGATTTTTCATTGAAAACACCTTGTTGTGTTTTTTTGTGCACGTTCAGTCGCACTTTGTATTCTGAATATCGAGCAGAGCCTCGGCTCTTTCGATAAGCTTTATTTTGTTTTCGGAATTAAGCTTATCGAAAAGCTCCAGCAGTTCAAAATGCTTCTGTGACAACATATCAGACGTATCTCTGGAAAGTCCGAGAATATAATCAACGCTGACATTACATATCTCTGCAACATCTTTTATATAGTTTATGGGAGCTTTGGTTATTCCGCGCTCGTAACGGCTTATTTCCTGCTGAGATATACCGATGAGATCGGCAAGCTCATATTGGGTGCATGCGCTTTTTCGGGCTTTAACTAAGTTTGGGTAGAGACATAAGTTATTCTGCATAAAACAACACCATTCCTGATCATATATTCGCTATCTGTAGTTTTATTAAACTGTAGGTAGTGTAATTTCAGTTTACAACATAAATGATGTATTGACAAACAGCTAATAAGATGTTATAATTATCATAACGTCAAAAATGATGTTTATGGAAAAGAGATGATGATATGCAGAAGTGTGAGAGCTGCGGAAAAATTTTTTCCGAGGAAGAAGCAGAAAGGGAATTTGCGGACGAATATATTATGCCTTATTCAAATTTTCAAAAAAAGCTATGCGGAAAATGTGCTGTAAATGCAATGGATAATTACGAAAAGGGCGTATATTTTATGAGCTGCGAGAACTGCGGAGAATTATTTGACCTTAATGAGGAAGATGAGGAATGTTTGGGTAGTTTACTGGAAAAAGAGGATTATGATTTGATAAATTTATGTACGACAAGAAGTATCTGTTTAAATTGCTTATTTTTATGCAGAAAAAATTCTTAACAGCTTTTCGTTTTTACTGAAAAAAATACGGCGAACCCAAAAAATCGGGTTCGCCGTTGCTTTTTAGCGGAGATTTTGTTTCTTTGTGATTCTTGTCAGAGAGGTAACTATACTCGCCGCTTAGTACATTCCGCCCATACCGCCTGCGGGCATTGCGGGAGCAGGATTCTCCTCGGGGAGATCGGCAACAAGGCTTTCCGTAGTGAGTACCATAGCGGCAACGGAAGCGGCGTTCTGAAGTGCGGAACGCGTTACCTTAGTAGGATCAACGATACCGGCAGGGATCATATCCGTATAAACCTCGCTGTATGCGTCAAAGCCGTAGCCTGCCTTGCGTGAACGTCTGATCTTGTCAACGATAACGCTGCCTTCAAGACCTGCGTTTTCTGCGATCTGACGAACGGGAGCTTCAAGAGCTTTAAGAATGATCTTAGCGCCTGTTTTTTCGTCTCCGTCAAGAGTGGGGAGCATTTTTTCAACTGTGGGGATAGCGTTGATATAAGCGGTACCGCCGCCTGCAACGATACCCTCCTCAACAGCCGCCTTTGTAGCTGCAAGAGCGTCCTCGATACGGAGCTTCTTTTCTTTCATTTCGATCTCCGTAGCTGCGCCGACTTTGATAACGGCAACGCCGCCTGCAAGCTTTGCAAGTCTTTCCTGAAGCTTTTCACGGTCGAAATCTGACGTCGTAGTCTCTATAGAAGCGCGGATCTGAGCAACTCTGGACTTGATAGCGTCCTTGTCGCCTGCGCCGTCAACGATGATAGTGTTTTCCTTCTGGATAACGATCTGCTTAGCCATACCGAGCTGTTCAACAGTAGTTTCGCTCAGTTCAAGACCGAGTTCGCTTGTGATTACCTCGCCGCCTGTGAGTACGGCAATATCCTTAAGCATTTCCTTGCGTCTGTCGCCGAAGCCGGGAGCTTTTACAGCCGCAACCTTGAATGTTCCTCTGAGGTTGTTGAGAATAATGGTTGTAAGAGCCTCGCCCTCAACGTCCTCGGCAATGATAACGAGCTTCTTGCTCATTTTAACGATCTGCTCGAGGAGAGGAAGAATTTCCTGGATCGAGGAGATCTTCTTATCTGTAATAAGAATGAAAGCGTCGTCGTAAACGGCTTCCATTTTATCCGTATCTGTTACCATGTAGGGAGAGATGTAGCCGCGGTCGAACTGCATACCCTCAACTACCTCGCTGTAGGTATCAGCGGTCTTGCTTTCCTCGATAGTGATAACGCCGTCTGACGTTACCTTTTCCATAGCTTCTGCAATGAGCTTGCCGACAGCTTCGTCAGCGGAGGAAACAGTACCTACTCTTGCAATATCCTCGGTACCCTCAACGGATTTCGAGTTGTCAACGATAGATTTTACGGCGGCGTCAACAGCCTTTGCGATACCCTTTTTAAGAACCATGGGGTTTGCGCCTGCCGCAATATTTTTCATACCCTCGCGAACGATAGTCTGAGCAAGGAGAGTAGCGGTTGTAGTACCGTCTCCAGCCGCATCGTTTGTCTTTGTGGCAACTTCTTTCACGAGCTGAGCGCCCATGTTCTCGAAAGCGTCCTCAAGCTCGATGTCCTTTGCAATGGTAACGCCGTCGTTAGTGATGAGGGGAGCGCCGAATTTTCTGTCAAGAACAACGTTTCTGCCCTTGGGTCCCATTGTTATTCTTACGGTATCGGCAAGCTTGTCAATACCTGCCTGAAGTGATTTTCTTGCGTCCTCGCCGTATTTAATATCTTTAGCCATTTCTGATTACTCCTTTATTATATATTATTCGGAATTTGTTCCCGATGCTGCGATCAGTCTACGACCGCAAGAATGTCCTCCATGCGGACGATGATGTATTCCTCGCCGTCAAGCTTGACGTTAGTTCCTGAGTACTTGGAGATAAGAACCTTATCATTCTTCTTGACCTCCATAGTTACTTCGGAAGTTCCGGGACCTACCTCGACAACGATCGCGATCTCAGGCTTTTCTTTAGCCGAGCCGGAGAGAATGATACCGCTTTTGGTAGTTTCCTCAGCCTCAGCCATTTTAACAACTACTCTGTCCTGTAAGGGTTTGATGTTCATAAAATTACCTCCTGATTATTATTCAGAAGCGATAATGCTTCTGTTTGGTTTAAGGCATTGCTGCCTTTGTTGATGTTTTTCGTATCCGATCACACGGTCGGCGATGTCTGCGGCGACTCGCCGTCTTAGCACTCTTAGTTTATGAGTGCTAATTATATTTTACCACCTTTTTCTATAAAATCAAGAGGTATTTGTAATTTTCAGAAATATATATAATTTTTCACTATGTAATGCTTAAAATATAGTGAATAATACGAACGCCGCCCCATGAAAAGTCAATGTTGTCAGACTAAAGCGGCGAATATAATTATGCGTTTCGGAATCACTGTCTGAAATTCAATATTTTGTAGGGACACGGCGTGACGTGTCCCTACGAAGAAAATGATTTTCCAATAATAAATAATCGCAGCAAAATAAACCGTAAGTATAAAAAGGAGCTTAAATAAGCTCCTTTTTATCAATTGGATATACATCTCGTATTTTTTATGGCAAAGTTCGGATTTTTAGGGTGTTAATGCCGAGGGCGGAATGATATAATAGAATCATGGAAGGGACGAGAAAAACAAGAACTTCCGGAAACAAAAACGATAAAACAAAATATACTGATCGTAATAATAAAAAGAAAAATCACTTATTACGATTTGTAAAATAGAAGAAAGGTTTATGAGGTGTGTATTATGATGGCAGCTACAAAGAAAATGGTTAAGAG